>NZ_CP065053.1:2477468-3096835 GCF_015689335.1 Massilia antarctica | reverse complement strand
GCCATTCGCGCCGCACCTCGGCCCGCCTGACCCAGGGTACCGTTTCGAAAGCGGTGCGCACCTGTTCCAGGTTGGTCGTGAAAAAATTACCCTTGATGCGGCCCACCACGCCGGCGCGCAAGGTCAGCTTGTTCACATGCTTCAGTTCCATCCCATACACGCTGTCGACCCGCACCGTGCGCAGGGTGAACATCGGCAGCTGCGACAACCACCACACGGCCGACGCGAGGCAGGCGATCACCACCGCGGCCATCAGGCCGCTCGCGCTTGCATTCAAAGCTCGTACGTCATGCCACATTACTGTATTAACCCTGGCCCTGGGCCATTTTCAAGCGTGCCGAACGAACAATCTCGACGCACAGGTCTTCGTAGCTGATGCCCAGCGCGCGCGCCGCCATCGGCACGAGCGAGTGGCCGGTCATGCCCGGCGAGGTATTGACCTCGATCAGGAACGGCTTGTTGTCGCTGGCGCGCAGCAAAACATCGACCCTGCCCCAGCCTTCGCAATCGACGGCGCGGTAGGCTTCCACCGCCAGGCGCGCCACTTCCGCGCTGGTCGCTTCGTCCAACGCCGCCGGACATACATACTTGGTATCGTCCGTAAAATACTTGTTCTGGTAATCGTAATTACCGTCCGGGGCCACGATTTCGACGATCGGCAGCGCGCGCGCATTGGCGCCGCGCCCCAGCACCGCCACCGTCAGTTCGCGCCCGGTGACGAATTCCTCGGCCAGCACCACTTCATCGAAGCCGGCCGCCACGTCGTAGGCCGCCTTGAATTCGGCGGCGGCGCGCACCTTGGTGATGCCCATGCTCGAACCTTCGTGGGGCGGCTTGACGATCAGCGGCAGGCCAAGCTGCGCCACCGCCTGGGCCAGGTCGGTATCGGCGCCCAAGGCCGCGTAGCGCGGGGTCGGCAGGCCGTGCATCAGCCAGATCATCTTGGTGTAGATCTTGTCCATGGCGATCGCGCACGCCATCACGCCGCTGCCGGTGTAGGGAATGCCGAGCTGTTCGAGTGCGCCCTGCAGGGTGCCGTCTTCGCCGAAGCGGCCGTGCAGCGCGATGAACACGCGGTCGAATTCCTCGGCCGCCAGTTCGGTGATGCCGCGCTGGCCCGTGTCGAACGGATGGGCGTCGATGCCCTTGCTGCGCAACGCCGCGAGCACGCCGGTGCCGGACATGATCGATACGTCGCGTTCGGCCGAGCGGCCGCCGAACAGCACGCCAACCTTGCCCAGTGCGGCCGCGTCGCCGGAATTAAATTCGCTCATGCTCATGCCTCCACAGGGGTAGTCAGTTTATTCGGAATGCCGCTGATCGAGCCGGCGCCCATGGTGATGACAACGTCGCCGTCGCGCACCACGTTCATGATGGCAGCCGGCATGTCGGCGATCGCTTCGACAAAAATCGGCTCGATTTTCCCGCCCACGCGCAGCGCATGCGCCAGCGCGCGGCCATCGGCGGCCACCACGTGCGCTTCGCCGGCGGCATACACTTCGGACAACAGCAGCACGTCCGGGGTGCCCAGCACCTTGACGAAGTCTTCGAACAGGTCGCGCGTGCGCGAATAGCGGTGCGGCTGGAACGCCAGCACGATGCGGCGGCCCGGGTAGGCGCCGCGCGCGGCGGCCAGGGTCACTTCCGTCTCGACCGGGTGGTGGCCGAAATCGTCCACCAGCGCGAAGCTGCCGCCGCCCGGAATACTGACGTCGCCGTAGCGGGTGAAGCGCCGCCCCACGCCGTGGAACTCCGCCAGGCCCTGCTGGGTCGCACTGTCGTCGATGCCGATTTCGCGCGCGATGGCAATCGCCGAACAGGCATTCTGCACATTATGCATGCCGGGCTGGTTGAGGATGAACTGTGTATCCGGATAGCCTTCCTGGATTACCGTGAAATGCATCTGCAGGCCGATGGCGCTGGCATTGACCGCGCGCACCTGGGCCGCTTCGGAAAAGCCGTAGGTGGTGATCGGCTTGGTCACGAACGGAATGATGTCGCGCACATGCTGGTCGTCAATGCACAGCATCACACGGCCGTAGAACGGCAGGCGATGGGTGAAGTGCACGAAGGCCTGCTTGAGCTTTTCGAAATCGTGCTCGTAGGTTTCCATGTGATCGGCGTCGATGTTGGTGATCACTTCGATCATCGGCGACAGGTTCAGGAACGAGGCGTCCGATTCGTCGGCTTCGGCCACGATGTATTCGCCGGTCCCCAGCTTGGCGTTGGCGCCGGCGCTATTGAGACGGCCGCCGATGACGAAGGTCGGATCGAGCCCGCCCTGGGCCAGCACCGAAGCCACCAGGCTGGTGGTGGTGGTCTTGCCGTGGGTGCCGGCGATGGCGATGCCGCGCTTCAAGCGCATCAATTCACCGAGCATAATCGCGCGCGGCACAATGGGAATCTGCGCTGCGCGCGCCGCCACCACTTCCGGATTGTCGTCTTTGACGGCGGTCGAGGTGACCACGGCGTCGGCGCCGAGGATATTGTCGGCGGCGTGGCCGAGCATGACCTGCGCGCCCAGGCTGGCCAGGCGCTGGCTGGCCGCGTTGCTGCCCAGGTCCGAGCCGGACACGCTGTAGCCGAGGTTCAGCAGCACTTCGGCGATGCCGCTCATGCCGCTGCCGCCGATGCCGACGAAGTGAATGTTCTTGATTTTATGTTTCATGTTCTTGTTTCAATTCTGTCTGTCGATCCTGCCAGTTGTTCGAGTACATCCGCGATTGCTTCATTGGCGTTGCGCTTGCCGACCGCCAGCGCGGCCAACGCCATGGCGAGGCAGGTATCGCGGCCCAGCCCTTGCAGCAGCTGCGCCACGCGCTGCGCGCTCAATTCCGTTTGCGGCAAATGGATTGCCGCCTTCTGCTTTTCCATCCACTGCGCGTTGTCGCGCTGGTGGCTGGTGGTGCTGGCCACGAACGGCACCAGCACGCTGGCCACCCCCGCCGCCGTCAGTTCCGACACGGTGATCGCACCGGCGCGGCAGATCACCACGTCGGCCGCGGCGTAGGCGCCGGCCATGTCGTCGATGAAGTCGACCACGTCGGCCGTCACGCCGGCCCTGGCATACGCCTCGCGCAGCGCATCGATATTCTTCTTGCCCGACTGGTGAGTCACGTGCGGGCGCTGATCTTGCGGCAGCAGCGCCAGCGCGGCCGGCACGCTGTCGTTCAAGACCTTGGCACCCAGGCTGCCGCCGACCACCAGGATGCGCAGCGCGCCACTGCGGCCGTCGAAACGCTGCGGCGGCGGCGTCATGGCCAGGATTTCCTTGCGCACCGGGTTGCCGGTGACGATGGCCTTGGCGGCGGCGCTGCCGAAATCGGCGGGAAAGCCGAACATCACTTTGCTGGCCAGGGGCGCCAGCGTCTTGTTCGACAACAGCAGCGCGGCATCGGCATTGACCAGCGCCAGCGGCACGCCGGCAAAGCGCGCCATCATGCCGCCGGGGACGCAGACGTAGCCGCCCATGCCGAGCACCACGTCCGGCTTGCGCTGCTTGATGAAGCGGCGGCATGCCACGAAACTGGCCGCCATCTTGAAGGCGCCGGTCACGCTGTGCTTCAAGCCCTTGCCGCGCATGCCGGAAAAATCGATGCTGTCGATGGCGATGCCGTTCCTGGGCACGAGGTCCTGCTCCATGCCGTGCGAGGTGCCGAGCCAGCTCACGTCCCAGCCACGCTGGCGCATGGTCTGCGCGATCGCGATCCCCGGGAAAATATGCCCGCCGGTGCCGGCCGCCATGATCATCAAACGCTTCATGGCCGTCCCCCCCTCATCAACACACGGTTCTCATAATCGATACGCAGCAAAATCGCCAGCCCGACGCAGTTGATCAACACGCCCGAGCCGCCGTAACTCATCAACGGCAAGGTCAGTCCCTTGGTTGGCAGCAGGCCCAGGTTCACACCCATGTTAATAAAGGTCTGCACGCCGATCCAGATGCCGATGCCCTTGGCGACCAGGCCGGCGAAGGTCTGGTCGATGGCGATGGCCTGGCGTCCGATGTCGAAGGCGCGCTTGACCAGCCAGTAGAACATGGCGATGACGACCAATACCCCGGCCAGGCCCAGTTCCTCGCCGATGACGGCCATCAGGAAGTCGGTGTGCGCTTCGGGCAGGTAATGCAGCTTTTCGACGCTGGCGCCCAGGCCCACGCCGAACCATTCGCCACGGCCGAAGGCGATCAGCGAGTGCGTCAGCTGGTAGGCCTTGTCGAGCGCATTGCCCTCTTTCCACGGGTCCAGGTAGGCGAACATGCGCGCGCGCCGGAATGGCGAAAACACGATGATAGCGGTGAAAATGGCGACCAGCAGCGCGCCGATGCCGCCGAACCAGACGGCGTTGATCCCGCCCAAAAACAGGATGCCCATGGCGATGCAGACGATCACGCCGAACGCGCCCAGGTCGGGTTCGAGCAGCAGCAACAGACCCACCAGGCCGATCGCACCGGCCATCGGCAGGAAGCCCTTGGTCAGCTTGTGCATGTATTCCTGCTTGCGCACCGTGTAATCGGCGGCGTACAGCACGGCCGCGATTTTCATCACTTCCGACGGCTGCAGCTTGAACAGTTTCAGGTCCAGCCAGCGCTGCGCGCCGTTGACCGAAAAGCCCACGTGCTTGACCAGCACCAGTGCCAGCAGCGCCAGGCTGGCGACAAACAAGGCGGAGGCGTAGCGCTGCCAGGTGGCGACCGGAATGCGGAACACGAAAAACCCGGCCAGCATCGAGACCATGATAAAAATCGCCTGGCGTTGCAGAAAGTAGGTGGTTTTGTAGTTCGCGTACTTGGGCGAATCGGGCAGCGCGATCGAGGCCGAGTACACCATCACCATCCCGAACAGCATCAGCAGCACGGTGACCCAGACCAGCAGCTGGTCGTATTCCATCATTTTCGACGGGCGTGTGCGGTCCCCGGACAAAGTGTCCGAAGCCGAGCCGGCGAAGGAGAATGGAAACTGGAAGGCCATCAGATGTCCTGTCCTTTGTCGAGCGCCAGTTCGCGCACGGCGTCGACGAACACCTGGGCGCGATGCGCGTAACCGGTAAACATATCGAAGCTGGCGCAGGCAGGCGAGAGCAGCACGCAATCGCCGGCCTGCGCCAGCGCGCTGGCGCGCCGTACCGCTTCAGGCAGGGTCGCGCAATCGATCAACTCGACGCCGGACGGCTCGATGGCGGCGCGCAGCAGCGGCGCATCGCGCCCGATCAGCACCGCCGCGCGCACATAGCGCGAGCACGGTTCGGCCAGCGGCTCGAACTCCTGGCCCTTGCCGTCGCCGCCGGCGATGAGCACGATTTTCTGCGATTCGCCGCCGAAGGCCTTGCCCAAGCCGACCAAGGCGGCCACGGTGGCGCCCACGTTGGTACCCTTGCTGTCGTCGTAGTAATCGATTGTGTCGATGGCGGCCACCAGTTCGACCCGGTGCGGTTCGCCCTGGTAGTCGCGCAGGCCGTGCAGCAGCGGCGCGAACGGCAGGCCGATGGCGCGGCACAGGGCCAGCGCGGCCAGCGCGTTGGTGGCGTTGTGCAAGCCGCGAATGCGCAGCGCGTCGGCCGGCATCAGGCGGCTGATCGTGCACGGCACCACCTCAAGCGGTTCATTTTTCTTGCGCTTCTTCTCGCTCTCTTCCCCGGCCACGGCCACGGTCAGCCACAGCACGCCGCGTTCGTTGTGCAGGCCGAAGCTGTCGGCTTTTTTCGGTTCGCCGGTGCCGAAGGTGCGCACGTCGGCGCCCGGCGCGGCCATGCGCGCGACAAGCGGGTCGTCGCGATTGAGCACGCGCACCGTCGATGGTCCGAAGATGCGTTCCTTGTCAGCGCCGTAGGCGGCCATGTCGCCGTGCCAGTCCAGGTGATCCTGGGTGAGGTTGAGTACCGTGGCGGCATCGGCGCGCAGGCTGAACGTCGAATGCAGCTGGAAGCTGGACAGCTCCAGGATCCAGGCTTGCGGCAGCGCGGTCTGATCGAGCACTTCCTGGTCCAGCACTTCGCGCAGCACGTCCAGCGCCGCCGGGCTGATATTGCCGGCCACGCGGGTCGACAGGCCGGCGCGCTGGCACAGCAAACCGGTCAGGCTGGTGACGGTGGTCTTGCCGTTGGTGCCGGTAATGGCGATGACTTTCGGCGCGTAGCCCCGTTCTTCCCTGAGCGCGGCCAGGGCCTGGGCGAATAGTTCGATCTCGCCCCACACCGGAATGGCGCGCGTCCCGGCGGCCGGCACGATGGCGGCCAGTTCGCGCGCGGGCGCCAGGCCCGGGCTGACGGCCACGAAGTCGATGGTGTCGAGCAGCGCTTCGGTGAGTTCGCCGCCGATGAATTCGGCGCCCGGCAGCACATCGCGCAACGCTTGCAGGCGTTGCGGGGCCTCGCGCGTGTCGGCCACGCGCACGCGCGCGCCGCAGCGCGCCAGCCACTGCGCCATCGCCAGGCCGGATTCGCCCAGCCCGAGGACCAGGGCGTGCTTGCCGGCGTATTGTTCGAGGTGGTTCATCAGCGCAGCTTCAGGGTAGAGAGGCCGACCAGCACCAGCATCATCGTGATGATCCAGAAACGCACGACGACCTGGGTCTCGTTCCAGCCTTTTTGTTCGAAATGGTGGTGCAGGGGCGCCATCAGGAACACGCGGCGCCCGGTGCCGTAACGCTTCTTGGTGTACTTGAACCAGCTGACCTGGATGATCACCGAGACCGTTTCGGCCACGAACACGCCGCCCATGATGAACAGGACGATCTCCTGGCGCACGATGACGGCGATGGTGCCGAGCGCGCCGCCCAGCGCCAGCGCGCCGACGTCGCCCATGAACATCTGGGCCGGATGCGCGTTATACCAGAGGAAGGCAAGGCCCGCGCCGGCCATCGCGCCGCAGAAAATCAGCAGTTCGCCCGCGCCCGGAATGTGCGGGATGAACAGGTATTTCGAGTAGGTGGCGCTGCCGGTCAGGTAGGCGAACAGGCCCAGGGCCGAGCCGACCATCACGGTCGGCATGATGGCCAGGCCATCGAGGCCGTCGGTGAAGTTGACCGCATTGCTGGTGCCGACGATGACGCAGTAGGTCAGCGCGATGAAGCCCCATACGCCGAGCGGATAGCTGATGGTTTTCACGAACGGAACGATCAGGTCGGCCTTGGGCGGCAGGTCGAGCGAAAAGCCCGACTGCACCCACGCATAGAACAGGTCCCATACCTTGCCCGGGGTGGGCGCCGATACCGAGAACGCCAGGTACAGCGATGCGGCGATGCCGATCAGGGACATCCAGAAGTATTTTTCGCCCGAGCGCATGCCTTCCGGGTCCTGGTACACCACCTTGCGGTAGTCGTCGGCCCAGCCGATGGCCCCGAAACCGAGGGTGACCACCAGCACCGGCCACACCAGGCGGTTCGACAGGTCGCACCACAGCAGGGTCGAGACGCCGATGGCGATCAGGATCAGCACACCGCCCATGGTCGGGGTGCCGTGTTTTTTCAGGTGCGTCTGCGGGCCGTCCTGGCGCACGGCCTGGCCGACCTTGAGCGCGGTGAGTTTGCGGATCACGGCGGGACCGGCGACGAGGCCGATCAGCACCGCCGTGATGGTGGCGAACACCGCGCGGAAGGTAATGAAATTGAAGATTCGCAGAGGACCGAGTTCATCCTGGAACATTTGTGCGAGCCAGAGCAGCATGTTAGTGGGCTTCCTTACTTGTGTTATGTGATCCGACCAGATGAGCGACGACCCGTTCCATCTTCATGAAACGCGAGCCCTTCACCAGTACAGTTGCGTCAGATGTGCCGCCCAATTGAGTATCGAGTGCCGCCAATAATTCGTCGAACTGCGTGTAATGCCGTGCGCCCGACGCAGCCATGTGGCGCGTCAGTTCGCCGGTGACGAGCACCGTGTCGACCCCGCGCGCGGCCGCGTAGGCGCCGATTTCTTCGTGAAACTCGCGTCCCTGCGTGCCGACTTCGCCCATGTCGCCCAGTACCAGGATGCGCGGCTGGCCGGCCTGCGCCAGCACGTCGATGGCGGCGCGCACCGAATCCGGATTGGCGTTGTAGGTGTCGTCGATGACGGTGGCGCCGCAGGCAGCCTGCTTGCGCTGCAGGCGGCCGCTGACCGGCTCGAACGCGGCCAGGCCGCGCGCCACGACGTCGGGGGCGACGCCGGCGGCCATGGTGCAGGCGATCGCCGCGAGCGCGTTGCGCACATTGTGCAGGCCGGCCGCGGCCAGCTTGACGTTGAAAGTGCGCAGCGGCGCGCCGTCAATGCGCACAGTCACATCGAGTTCGCTGCCGAAATCGGCGGCGCGCTGCACGCAGCTCACGTTCGATGCGGCGTCCAGGCCAAAAGTGATCGTGCGGCGGCCGGCGCTAATGCCCTGCCACAGCGGCGTGTATTCGTCGTCGCCCGGGAACACGGCCACGCCGTCTTGCGCCAGACCGGCCAGCACGGCGCCGTTTTCGCGCGCGACCGCTTCGACGGTGTGCATGAATTCCTGGTGTTCGCGCTGGGCGTTGTTGACCAGGCCAATGGTCGGCGCGGCGATGGCGGCCAGGCGCGCGATTTCGCCCGGGTGGTTCATCCCCAGTTCGATCACGGCCGCCTTGTGCGCGGCGCTCAAGCGCATCAAGGTGAGCGGCACGCCGATTTCGTTATTCAGGTTGCCGCGCGTGGCCAGGCGCGTTTCCTCCGACAGGCCGGCCGCCAGGATCGCGGCGATCATTTCCTTGACCGTGGTCTTGCCGTTGCTGCCGGTGACGCCGATCACGGGAAGGTCGAACTGCGCGCGCCAGTGATGGGCGATGCGGCCCAAGGCCACGAGCGTGTCGGGCACCACGATGGCCGGCAAGGTCCAGCCTTGCGGCAGGCTGTCCACCACCACGGCAACGGCGCCGGCAGCGGCCACCTGCGCCAGGAAATCGTGGGCGTCGAAGGTCTCGCCGCGCAGGGCGACGAACAGCGCGCCGGCGCCGGCGCTGCGGCTGTCGGTCGACACGCTGTCGAAAGAAGCGTCGGCCGTCATGCGCGCGCCAGGAATGGCCGCGACCAGTTGTGCGAGCGTGCCGCGCATCAGTTAGTCCTCATCATGGTCACGCGCGCGGCCAGCGCCAGCGCGGCGTGGTCGGCATCGGAAAACGGCATCTTGCGGCCCTTGATTTCCTGGTATGGCTCGTGGCCTTTACCGGCCAGCAGGATCACGTCCGGCTTGGCCGCATGCTTGATGGCCGACAGGATCGCGGCGGCGCGGTCTTCGATCGCCTGGAAGCGCGACGTCGGATGGGCCGTGTCCATGCCCGCGACGATCTGGGCGATGATGGCGGCCGGCTCTTCGCTGCGCGGATTGTCGCTGGTGACCAGCACGTGCTCGGCGATCTGCGAGATGGCGCCCATCTGCGGGCGTTTGCCCGGATCGCGGTCGCCGCCGCAGCCGAACACGCACCACAGCTGGCCGCCGCGTTCGTGCGCGACCTGACGCAGCGCGCCCAGGGTTTGCTCCAGCGCGTCCGGCGTGTGGGCGTAGTCGATGACCACCATCGGCGCGTCCTGGCCGCCGATCTGCTGCATGCGGCCGGGGGCCGGCGTGAGTGCTTCGATCGTGTCGAGCGCCGCGCGCAGGGCCACGCCCTTGGCCAGCAGCGCGCCCAGTACCGCCAGCGCGTTGCTGATATTGAAGTGGCCGACCAGGCGCGTCTTGACCTGGGCGCTGCCGAGCGGCGAATCGAGATGGAATTCCGTGCCCGCATGGCGGCTGCGGAACTGCGAGGCGCGCAGCATGGTCACGCCGGCGATGTCGGGCTGGGATGCCGCGTCGCGCAGGGTGTAGCCGGTCACGGATGGTGCGCCGCCAGGCTGGGATGTCAGGTGGTTGACCAGGCGTTGTCCGGCCGGGTCGTCGAGGTTAAGCACTGCTGTTTTCAATCCTGGCCACGCAAACAGCTTGGCCTTCGCCGCTTCGTAGCATTCCATGGTGCCGTGATAATCGAGGTGGTCGCGCGTCAGGTTGGTGAACAGCGCAACGTCAAAATGCATGCCCAGGGTACGGCCTTGTCCGAGCCCGATGGAGCTTACCTCAATCGCGAGCGCGGTGGCGCCCGCGTCGCGCACGGCGGCGAGTTTTTCGGCCAACAGCACGGCGTCCGGGGTGGTGTAGCCGGTGACGTCGTATTCGACCTCGCCGCGGCCGTTGAACAGGCCCACGCCCAGGGTGCCGATGACGGCGGCCGTCTCGCCCAGGCGCGCAAAGGCCTGGCCGAGCCAGACCGCGCACGAGGTCTTGCCGTTGGTGCCGGTCACGCCGACGGTAAACATGGCCGTGTCGGGCATCTTGTAGCAGGCGTGCGCGATCGGGCCGGCGTGCGCTTTCAGGTCGGCCACGGCCAGGTGCGGCACGCTCCAGGCGTCCAGCCAGGCGAAATCGCGCTCGTCGTAGACCACGGCGGCGGCGCCCTGCGCGATGGCCTGGGCGATGTAGGCACGGCCGTCGGCGGCGTCGCCCGGGTAGGCGAAGAACACATCGCCCGGCTTGATCCGGCGCGAGTCGGACACCAGCTTCGCACCGGGCGCCGTTTGAGCGATCCAGTCACAGACCTGTTGCGGATTCAAAGACGGCATTACATAACCTCCCCGGAGCCATCGTTCGGCGCGACGATTTCAGTCACGTCCGAATCGGGCGGAATATTGAGCGCGCGCAGCGCGTTGGCGGCCAGCGCGGCAAAGGTCGGCGCCGCCACCGTGCCGCCGAAGTGGGCGATGGTGGTCGGTTCATCGATCATGACGGCGATGATGAAACGCGGGTTCGACATCGGCACCATGCCGACAAAACTGCCGATATACTTGCGCGGCATGGCGTACTTGCCGTTCTCGACCTTGTACGCGGTGCCGGTCTTGCCGCCCACGCGGTAGCCGGGAACCTGCGCCAGCTTGGCGGTGCCATGCTCGCCCGAGACCACTCTTTCGAGCATTTCGCGCATGTCGCGCGCGGTTTTCGGCTTGATGATCTGGCGCCCGACCGGCGGCTCCGTCACCTTCTGGAACGACAGCGGAATGGTGTCGCCGTCGCGCGCGAACATCATGTAGCCGCGCGCCAGTTGCAGCAGCGAAACCGAGATGCCGTTCCCGTAGCTCATGGTGGCCTGTTCGACCGGGCGCCACGATTTATACGGACGCACCCGCCCCGCCACCGCGCCCGGAAAGCCGAACTTGGGCTGCTGGCCGAAACCGACTTCGGTAAACATCTCCCACATTTCGCGCGCCGGCATCGATAGCGCCAGCTTGGAGGTGCCGATATTGGACGACATCTCGACGATTTCGGCGACCGTGATCACGCCGTGCGCCTTGGTGTCGGAAATCGGCGCGCCGTTGATCACGAAGCGCCCGGCACCGGTATCGATGCGGGTGTTGGGCGTGACCCTTCCGCTGTCGAGCGCCAGCGCCACCGTGAATGGCTTCAGGGTCGAACCCGGCTCGAAGGTATCGGTGATGACGCGGTTGCGCAGCTGCGCGCCGGTCAGGCCCTTGCGGTCGTTCGGGTCGTAGGTCGGCCAGTTGGCCAGCGCCAGCACTTCGCCGGTTTTCACGTCCAGCACCACGGCGGCGCCGGCCTTGGCCTTGAACTTGGCCACGGCTTCCTTCACCTGCGAATAGGCGATGTACTGCAATTTGCTGTCGACCGACAGGCTCAGGTCGCGGCCGTCGTGCGGCTCTTTCGACAGGCCCACGTCTTCGACGATCTGGCCCAGGCGGTCCTTGATCACGCGGCGGCTGCCGGTGGTGCCGACCAGGGTCTTTTGCTGGGCCAGTTCCATGCTTTCCTGGCCGACGTCTTCGACATTGGTGAAACCGACCAGGTGGGTCACGATTTCGCCCTGCGGATAATAGCGCTTGTATTCCTTGCGCGTGTCCAGGCCCTTGATGCCCAGTTTGGCGATCTGGTCGATCACCGGCATTTCCACCTGGCGCTTGAGGTAGACGAAGGTACGGTCGGAATCGAGTTTTTTGCGCAGCTCGGCTTCGCTCATCTTGAGCAGCGCCGCCAGGGCGCGCAGCTTTTCCGGCGGCGATTCGAGCACGTCTTCGGGAATGGCCCATACCGCCTTGACCGGCACCGAGGAAGCCAGCACCTGGCCGTTGCGGTCGAGGATGCGCCCGCGCGTGGCGGGCAGCTCGATGGTGCGCTCGTAGCGGTTCTTGCCCTGGCCCTGGAGGAAATCTTCGGTCACGGTTTGCAGCCACATGGCGCGCCCCGCCAGCGCAACGAAGGAGGCGAACAGTACGAACAGCACGACGCGCGAACGCCAGGTCGGCAGGCTAACCGCCAGGACCGGGCTTTTCGAGAACGATACGCCTTTCGAGGCCGCCACTCGCGCCCCCGCCGCACCATTGCCACCGCGTTTCATTGCTCCCCTTCCGTCAGGTACTGCGTGCGCGCCGGAGTCAGCGGCGTCATGTCAAGCTTGTCGCGCGCGATCTGTTCGATGCGCGCATTGGTGCCCAGGGTCGACTGGTCCAGCTGCAATTGCGACCAGTCGATGTCGAGCTGGCGCGATTGTTGTTCGAGTTTGCCCAGTTCGATGAACAGATTGCGCGCCTGGAACTGGGCGTTGACCAGCGACAGCGCGCAGCCGACCAGCAGCGCGGCGAGCACCATGTTGATTTTCCCGTTCACGGCGCGCTCCGGTCCGGCAGGCGTTCGGCCACCCGCATCACCGCCGAGCGGGAGCGCGGATTGCCGTTGATTTCCAGGTCGGACGGCTTCATCTTGGTCACCAGCTTCATGAGCGGCTGCGGCAGGTCGACCGCGCGGATCGGCAGGCGGCGGTCGGGCTGCTCGACCTTGACCTTGCTGGCCAGGAACTGCTTGACCATGCGGTCTTCCAGCGAATGGAAGCTGATCACGGCCATGCGCGCGCCGGGCGCCAGCATGGCGTAAGCCGCGCTCAAGCCTGCTTCAAGGTCTTCAAGCTCTTTATTGATGAAAATCCGGATAGCCTGAAAGGTCCGGGTGGCCGGATCCTTGCC
Organism: Massilia antarctica; assembly: GCF_015689335.1. Taxonomy (GTDB): domain Bacteria; phylum Pseudomonadota; class Gammaproteobacteria; order Burkholderiales; family Burkholderiaceae_D; genus Telluria_A; species Telluria_A antarctica. Next base: position 3,083,839 of record NZ_CP065053.1, on the reverse strand, counting down.
CTTCTCGCGGGTTTTGACCGCGTTTGCCACGATGCCGGCAAGCTGTCGTGTGCTTGAAATTGGTTCGACTGCCCGGCGAGCAACAATCGCCTTTGCAATCTGAAAAGCAAACCGTTCTTCCCCATAATCGCGAATGACCCTTTCCAATTGTTGTTCAGTCTCCGTGGCCAGCCACTCGGCGGCGGAAACGCCGCGCGTGGTGTCCATGCGCATATCGAGCGGACCGTCGTTGCGGAAGCTGAATCCGCGCGCGGCATCGTCCACCTGGGGCGAGGAAATGCCCAGGTCGAGCAGGATGCCGTCGACCCGCGCCACGCCGCGCGCGGCCATGGCTTGCTGCATGGTGGCGAAACTGTCGTGCACGATCTCGAAGCGCGGGTCGACGATCTGGCCCGCCGTGGCGATCGCCTGCAAGTCCTTGTCGAAGGCGAACAGGCGCCCGTTCGGCCCCAGGCGCGACAGGATCAGGCGACTGTGTCCGCCGCGACCGAAGGTCCCGTCTATATAGATGCCATCGGCACGCGCACCCGTCAGATCGAGCGCATCGACCGCTTCGTCCAGCAACACCGTCCGGTGCTGAAATTCCGGCACCGCCACCACATTCATCATCGGCGCGCCTTAGAAAGAGAAATTAGATAAGACATCGGGCATGCCACCGGCGACGGCGGCTTGCTCGTCCTCGGCCAGCTTGGCGGCATCCCAGATCTCGAAATGGCTGCCCATGCCCAGCAGCATGACTTCGCGGGTCAAGCCCACGGCGCTGCGCAACTCGGGGGAAATGAGGATGCGGCCGGCGGAATCGAGCTCGACATCGCAAGCGTTGCCGAGGAAGATGCGTTGCCACGCGCGGGCCGACATCGGCCAAGCGGCAATCTGCTCGCGGTGCGATTCCCACACCGGACGCGGAAAAAACAGCAGGCACCCGTGCGGGTGGCGGGTAAGCGTGAGGCGGCCTTCGCACTGGACTGCGAGTGCGTCGCGATGCTTGGCGGGAATGGACATCCTGCCTTTCGCATCGAGATTGATTGCGGACGCGCCTTGAAACACGAGTTACCTACTTGGAAAAGTTATTATGAAGTCGGTGTTTTGGCGCCAGGAGCATCTTTTCTCTCCCACAAAACTACACTTTTTCACACAGTTGCCCACTTTAGAGGAAGCCATCTGGACGGTCAAGCGCTTTCAATCGTGCTAAAAGGGAATTTTGTTAATGAAGTCAAGGACTTAGCGCATTACCTTGAAGGATCTTCAAAGTAAAATATGTCGAAAAATTAGAGACTTAGCCAAGACAGTGAATGTTCAACCTCATCTATACACATGGGTTTGCGAGACACAACAAAGCTTAAAATAATTACATCTGCTTACTTTTACGCAACGGATGAGTAAATTGTCCGGCGCGGACGAGGGAGTGTGGTAGTGGATCGGTTCAGGAGGCAGCCGTGCGGCCGGAATCGCTTGCGCTGCTGTGCCATAAGGCACTCCAGGGGAGTGGAAACCGGCACATAATGCGGGGGAAATGACAACCTTGCGCCGCCCCGCCGGGACGGTGGAGAGGCCTTGCACGGCGCCTTGCGCGCCGAATATTCAATGTGAAGCAGGCCGATAGGCCGGATTTTGTTACGGCGACTACCCTTGCAGGCATTCGCTATGACAGCCATTCCTCTAGGCGCCGAATTACTCCGGCGCTCAAGCTCCCTACCCGCACGCTCCGCGAGCCGCCTCAACGCGTGCCTATTTGGGATTGCTCCAGGTGGAGGTTACCGCGTTTCACCGTAACTTAATACGCTCGTCTCTGTGGCCCTATTCCTCGCCTTATACTCCCCGGCTTGCGCCGGTCGGCTTTCAGCGGACGGCCATTAACCGTCACCCTGCTCTATGGAGTCCGGACCTTCCTCCCGCCGACGCATTACGCGCCAGCCAGCGACTGTCTGGCCTGCTTCACCCCGCCATTGTACCGCGCCCCGGCCCTTCAGGACAAAGTTTCCGTTTGTTATCGCGCCACCCATACCGATTTCGATATCGATCACGAAAAAAATGTGATCGCGCCAAAGTTACCCGATGTACATACCTACTATTACAATATGGATAATTATTAAAAAGGAAACTTAATGAAACTATTGCCTCTTGCCGCACTGATCAGCACCACCCTTTTCGCCAGCGCCGCCGCCCACGCCGCGGACTGGCCGGAGAGTTTCTCGAAATGCGCCGCCCAGGGCGGCACCTGTGACGTCGGCAGCAGCAAGCGCCAGGTATCGTTCGGCATCAAGAACAAATGGGTGGTCAAGTCGCTCAGCGGCAAAGTTGCCTGCACCGCCGCCACGTTCGGCAGCGATCCTTACCCGAATGTCGACAAAAAATGCGCGATCGGCCCGCTCGACGGCGGCACCACGCCACCGGTCACCCCGCCGGTTACGCCACCGGTCACCCCGCCGGCCGGCAGCGACGTACTGAAGCAAGCGGCAACCGGCTGGGCCAGCTACACCACCGGTACCCGCGGCGGTGCGGCGGCGCCATCGACTGCTGTCTATCTGGTCAGCTCGCCTTCACAACTGCTCACGGCACTCAAGGCCCAGGCCGGCAAGCCGGCACAGATCAAGGTTTCCGGCACCATCGACATGGCGTCCAGCGACAATGGCGGCGCCTTCAAGAGCAGCACCGACCAGCGCGTACGCAGCCTGATTTCAGTGCCGTCGAACACCACCCTGATTGGCGCGGGCAGCGACGCCCGCATCGTCAATGGCCGCATCGTCATCAGTGGCGTCGACAACGTTGTCGTGCGTAACCTGACCATCGAAAATCCTTGCGATATTGCACCAATATGGGACCCAAAAGACACCAAGACCGGCAACTGGAATTCCCAGTATGACGGCATGAACGTCGATGGCGCGACCCACGTCTGGATCGACCACAACACCTTTACCGACGCACCACGCACCGACGACAAATTTCCGATCGAAAATGGCAAGCGCAAGCAGTGCCACGATGGCGCGCTCGACATCAAGAACGGTGCCGACTATGTGACGGTGTCGCACAATGTGTTTGAAATGCACGAGAAAAATACCCTGGTCGGCTCCTCCGACAACACGACCTCCGACGATGGCCACCTGACCGTCACCTTCAATAACAACCATTACCGGCAGGTCACGGCGCGCGCGCCACGCGTGCGTTTTGGCAAAGTCCACCTGTATAACAACTACTACGAAGGCGACCGCAGCGCCAAGCTGTATGAGCACCATTACAGCATCGGCGTCGGCTACAAGGCAAAAATCATCTCGCAACAGAACGTGTTCGACATCATGGGCGCCAAGGAATGCGGCGACGTGGTGGAAAATTCTGGCTCATCGTCCAAGGTTGGCGCCATCATCGACAGCGGCTCGGTGCTGAACAACGCGGCCCTGGGCGTGGGTGGCGAGAGCTGCAAGATCAGCAATGCCGTCGGCTGGACCCTGCCGTACGTACCGGCCGTGATCGAGGCCTCGAAGGTGCGCGAATCGGTCCTGCGCAATGCAGGCGCCGGCAAGCTCGTCGTCCGGTAATACACGCAAGCCAACCATCGACCCCGCGGCCCGCCCCCTGCCGCGGGGTCGACGGCAGCAGCGCCGCGCGCACTAGCGCGGCCGGGCCGGCGCAGCGCGGCCGGGCCGGCGCAGCGCCGCCGGCCTCCCCCGCCTCGGTCGCCAGCACCCGGCCGATCCGGTGCCTGTCCATGTCCACCACCTCGAAACGATAGCGTTCCCACACAAAGCTGTCGGACACCGCGGGCACATGCCCAAGTTGCTCCAGAACAAAACCGGCCAGTGTTTGATACGCCCCGCCCGCTTCTCCGGGCAGCGCCTCGCCGATCCCGAGCACCTCGCGCAGGTGCGCCAGCGGCATGGCCCCGTCCTGCAGCCAGCTGCCACTGCCGCTCGCGCAACTGTTCCAGCAAGCCGCACGCGGCGAGGGCCGATTCGGTTTTGTCGAGCATGCCGGCGTCGGCCCTTTCCCTGAGCATGCCGCCGATCTCGTCGACGGTCGTGACGCTGTCGGGCGCGCGCCGCTACGGCCCTCGGCGGCCATTTTGTCGAGCCGCACCCGTTTGGCCAACACCAGGGCCAGCTCGGACATGGCGAATACGCCATTGAGCAGGATCAGGACGAGAATGATCAGCAAATCCATGGAAACCGGCGGGAAGGACGGAGAATTTACCCGCGTTAGCCCTGCCATATCGCCGCAGTTTGAGGCAGGCCGATGTCGCGCGCCCTTCGCCAGGGATAGTAATTCTGATATTTAATGTCGTAATTTCAAAAGCTTGCAAGAATCGGCTCGCATAGAATGGCGCATACTCAACCATCAAGGCAGAGACGACATGACGCACCCTTCCCGCAGTGGCGGCCAGATCCTGGTCGATGCGCTCAACATTCACGGCGTCGATACCGCCTTCGGGGTCCCCGGCGAAAGCTACCTCGACGTGCTCGACGCCCTGCACGATTCCGACATCCGCTTCATCATCAACCGCCAGGAAGGCGGCGCCGCGTTCATGGCCGAAGCCTACGGCAAGCTGACCGGCAAGCCCGGAATCTGCTTCGTCACGCGCGGCCCGGGCGCCACCAATGCCTCGATCGGCGTGCACACGGCCTACCAGGATTCGACCCCGATGATCCTGTTCATCGGCCAGGTGGGCAACGATTTCATCGACCGCGAAGCGTTCCAGGAGATCGACTACCGCCGCATGTATGGGCAAATGGCCAAGTGGGTCACCCAGATCGACCGCGCCGACCGCATCCCCGAATACATCGCGCGCGCCTTCCAGGTCGCCACCAGCGGCCGTCCGGGCCCGGTGGTGCTGGCGCTGCCGGAAGACATGCTGATCGATACCGCTGCGGTGGCCGACACGCGCCGCTACCAGCCGGTGCAGGCGTCGCCGTCAAGCGCCCAGATCGCCACCCTGCGCGAGATGCTCGCCAGCGCGAAAAAACCGGTCGTGCTGCTCGGCGGCGCCAGCTGGAACGCCCAGGCCTGCGCCGACCTGCAGCGCTTCGCCGAAGCCAATGCCCTGCCGGTCGGCTGCACCTTCCGCTTCCAGGACTTGCTCGACAACGCCCACCCCAACTATATAGGTGACGTCGGCATCGGCATCAATCCGACACTGGCCGCGCGCGTGAAAAACGCCGACCTGGTGATCGCCATCGGCCCGCGCCTGGGCGAAATGACCACCGGCGGCTACACCCTGCTGGCCTCCCCCGTCCCAAGCCAGCGCCTGGTGCACTTCCACGCCGATGCCGAGGAACTGGGCAGCGTCTACCAGGCCGACCTGATGATCAACAGCGGCGCCGCGCAAGCCTGCGCCATGCTGGCCGCGATGGAGCCGGTCGATGCGTCCGCCTGGCGCGGCACCGTGGCCGAGGCGAAAGCCGAGCTGGCCGCCTACCAGGAACAGCCGCCGATTTTCAAGGATGGCAAGGCCCCGCTCGACCTGTGGCAAGTGGTGCAGGAATTGATGGCGCAAGTGCCGCGCGATACCATCATCACGAACGGCGCCGGCAATTACGCATCGTGGGCGCACCGCTTTTACCGCTACGGCGGCATGCGTACCCAGCTGGCGCCGACGAATGGCGCGATGGGTTATAGCGTTCCTTCGGGAATAGCGGCAAAAATTGTCGATCCGGCACGGACGGTGGTGACCTTTGCCGGCGATGGCGAATTCATGATGAATGGCCAGGAACTGGCGACGGCGGTGCAATACAAGGCTGGCGTGATTATTATCGTCTTTAATAATGGCATGTTCGGCACCATCCGCATGCACCAGGAGCGCGATTATCCGGGCCGGGTCTCGGGAACGAGCTTGCACAACCCGGACTTCGCGGACCTGGCCAAGGCGTATGGCGCCCACGGCGAAGTGGTCAATGCGACCGCGCAATTCGCTCCAGCCCTGGCCCGCGCCCTGGCGCACACGCGCGAAAAATCACTGCCGGCAGTGATCGAACTGCGTTATGACGGCAATTTGATTACGCCGAATGCGACCTTGGAAACCATCAGGAAGACGGCCGAGGCCGCAAAGGCCGCCAAGTAAGCGAGGGCTGGCGCGCTTCCGATACCACCGGTATTGGAAGCGGGCGCAAGACAAAGCGCATGCCGGACCGGCCATGCGCTTTGTGTTGAAAATGGGGGGAAGTAGGGCTTACTGCGGGCTGACCAGCTGCGATTGCGGCAGCAGTTCAAGACCAAGCTCGGCTGGCATAGGCAGCGGCCGGTCGTGTGCGCTTGGCGCTTCGGTCACAGGCGCCGTAAAGAAACAAGCCACCGTGGCGATGAACGCCAAACCGATGACGTTGCGTATCCACATCGACCCCGCCACATGGATCGTCTCCGGCGAAATCAACAAGCTGAAATTGTCTGGGCTTTTCACACTGCCTCCTGTCATCGTTTTGTAATAATTTATACCCTTTTCCGATAAAAGCATAGCGAATCTTGAGCCGGATCGATGCATATGTGTGCCATCTCATACAGCCTACTTATTCGCAGCACGCTTGAGCCAGCGCATGACACTTCCTACTAATGGAAGCTTTTCATATAACTCCTCGGCGGCGTCCCAATAATCGCGATGGATCATGACCGCCCCGTCCGCATTGAAGCGGATCCGGGTGGCGCCGCGGATGCATTGCGGCGCGCTCGACAAGCGCTTCATCCGGAACAGGAATTCCCAGGTCAGGAAAGCCTCGTCGCCCTGCAGCACGGTCGACCTCACCACGAAGCGCGGCTGCTCGACCTGTGCAAACATGTGCACGAAAATGCCGATAATCGGTTCAATCCCGCATACCTCGTTGAACGGGTCCTTGAACTGCGCATCGGGTGCGTAAATCCGGGTCAGCTGGGCGCGCATCGAGGCGCGCTCGATGCTTTCATAGAAGCGCACCAGCCGGGCCAGTTCCGGTGCCCGGTTCATAATCCCGTCACCTTGTGGATCAGCCAAAAGTACAGGCGATACGGCAGCAGCCGCGCCAGGCGCATGCTGTTGGTGAAGCGCTTGGGGAAATGGATGTGGAAGGCGCCGCGCCCGATCCCCTCCACCATCGCCTGCGCGGCATCGGCGGCGCTCATCAGGGCCGGCATCCTGAAGTCGTTCCCGGCCGTCAGCGGCGTATCCACGAAGCCCGGATTGATCTGGTACACGGCGATCCCGCGCGGACGCAAATCGAGGTATAGCGACTCGGACAGGTTGATCAAGGCCGCCTTGGTCGGCCCGTACACCAGCGCCTTGGGCAACCCGCCGTAGCCGGCCACCGACGCCACGATGCCGATCCCGCCCGCGCCCTGCTGGATCAGCAGCGGCAGCGCCACGTCCAGGCAGTTGAACGCGCCGCGCAGATTCAGGTCGATCATCCGGTTGGCGGCCGCCAGGTCGATCGCGTCGGCGCGCATCTCGTTGTAGCCGCCGGCCACGATCAGCACCAGGTCGATGCCACCCCACGCGGCCACGATGCGCTGGCACGCCGCGGCGACGCTGGCATGATCGATCACGTCCAGCGGCAGCGCCAGCGCATGCTGCTTGCCCGCCACCACCTGTTCCAGTTTGTCGGCGCTGCGCGCGGAAAACGCCACGCGCGCGCCAAGGTCGAGCATCAGGTGCGCGGCCGCTTCGCCGATCCCGGTGGAAGCGCCGATCATCCACACGCGCCGCCCGCGCCACTCGGTGATGCGCGGATTCATTGCGGCGCCTGACGCTTGGTGAACGACAAGGTCACGCTGCCCAGGTTCACGCCGAACTTGCTCATCGCCGTGCGATTCAACATGACCTTGTCGTCGATCAGGAACATCCAGTCGTCCATGTCCATGTTGATGACCTTGCCGTCGACCGGCAGCGCCAGCACATACTGCCAGCGCAGCGCATTGCCCGACACGGTGCCGCGCGCGAGCCCGACCACGTCCGCCGCGCTGGCCGTGAAGCTTCCTTGCCCGGTCTTGGTCAAGGTCCACACGCGCTTCTGGCGCGTGCCGTCCGAGTACACGAAATCTTCGTCGAGCACACCAGTGTCGCCGGTCCACTGGCAGCGCATCACCACCACGAAGCGCTTGATGACTGCACCGGAGCGGTCCTGGAACATGCCGTGCGCGTCCAGGGTGCCGTTGAAATACTGCGTGATGTCGAGACCCGGCGACTGTTTTGCATACGTCTCGGGCGTGGGCGTGCTGCATCCGGCCACGGACAGCGCAAGCATGCCGGCCGCGAAGATGGTGGAGAGTTTCATGGTTCAATCCTTGGTAGTGTAACAACGACTAACATTGATGCAGGGGCGCGCGCCACAACATGGCGGCGGCCAGCAATTTGAGTGCGCACGGCAGCAGCGCGTAAGCTGCCGCCAGCGCGCCGGTACCGCCCCCGGCGCCGGGCACGTAGCCGAGCCACGCCAGCAGCGGCAGGGCGATGCCGGCGGCCAGCGCCAGGGTCATTTGCACGCCCCAGTTCCACACGCCGAAGTAAGCCGCTTCGCGCCCGCCCGCATGCCCGGCCGCGCCGATCACGCCAGCCAGCAGCGCCGGCGGCAGCGCCAGGTCGGCGCCCAGCGCCAATCCGGAGAGCAGGCAGATCACCCCGAACACGATACTCGCGCCCGCGCCCAGCCCGAAGGCCCACACGAAAACGGCGGCCGCCAGCAGCATGCCGGCGGCCCAGGCGCGCGCTTCGCCGAAGCGGGCGGCGGCGCTTATCCACAAGGGCATCGAGGCTGCCGCCGCGCCGAAGTACAGAATCAGGAACAAGCCGGACATGGCGCCCAGCCGCAGCCGGTCGGCCGCGAAAAACAGAAACAAGGTGGCCGGAATCGCGGACGCGACGCCGTTGACGATCAACACCGCGAACAGGGCGCGAAACGGCGCCTGGCGAAACGGCGCGGTCATGGCGCGCCAGTCGGGGCGCGCGGCGGCTGCCTTGCCGACGGCCGGCCGCGCCGCCCTGGCCAGCAGCAGCGCGCCGCCCATGGCCAGGGCGACGCCGAATGCCACGCTCAGGGCGTCGTAGCCGGCCTTGCCCGTCACCGCCGCCGCCAGCACCACACCGGCCAGGCCGCAGGCTTCGCGCACGCCGGTCACACGCGCGCGCTCTGCCGGGGCCTGGGTCAGCGCCGCGCCCCAGCTCTGATGCGCGATGGTGGCAATGCTGAAACCGACGTACACCAGCATCAGCGCACCGAGAAACCAGGCCATGGTCGCCAGGCTGCCCAGCGGCGGCGGGTGGAACAGCGCCACGAAGCCGGCCAGCAGCACCGGCAACGACAGCGCCACATAGCGCGGATAGGCGCCCTGCCCGCGCTCGATCCACCAGCCGAGCAGCGGGTCGATGAAGGCGGCGGCCACCCGCGCCGCGAGCAAGACGGTGCCGATCAGCGCCAGCGAGAGCCCGGCGCGTCCGGAATAAAACTGGGGCAGGTACACATAGATCGGCAGCGCGACCATCGCCAGCGGCAGGCCGAACAGGCCGTACGAGAACAGCATCGGCAGTGACAGCCGGCTCATCGTGGAGCGGCGTCTTTGAGCAGCGCGCTGCGCAGCGAACGCGCGCTGGTGGCCGGATCGAGCCAGATGCCGAAAAAGGCGCACGCGAACTCCGGCTCGGGCACCGACGCCAGCGCCTTGCCGTCCAGGTAAAAACGCGCGCCGCCGCCCGGCACGAACACGCCGCTGAGATGGGTGCCCTCCTTCACATCGGGGAAGATGGTTTTCATCCTGGCCAGCCACTGGGCGCGCTGGGCGACGCTGCCGGCACCGATTTTTTCCATCTGCTCGGCGCTGGCCTCGGCGATTTTTGCGCCATCTAGCTTGCGCGCGTAGCGCAGGTCCAGCACGAACGGCAGATCGGCGCGATAGCCTTTCTCTCCCACCCACAGTTCGGCTTCATAGATGGTCAGTCCGAACCAGGTGTAGCTGCCCTTGCCCGCCAAGCGTGCCTGCGCCAGGTTGTCGTCGATGTGGGCGGGAGCGGCACCGGCCGGCCCGCAGGCCAGCATCGCCAGCAGCGCAAGGCCGGACCACAGCATGCGGCGGCCCATCTCAGGCTTTCGTCAGGGTGAAGTGCATGACGTCGGTGTTCTTTTCGCGGAACGCGGCCTCGCAGTAGCACAGGTAAAACTCCCAGGTGAGGATGAAGCGCTGGTCGAAGCCCTGGGCGCGCACCTCGTCCAGGCGCGCGTGGAATGCCTTGCGCCATTCGACCAGAGTGTCGGCGTAATCGATGCCGAAGCGGTGCTGGTTGGTGACAGTCAGGCCGTGTTCCGACGCCATGCGCTCGAACACCGACGGCGACGGCAACATCCCGCCCGGGAAAATGAATTGCTGGATGAAGTCCGTGCCCTTGCGATAGCGCTCGAACAGTTCGTCGGCGATGACGATGGTCTGGACGCAGGCGCGCCCGCCGGATCTGAGGTTGCGCGCGATGCATTCGAAGTAGCTGGGCCAGTAGCTCTCGCCGACCGCCTCGAACATCTCGATCGAGGCGATCGCATCGTACTGGCCGGCGCTGTCGCGGTAGTCGCACAGGCGCAGGTCGGTCTTCTCAAGCAGGCCGGCTTGTTCCAGGCGGTCGTTGGCGTAGGCCAGCTGCTGCTCCGACAAGGTCAGTCCCGTCACATGCACCCCGCCGTCGCGCGCCGCCAGTTCGGCGAATCCTCCCCAGCCGCAGCCGATTTCCAATACCTTCTGGCCGGGCGAGACCTCCAGCTGGTCCAGGATGCGCAGGTACTTGGCCTTCTGCGCCTGTTCCAGGTCGCGGCCCGACGCTTCGGTGTACAGCGCGCTCGAATATGTCATCGACGGATCGAGCCACAATTGATAGAACGGGTTGCCGATGTCGTAGTGGGCGTGGATGTTCTTGCGGCTGCCGGCCTTGCTGTTGCGGTTCAGGAGGTGCTTGATGCGGTACGCCAGGCTGCCCCACCAGCTGCCGTAGACCAGCGTTTCGATGACAGCGCGGTTGCGCGCCAGCAGGGCGATCAGGCCGGTCAGGTTGTTGGTGTTCCAGTCGCCGTCGATATAGGTCTCGGCAAAGCCGATGTCGCCCGAGCGCATGGCGGCGGAAAAGCAGTTCCAGTTGTGCAGCTCCAGGATCACGGGCCCCGACTCGTCGCCGAAGTGATGCTTGGCGCCGTCCGGCGTGATCAAGGTCAGGGCGCCGTGTTTCAGGTTCTCGAGCAGCTTGACAATCAGCTTGGCGGACGTTGGCGCTGGTGTGGCGGCGCGCAGGCTGGGCGCGGCCGCAGCCAGCGATGGCAGGGATTGGGAGCTCATCGGGTTACCTTATGTTGGGGTGGAGTCGGTTTGGAAAAAAATGGCACGCGCCGCAGCCAGAGGCGCAGCGCCTGAAGATGGATGCGCGCCACCACGCCGGCTGTCATCAGCGGAAAGCCGAAAAAGGCGCGCGCGACATTGCTTGCGGTGATCAAGGCGGCGGTGCCGGACAGGCTGGTTTGCAGCAGCGCGCCGTCGGCGTCGTCGTAGTCGATGCAGGCCAGGGTGCTGTCCCGCGGCTGGCCATCCTGCATGCGCAGCACGTGGGTGAAGCGGAAGCGGTAGCCGCCCTGCACCTGGCAGAAAGGCGAGACGTGGAATACCTTGCGCGCGTGGAGTTCCTCGCCGTTGGCGATGTCGGCGCCGGTGTCGAGCAAATAAAAGTGGCGCTCGCCGAAGGTATTGCGCACGTCGCACACCAGCGCGCGCAGGGCGCCGTCGCGCCGGTGGCAAAACCAGAACGAGACTGGATTGAAGACGAAGCCGAGCACGCGCGGCATGGTTTGCAGCCACACTTCGCCATCGGCATCAAGAATGCCTTCCTTGTGCAGCAGCGCGTCGATCCACTCGACCAGCGCGGCCTTGCCGTCGCCATGGTCGGCATCGGAAAACGACAGCAGATTGAAGCGGTTGCGCGAAAACAGGGCGCAGCCGAAGTCCTGGGTGCCCATGGCCCGCAGCGGCAGGCGCACGTAATAGGTGGCGTAGGCGAACGCATTGGCCACCGGGCGCAGGCGCGTGTGGCGCACCTGGCCGAAGCACAGCTGCGCGCGCGCGTCTGGCGCGGGGTCAGGCCGCCGCATGCTGCGTGCCCTGCATCAGGCCCGTCAGCGCGGCGGCGGCGGCAACGCCCGACTTGAGGCCATCTTCATGGAAGCCGTAGCCGGTCCAGGCGCCCGCGAACCAGGTGTTCTGGTGGCCCTGGAAGCCGGCCAGGCGCGCTTGCGCGGCGACCGCGGCGTCGTCGAACACCGGGTGCGCGTAATCGAAGGAGGCCAGCACGCGGGCACGGTTCGGTTCATCGATCGGGTTGAGCGAGACGATCACCGGCGTGGTAAACGGCAGCGGCTGGAGCTGGTTGAGCAGGTAGTGCACGCACACTTGCGGCGTGGCCGACGCCGTGCTCTGGTAATTCCAGGCCGACCAAGCCTTGCGGCTGCGCGGCAGGCAGCTGGCATCCGTATGCAGCACGGCGCGGTTGGCCTGGTAGCGCACCGCCGCCAGCACCGCACGCTCGTCCTCGCGCGCGTCGTTCAGCAGCGCCAGCGACTGGTCGCTGTGGCACGCCATGACGACATGGTCGAACTGCTCGCTTTCCATGGCCGTATCGATGCGCACCGAGCGCGCGCCGCCGGCCGGGTTGCGGCTCACCCTGGTGACCGGCGACGACAGGCGGCGCTGGGGAATCGCGGCCAGCAGTTTGTCGACGTAGTTGCGCGAGCCGCCGCGCACGGTGCGCCACTGGGGCCGGTCGCTCACCTGCAGCAGGCCGTGGTTGTGGCAGAAGCGGATGAAGGTCGCCACCGGGAAGGCCAGCATCTGATCCGAAGGACAGGACCAGATGCAGGCCGCCATCGGCAGCAGGTACCAGGCGCGGAACTGGGCGCTGTAGCCATGCTGGTCGAGAAAGTCTCCCAGCGACATCGCTGGCAAACCCGTCGGCATGCGCTTGGCCAGGCTGGTGGCGTGGCGGTTGAAACGCAAGATATCGCGCACCATGCCCAGAAAGCGCGGCCGCAGCAGGTTGCCGCGCTGGGCGAACACGGTGTCGAGGTTGCTGCCGGCCCATTCCAGCATGCGCGCGCCCGGCTCCCGGCCGAGCGGCAGCTTGACCGAAAACGACATGTCGCTGCGCGCCGTGTCCACGCCGAGTTCGGCGAACAGGGCAATCAGGTTCGGGTAGGTGCGCTCGTTGAACACCAAAAAGCCGGTGTCCACACCATGCGTGATGCCATCCAGGGTGACGTCCACCGTGTTGCTGTGGCCACCGAAGTAAGCACCCGCTTCATACAGGGTCACATCCGCCCCGCCCTGGACAAGCCGGTATGCGCACGACAAGCCCGAAATCCCCGCCCCGATCACCGCTATCTTCATCATTCCACCTGCTTTCTTTTTTGTCCAGGACAAATTTGCCACACAACGGATAATCCGTGAAATAATGAAATATGTCAACGATTTGTCCATGACAAATTAAACCGTCATGGATGTATACGTAGCAGGTGGAATATTGGATTCAAGAAATACAATCCATGGCCCAGCAGGAAGATCGACAGGCGTGGCATCATGTCGCGCCTGTGGCGGACTGCGAAAACAAGCTGATACAAAGAGTAGTTTCTTGTTTACTATTTGGACTTACAATCGGGACGATGTCCTGAACAAACGATGAACGCGACAATGAGCCAAGCACAGACCACTGCCGTCTTCAGCAGCATCAGCGACGTTGAACGGGATACCGGCGTCCCCAAGGAAACCTTGCGTGTGTGGGAGCGGCGCTACAACTTTCCGCAGCCGCAGCGCGACACCAACGGCGAGCGCCTGTATCCGCTCCACCAGGTGGCGCGCCTGCGCGTGGTCAAGCGCCTGCTGGACATGGGTTACCGGCCGGGCAAGATCATGCACCTGGACACGGAAGAATTGAGCAGCATGGCCAGCAAGTCCGGCACCGGCACCATCGCCGCCGACGCCGACGATCCGCTGCTGCGCCAATGCCTGGTCATGATCAAGGCGCACCAGATGCACGAGCTGCGCCAGAAAATGGCCCAGTCGCTGCTGCAACTGGGCTTGCGCCGCTTCGTGCTGGAACTGGTGGCGCCGCTGACCACCCTGGTGGGCGACACCTGGGCCAGCGGCGGCCTGGCCATTTTCGAAGAACACCTGTTCGCCGAACTGCTGCAAAGCGTGATGCGCAACGCGATCTTTTCGGCCAACCAGCAGACCGGCCACCTCGACGCCGCCCCGCGCATCCTGCTCACCACCGTGCCCCAGGAACGCCACGGCCTGGGCCTGTTGATGGCCGAAGCGCTGTTCGCGCTGGAAGGGGCGCATTGCGTCTCGCTGGGCGTGCAGACGCCGCTGGCCGACATCGTCGAGGCGGCGCGGGTGCAGCGCGCCGACATCGTGGCGCTCTCGTTTTCGAGCGTGATGTCGCCGCGCGCGGCGGTCGACAACGTGATGGAGCTGCAGAACCGGCTGGGCGAAAGCGTGCAGGTGTGGGCCGGCGGCAGCTGCGCCGCGCTGGCCCGCCGTCAGCTGGGCCCGAACCGGGTGCTCGACCTGCAGGACATCGATGCGGCGCTGGCACGCTGGCGGGCCCAGAACGGCGCTGCCGGCGCTTAATGGAGCTGTCGTTGCGCTGCGCGGCACATCCTGGCCAGCCCGGCGCAGGAAACCCCGTCCTGCTCTGGTAAAATACGCGGCATCGATTTCGTCGTGCCCGGCGCCGCCGGGCATCAGCATGCTGCGCCCTCCAACACACTCCCATGTTTAGTTTTTTTAAGAAAAAACCGCCCGCTCCCGATCTTGCGCCGCCACCGCAGAGCGCTCCGCCTCCGCCGGTAGCGGCCGTGCCCCCACCCGTCGTGCCGCCCGCCCCCGTCGCCGCGCAGGCGCCTGCCGCGCCCCCGTCACGCCGTTACGGCAGCACCTCGACCTTCGTCGCGCCGCCGCCGGCGCCCGTCTTCGGCAGCGAGCTGATTTCGGAAACCGCCGAGCGCCTCGGCAACGACAGCGACAGCAAAAGCTCATGGATGGCGCGCCTGAAAGCGGGCCTGTCGAAGACCTCGAACAATCTGAGCCTGCTGTTCGTGGGCGCCCGCATCGATGAAGACCTGTACGAGGAACTCGAAGCGGCCCTGCTCATGTCCGACGCCGGCATGGATGCCACCGATTACCTGCTCACCGAGCTGCGCCGCAAAGTCAAGGAAGACAAGCTGCTCGATGCGGCCGCCGTCAAGGCCGCGCTCAAGGTGCTCATGACCGACATGCTGCGCCCGCTCGTCAAGCCGCTCGAACTGGGCCGCCACGAACCGCTGGTGCTGATGATCGCTGGCGTGAACGGCGCCGGCAAGACCACCACCATCGGCAAGCTCGCCAAGCACATGCAGAAGTACGAGCAATCGGTGCTGCTGGCCGCCGGCGACACCTTCCGCGCCGCCGCGCGCGAGCAATTGATGGTCTGGGGCCAGCGCAACAATGTCACCGTGATCGCCCAGGAATCGGGCGACCCGGCCGCCGTGGCTTTCGACGCCGTGCAGTCCGGCAAGGCGCGCAAGATGGACGTGGTCATGGTCGACACGGCCGGGCGCCTGCCGACCCAGCTGCACCTGATGGAAGAACTGAAAAAGATCAAGCGCGTGATCGGCAAGGGCATGGATGGCGCCCCGCACGAAGTGCTGCTGGTCATCGACGGCAATACCGGCCAGAATGCCCTGGCCCAGGTCAAGGCCTTCGACGACGCCTTGCAGCTGACCGGCCTCGTCATTACCAAGCTGGACGGCACCGCCAAGGGCGGCGTGCTGGCCGCGATCGCCCGTACCCGCCCGATTCCCGTGTATTTCATCGGGGTCGGCGAAAAAATCGAAGACTTGCAACCGTTCAGCGCCGACGACTTCGTCGAGGCGCTGCTGGGATAAGCGTCCATGATCGAATTTCGCTGCGTCTCCAAACACTACTCGGCCGATGCGATCGCCCTGCGCGAGGTCAACCTGAACGTCGCGCGCGGCGAACTGGTCTACCTGGCCGGCCCGTCCGGCGCCGGCAAATCGACCCTGCTCAAGATGATCGCGGCCATGGAGCGTCCCACCTCGGGCAGCGTGCTGGTCAACGATCAGGATATCGGGCGCATGAAAAATGCCAGCCTGCCTTATCTGCGGCGCAATCTCGGCCTGATTTTCCAGCAACAGCGCTTGCTGACCGACCGTTCGATCCTGGCCAATACCATGCTGCCGCTGCTGGTCACCGGCGCTTCCAAGGCCGAGGCTGAACTGCGGGCCCGCGCCGCGCTGGAAAAAGTCGGGCTGGAGGGACGCGCGCTGGCCAGGCCGCTCGAATTGTCGGGCGGCGAACAGCAGCGCGTGGCCATTGCCCGCGCCATCGTCAACCGGCCCCAGATCATCCTGGCCGACGAACCGACGGCCAATCTGGATCGCGCCAGCGCCGACAAGGTGCTCGACGCCCTGCGCGCCTTTCACTCGGTGGGGGTGACCTGCCTGATCGCCACTCACGACGAACTGGTGCTGTACGACGCCGCGCGCCAGGGCAGCGCGCGCGTGATCCGGCTCGACCATGGCGCCGTGGTGGGAGACGCCGCATGAAGCGCTGGTTCCGCCAACACGGTTTCGCCATCGGCTCGGCGCTCGGCCAGCTGGGCAAGTCGCCGCTCAGCTTCCTGTTCAACGTGATCGTGGTCGCCATCGCGCTCACCCTGCCGTTCGCCGGCCTGACCCTGCTCGACAATGTGCGGCCGATGTCCGAGCAATTGTCGGTCGAGCCGGAAATCAGCGTCTTCGCCAAGGCCGAGACCACGCGCGAGCAGGCCCAGGCGCTGGAACCGGCAATCCGCGCGATCCTGGCCGATCCCAAGTCGCGCATCGTGTTCGTCTCGCGCGAACAGGCGCTCGACAGCCTCAAGAGCAAGAGCGGCCTGGCCGAGGTGCTGACCACCCTGGGCGAGAATCCATTGCCGGACGGCTATGTATTAAAGCTCGACAGTTTCCGCAGCGTGAGCGAAGCGGGCAGTGTCGACGCCTTCGCCACGCGCCTGCGCGCCCTGCCTGGTGTGGATTCGGTGCAGGTCGATTCGGCCTGGGTCAAGCGCCTGGCCGCCCTGCTGCGCGTGCTGCGCCTGATCCTGCTGCTGCTGGCCGTCACGCTCGGCATGGTGGTCATTGCGGTGGTGTTCAACACGATCCGCCTGCAGGTGCTGACCCAGCGCGACGAAATCGCCGTGAGCAAGCTGATCGGGGCGACCGATGGCTTCATCCACCGTCCCTTCTATTACACCGGGGGCCTGCTGGGCTTGTGCGCCGGCGCCGTGGCCTTGGGCGCGGTGACCTTGTCCTTGCAGCCGCTCAATACCGCCATCGGCGAGTTCGCGCACCTGTACGGCTCGTCCTTCCAGCTGGCGCCCCTCAATCCGGTGGCGATGGGTGTGCTGCTGGCCGTCAGCGCCACGCTCGGGCTGGTTGGCGCGGTGCTGTCGGTGCGCAGGCATCTGGCGCGCCTGCGCTAGCCGGATGTTTCAACAGTCAGTATCCGGCTGGCGATGCAAGGAAGGATATCCGCCGGTCATGCGGATTGCCGGTTCAGCGATGCGCTTCGGCGGGTGCCCGGGTGGCGCAGGATGCAGCCGCCTCGGCTTCCATTGTTGTTAATGTGCGGGCGACAGCATGTTGGAATGTATCGCCGGACTACGTGGCTGGCGCGCCATCGTCAAACACCGTCTGTAAGCTGGGCGCGTTGAGGCTGCGCTCGAACCACTGTTCGAGCTCAGCCTGCGTGGCGTGGCCGATACGCTGCGTTGCCGGCGCCGGCAACGCGCCGAACCGATTGCGCAACAGCCTGCCCAGCACCCCGCGCAGTGCGATGACCTGGCCTTCCGCCTTGCCTTTCTCCATGCCTTTCTCCATGCCTTTCTCCATGCCTTCGGCGCTTCCCTTTTGAAAGCCGAGTTCCTCGAACTGCTCGGCCCAGATTGCAAGCTTACCGCCCATGTCAGCACCCTCCTCCACACTGTCAACCATGCGCAATTCCTCTTTGCTGGCTCCGCGTGCCAGCAGTGCATTGATCCACACCTGAACCGAACGCCGCAAGTTAGCCTGGGGTGATCCCTTGAACCAAGTCGTCAGCGCAGCAAAGACATTTTTTGAGACATCGGGAGCGGCTGAAAGTTCAAGCCGGAACAGCAGCGCCAGCAAGCTGGCATTCGCTTCCAGCGCCGTCTTGTCGAGGCGCTGCTGGTCGATCAGCACGTAGCGCTGGGATGGCTGCAAGGCCGCCAGCTCGTCTGGCGCTTGCATGAGGAGGCCGGACAAGTCCATGCTGGCGCTCCAGCGCGGCACGCCGTTGTAGAACACCAGCGGCAGCACCGGCGGCAACAGCAGGCCAGGGGACAATTCGTGACCCTTGATCAGGTCCTGGAACAGCAAGCCGATGTAGGTCTGCATGCGCAAGGCCATCCAGCGGTCCACGCCGGACTGGCATTCCAGGAGGATGTATACGTAAAGGAACTCGTCGCCCAGCCGCACGCGCCAGACGATATCGTCCTGGCGCGCCGACAAATGATCGCTCACATACGCGGGGTTGACCCGCTCGAAGGCCGATAGCGCAACGTCATCGAACAAGGTGAAGGACGTAAAATCCGCGATCAGTTCGCGCACCAGTTCAGGGTGGGCGAACAGCGAGCGGTATCCGAGGTCGTGAGGGGTAGGCATGGCGCATTGTAGCGAGCGCCCCTGCGCCGCCTTTGCGCTGCCTCAGGCGTGTGCGGCGGCAGCAGGCACCGCACGCGCACCCCGCCGTACAGATAGTTGTCATTGTCGTCAGCGTCGAACATGATGATGAGATGCATGCTGTATGTCGAAAATAGGGGGTGAGGATGGTATCAAGCGGGCATTGTGTTTTATGCATTCCTTGCTTCAAATGGCGGCGCGCGCAGAGCGTGTGGAAACGCACAGACGGCGCCAGCCGGGGAGGCGACACTACGACCGGGCTCCCATACTGCGCTGGAACAAACGCATGGTAATCCGACGCACAGCAGACTTGATCTGTATCAAGGGCCGAATTGAAGCCTCCACTAGAGTGAAACCTGCGAATTTATGCTTGCCTCTAAGTAATATCATTTCGCTATCGCCGCCATATATTCTCGGCATTGGCACTCGATGCGAGAGAGTGCTAATATAGGGTCTTGCATGGCGGGGAATCCCCGAAGCCACCGCTGGCATCAGACCGCAACAGTCGCCCCGGACCCGCATCCGGCCCGGGCATTCGATGATCAGCACAGACACTCTACGAGGAAATACATGATGACGTTGTCCGCACAATCCGCATTGGTTCCGACCGGCAATCGTGCTTTAGGACTCGGTTTCACCGGCAATCTGGGCAATATCGATGCCTATATCTCGGCGGTCAACCGCCTGCCGATGCTGACCCACGAGGAAGAGATTTCCCTGGCCCAGCGCCTGCAAAAGAATAACGATCTCGCCGCCGCGCAGGAGCTGGTGCTGTCGCACCTGCGCCTGGTGGTCTCGATCGCGCGCGGCTACCTCGGTTATGGCTTGCCCCACGCCGATTTGATTCAAGAAGGCAATATCGGCCTGATGAAGGCGGTCAAGCGTTTCGATCCGGACCAGGGCGTGCGCCTGGTGTCGTACGCCATGCACTGGATCAAGGCCGAAATGCATGAGTACATCCTGAAGAACTGGCGCCTGGTCAAGGTCGCCACGACCAAAGCCCAGCGCAAGCTGTTCTTCAACCTGCGCAGCAACAAGCAGGGCCTGGACGCCATGACCCCGACCCAGATCGATGCGCTGGCCAAGCTGCTCGACGTCAAGCGCGAAGAAGTGATCGAAATGGAAACGCGCCTGTCGGGCCGCGACATCGCCCTCGAAGCGCCGACCGACGACGAAGACGACAAGTTCTCGCCGATCGCCTACCTGTCCTCGGACCTGTCCGAGCCGACCAAGGTGCTCGAAGCCGAACAGGTCACGCGCCTGCAGTCGGAAGGGCTGGAAACGGCGCTGGGCAAGCTCGACGCCCGTTCGCGCCGCATCGTCGAAGCGCGCTGGCTGGCCAACGACGACGGTTCCGGCGCCACCCTGCACGCGCTGGCGGACGAATTCGGCGTCTCCGCCGAGCGCATCCGCCAGATCGAAAGTGCTGCCTTGAAGAAAATGAAAGGTGCGCTGTCGGCTTATATTTGAGCCCGCGCACGCCTGGCGCCCCCGCGCCGATGCCGCCTGGTGTAGACTAGGCGGCATTTTTTTCGTCGGTACAGATCGTCAAGCTTGTACAAGTCAATACACTTGATTACATATTTATAATCCGACTTTGACGTATCATGCATACCGTGCCGGTGTCTGAGCGCGGCAATAACATGGGCTCCCGAGCCGCCACGCGCGCCGATACAGCCTTTTTCACAGCCAAATATGAATAGGTAGTCTGCAAATGAAACATTTCACATGGACGCGAAGCCTGGCCGCCCTGGTACTGGCGCCCGGCCTGGCCGGCGCCGCACCGGCCCTGATCGAGTCCCCGGCCCTGAGCAATTTGAGCAAACGGTATGCCCAGCACGCCGGCATCGAACTGGCCGACAACCGCGGCGCCGGCGCGTTCAGCCTGGGCGATGTCACCCGCGCCATGCACTTGCGCCCTGGCGAGGCGGCGCTCCCCGCCGAAATCGACCTGAGCGGCGCCATCGGCGCCTACGCCAACGGCACTGTGCCGGCGTGGGGCGGCTCCGGCGCGCGCCACGGCTTTGCGGACGTGCGCGCCAGCTATGCCAAGCAAGCAGGAAGCGGTTTCAGCGCCACCGGCGCGCGTCCGAGCGTGGCCTCGCAATCGGTCCCGGAACCGGAAACCTATGTGATGCTCGCCGCCGGCGTGGCCGTCATCGTCTTCACGCGCGGCACCCGCAAGCGCCTGCAGGACAGCCTCGACGCGTAAAGCCGCGAGCCGCCGCGTCCCCGGCTGGCGGCCTTGCGTGGCAATCGAGCGCGCTGCCGCGCCCAATACCTTTCTTACAATGTTATGCTTTGATGCCCGGCTGGCCCTCGACTATGATGGCTACCCAGGAGCGCCGTTGCGGCGTTCGTCGATGTGACACTGAAAAAGAAATGGAACCGATGAACTTGTTTACATTGCAGATGGGCGCCGTGGCGCTGGCTTTTGCGTCCGCCACGGCATCGGCTGCGCCGACCGTCATCGAAGCGACCGGCTTCACTTTCACCAATCCCGATTCGGCGCTGGCCGACGTGCTCGTGTCCGACGTGGCCGGCGCGACCACGATCCGCTTCAGCGATTTTGCCAGCAGCATGGCCCTCAGCACCAGCGATGCCGCCGGCGACGCTTATTCCGCCGACATGACATTTGCGGTGCGTGCCGGCTACCAGGTCACCGGCTATTCCTTCTCGGCCACCTTCGCCGGCACCCTCGACCCTGCCGTGGCGCCGGGCGGCCTGGCTGGCGCCGGGACGGCCACCAATCGCGGCTCGGTCAGCCTGTTCGCCAGCGGCGCGGACGACTGGAGCAGCCAGGGCAACCGCAGTGTCAACAAGCTCAATGGCAACGATTCCTTCGTGTTCAGCGCCGCCAACCTGACGCTCAGGGACGTGATGACCCTCTCCTTGAACAGCAGCATGACCTTGTTCGCCGCCCCGGCGGTCTGGACCACGCCCGACGGCGTCGTCCACCGCCAGGATTCGCGCTCTGGCTTGAGCGTGCTCAACCCGACCCTGACCGTCTACACCGCGGCCGTGCCGGAACCGGGAACCTACGCCATGCTGGCGCTCGGCCTGGCCGTGATCGGCCTGACCCGCCGCACCCGTCGGCGCCTGCAGGATAGCGTGGCCTGAGCGCCATACCTGGAGCCGGCATGGCCGGCTCCAGCCTTGCCGATGGGCACGCGGCGCCGCAGCTCGCCAATTGCGCGGCCACACAGTGGCGAAATTGATATGATCTATGATCGGCTTTCCACTACTGAGGAGCCATCATGAACAAGTTGATTTTCGCGTTCGCCGCCGCCGGGGTGTTTACCAGTTGCAGCGCCGCGCCAGTGAAGGAAGAGTTGATGCGTCCCAAACAAAACGGCACGGTTGCCTTGTTGCCGCAACACAGCACCCTGGTGGCGCCGGATGCCACCCTGCGCTACGAGCGCGTCGAAGACAGCCGCTGCCCACCCGACGTGGTGTGCATCAGCGCCGGCAAGATCGTCTATTATTTCACCTTGATTTACCCTACCGCGGTCGAGCCGTTCACCCTGGAGCCAGCCGCGCCGGCCTACGCATCGCTACAGCGGCCCGAGTTGAACATCGCGCTGGCCATCGACCCGCCGCCTCCGCGCCCCAGCAAGGCGCCGCCTCCCGAGGCCCAGCCGGTCATCCTGAACATCGGCCAGCCTTCACCACCAAGCCACTAAGCCGCCAAGACGACCAGACCACATGACCCACGCCGCCCGCCGCCTCGCCCTCGCCTGTTCCCTCATCCTGATCATTCCCCTGGCCCATGCCAGGACCCCGGTGGCAAGCGGCACCGGCGGCGCGGTCGCCACCATCAGTGAACAGGCGTCGCAAGCGGCCATGGCCATTCTAGACAAGGGCGGCAATGCGATCGACGCCGCCGTCGCCGCCGCCGCCACCCTGGGCGTGACCGATCCCTACAGCTGCGGCATCGGCGGCGGCGGTTTCATGGTAATTTACCTGGCCAAGGACAAGCGCGTGATCACGGTCGATCACCGCGAAACGGCGCCGGCCAGCATCACCCCCACCATATTCCAGGAAAACGGCAAGGATAGCGACTTCGAGGCCACGCTCGCCAGCGGCGCCTCGGTCGGCGTGCCCGGCACCGTGCGCGGCTGGCATGAAGCGCTGAGCCGCTACGGCACCATGTCGTTCAAGCAGGTACTCGCGCCGGCCATCGGCGTGGCCACCAAGGGCTTCGCGGTGAGCGAGAACTTCCACCGCATGAGCGCCGAGAACCAGAAAAAATTTGCGCTGTTTGGCAGCAGCAGCGCCCTCTACCTGAAAGACGGCAAGCCCCTGCCGGTCGGCGCCTTGCTGAAGAACCCCGGCCTGGCCAAGGCTTACCGCGAGATCGGCGCCCAGGGCCAGAAAGCCTTTTACCAGGGGCCGATCGCGCGCGCCATCGTCGATACGGTGCTCAAGCCGCCGGTAGCGGCCGGGGTGCGCGTGCGCGCCGGCACCATGACCCTGGCCGACCTGGCCAACTACGAAGCGCGCATCCGCCCGCCGGTGAAAACCACCTACCGCGGCTACGAACTGTACGGCATGCCCCTGCCGAGCAGCGGCGGCATCGCCATCGGCGAAGCGCTCAACCTGCTCGAAAGCTACAACCTCAAGGCCCTGCCGCGCGCCAGCGCCGAGCATCTTTACCTGGAAGCGAGCCGCCTGGCCTTTGCCGACCGCAACGCCTACCTGGCCGATCCCGAATACGTCGACGCGCCGGTGGCCGGCCTGCTCAGCAAGGATTACGCGGCGCGCCGGCGCGCCCAGATGAATGCCGAGCGCGCAGGCGCCAAGGCGCTGGCGGGCGATCCGTATCCCTTCCAGAACGACCCCAGCGTGCCGCAGCGTCCGCAGGCCGCGCGCCTGCTGGCCGACAGCGCCCACACCACCCACCTGGCCGTATCTGACAAGGAAGGCAATGTGGTGGCCTACACCTTCACCATCGAATCCTGGGGCGGCAGCGGCATCGTGGTGCCGGGCTACGGCTTCTTGCTCAATAATGAATTGACGGATTTCGATTTCAGCGGCCCGCACCCGAACGTGCCGGAAGCGGGCAAGCGCCCGCGCAGCAGCATGGCGCCGACCATTGCGCTACGCAACGGCAAGCCGGCGTTTACCGTCGGCAGCCCGGGCGGCGCCACCATCATCACCACGGTGCTGCAAACCATCGTCAATCACGTCGACTTCGGCATGCCGATGGACCAGGCTATCAATGCTCCGCGCCTGAGCCAGCGCAACGATGCCGTGACCGACAGCGAGCCCGGTTTTGCCGGCAGCGCCCAGGCGCTGGCACTGGAAAAACTCGGCTACAAATGGCACACAAAGCCGGAAGAAATCGGCGCGGCCAATGCCATCGTTTTCAATGCCGACGGCAGCGTGACGGCGGTCAGCGAAGGCAAGCGCCACGGGGTGGGCAGCGCGCTGGTGCAGAAAAGCGGGCACTGAGGCTAGGCCGGCTCGAACACCAGCTCGGGCAGCACCAGCTCCCACGTCGCGCAGCGGCACAGGCGCTGGTACTCGGCGGCGCCATCGCCCGCGCGCCGCTCCACGATGGCCGCCACCCGCCCCGCCACGCAGCGCATCCCGGGCGGCGGCGTGAACGACTTGACCAATTGCCCCACCAGCACGCCGCCCGGCGTGGCCAGTTCCCATCTGGTTTTGCCTTCACGTAGTGCGAGCGGCTCACCGATGCGCAACGCGGCGATGGCGCGGTGCACCGGGTCGTCCTGCGCCATCCGCCCCGCGAAGCCGATATCGACATCCTGCATCCCAAGCTGCAGGTAGCGGCGCCGCATGGCGGGTGGCGGCGCCGCCGGCGCCACGGGCGCGCGCCGCAGCAGCCAAGAGGCCTCCCCCAACTCGTCCGCCAGGCTGGCGCGGCGCACGCGCGACGGCGAAAAACGCGCCAGGGTCAAGGTGGCGCGTGCGCGCGTCATGGCCACGTAATACAGCCGGCGCGGCGCGTCGGCATCGTCGTTCGGACCGCAGGCGTCCCAGTGGCCATCAAGCACGGCGACGTGGTCGAACTCGAGCCCTTTGGACTTGTGCGCGGTCGACAGCAGCAATGCGCTCTGGCGGCGGCGCGCTTCGCGGCCCCAGTCGACCAGCCATTCGATGCAATGGTCCACCGGCAGCTGCGCCCCTCCCGTGTCCAGCGCGTACTCCTGGACCGCCTGGCGCAACAGCGCCAGCCAGGCATTCTGCGGCCGGGTGGCCAGCCAGGCCTCGATCGCCGCGCTGTCGACCAGCGCCGCGGCGCGCCCTTGCAGCCAGCGCACCAGCGCCTGGGTTTCGCGCAGGCGCCAGAACTGCACCATGTCTTCGTTAGCCAGCTGCACCGGGATCGCGTTGAGCATGCAGTACGTGCGCAAGGGCTCCAAGGTTTTCCACTCGCGCGCGATGATGGCCACGCCGGCCCAGTCCCACGCCGGGTCCAGCGCGGCCAGGCGCTGCAGTTCGGCCATCACGGCCAGCGCTTGGCTCACATCGTCGGCGCCGGCGTCGATGATCTGCACCCGGCCCTGGCCGACCGGGTCGCGCTGCTGCCACGCGCCGCCGGCATCGGCCTGGCCGCGCGCGCAGTCGATGCTGATCGGGTGCGCGCTTTTCATGCGCGCGCGCGCCGGCGCGATCAGCTGGTTGGCGCAATCGATGATATGCCGGGTCGAACGGTAATTCTCGGTCAGGTAGGCCGGCCTGGCGCTGTAATCGTGCTCGAAGCGGCGGATGAAATCGACCGAGGCGCCGTTGAAGGAATAGATGTTCTGGTCGTCGTCGCCGACCGCGAACAGGCTCAGTTTTGCGTCTTCATCGGCGCTGTTGCGGCCCGCCAGCGCCGAAATGAGCGCGTACTGGTCCGGCCCGATATCCTGGTATTCGTCCACCAGTATCCAGCGGAAGGCACCGAGCAGGCGGTCGCGCTGCTCGTCCGCTTCCTGCGGCGCCAGGCCGCTCCCGTCCAGCAAGGCCAGCGCCTGCGGGATGATGGTCCTGAACAGCTCATCGTCGGCGCCGATCCGCTTCTCGAAGCTGATCCCGGCCAGGCGCATGGCCAGGGCGTGGCAGGTCAGCACGATGACGCCGTTGGCGTCGGCGCCGATCAGCCTGGCCAGGCGCTGGCGGATTTCGACGGCGGCGTGGCGGTTATAGGTGAGCACCAGGATGGCGCGCGGGTTTTCGCGCCGCACCCGCACCAGATAGGCGATGCGGTGCACCAGCACGCGCGTCTTGCCCGATCCCGGCCCGGCCAGGGTGAGCACGTTGGTGCGTTCGCGGTCGTCGGCCACGATGCGTTGCTGGGCCGTGTTGTCGAGGCTCTCGACGATCGCGCGCCACGAGGCCGGCGTGGTCTGGCGCGCCAGTTCCTTGTCGCGCTCGCCCAGCCAGCGGCCGATGAACTGCTCGCGCTCCATGCTGAAATAATCCATGGCCAGTTGCAGTGCATCTGCCATCTTTTGCAGGCCGCGCCGCACGTATTCATCCATGACGTGGATCTGTACCACCTGTTCGTCGTAATGCAGTTGCAGCGGCGCGAAGTCGGCCTTGTAAAAGCCGCGCTTTTCCTGCGCCAGGCGGATCGTCATGGCCGGGCGGAACACCGCCAGCCCCTTGTTAAGGCGGATCACGCCCTGCTCGTGCAGCCACAGCAGGCCACGGTCGACCAGCCGGCCCGAGGCCTTGAAGCGCTCCGCCAGCAGCAAATCCTTGCCGAGCGCGGCCAGCAGCTTGCCGAGCGAGGTGTCGGCCAGCTGGTCGTTGCCGCGCGCATCGTCCGGCAAGACCGCGATCAGGTGCTCGAGCAAGGTGGCGGCGGCAGCGCGCCGCAGCGCGGCGGTGGTCGCGATATCGTTCCAGTTGCGCTGCAAGGTCAATTGCAGGCTCTCGGCGTCGAGCTGGCGCACGCTGACGCTGCCGGCGCTGTCCTCGCCATGGCCGTCATTGGCCAGGCTGCGCACGATGCGCAGGATTTTTTCGGGCACGGCGTCGGCCAGGCCGGCATCCTTCAGGCGCTGGCTGGCGTGGCGCAGGTGCAGCACCGAAGCGTCGCCCTTGGCCAGGTCGGGCGCATGCTCGCGCAGGTCGGCCAGCAGCGCCACTTCGAGCGCGCTGGCCTGTTCCAGCAAACGTTTCGAGGAGCGCTCCACCGCCACGTGCACGAAGGCGGTAAGGGCCGTGTCGTTGCTGGCGATGCCGCATTTCTCCAGGTCGTACAGGGCGGCGCGCACCTTCTCGGCCGACAGGCCCGAGGCGTTCATCAAGTCGTCGGTGGACACGCCCTCGTCGGCGTCGGCCGCGATCAGGGTGCGCACCAGGTTGAGCAGCGCATCGCGGTGCTGCCCGAACAGCGCGCTGGCGGCCAGCCTGGCCTCGGCTTCCTCGACCGAGGCCACGCGCAGCGACGATGGAAAGATCTGCACCTGGTTTTCTTCGCGCGTGAGCAGGCGCGCTTCTTCCAGCCAGGCGATGGCGGTGCGCACGCGGGTGTCGTCGGTGGCCGAGTCGCGCTCGAAGGCGCCGTCGATATCCTCGCTCAGGATTTCGCCGGCGGTGGCGATGATGTCGCCGTCGCCATGCTTCTTGCGCTCCAGGCGCTTGATCGCGCGCAGAACGGTCTGGATGTCCTGCTGCGACAGGCGCGAACGGGCCGACATGCCGAACTGGCGCTCCACGTCTTCCGCCGTGTAGAGCAGCACGCACAGGGCCTGGGCCCGGTCGCGCCCCGCCCGTCCGGCTTCCTGCAGGTAGTTTTCGAGCGAGCCGGGAATGTCGGCGTGGATCACCAGGCGCACATCCGGCTTGTCGATGCCCATGCCGAAGGCATTGGTGGCGGCGATCACCTTCATGGCGCCGCTGATGAAGGCGTGCTGCATGTCTTTCTTGACCTGGCCGCGCAAGCCGGCATGGAAATGGCCCGCGTTCACGCCTTTCCTGCGCAGGAAGGCCGACACTTCCTCGGTCTGTTTTTTTTGGTCGCGCAGTAAACGATGGCGCCGCCCGGCGCATCGGCCGGCAGCTGCGCTTCGAGGGTCTGGTAGATGTGGGCGAATTTTTCGGCGGGTGTGGTCGGCAGCACGGAAAAATCGAGGTTGTCGCGGCTGGCGCCGCCGTCGCAGGCCAATAGTTCGATGCCGACCTTGTGGCGAAAATGGGCCAGCATGTCGGCCACCACGTCCGGCTTGGCGGTGGCGGTCAGGCACAGCACCGGTGCAATGGCGGCGCCGCCGGCGCGCTCGCGGATGAAGCGGCCCACATAGCGGTAATCGGGACGGAAATCGTGGCCCCATTTCGAGATGCAGTGCGCTTCGTCAAGCACCCAGGCGCCGATCTCGCGCTGTTCGAGCACGCGCCGCAGCGCGCGGCTGCGCAGCTGCTCGGGCGAAACGATGACGATGCCGGCGTCGCCCAGGCGCACCCGGTCCAGCGCGGCGGCCCGCTCCGGGATCGACAGCAGACCGTTGATCGCCACGGCGCAGC
Source organism: Massilia antarctica (assembly GCF_015689335.1). Classification (GTDB taxonomy): domain Bacteria; phylum Pseudomonadota; class Gammaproteobacteria; order Burkholderiales; family Burkholderiaceae_D; genus Telluria_A; species Telluria_A antarctica. The sequence continues at coordinate 3,055,652 of NZ_CP065053.1, read as the reverse complement.
TGATGCCGCGCGCTTCCAGCCCGGCCACCTGGTCGGCCATCAGCGCCACCAGCGGCGAGATGACCACGGTCAGCGCGCCGCTCTTGTCGTAGCGCGACAGCGCCGGAATCTGGTAGCACAGCGATTTGCCGGTGCCGGTCGGCAGGATGCCGAGCACATGGCGTCCGCGCATGGCCGCCTCGACAATCGTTTCCTGCAAGGGGCGGCCCTTGCTGTCGCACTGTTCGGGGCGGAAGGCATCGAAGCCGAACCAGCGTTTGAGTTCCTTGCGCGGGTCATGGCGCTCGCCGCACCAGGCGCAGGCCGGATCCTCGCAGGGGCTATCGCGCAGGCGCCGCACCAGTTGCGCCGCTTGCGGGAACTGGTGGCGCACCCAGGGCGGCATGACCGAATTGCCGCCCGCGACCGACAGCCAGGCCAGCGCATACGCCAACGCCCAGCCCAGGTTGGCGGCGTCGGCGGCGATGGCGCGCGCCTGCACCAGGCAGGCCTGTCCGTCGAGGCGCTTGAGGATGGCGCCGATGGCGTCGGCGTCGCTCGGGCGTGCGCCGCGCCGCACCATCATGAACAGGGAATTGAGGCCGGACAGGGTATCGGCGCTGCTGGTGAGCCAGTGCCAGGCCAGCAGCAGCCCGGGGGCGCTGTCGTGCATCTCGCGCAGGGCGGCCAGCTGGTCGGCGAACAGGCGCAGGGTCAGGCGGGCGTCGGCTTCGGGGTCGTTCAGGCTGCCGCGCTGCAACTGGCCTTCCTTGTAATGCTTGACCAGATGATGATACGGGTGGCGCGGAAATGCGAGCGGGTTCAGGCGCAGGGTATCGACCATCGGCAGCTTGAGCAGGCGCAGTTGCGGTGCCACAGCAGCCAGGCGGGGCGCATCGAAGTCGATCAGCTTGTGTCCGAGCAGGAAGGCGACCGGGTCCGCGAAATCGTCGAGCCGCGCCAGCGCCGCGTCCAAGTCACCCTGCTTGAAGACGAAGGCGGCGCCGCTGTCGCCGCGCACGGCGGCGAACTGATGGATGAGGCCATCGTGCACGCCCACTTCGAGGTCGATCGACAGGCAGCGCGGCGTGATGGCCGCGCCGCTGCCGGCCGGCGGCGCGGCCGGCAGCGCGGCGGCGCGGGGAAGTTCAACGGTCATACAACGCTTTGCCATGAAAAGTGCCGCATCGCGGGCTGGGCCCCGCTTGCTGTGCTGAGCGCGATTCTAGCAGGGCGCAGTGGCGCCATGCGCGAAAAAAAACGCCCCGCGCCAAAAACCCGTATCGCATGGACAGGGGCCGGGGTGCGGGGCGTTCGCGGCGCAAGGCGCCGGCACTTACAGATGCGGAGTGATCTTCGGCATCAGTTCGTCGAAAGTGCGGCCGCTGCCGTTTTCACCGATCGCGTGCATCTTCCACTCGCCGTTGTGACGGTACAGCTTGGCCATGATCTGGGCCGTGTGCTCGCCCTGCACCGACAGATCGAAGCGCGCCACTTCCTTGTCGTTGGACCCGTTGATGATGCGGCAGTAGGCATTCTCGACCTGCGAAAAGTTCTGGCCCGTGAAGCTGTTCACGGTAAACACCAGCGACTTGACGTTGGCCGGCACCTGGCTCAGGTCGACCAGGATCTGCTCGTCGTCGCCGTCGCCCGCACCGGTGCGGTTGTCGCCCGTGTGCACGATGCTGCCATCCTTGCTCTTGAGCTGGCGGAACCAGACCGCGTCAACCGCGCGGTTGCTCTCGTCGAACAGCAGGCAGGACGCATCCAGGTCGACCGCCTGGGTCTTGCCGCCGAAGCCGAACAAGCCCTTGGTCTTGATGGCATCCCACCCCAGGCCCATGGTGATACGGGTCAGGGTGCTGCCGGCTTCTTTATCCAGAGAAATTTTCTGGCCTTTTTGCAGATTGACTGACATGGTAGGACTCCTTGGTTTTAACGCGCGTTGCCGGCCGCCCAGGCTTGGAACGAGGCACGGTTGCGCGAACAAATATACACTTTGCCATTGCCGGAGAAGCGTAGCACGATGCCCTCCCCGCTGGTCTGGCTGTTGATCAGGTTGCCTAAAAAGCCGCCGCTGGTGCCGGTCGTGATGGACGGCGTGTAGTGCAGGGTACTATCCCAGGCGACCACGTGCGAATTGTCGATCGTGATGTCCTTGCCCTGCTCGACCACCAGCTCGTTCATCGAACCGAAGCCGGACACGACCACCTGGCCGCTACCGCTGGTCTCGGTGACGAAAAAGCCGCCGCTGTCGGCGAACAGCGCATTGCCGAGGCTTTGGGTGCGCACCTTGAGCTCGACCTTGGCGCTGGCGGCGACGAAGGCGCCGTCGCTGAGCATGTACTGGCGCTGGCCGCACTCGATGATCTGCATCGCGCCCGGCAGGGTCGGCGAGAGCAGGCAATCGCCATCGCCGCGCACCGCTTCGATATGCTGCTGGAAGAACGATTCGCCGTTGGCGAAGCGCCGCATCAGCGCGCTGCCTATGCCGCCCTGCATCTTGCCCTTGAGGTCAAGCGCGGACTCCATCATGACCATGGCGCCCGATTCGCAGTAAATCGTGTCGCCGCGCGTCATGGAAACGTGCAGGAAAGGGTCGATATCGCCTGTGACTGTAAACACTGCCATGCTTGCTCCTTGGTGACGGCCCGCCGCGAAGCGGGCCGTGGATCACGTTAAACGTTGACGCCGTAGCTCTTGGCCAGGGGGCCCAGGCCGCCCTGGAAGCCCTGGCCGATGGCGCGGAATTTCCAGTCGGCGCCGGCGCGGTAGACTTCGCCGAAGACCATGGCCGCTTCGGTCGAACCATCTTCCGACAGGTCGTAGCGGGCGATTTCGGCATTGCCGGCGGCGTTGATGCAGCGAACGAAGGCTTTCGACACCATACCGAAATTCTGGCGGCGTGTCTCGGCATCGTGAATCGTCACGGCCAGCACCACCTTGTCGATATCGGCCGGCACGCTGGCCAGGTCGATGGTGACGCTTTCATCGTCGCCGTCGCCGGCACCAGTGGTGTTGTCGCCCGAGTGGGTGATCGAGCCATCGGCCGATTTCAGGTTGTTGTAGAAGATGAAGTCGGCGTCGGAACGGACCTTGCCGCTGGCGTTAAGCAGGAAGACCGCGCCGTCCAGGTCGAACGCGCTGCCGTCGGTGGCGCGGGTATCCCAGCCGAGGCCGACGATCATCTTGGTCAGGCCGGGTGCTTCTTTACTCAGGTTGACGTTACCGCCTTTTTGCAAGCTGACTGGCATGGTGATTCTCCAAAAGTTAGTAAAAATAAAGTAATGAACACCGGGGGGAATCACGCGGCACACTGGTGTTCTTCAGTCTGCCGCGTTTGTATTAAGCAGCGCTTATTACGCAAGCACCAGCTGCTCTTTCTTGTGACGCACCGACGACCACAGCGAGGCAGCGATGAAGGCCACGCCTACGAGGCCGGTAAAGATTTCAGGTATATGGAACTTCATGCTGGCCAGCATGATCAGCGCCAGGATACCGATCGCATAGTGCGCGCCGTGCTCCAGGTAGACGAATTCGTCGAGCGTGCCCTTCTTTACCAGGAATACCGTCATCGAACGCACGAACATCGCGCCGATAGCCAGGCCCAGCATGATGATCACGACGTCGGTGGTGATCGCAAACGCGCCGATCACGCCGTCGAAGGAGAACGATGCATCGAGCACTTCCAGGTACAGGAAACCACCGACGCCACCGCGCTTGACCATGTCGCCGACATTGCTGCCTTCCTCTTCGCTTTCCAGCAGGCTGCTGATCGTGTCCACACCCACATAAATCAAGATACCCCACAGGCCGGCCATCAGCACGACCATCTTTTGTGCTTCGGCTACCAGACCCATGCTGGCCATCAGGGTACCGAGGGCAATCATCACCGAGATCGAACCGACCTTGCCAAGTGCGCCGAGCTTTTCTTCGATGCGGCCGAGCCAGTGGGTCTCTTTTTCATCGTCCAGCAGGAAGTTCAGGAACACCAGCAGCAGGAACATGCCGCCGAAGGCCGCCACTTCCGCATGGTGGGCCGTCAGGTGTGCCGAGTACGCCTTAGGATCCGACAAAGCCAGGTTCCACACTTCCATGATGCCCAGGTCGGCAGCTTGCGCCACGATGACCAGCGGAAACAGCAAGCGCATACCGAACACGGCGATGATGATACCCACGCCCAGGAACAGCTTTTGCCAGTAATCGTCCCAGGTCTTGAGCACCGAGGCGTTCACGACCGCGTTATCGAACGATAGCGACACTTCCATGATGCCCAGGATCGCCGCCACGCCCAGGGCCGTGAACATGCCGCTCACGCCATGGTGCTGATAGCCCCACCATCCGGCCACCGCAAGGCAGACCAAGGTGACTAAAAATGAAATTCTAAAATGCTTCATGGTTTGATTTCCCTCACTTGTTATTGTTGATGCATGCAGTGTAGCCCCCTGCACCGAATTTAAAAATAGGAGATAATCTGAGGATTACTTCTGAAAAACCGAAGCATGAAAAATACTGGAATGAATTTTCGCCACCTGTATTACTTCTGGGTGGTGGCCAAGGAAGGCGGCGTCACGCGCGCCGCCGAGCGTCTGGGACTGGCGATCCAGACCATCAGCACCCAGATCAGCCAGCTCGAACAAGCGATCGGCAAATCCCTGTTCATGCAGCAGGGGCGCGGCTTGCAGCTGACCGAAGCCGGGCGCCTGGCCTTGGCCTACGCCGACCAGATCTTCCTGCTGGGCGAGCAATTGCAGGAAGCGCTGGGCGAGGCTGACAGCGGGCGCACCCGGCTCACGGTCGGCATTTCCGACTCCTTGCCCAAGCTGACCGCCTTCCGCCTGCTGGAAGCCACCTTGCACCTGGCCACGCCGGTGCGCCTGGTATGCTACGAAGACCAGTTCGAAGCCTTGCTGGCCGATCTGGCCCTGCACAAGCTGGACGTGGTGCTGACCGACCGTCCGGTGCGTTCCGGCACCACCTTGCGCGTGTTCAGCCACATGCTGTTCGAAAGCGACACCATCGTGGTCGGCACGCCGGCCCTGGCCGGGGCTTACGCGCAAGGTTTTCCCGACAAGCTGAACGGCGCGCCTTTCCTGCTGCCGACCCGCAACAACGCCCTGCGCGGGCGCATCGACGAATGGTTCGAGCTACACAATGTGCGGCCCGACGTGGTCGGCGAATTCGAGGACAACGCCCTGCTCAACACCTTCGGACGGCGCGGCGCCGGCCTGTTTTTCGCGCCGGCGGCACTGGCCACCGACCTGGCCGACCAGTTCGGCGCGGTGCTGGCGGGCCACGTGCCGCAAGTGCGCGAGCACGTCTATGCCATCTCCAACGAGCGTAAAATCAAGCACCCCGCGGTCGAAGCGATCCTTTCCTCCGTGCATCAGGGTGTGTTCAGCACGCCATGAACGGTACAATGTCCATCCCGGTCCCCTGTGGCCAAGCGAAAAACTAACCGAACTCCTTATGCAAAATGCCTTACTGGTCGTGCTCGCCCTGTTCCTGGTCGCGCTCAATGGCTTTTTCGTGGCAGCCGAATTCGGCATCGTCACCCTCCGAAAAACCCGCGTGCGCGCGATCGCCAAAAGCCAGGGCTTGCGCGGGCGCCTGCTGGGCAAGGTCCACGGCCAGCTCGACGCCTACCTGTCGGCCTGCCAGCTGGGCATCACCTTGGCCTCGCTGGGCCTGGGCTGGGTAGGCGAGCCGGCCTTCGCCAGCCTGCTCGAACCGGTGTTCGGCCTGGTGGGCGTCACGTCGGCCAAGATCATCCACACGGTCTCGTTCATGATCGCCTTCAGCGTGATTTCCTTCCTGCACATCGTGGTCGGTGAGCTGGCGCCGAAGTCGCTCGCGATCCGCAATCCGGAAGTGGTCGGCCTGTGGACCGCGCCGGCCCTGTACATTTTCTACTGGTCGATGTACCCGGCCATTTACCTGCTCAACGGCAGCGCCAACCTGGTGCTGCGCCTGGCGGGCTTGTCCGGTCCGGGCGGGCACGACGCGCACTATTCGACCGATGAACTCAAGCTGATCCTGCGCACCAGCCAGCCCGGCGAGAAATTCACGCGCGACGAGCGCCACATCCTGGCCCAGTCGCTCGACTTCAGCCAGTTGTCGGTGGCCGACCTGATGCGTCCGATCAATGAAGTCATCGCCCTGCACGCCAGCAAATCGCTGGAAGACAATTTGCAGACCGTGGTGAGGAACCGCTTCAGCCGCTATCCCTACTTCGATGCCAATGGCGAAGACGTGCTCGGCGTGATCCACCTGAAGGATTTGTTTTTCGCCCAGCAGGCGGGGCGTCCGATCAAGGATCTGACGCAATTCCTGCGTCCGGTGGAAACGATGTCGGCGCGCACCCCGGCGCAGCAAATGTTCCGCCGCTTTCGCGACGGTGCGCCGCACTTCGCGCTGATCGGTGAAAAGGGCAAGCGCCCGGTCGGCTTCATCACCCTGGATAATCTGCTCGGCGCCATGGTCGGTGAAATCCGCGACGAATTCCGCTTGAACGAAAACGATTGGCTGCGCCAGCCGGACGGCACCCTGATCGGCAAGGCCAGCCTGCCGATCTTCTCGCTCGAACGGATTCTCGGCATCGATATCGATAACGAGACCTTGGGACTGGATGAGGTAGAATCGGTCGGTGGCTTGTTGATGGTCAAGCTGGGCGACATTCCCAAGCAGGGTCAGCGCATCGAATTCCCGCATTTCGACATCGTGGTCAAGAAGATGAACGGTCCGCGCATCGTGCTGATCAAGGTGATCCCGCAGATCGAACGTACGCTCGATACGGACGAACAGGACTGATCAAACGGGGGGATGAGGCGCTGCGATCCGCCTACGGACGGGCGCTTTTGCACCTGGCGGGCACGTCATGGTCAGGGGCGCCGAGACATCGCCACGTGATTTTCCCGTCAAGCAATGAGGGGGACAGATGATCATCTGTCCGTCCCTCCCGCCTTTGGCAATAATCACACCTGCCTCGGTGACCTCGAACACAGTCAGCTTATTTGGAATGAATGCAGTGTTTGCAAGGTGCTTTGCCATGCCTGCAAATGATTTTTGTTTGACAGCATCGGCTTCAATGGCGCGCTGCACAGGTTCAAGTTGAACTAGTAAATTACTGGTTTCCGCTAGGACACGATAATCCGAATACTGAGGAATGATCGCTGCCGCCAACGCGAGCATCAACAGGGCGCCAAGAAGCCCCTTCAGGAAACAGGCCATGATGCCGCTAGCTCAGACATCGTTAACGGCCGCCGGCTCGATGCCGGTCCATTCGCGCAGCAGCGAGTAGCCCACCGCCAGCAGGGTCGGGCCGATGAACAGGCCAACAAAACCGAAGGCCAGCACCCCGCCCAATACGCCCAGCAACACCAGCAGGAACGGCAGGCTGCTGCCGCGGCTGATCAGCATCGGCTTGACCACGTTGTCCACCCCGCTGATGAGCACCAGCCCCCACACCACCATGAAGATGGCCCAGCCGGTCTGGCCCTGGTTGAACAGCCAGATCGCCGCCCCGCCCCAGATGATGGGCGGGCCGACCGGCACCAGCGACATCACGAACGTGGCCACGGCCAGCAGCGGCACCCCCGGCACCCCGGCGATCACAAAGCCGATGGCGGCCACCAGGGCTTGCGCCAGCGCCGTTCCCAGCAAGCCGTACATGACGCCGCGCACGGTCTGGCTGACGGTGGTGGCGATGCGGTGCGCGCGCTCGCCGATGATGCGGCTCATGGCCACGCCGATGGCCACCAGCAGGGTGTGGCCGTCGCGGTATAAAAAGAAGCTGACGAAGGCGGCCAGGCTCATCTGCGCGACGCCGGCGCCGAGCACGATGCCGCCGCCCAGCAGGTAGTGGCGCGCCGGTTCCAGCAGGCGCTGGGCCAGTTCCATCATCTGTTCGCGGCTCGATACCAGGGTGCCGACATAGGTGTACACCGTTTCGCCAACCAGGGGTATCTGGCGCAGCCAGGCCGGCGGCTCGACATGGCCGGTGGCCACGGCGGCCTTGAGCTGCTCGTAGAAGCGGCCGATATCGTCGGCCAGGTTGTAGGCCACCAGCGCGATCGGCAGAATCACCAGGCAGGTCAATGTCAGGGTCAGGGTCAGCGCGGCCAGGGTACGCCGTCCGCGCATGTGCGCCAGCACGTACAGGTAGATCGGCCAGGAAGAAATGACGATGGCGGCGGCGAACAGGATCGCCGCCAGGAAGGGCCGCAGCACGTACAGGCAACCGATGGTGAGCAGCGCGATGGCGCCCATGTAAGCGTAATTCCTGCCGCCGCGTGCCTGGTCCATGGTGGTCCCGTCAGGTGAATTGGTGGATCAGTCCAGCAATTGCTTGATGTCGTGCACGACCGGCGCCGGGCCTTTGCCATGGCGCACGAACAGGCGGACCTTGCCGTTGCGGTCGAATACATAGCTGGCCGCCGTGTGGTCCATCGAATAGCTGCCCGGGTTCTTGCCGTCGACCTTGGCGTAGTACACCTTGAATTCCTTGGCCACCTTGGCGGTCGCCTCAAGGTCGCCATACAGGCCGAGGAAGCGCGGATCGAACGCCGGCACGTACTGCGCCAGCAGCGCCTGGGTGTCGCGCGCGGGGTCGATGGTGACGAACAGTACCTGCACCTGGTCGGCCTTGGGACCGAGTTCCTTCATCACCGCCGCCATTTCGGCCATGGTGGTCGGGCACACGTCCGGGCACTGGGTATAGCCGAAGAACATCACCACCACCTTGCCCTTGAAGTCGGCCAGGGTGCGCGGCTTGCCGTTGTGGTCGGTGAGCGCGAAGTCGCGCGCGTAACCGAGGCCGGTCAGGTCGGTGTTCTGGAAGCTCAGGGCCTTGGCCGGGGCAGTGGCGGCCGGTTTGTCGCATCCGGCCAGCAGCAGGCCCAGCGCGCACAGGGCGAACAGTTTTTTGATCATAATTTGACGTAGTGGTCGAGCAGCAAAGCGGCAAACAGCAAGGACAGGTAAATGATGGACCATGTAAACGCCTTGCGCGCCACCTGGTCGGAATAGTGGCGGTACACCTGCCAGCCATGCCACAGGAACACGGCATTGAGCACCACCGCCGAGGCCAGATAGATGTGGCCGCTCATGCGCACCGCGTACGGCAGCACGGTGGTGGCCGCCAGCGCGATCGAATACAGCCAGACGTGGAAACCGGTAAAGTTCATGCCGTGCGTGACCGGCAGCATCGGCAAGCCCGAGCGCGCGTAATCGTCGCGCCGGTACATGGCCAGGGCCCAGAAGTGCGGCGGGGTCCACACGAAAATGATCAGCACCAGCAGCCAGGCTTGCATCGGCACGTCGTTGGCGACCGCCGCCCAGCCCAGCGCCGGCGGCATCGCGCCGGACAGCCCGCCGATGACGATATTTTGCGGCGTGGCCGGCTTCAGGATCATGGTGTAGATGACGGCGTAGCCGACAAAGGTCACGAAGGTGAGCCACATGGTCAGCGGATTGACCATCGTGTACAGCACGGCCATGCCGGCCCCGCCGATGATGGCGGAAAAAATCAGGGTCTGGGTCTTGGTCAGTTCGCCCATGGCGGTGGCGCGGCGCGCGGTGCGCGCCATGCGCGCATCGATCTCGGCTTCGACCAGGCAGTTGACGGCGAAGGCGGCGCCCGCCAGCAGCCAGATGCCGACCGTGGCCGGCAGCAGGATGCGCCAGCTGGGCACCCCTTCCGTGGCCAGCAGCATGCCGATCACGGCGCAGAACACGGCCAGCTGGGTGACTCTCGGTTTGGTCAGCGCCCAATACTGGGCGGCGCGGTTGGCGGTTTTGTGTGTTGCGGTCTGGGTTGTCATTGGTGGTGGCTAGCTTGCAGTACCGGGCCGGAGGGGTACTTGATTTTGTAGTTTAACATGGTCACCATCAGCACCAGCAGCGCCGCGCCGGCGTTATGCAGTACCGCGATGGTCAGTGGAAAGTTCAGGTAGACGGTGGCGATGCCGGTCGTGGCCTGGAGCGCGAGCACGATGGCGATCCCGCGCGCGTGCCGGCCCACACCCGGATGGGCGCGCGCGCGCCAGGCCGCCAGGCCCAGCACGGCCAGCACGACGAAGGCGAAGTTGCGGTGCACCCAGTGGATCGCGGTCAAGGCCGCGAACGGCAGGTAGTGTCCGGCCGCGGTCTTGCCCAGCGCGCGCCACAAGGTAAAGCCGTGCCCGAAGTCCATCTCGGGCACGATGTTCCCATTGCAAAGCGGGAAATCGGCGCAGGCCAGGGTCGCGTAATTGGTGCTGACCCAGCCGCCCAGGGCGATCTGCACGGCCAGCACCAGGGCCGCGGCCAAGGCCAGGCGGCCCAGCATGGAGGGCGCGGCGCCAGGCGGCGCGGCGGCCGGCGCGGTGAAGCGTCCGTGGGCCAGCGCGGCGGCGCGGTTCTGGCGCGCACCCAGCCATACCAGCATGGAAAGCAAGCCCATCCCCAGCAGCAGGTGGGTGGTGACGATCACCGGTTGCAGCTTGAGCGTCACGGTCCAGGCGCCAAAGGCACCCTGCAGCAGCACCATGCCGAGCAGCACGGTCGGTAGCCCCGGCGCGAACTCGGCGCGGCGCGTCTTGCGCCACTGGATCCAGGCGGTCGCCGTCAACGCCGCGACCAGCACGCCAATGGCCATCGCCCCGAAGCGGTGGATCATTTCGATCCATGCCTTTTGCACAGTCACCGGTCCGGTCGGCATCAGGGTTTCGGCGGCGGAGATATCGGCATGCGCAAGGAAGGGATTGGCCGCGCCATAGCAGCCCGGCCAGTCCGGGCAGCCCAGGCCCGAATCGGTCAGGCGCGTGAAGGCGCCGAACACGATCAGGTCGAACGTGACGAACACCGTGATCCAGACCAGCTTGCGGTATTTGTTGGGATCGGACGACATCCAGACCATCGCCAGCGGCAGGCAGGCCGCCAGCAAGCCCTGCAGACCGAGTTGCACCATGGACGAGAGCTGCATCGCTTAACCGATCGCGGAAGCTTTGAGCACTTTGCCGATATCCTTTTTGACCTTGGACGGGTCGGGCTGCTTGGGGAAGCGCATCATCAGGTGACCCATCGGATCGATCAGGTACATGTGGTCGGCCGCGTTGCCGCCCGGCTCGACAGGCAGCCAGGAGGTGACCGCCGCCGCCGGCACGCGCAGCATGTGGGTGCCGTCCACCACGCGGATCAGCATGGTGTCGATCGGGGTGGCATCCGTCACCAGCCAGACCCGCTCCAGGCGTTCCATTTCCTTGCCCTGCATCAGGCGCAGCTGGCGCATGGCGACCAGCTGGTCGCGGCAGGCTTGCGGGCACTCGCCCGGGCCGACCTGCAGCATGATCCATTTGCCCTTGTAGTTGTCGAGCGCGGCCGGCTTGCCGTCGAGCGTGGTGGCGCCCAGCGCCGCCGGGATCGGGTACAGCTGCGGGTCGATCAGGGCGCCGTAATTGGTGCGCCCGGTCGGCTTGATCACGTAATAGGTGAGGTAGGAAAACAGCATCGGCGCCGCGCACACGAATACCACGGCCAGCAGTTTCCAGCGGCCGCTCCATTGATTTGCTTCAGTCGTTTTCTTTTGTTCCACGTCGAAATCCTGTAATCACAAAAAAGAGCAGCGCCATGACAGCGAGCGCATACCATTGAAATGCATACCCCTGGTGCTTGGCCACCGTGAGGGAGGGAGCGGGCCAGTCGCGCGCCAGCTTGTCGCCGGCCGGCGCCGGGCCGCCTTGTTGAAGAAAGAACGGTTGCACGGCCAGGCCGCTCGCTTGCGCGAAGTCGGCCGGCGCCAGGTTTTGCACGATCGCCTTCGGCGCCACCGGGGTCGGCGTGCCGAGCTGCATGACGTGGCCCATGCTGGCGCGCGCCAGCCCGGTCACCGTCACCGTGCCGGATGGTGTGTCGAAATCGGGCAGGCGGTCGAACTCGCCCGTGTAGCGCGGCAGCCAGCCGCGCGCCACCAGCACATGCATATTGGTGCCGGAAATGCGCAGCGGCATCACCAGATAAAAGCCGACCTTGCCCTGCTGCGGCCGGTTGTTCAGGAACAGCGGCCAGTCGCGCACGAATTCGCCGGTCACCGTGACCGGGCTCAGTTCGACCGCCTCGGGCGCCAGGACCTGGGCGCCGAGCGCCAGGGCGGCCCCGCCGGCGCGCGTGCGCAGCAGTTCCTGCTGGGCGATTTTTTCGGCGGCGCGGCCATCCTGCCAGCGTCCCAGGACGATGCCCAGGGCCACCAGCAGCACCGTGGCCACGAAGGGGATCGCCCGAAACCGGAAGCGGATACGCATTACAATGATGCCTTACTCAAAAAATTCGAGCTCAATATGAAAATCCTCGTTGCCATTGCCTTCATCCTGATCCTCGGAAGCCTTGGTTCGGCCCTGTTCTTCCTGATGCGCGACAAGGGCAAGAGCAACCGCACGGTGCATGCGCTGGCCTTGCGCGTGGGCTTGTCGATCACCCTGTTCCTGATACTGCTGGGCAGCTACAAGATGGGCTGGATCGCGCCGACCGGCATTCGCTGAGGCGCTCAACGCCACCGGGCGTGGAGGATAGCATCGTCTTACCCAACATCGGGCCCAGGTCATCATGCCGTGACCTGGGCTTTTTTGCGCCGCCGTTAACCTCGAAACCGTCGCCCCCGCGCAGGCGGGGGCCCAAGTGTGCTTCGCAGCCTGTGGCTGAACGGAGAACTTGGACCCCCGCCTGCGCGGGGGCGACGGTTCGTAAGCCAACGGCATGAGGGACAGGCCACCGCTTGGTGGACTGTCCCCGGTTTTTCTTGTTCTACACCTGCCGGAGGGCGCACCCTCCGCAGCATGGTGTCATTTACAGCCAGTAGACGACGATGTACAGGCCGAGCCAGACGACGTCGACAAAGTGCCAGTACCAGGCCGCGCCTTCGAAGCCGAAGTGGTTCTCGGCGGTGAAGTGGCCCTTCATGACGCGGTACAGGATCACCGACAGCATGATCGCGCCCAGGGTCACGTGGAAGCCGTGGAAGCCGGTCAGCATGAAGAACAGCGAACCGTAGATGCCCGAGGTCAGCTTCAGGTTCAGCTCGGTGTAAGCGTGCATGTACTCATACACCTGGAAGCCCATGAAGGTCGCGCCCAGCAAGATGGTGGCGGCCAGCCAGAACGCGGTCGCGGCACGGTGGCCGGCGCGCAGGGCGTGGTGCGAGATGGTCAGGGTCACACCCGACAGCAGCAGCAGCGCGGTATTGATGGTCGGGATCGGGAACGGACCCATGGTCGTGAAGCTGTCGATGGTGCCGGCCGGGCTGGCGCCGCCCCACTGGGCCGCGAAATCGGGCCAGATCATCTTGTGATCGAGGTCGCCCAGCCACGGGGTGGAAATGGTGCGCGCATAGAACAGGGCGCCGAAGAAGGCGCCGAAGAACATGACTTCGGAAAAGATGAACCAGCTCATCGACCAGCGGAACGACAGGTCGATGCGCTTGCCGTACTGGCCCGATTCGGATTCGCCGATGGCGTCGCCGAACCAGAAGTACAGCACCAGGAGGGTCGACAGGATGCCGGCGATATTGACCGCCGGGCCCCAGGACTGGTCATTGACCCAGCCCGAAGCGCCCAGCATCGTGACGAGCAGCGACAAGCCCGCGGCCATCGGCCATTTGGACGGGCCCGGCACAAAATAATACGGTGCGGCGGCGTGTGGTGAACTCATCTTCATCTCCTAAATCAAACTGTATGCGGTGAATTTATTGCTAATTTATAAAACCTGATCGGGCATCCGGCGCCCTGGCCGCCCTGTCGTCAATGGCCCGACACGGCAAATTTCACCAGGGCGATCAGTACGCCAATGAACAACATCACCCCAATCAATCCGGCAATTACCACATGCACCGGATTCAGGCTGGCCGAATCTTTTTCGTAATCGCTGCGTTTGCGGATGCCCAGGAAGGACCAGAACACCGCTTTCATCGTGGCCCCGAACGACGCCTTGCGCTCGTTGCCTGTATTTCGCTCGTTGCCTTTGTTCGAATCCGTCATCGCGGCCCCTATTTTGCTGCTACTGCCTGGGTACCGGCAATCTCGAAGAACGTGTACGACAAGGTAATCGTCTTCACTTCGCGCGGCAGCGCCGGATCGATGTAAAACACCACCGGCATCTGCTTCGCTTCATTCGCCTTCAAGGTCTGCTGCTTGAAGCAGAAGCACTCGACCTTTTTAAAGTGCGGCGTCACCGACTGCGGCGCGTAGCTCGGAATCGCTTGCGCCTGCACGGTCCGGTTCTGCGTATTGACCACCTCGTACGTGACGGTGGTCAGTTCGCCCGGATGGACATCGACACTGCGCGCGGTCGGGCGGAAGCGCCACGGACCCTGCGAATTGCCGTCGAGCTCGATCGTGATCGTGCGCGACTTGTCGATCTGGGTATTCTTGTCGTAGGCCACCGTGCCATCGGCCTGGGTCAGTACGTTGATTCCCAGCATTTCGCACATATGCTTGTACACGGGAACCAGGGCATAGCCGAAGCCGAACATCAGCGCCGCCACGACCAGCAGCTTGCCGAGCATGGTGCGATTGAGTTTCAGCGTGCCGGATTGTTCAGTAGCCACGTCAGCTCACAGCCAGATGCGTTTGATAAACACCATCGCGAAGAAAAATAAGGCCACGGCGCCCAGAATCAGGCCCGTTCTCGCGTTGTTCGGCTTTTTTGGATCAGACATGGCGTTTCGCTTACAAGTTCAGTAGCGCGGGCTCCCGCAGGCCGCCCGCGCCGCTGTATGGCTTACTTACTTAAATTACTTCACCGTCGGCGGCGTTTCAAAGGTGTGGAACGGAGCCGGGCTCGGCACAGTCCACTCCAGGCCTTCGGCGCCATCCCATGGCTTGTCGGCCGCCTTGGCGCCGCCACGGATGGTCGGCAAGACCACGAAGAACAGGAAGTACACCTGCGACAGGCCGAAACCGAAGGCGCCGATGGTGGCGATCGAGTTGAAGTCGGTGAACTGCGCCGGGTAATCCGCATAACGGCGTGGCATCCCCGCCAGACCCAGGAAGTGCATCGGGAAGAAGGTGATGTTAAACGTGATCAAGGACAGCCAGAAGTGCATCTTGCCGCGGAATTCGTTGTACATGTGGCCAGTCCACTTTGGCGACCAGTAATAGAAGCCGGCGAACAGGGCGAACAGGGAACCTGCCACCAGCACGTAGTGGAAGTGGGCCACGACGTAGTAGGTATCCTGCAACTGGATGTCGATCGGGGTCACGGCCAGGATCAGGCCGGTGAAACCACCCATGGTGAACACGAAGATGAAGCCGACCGAAAACAGCATCGGGGTCTCAAACGTCATCGAACCCTTCCACATCGTGGCGATCCAGTTGAACACTTTCACGCCGGTCGGGACCGCGATCAGCATGGTGGCGTACATGAAGAACAGCTGGCTGGTCACCGGCATGCCGGTGGTGAACATGTGGTGAGCCCAGACGATGAACGACAGGATCGCGATCGAAGCAGTTGCGTAGACCATCGAGGCATAGCCGAACAGTGGCTTGCGGGCAAACGCCGGCAGGATCTGCGAGACGATACCGAAGGCCGGCAAAATCATGATGTACACCTCGGGGTGGCCGAAGAACCAGAAAATGTGCTGGTACATGACCGGGTCGCCGCCGCCGGCAGCGTTAAAGAACGAGGTGCCGAAGTGACGGTCGGTGAGGGTCATGGTGATCGCGCCAGCCAACACAGGCATCACGGCGATCAGCAGGTAGGCGGTAATGAGCCAGGTCCAGCAGAACATCGGCATTTTCATCAGGGTCATGCCGGGAGCGCGCATGTTCAGGATGGTGACGATGATGTTGATCGAACCCATGATCGACGAGGCGCCCATCAGGTGCATCGCGAAAATCGCCATGTCCATGCCGGGGCCCATCTGGGTCGACAGCGGAGCGTACAGGGTCCAGCCGGCGGCGGTCGCGCCGCCAGGCACCAGGAACGAGGTCGCCAGCAGGATCGCCGCCGGTGGCAGCAGCCAGAACGAGAAGTTGTTCATCCGTGCGAAGGCCATGTCGGAGGCGCCCACTTGCAGCGGGATCATCCAGTTGGCGTAGCCGACGAAGGCCGGCATGATCGCGCCGAACACCATCACCAGACCGTGCATCGTGGTCAGCTGGTTGAAGAACTCGGGCTGGAAGAATTGCAGGCCCGGCTTGAACAGTTCGGTACGGATCATCAGCGCCAGCACGCCGCCGGACAGCAGCATGATGAGCGAGAACCACAGGTACAGGGTACCGATATCCTTGTGGTTGGTGGCGAACAGCCAGCGGGTCAGGCCCGTCGGGTGATCGTGGCTATGATCGTGGTCATGGCCGTGTGCGTGATCTAGTGTGCTTGTGCTCATAACTTACTCCCGATTACTTGTTACGTGCAGCCAGGACTTCGGCTGGTTGAACGATATTTTCCGTTGCCTTGTTCGACCAGTTGTTGCGGGTGAAGGTAATCACCGCAGCAATATCAGAATCCGACAATTGTTTCCAGGCTGGCATTTCGGTCGGGAACTTGCCCGACTTCTGGCCGTTGAGCAGAGTGTGGATCTGGGCCGCTTTCGGGCCATTGACCACGGGCGAACCGTCCAGCGCGGCGAACGCACCAGGAACACCCTTGCCGTTGGCCTGGTGGCAGACCACGCAATTGGTGGCGTAGACTTTTTCGCCTTTGACTTTCAATTCGTCGATGGTCCACACTTTCGATGGATCGTCGGCCAGGGCAGCCATTTTCTTTTTCTCGCCGTCGACCCACTTGGTGTAGTCGGCGTCGGAGACGACATTGACCACGATCGGCATGAAGGCGTGTTCTTTACCGCACAGCTCGGCGCACTGGCCGCGGTAGGTACCGATCTGCTCGGCCTTGAACCAGGTATCGCGCACGAAACCGGGAATCGCATCCTGCTTGACGCCGAAGGCCGGGATCATCCAGGCGTGGATGACGTCGTTGGCGGTCAGGACGATGCGGATCTTCTTGTTGACCGGCACGTAGATTTCATTGTCGACTTCCATCAGGTAGTTGACGCCGCGCGCTTCGGTCGGCGCCACGCCGGGCGAACCGACTTGCGAACGCGGGGTTTTCAGGTTCGACAGGAAGGAAATGCCTTCGCCCTCGCCCTTGAGGTAATCGTAGCCCCATTTCCACTGCATGCCGGTGGCCTTGATGGTGATGTCGGCATTGGAGGTGTCTTTCATCGCCACCACGGTCTTGGTCGCCGGCAGCGCCATCACGATGACGATCAGGAAAGGCACGACGGTCCAGGCGATCTCGACAGCGGTCGATTCGTGGAAGGTGGCTGGCTTGTGGCCCAGCGAACGGCGGTGCTTGAAGACCGAATAGAACATCACGCCGAACACCGCGACGAAGATCACCATGCAGACGATCATCATCCAGGTGTGCAGGTCGTTGATTTCCGTCGCAATCTTCGTCACTGGCATTTGCAGGTTCAGCTGGTATTCAACCGGGCGTCCCTCCACCGGTGCAGCCAGCGCAGGGATGCTGGCCGAAATTGCCAGACCGAACATCAAGGCCTGAAGTCGCTTTGCATATGTCATGTTTTCCCCAACCACCCAAAAATAAAAATATTTTTCTACGCCGAAGCATCCTGATCGGATACCGGCGCTCCGAAACCATCGCACAAAAAGGGCCCATACCGTCCCGGCGCGCTCACGGCACGGCGGACCCGACTGGAACCCTGACATCGGCCATAGGTGAACAAAGCACACTGATGAACGTTGACTTGCTATCGCTTTCGACTGCTGCACCGCTGAATATTCCTTGGTGTTTCCAAGAGAAATCAACACAGCCGATAAAATTAGTCCTTGATTATACTCAAGTATGCCCAACGTCATCAAGGGAAAATCCTCCCGTAACGGGTCAGCTCCCCCTTGTTTGCCCCGCTTTCACGGCCGTTCTGTACCATGGCGGGTACAAGCGGGCGGCCCGGCGCGGCCCGCCCGTGGCGAAAAGCGCGTAGGTCGTCAACGCCCCTTGCGCGGTTCGAAGCGGATGATCGCCTCGCCGGCGGCCGTCACCCTCGGTGCCGGCCGGAAGGCGTGGCCGTAGATCACCTCGAAGGTCAAGCCCAGTTTGCCGTCGGCGCGGCGCTGCCGTTCCAGCGCCGCCAGCATGCGCTGCCAGGCCGCGCGTCCGAGCAGGCCGCGTCCGCGCGTGGCCAGCGGATTGCCGCCCAGCGCGCGGGCGTCGGCCAGCAGGGCCTGCGCCGTGTCGTAGGTGACCGTGATCACTTCCATGTCCATCACCGGGGTGGAAAACCCGGCCGCCACCAGCTGGTCGCCGAAATCGTGCATGTCGACAAAAGGCAGCACGTGCGGCGCCGCGTCGGCCTCGGCGAAGGCGCTGCGCAGCTCGCGCAAGGTATCCGGACCGAAATTGGAAAACATCAGCAAGCCATCCTGGCGCAGCACCCGGCGCCATTCCGCGAACACGCGGTCGGGCTGGGGATGCCAGTGCAAGGCCAGGTTGGACCACACCAGGTCGACCGAGTTCGCCCCGAACGGCAAACTGCCGAAATCGCCGCACAGCAGGTCGACCCCGGCCTTGCCCGGCAACAGGCGGCTGAGCATCTGGTTGAGCGACTTGAGGGCCGAGGCCGGCGTTTTGGCCGCCTCGATCATGGCGGCCGCGGCATCGAGGCCGACGATGTGGGCGGCGGGATAATCTTTTTGCAACAAGGCCAGGTCGGCGCCGCTGCCACAGCCGGCGTCGAGCACGCGTTTGGGCGCCACCTTGACCAGCATCAGGCGCTCGTGCATGCGGGCGGCGATCTCGCGCCGCAGGAAGTCGGACCGTTCCATCCGTTGCGGACGCGAGAACAGGGAACGCACGCGCGCCAGGTCGATCGGCGCGCTCAGGGTATCGGGAGTAGTCATGGGCGGTGAAATGAGCGGTGGAGATGAGATAATGCGGGCAGTGTAACCGTTTGCCGTCCTTTCGTTTGCTGCCATGGCATTTATTCTCCTCTCGTTCGCGCTCCTGGCATGTGCCGCCGTGGCAGCGGCCGTGCTCGCCTTTGGCGGCCTGGCGTTCGGCATCGTGGTGCTCGGCCTGCTGATCGCGGCCGTGGCGGCACTGGCCATGCTCGGGCTGGCCCTGCTTGCGTTGGCCGCGCTGCGCTACCGCCAGGGCCAGGTGCGATGAGCGGCCGGGCGCAGGCGCGGCTCGGACCCAGGGTCGCCAGTGCGCTGGGCGGCCTGGCCGATGCACTGCTGCCGTCGGCATGTGCGCTGTGCGCGGGCGGCACCGGCGCGTCCGGATCGCCCGTATGCCAGGCTTGCACGCAACAGTTCCTGACCGCTCGCGGCGCGCGCTGCCGCTGCTGCGCCAATCCGCTAGGCGCCGCCGACACGGGCATGCGCTGCGGCGCCTGCCTGGCCGACGCCCCCGCCTACGACGCCACCGTGGCCGCGGGCGGCTACGCCAGTCCGCTCGACCAGCTGGTGCTGCGGCTCAAGTTCGGCGGCGCCCTCGCGCTGGCGCCCTGGTGCGCGCGTGCCCTGCGCGAGGCGGTGCTGGCCACACCAGGCTTCGCCTTGCCGGAGCTGCTGTGTCCGGTTCCGCTGGGCCCGGCGCGGCTGAGCGAGCGCGGCTACAACCAGGCGCTCGAAATCGCCCGGCCGCTGTCGGCGCTGCTGGGCATCGCCCTGCACCCGCGGCTGGCCTTGCGCCGGATCGACACGCCGGCGCAATCGGGCGCGACGGCGCAAGAACGCAAGAAAAACATGCGCCACGCATTTTTGGTGGCGCCCGACATGCTGGCGCGGGTGCGCGGACGCCACATCGGCGTGGTCGACGATGTCATGACCAGCGGCCACACCTTGAATGCGCTGGCGGCCACCCTCAAGCGCTTCGGCGCCGCGCGCGTGAGCAACCTGGTGTTTGCGCGCACGCCGCCGCCCTGACTTTACAAAAGGAGAATGACTTGTTCCACGTCGTACTGGTAGAACCCGAAATCCCGCCGAACACCGGCAATATCATCCGCCTGTGCGCCAACACGGGCGCCCAGCTGCACCTGATCGAGCCGCTCGGTTTCCCGCTCGACGATGCAAAGATGAAGCGAGCCGGACTCGACTACCACGATTACGCCACCATGCAGGTCCACAAGAACTGGGAAGCCTACCTCGACGCATGCCGGCCCGACCCGGCGCGCATGTTCGCGCTGACCACGCACGGCTCGTCGCCGTTCGCCGACGCCAGGTTCTTGCCCGGCGACGTCTTCGTGTTCGGCGCCGAAACGCGCGGCCTGGCACAAGCACTGCGCGAATCTTTTCCCGAAGCACAACGCATCCGCCTGCCGATGCGCCCCGACAACCGCAGCCTGAATCTGTCGAACACGGTGGCGGTGGTGGTGTTTGAAGCGTGGCGCCAGAACGGCTACGCCGGCGGGGCTTGAGGCGGGCGCGCACGATAGCATCTGTCCGGCAAAGATTTCCGCAAAGCCTTACTATCATGACATCAAGGTCCCTCCGTCCGCACCGTCATGATCAAGCTCCAGCTCGTGCTGCGCGATCCCTCCCGCGATCGCATCGACGACCCCGCCCTGTGCGCCTTGCTTGAGGCGCACGGCCTGCGCGTGACCGCCTGCGGCATGGCGACCATCTCGGCGGAAACCTCCCTGGCCGAGGCAGAAAATTTATTCGGACCAATTCCAAATGTAAGAGCCGGCTTCGCTTCCGATGTAACATCCACACCGGCACTCGCCATTCCGGCGGATCTGCAACACGCCGTCAGCCTGATTACCATCGCCCCGCGCCACGTGGCGACCAGCCAACTTACCTAGGGGGAATCCATGCAGCCTTTCAAACCCAGCCAGCCCCGCCCTGCCCTGAACGAGTCTGCGCCGCCCGACGCCCAGCTGCGCATCGCCGTCACCTTCAAGGGCCGCGCCAGCGCCGGCCCGACCAAGCTGGCGGCGCGCCTGTCCTCGCGCAGCATTCTCAGCTTCGAGCCGGCCCCGGGCGAGATGGAAACGGCCATCGAGGCGCTGCGCCAGCGCGGCTTCACCGTGTCCGGACGCGGGCGCATGACGGTCTCGGTGCGCGGCACGGTCGCCCAGTTCGAGGAAACCTTCGGCACGCGCCTGACCCCGTTCAACCTGAGCCAGAAGCAAGGCTATGCGAGCGACCGCGTGTTTTATCCGGCCAAGGGTGCCCCCTGGCATCCCGATCCCGCCCTGTCCGCGCTGATCGACGACGCCTATATCCAGTGGCCCCACATCTACCTGGCCGACTCGGGGGTCAGCGCGCGCCCGCCGGCGGTCGGCTATTACCACCTCGACGTGCTCAAGGATGTGCCGGCCAAGCTCAACGCGACCCATATCCATAAGGAACGCCACCACGGCGAAGGCATCCGGGTGGCCATGATCGATACCGGCTTCGACCATTCGCATCCCTTCTTCACGCGCAACGGCTTCACGTCCTCGATCGTGCTGGCGCCCTCGGCCACCAACCGCCGCACCGATCCGGGCAGCCACGGCACGGGCGAGTCGGCCAACGTGTTCGCGGTGGCGCCGAAAGTAACCTTCATCGGCGTCAAGCTGGGCAACGATGCCGACCCGAACGGCGGCGCCAGCATTCTCGAAGGCTTCCAGGAAGCGCTCAAGCACAAGCCGCACGTGATCACGGTGAGCATGTGCTACGACTTGCGCGACGACGACGGCGTATCCGAACTAAAAGAATTGCCGAACGGCTTGAAACCGCTGGAAGCGGAAATCCAGGCGGCGATTGCCAGCGGCATCGTGGTGGTGTTTTCCGCCGGAAACGGCCACTATGCCTTCCCGGCCTCGATGCCGGAAGTGCTGTGCGTCGGCGGCACCTTCGTGGCGGAAAATGGCGCCATGAAAGCCTCCGACTACGCGTCGGCTTTTACCAGCGGCATCTATTCCGGCCGTCACGTGCCCGATGTGTGCGGCCTGGTCGGCATGCTGCCGAACGCCGACTACATCATGCTGCCGGTCCCGCCCGGTGCCGAGATCGATACCGGCAACGCCGCGCATGACGGCACCACCGCCGGCGACGGCTGGGCCGTGTTCAGCGGCACCTCGGCCTCGGCGCCGCAAATCGCGGCCGTGTGCGCCCTGCTGCTGCAGAAGAATCCCAAGCTCACACCAGCCGAGATCAAGGCCTTGCTGGTGCGCACCGCGATCGACGTGCGCGACGGCTCGGCCAGCCCGGCCAGCGACCCGGAAGGCAAGGGTATCCTGGCCGGACCGGGCATCGACGGCGCCACCGGGGCCGGCCTGGTCGACGCCTTCGCCGCCTGGCAGCAAGCGTAGATGGAGACGCCGCGCGAAGTTCGGGTCGGGCTGATCGGCTACGGCTTTTCCGGTGCCACTTTCCAGGCGCCGCTGATTGCATCGGTGCCGGGCTTGCGCCTGACCCGGGTCTGCTCCAGCCAGGGCGAGCGCGTGTTGCGCGACTTTCCGGAGGTGCGGGTGGTGGCCGACCCGGCAGCCCTGATCGATTCCGGCGAGGTCGACTTGGTGGTGGTCGCCACCGCCAACACGAGCCATGCGCCGTTGGCCAGGCAGGCGCTGCTGGCCGGCAAGCACGTGGTGGTGGAAAAACCGTTCACCATCACGGTCGACGAAGGCGCCGACCTGATCGCGCTGGCCGAACAGCGGCAGCTGCACCTGAGCGTATTCCACAACCGGCGCTGGGACAGCGATTTTCTGACCCTGCGCCAGACCATCGAAGCGGGCCTGCTCGGGCCGATCAACACCTATGAAGCCCATTTCGACCGCTACCGCCCCACCGTGCGCGGACGCTGGCGCGAACAGGATTTGCCGGGGTCCGGCATCCTGTACGACCTGGGCGCGCACCTGATCGACCAGGCGCTGGTCTTGTTCGGCAATCCGGATTGCGTCAACTGCGACATGGGCGTGCAGCGCAGCACGGACAGCGGCAGCGACGCCGCCGACGACTATTTTCATTTGACCATGCGCTACGGCGCGCGCCGCGTGATCCTGCACGCGTCCTCGCTGGTGCTGCAGGCCGGGCCGCGCTTCATCGTGCATGGCGACACCGGCAGTTTCGTCAAGCATGGGATGGACCCGCAGGAAGCGGCGCTGATGCGCGGCGCGCGTCCCTGCGCGCATGGCTGGGGGGTGGAAGCGGAGTCGCAGCACGCGCAAATCAGTTTCGTGAAGGGTGGGCTGACGGTGACCGGCAAGGCGCAATCGCTGCCCGGCTGCTACCAGGAATACTATCGGCGCGTGTGCGACGCCATCGTCCATGGCAAAAGCCTGCCGGTGACGGCGCGCGAAGGCCTGGCGGTGATCAAGATCATCCGCATGGCCATGCAAAGCCACGCGCAGCAGCGCAGTGTGACGTTTGAGTAGCGAGACCGCCGATCTGCCTTGAACCCCAGCCCGAATAGCCGTCGTTCCTGCCACTGGTAGAAACGACTCCCCGCGAAGCCCCCCGTCGTCCCCGCGAAGGCGGGGACGACGACTCTGCGGTCTGCGGTCTGCGGTCTGCGGTCTGCGGTCTGCGGTCTGCGGTCTGCGGTCTGCGGTCTGCGGCAGTATTATCAAATACCCGCTGCGCTACAAGGTCTCGCCGATCTTGAGATAGTCCTTCAGCACGCGCACCACCAGCGCGTGATCGTCGGCGCCCGGCAGCCCGGCCACGGTGATGGTGCCGGTCACGCCGCTGCCGCGTACCGTCAGCGGAAACGCGCCGCCCAGCGCCGCGAATTCGCGCGGGTCGAGCGTGGCAATGGCGTGGATAGCGCCCCCGCCCAGCGACACCTGCGTATGCACATGCAGGGAGCTGTGCCCGGTGCGCTTGACCAGGTTACTCTTGCGCCAGATCCAGTGCGCGTGGTCCGCTGGCGTTCCGCTCATGGCGTGATAGAACAGACGCTGTCCATGCCGGGTGATATCCACCGTGATCGCCTGGCGCGCCTCGCGCGCCGCCCGCACCAGCCGCAGGCCGATCTCCAGCGCGATGTCGCTGTTGAAAAATTCGAACTGGAGCAGCTGCTCCTGGCGCACCAGCATCGCCAGCAGCAGGTAGGGATCTTCCCGTCTCAAGGCGCGGCTCCCCCCAGCACGTCGAGCGCCGCCGACACATACACCAGCGGCGCATTCCAGTTGATCGCCACCTCGTTGCTGGCGTAGCTGCAGTCGTCGTCGAGATACGACAGCGCCGGCAGCGCCGACGGATATGGCGCCTTGCAGTCGCCCTTGTCCTGCTGGCCCGCGTGCGGCCCGCCAACCAGAAAGCCCGGCACGGGCGCGGCCACCTGGTCGGCCACCGAAGGCCGGTGGTGCGGATGCAGCACCCTGCGCGCACCGAAGCCGGTCACGAAGGAATTCCCGGTAGCGTTACGCCCCAACACATAATCGAGGCCCGCCTGCGCCGCGTCGAGGTAATCGCGCTTGCCATTCAGACGGTACGCCTGCAGCAGCATCATCGACTGGTTCAGCGCTACCGCATTGCTGCCCCAGACGAAATCGGTCCCCTGCATCGGCACGCCGTAAGCCGAGGCGCGCCATGTGGTGGCCAGCGCCGCCGCCAGGCCGTCGATGCGCTCCGCGATCAGGCGCTGGTCGGCCACCGCACTGAGACTCTTGCGGTGGTGCGCGAGCGAGATCCAGGCCAGGCCGCGCACATCGGCCCATTCCGGCACGGTGGCCGTCACGGCGGCCGGCTTCATCGCCGCGTAGTAGCTGTCCTTGCCGCTGCTGATATACAGTTCGGCCGCGGCCCACGCGAATTCATCGTCGAAAACCGCATCGCCGTATTCGCCGGTCACCACGCCGGGCGGATTGCGAAATACCACGGCGGGGTTGACGCGCGCCCATTCCCACGCCGCTTCGGCCGCGGCCAGCATGCGGGCCGACAGGCCGGGGCGCTGCTGCTCGTACGCCTTCATGATCCGGCTGGCGGTCGCCATGGTGGCGGCGAAATCGAGCGCCGCGGCGGTCCCCTTTTGCACCACGTAGCGCGGCGTGCCGCTGGCTTTGTCCGGCATGACCATGCCGTCGAAGTTCTGGTTGGTCAGCTTGTTGTACACCCCGCCGTCATTCGGGTCCTGCATGGACAGCATCCATTCCAGGTTCCACAGCGCCTCGTCGAGGATGTCCGGCAGCGCATTGCCGCTTTCCGGAATGCCGTTGCGCTGGCGTGCGAAATAGTCGGGAAAATGCTCGAACGCGGCCAGCAAGGTGTAGGTCGAAATCCCCGAATTGACGATGTACTTGTTGTAGTCGCCAGCGTCGTACCAGCCCTTGGGACTGGAAATGACGGTGCCTTCCGGGCGCGCCTTCGATGCGGCCGACGCGTGCACCAGCACGTGCGTGTCGGGATGCCCGGCCGCGCGCGCATACACGCCGGCGTGGGCAGGATCGAGCGCGATGCCGGCGCGGTTGAAGTAAAACGCCTTGAGCGCGGCGCGGTTCAGGTCCGCGTACGCGCCGGCCCGCACGCCGAACGGCGCGGAGGGCGCGGCGCCGGCGGCGCGGATGCGGTATGCGCCTGGCCGCGTCAAGGCCGAAAAATCGGCCAGCATGACCGTTTCGCCCGACTCGCGCCAGGCCGCGGCGGGACCGGCGCGCCCACGCCAGGCGACCGCGCCGCTGGCGGCGTCGATCACCTCGACCTCGCCGGCGGCGCCGGCCGGCAGCACGGCCACCTTGTGCGCCTGCGGCAGGAAGCCGAGCTGGTTGACCCGGATTTCCCCAAGGGCGGGTGCGGCGCCGGCGTGGGCGCCGGCCGCCAGCAGGAGCGGGAACAGGCAGGCCGGCGCGCGCCTCATGCCGCTACCGCCTGCGTGGCGTTCGCATCGTCGCCGGCCGCTTCATCGATGTAGAACGGCGCGAACCAGGTGGCGATGAACGACGGGATGGTAGCGACCATCACAAAGATGAAGTAGCTGACGTAGCCCATCGACACTTGCAGGTGGCCGCTGATTGCGCCCGTCACCAGGCCGCACAGGCCCATGATGCCGGTGCCGAAGGCGTAGTGGGTGGTGGTGTACTTGCCCGGCGCGAGCTGCTGCATCAGGTAGATCATGAAACCGACCGCGCCGAAACCGAAGAAGAACTTCTCGATCATCACGCCGGCCGTGATCAGATACAGGCTCGATGGCAGGTAGATGGCCATGATCAGGAACGTCACGTTCGGGATATTGACCGCGCAGCACAGCACGAACAAGGTCGACTTCAAGCCGTTCTTGGCCACGTACCAGCCGCCGAGCAGGGACCCGAGCAGCACCGCGGCCAAGCCGTAGGTGCCGTAGATGACGCCCAGCTTCTCGTTGGTCAGCCCCAATCCACCCTTGCCGGCCGGATCGACCATGAAGAAGGGACCGATTTTTTCAAGGAAGCCGATACTGAGGCGGAACAGGAACGCAAACGCGATCATGCGCCATATGCCGCGCTTCTGGAACAGGGTGACGAAGGAATCCATCAGGATGCGGCCGGCCGCCTTGACATTGGCCGGCGTGTTTTCGGCGCGCGCGCCGTCGGGCATGAAGCGCGCATGCCAGAGCGCCATCAGCACGGTCAGTCCGCCCACCAGGAAGAAGATGATGCGCCAGGCGTCGATCCACTCCGGGCCGAACACGGCGGCGTCGTGATGGAACATGTTCACGTGCAGCCAGCCGCTCAGGTACACCATGCCGCCGGAGGCGACGATCGGACCGACATTCCAGCTCAGGCTCTGGATCCCGCAATACAGCGACTGCGCGCGCGAATCGAGCGAGGTGACGTACACGCCGTCGCTGGCGATGTCCTGGGTCGCGCCGACGAAGGACAGGCCCCAGAACAGCGCCATCAGGATCGGCATGTAGTTCGGCAGCGCCATGGCCAGCGCGATGCCGACGAAACCGAGACCGATCAGGGTCTGCGCGCACAGCACGAAGAATTTCTTGGTGCGGTACATTTCGACGAAGGGAGCGAACAGCGGCTTGGCCGTGTAGGCGAAGATCAGCAGGCTCGAATACTCGGCCGCCTTGCCGTTGTCCATGCCCAGATTCTTGAACATGATGGCGGTGACGGAGGTCAGCATCACGTACCCGAGCGCCATGGTGAAGTAACCGGTCGGCACCCACAGCAGGGGCGAGACGGACGGCTTAGAAGCGTGCATGATCGTTTTCCATTTCAAGAGGAGGCAGCGGCAGGGACGCCGGCGCCACGGCGCGCGAGCCGGCACCGATTGGCGCCAGGTCGGCCAGGTGCTCCGACAAGATCGCCGCCGCGCCCAGCATGGCCGGATACGACGCCGTGATCACCAGGGTCGGAATGCGCGCGGTGAAGGCGGAAAAGCGTCCCTTGTTCTCGAAGCGCGCCCGGAACGGCGACTGGGCGAAATATGCGCCCAGGCGCGGCACCACACCGCCGCCAATATACAGGCCGCCGCGCGCGGACAAGGTGACCGCCAGGTTGGCCGCGACGGTGCCCAGCATACCCGAAAAGCAGTCCAGCGTTTCACGGCATAGCGGATCGCTGCCGGCCAGGCCGCGTTCGACGATGTCCGCCGTGGACAGGCTTGCGTCGACTTGCAGGCCGGACCGGGCGGCCAGCGCTTCGCGAATGAGCACGATGCCCGGTCCGGAGACGATGCGCTCGGCCGAGACGTGCTCGTAACGCTGCCAGCAATGCTGCAGGACCGCCACTTCGCGTTCGTCGAACGGCGAAAAGGCGACGTGGCCGCCTTCGCTCTGCACCGCCACCCAGCGCCCGTCGACCGGCACCAGGCCTGCCACGCCAAGGCCCGTGCCGGCGCCCACCAGGCCGATCACGCCGCTGGCGACGGCCTTTCCGCCGCCGATCTGGTCCAGGTCCGATGGTCCCAGGGCCGGCAGCGCCATCGCCAGCGCGGCGAAGTCATTCACCACCAGCAGGGTGTCGAGGCCAAGCGCCTGGCGCGAGGCGGCGATCGAAAACGCCCAGTGGTGATTGGTCATCTTGACGGCGTCGCCGTCGACCGGATTGGCGATCGCGATCACCGCGTGGCGCACGCGCCGCGCCGGCAGCCTGTTTAAATAGGCGCGTACCGCGTCGTCGAAGTACGCGTAGTCGGCGCAGGCCAAGGTGTGCACGTCGCCCACCCGCCCGGCGCCGTGTTCGAGCGCGAAGCGCGCGTTGGTGCCGCCGATGTCGGCCAGCAGGCGCGCGCCATCGGCATAGGAATCATAAACCATGTTGCCTCCAGTGGAAGAACAGTCGATCAGCGCTGGCGCTGGGCGGACAGGAAATCGCGGTACCAGATGGCGCTGTCCTTGAGCGTACGCTCCTGCGTCTCGTAATCGACGTGGACGATGCCGAAGCGCTTGGCGTAGCCGGAGTTCCATTCGAAGTTGTCGAGCAAACTCCAGAGGAAGTAGCCGCGCACGTCGACGCCCTGCTCCATGGCCGCCTTGAGCGCGTCCAGGTGCATCTGCACATAGGCGATGCGTTCCGGGTCGGCCACCTTGCCGTCGCTGACCGAATCCGGATTGGCCATGCCGTTTTCGGTGATGTACACCGGCGGCAGCATGTATTCGGCATTGAGTTTGACCAGCAGTTCGGTCAAGCCCTGCGGGTAAATCTCCCAGCCCATGTCGGTGAAACCGAGCTTGCCGGGCGGCGTGCGCGGCGGTGTTTCGGCGCTGCAGAAGGAACGGAAGTAGTAATTCACGCCGAGGAAGTCGATCGGCTGGGCGATGGCGGCCAGGTCGCCGTCGTGCACCACCGGCGCGTTCTCGCCATGCGCGCGCAGCGCCAGTTCCGGATAGCGGCCCTTGAAGATCGGGTCCATGAACCACTGCACCGAACGCGCGTACTCCAGTTCCGCCATGGCGCGGTCAGCCTCGGAATCGGTGGCCGGATCGGCCGTCCACTGGTTCAGCACAATGCCCAGCTGGGCCGAGCTGGCGGCGGCGCGCATCGACGCCATCGCCAGGCCGTGCGAGAGCAGCAGGTGGTGCGAAACCTGGATCGCCTGTTTGGCGTCCGCCACGCCGGGCGCGAACTGCGCATTGCCGTAACCGAGGTTGGCGCTGCACCATGGCTCGTTGTGGGTGGCGATGGCCGCGATGCGGTTGCCGAAACGGCGCGCCACTTCGTGCGCGTAGTCGGCGAAGCGATGCGCGGTGTCGCGATTGAGCCAGCCGCCGTCGTCCTGCAAGCCTTGCGGCAGGTCCCAGTGATACAGGGTCAGGTGCGCCTTGATCTCTTTCGCCGCCAGTTCGTCGAGCAGGCGGTCGTAGAAACCGAAGCCGGCCTCGTTCCAGGCGCCCTTGCCGCTCGGCTGGACCCGCGCCCAGGCCATCGAGAAGCGGTAGGCGTCCACGCCCAGCGAGGAAATCAGGCCGACGTCTTCGCGATAGCGGTTGTAATGGTCGCAGGCGACGGTGCCGTCGCTCTTGTCCTTGATGTTGTTCGGGTTCAGGCAGAAGGTGTCCCAGATCGACGGCCCCTTGCCATCAGCGCTAGCGCCGCCCTCGATCTGGAAAGCGCTGGTCGCGACTCCCCACGTAAAGTCGGTAGGGTAGTGATTGGATTGGTTCATTGTAGAGCTCGATATCGGTGGGGCAATGACGGGACGCGCGGCGCCCTTGCAGGCACGCCGCGCCGCGGTCCGCTTCCCGCGGGAAGCGGACGGGTTGGCGCTACTTAGAAGTCGACGCCGGTGTTAAAGCCGACGGTACGCGGCGGCAGGTACTGCGCCATGTACGGGCCGAAGGAATTGCCGGCGCTGGTCTTGATGTTTTTGTCGGCCACGTTGCGCACGAAGGCATCGACCCACCACTTGTTGGCCGTGTAGCGCAGGCCAAGGTCGGTGCGTACATACGCCTTCTGGCGGTCGCCCTCGCCCAGGTTGAAAACGCTCAGCCAGGACGCGGTTTCGTAGTGGGTCGAGATGCGCGGCACCAGGGTGGCGCCGCCGGCCAGTTCGAAGTTGTGCTGGTACTGCAGCTGCAGCGAGAACTTCGGCGCGTGCGGCATGGTGTTGCCGGTCACGTCCAGGCAGGTGCTGATGCCCGGGATGGCGCACTTCGGCAAGCTGTAATCGTTGGTGCCGCCGACCAACTTACCCAGCTTGGCGCGGGTGTAGGCCAGGGTCAGTTGCAGCTTGTCGTCGCGCGTGATCTTGGCCGCGATTTCCGACTCCACGCCAGACACCTTGGCGCCTTCGGCGTTGTTGGTGGCCAGGCCGCGGGTGCCGTCCGGATTGGTGATCGGGGCGCTGAACTGGAAGTCCTTGAAGTTCGAGTAGTACAGCGCATTGTTCATCTTGACCGTGCCGCCGAAGAAGGTGCTCTTGCTGCCGATTTCGTAGTTGGTCAGGGTTTCGGCGCCGTACGGACGGCCGCCATCCTGCAGGCCGCCCGACTTGTAGCCGGTGGCGACGCTGGCGTAGACCATGTTGCTGCGGTCCAGCTCATAGTTCACGCGCACCAGGCCGGTGACCTTGCTGCCGTGGTAGACGCCATCGTTCGATGGTACGCCAGGGCTGTAACCCTGGCCAGGAATGCGCGGATCGATCGATGTGGACAGCGGCACCTGGGCCACGTCCTTGTCGTAGTTCCAGGTGTAGCCGTTGCCGCCGACGTTGGTGCGCTTGTCCTTGGTGTAGCGCAGGCCGCCGGTCACGTGCAGGCTCTCGCTGGCGTTCCAGGTGGCCTGGCCGAAGGCGGCGCTCGATGCGACGGTTTCCTTCGGCTGGATGAAGGAACCCTGCCAGCCGACGGTGCCTTCCTGGGTGCCGTTGAAGATCGGGATGTCGAAGCGGATGTCATTTTTTTCAGCCGCGTAGTACAGGCCGAGCTGCCAGTCGATATCGTGCTTGCCGAGCGACTGCAGTTCCAGTTCGTGGCTATGGTTCTTGTAGTTCGACGAGACCGTGTTGTTGGCCTGGTAGGTCGCGCCAGTGGCAAAGCTGGTCGGTACGGCGGCGCCGCCGTCCTGGTCGAAGGTGGACGAACCGGAAAAACGCGATACGCCGGCGATGTAGTGCAGCGCCATCGAATCGTTGATCGTGTATTCCAGGCGCGAGCGGATCGCATCGGTATCGCGCTTGAGGGACGGGGCCACGTCGGCCAGGGTCGACCACAGGTCGGTGCCGGCGCGCGGGTTCTGGAGCAAGTTCATGCTCGGGGTGCCGCGGTCGGCGAATTTTTCGTAGGAGACGTTCCACTTGAGCGAAGGCGCGATGTTCCACAACAGCGACAGGCGCACCGCGGTCTGGTCCTGGGCGCCGTATTTCGGG
Source organism: Massilia antarctica (assembly GCF_015689335.1). Lineage (GTDB taxonomy): Bacteria > Pseudomonadota > Gammaproteobacteria > Burkholderiales > Burkholderiaceae_D > Telluria_A > Telluria_A antarctica. The sequence continues at coordinate 3,024,453 of NZ_CP065053.1, read as the reverse complement.
CCGCCGGCGACGAACAGGTTTGGATTGATCGGACGGAAATCGGCATCCTTGCCGCCGCCGGCCTTGAAGGCGGCGCGCTGGTCGGCCAATGGGATGGCCGGCAGCTTCTGGTAATCGATGTAGCCTTCGTGCTGCTCGTGCACGGCGGAGACGCGCAGGGCCGCGGTGTCGCTCAGCGGGATGTTGACCGCGCCGCGCGTACCGAGGCGCTTGTAGTCGCCCATGCCGGCTTCGAAACTGCCCGAGCGTTCGCCGATGACCGGCTTGGTGGTCTGCATGTTGACCGCGCCGACGGTGGAGTTGCGTCCCCACAGTGTGCCCTGCGGGCCGCGCAGCACTTCGATCGCTTCCAAGTCGAACAGCAGCGAGGTGGCGCCTTCCGGACGCGGCGAGTAGATGCCGTCGACGAAGGTGGCCACTTCCGGATCGGCGTATTCGGTCTTGGCGCTGTCATTGCCGATGCCGCGCAGGGTCATGGTGATCACGCCGTGGTCGCCCTGGCCGGTGGCCTGGAAGCCCGGCACCAAGTTGACCACGTCCTGGATGGTCTGGACATGGTTGTCCTGCAGCGAAGCGGCGTTGATGGCGGTGATCGCGATCGGGGTTTTTTGCAGCGGGGTCGAACGCTTGGTCGCGGTGACGACGACTTCGGGAATCACGTTCGAGTCGGCGCTGGCGACGCTCTTGCTGACCGCAGGTGCTGCCGGGGCTTGCGCCACATCCTGGGCGTGCGCCGCGCTGATACCCGCGAGCAAGGTCAGGATGGCAAGTTGGATTGGGGCGCGAGCGCGGCGAAACGCCTGGGTGGCGGTAGGTTTCATGCAGTCTCCATTCGGAATTGACCGATTTTTGTTGTTCATGACGTGGCTGGGCGAGAAAACGTTTTCATATTACGTGAAAACGATTTCATGGTACATTTCGGTGCATTCCAAAGTCAAACGAAATATTATGGTCCGACCGGATTTGTCATATTCGCCACACACGGCCACAAAAAGGGGCAATTCATGAAAGCGTTTCATAATGTGTTGATCGTCGGCGGCGGCACGGCCGGCTGGCTTACCGCCTGCTACCTGGCGCGCACCCTGGGGGCCGGCGCAGGCGCGGGCGCGGGCGGCGTCAGTATTACTCTGGTCGAATCGCCCGAGATCGGCATCATCGGCGTCGGCGAAGGGACGTTTCCCTCGATCCGTTCGACCCTGGCGGCGATCGGTATCGACGAAGCGCGCTTCGTACGCGAATGCCAGGCCACCTTCAAGCAGGGAGTGCGCTTCAACCATTGGGTGCGCCCGGCAGGCGCGCCCGGCGCCGACCACTACTTCCATCCATTCAGCCAGCCGAGCCAGCGCCAGGGCGGGCCGGAACTGCTGCCGCACTGGCTGCAGGGCACCGCCGGCGCCGGTATCCCCTTTGCCGCAGCGGCGACCATGCAAAAACGGGTGGCCGATGCCGCGCACGGTCCCAAGCGCCTGGCCGACGCCGACTACGCCGGGCCGATGAACTACGCCTACCACTTCGACGCCGGACGCTTCGCCGCCCTGCTGGCCGAGCATGGCCGCTCGCTCGGCGTGCGCCACGTGCAGGCCCTCGTGGACCGGGTCGAACTCGATGCCGACGGCGCGATCGCCTGCGTGCACACGCGCGAACAGGGCGCGCTGAACGCGGACCTGTACGTCGACTGCAGCGGTTTTCGGGCCACGCTGATCGGCGAAGCGCTCGGCTCACCGTTCCGCAAGATCGACGACGTGCTGTTCGTCGACCGCGCGCTGGCCATGCAGGTGCCATACCCCGCCGCCGACACCCCGATCCCCTCGTACACCATCTCCACCGCGCACGAAGCCGGATGGACCTGGGACATCGGCCTGCAGCAGCGGCGCGGGATCGGCTACGTGTATTCAAGCCGCCACACGAGCGACGAACGCGCCGAACAGGTGCTGCGCCAGTACATCGGCGCGGCCGCGGACAGTCTCACGCCGCGCCAGCTGAAACTCAATATCGGCTACCGCGACGTGCAGTGGATCAAAAACTGCGTGGCGGTCGGACTGTCGGGCGGCTTCCTGGAGCCGCTCGAATCGTCCGGCATTGGCCTGATCGAAACGGCGGCGTACCTGATCGGCCACCTGTTCCCGTTCAACGGCGACAGCGCGCCGGTGGCGGCCCAGTTCAACCGCCTGATGCGCGAGCGCTACGAGCGCGTGGTCGACTTCATCAAGCTGCACTACTGCCTCTCCCAGCGCACCGATTCCGCCTTCTGGACCGACAATACCGATCCGCGTTCGATTCCCGCGTCGCTGCGCGACAAGCTGGCCATGTGGCGCTGCCGGCCCCCGCACCGGCTCGACTTCGTGGCCGACGTCGAGATGTATCCGACGTCGAGCTGGCAGTACGTGCTGTACGGGATGGAGTTCGCCACCGGCCTGCATCCGAGCGCCTGCCATCCGGCGCGGCGCGACGAGGCGGCCGCCGAATTTGCGATGATCGCCAAACTGGCCGGGCACGCGCTGGCCGACCTGCCGCCGCACCGCGCGCTGGTGGAGCACTTGTGCGAGCGCCGATGAAGAACAACGACATCGGCCCCGTCACCCTGCACCAGGTCGCGCATGCCGCCGGCGTCTCGCCGGCCACCGCATCGCGCTTCATGAACGGCACCGCCAGGGTGTCGGACGCCAAGCGGCGCAGCATCGAAGACGCCATCGAACGCCTGAACTACAAGCCGAACCTGGTGGCGCAGGGCCTGAAAATGGGCAGCACGCGCACCATCGGCGTGCTGACCCAGTCCCTGGTGAGCGGCTACTTCAACGACGCCATGGTCGGCATCGAGGATGCGGTCAAGGCGGCCGGCTATGCGCTCTTGATCATGAGCGGACACTGGCACGCGCTTGAAGAAGCCGAGCGGGTCGAACTGCTGATCGGACGAAGGGTGGATGGCGTGGTGATCCTGACCGGGAACATGAGCGACACCCAGATCCTCGATTTTTCGCAGCGCGTGCCGATCGTGGCGTTCGGGCGCAAGCTGGAAGGCGAACGTGTCTTCGGTTTTGTCCTCGACAATTACGGCGCCGCCTGCGAGGCCATGGAATTGCTGATCGAACAGGGGCACCGGCGCATCGCGTTCATTCGCGGCTCTGACGACCAGGAAGATGCGCACGCGCGCCTGGCCGGCTACCGCGACACCCTGGCGCGCCACCGCATCGAGCCCGATCCGGAGCTGATCGTGGCGGGCGATTTCCAGGAGTCGGGCGGATTGCAGGCGGTCAACCAGCTGCTCGGGTCGGGGGCGCGTTTTTCCGCCATCTTCGCGGCCAACGATTTAAGTGCCTACGGCGCGCGCCTGGCGCTGTACCGGCGCAGCATCCGCGTGCCGGAAGACGTGTCGATCATCGGCTTCGACGACCTGCATAGTTCGATGTACACCACCCCGCCCCTGACCACCGTGCGCCAACCGCTGTACGACGTCGGTTCGTGTATCGGCACCATGATGCTGGGGATGATCGGGCATCACGAGGTGAAGGTGCCATTGCCGGCATTGAGCCTGGTGGTGCGGGAATCGGTGCGGCGGCTGACTTAGGCGGTCGCGCATGGCCCGGGGCAGGCGGCGCTGCGTCGGGTTCCACATGCCTGACCGTTCAATCCTTGATGTAGCTTTGCGCGTCGCGTTCGCGGCAACTCAAGGTCGCACAACGTGCTTTCGGCAAGGTGTTCCTGATGCTGAATGACCGCAGTTCGGCGCCAGGATCGACATTTTCTTCCAGCCGGCAGCGGTTGAGCGTCGCGAATTTTTTCAGCGCTGCCGTGTTGGTGACCACCTTGACCGTCACGCCGAGCCCCTCGCTGACGCAACAGCCGACATAGCGGGTCATGTATTCCTCTTCGATCACCACCAGCGGGTGCCCCAGAAAGGTGGCCGCTTGATTGAGAAGGTAGTAGTCGGTGTAATCGGCGCGCCCGTTCGGACGCGGATTGACGTAGCCCGCTTTCATGTAGGCCCGGATCGCTTCTCCGGAGCTGCCTGCGCGCTGGTTCGAATTCCGGTCATATTTCATGGCGCCGATCAGGCCAGCCTCGAGCCCGGGATTCTCCTGCGCCGCGACAACGGTGGAAACGAAGGCGGCGAACAGTCCGGCGAGAAGGATCTTCTGTCGTTTCATGACCAGACCTTTTGAAAAGCGCGGACCTGGTCGATCACGCCGTCGGGCGTGAGGGTGAGCACCCACTGCTCGAACGACAGCGCCGCATCGTGCGGCGCGTTCATGAAACTGGCGCGGCAGGCGGCCATGAACTCGCCCAGTTCGCGGCCCTGGTAGCCGGTGTGCGCGGCGACGAGCGTGCCATTCCATACCAGTTTGGCGCGCTTGTGGGTGTCGTGCTCCTCGATCGCCTTGAGGTACTGCGGACGCGCCTCAAGGAAGATGTCGTTGAAGATGCGCCGTTCCCAGTCGGCCCGTTCGGCATCGCGCTCGGGCGAGCTGCGCCCGCCGTCCCAGGCCGACCAGGTATAGCGGTCCAGTTCCGGCTTGTCCGCTATCCACGCCAGGAACGCGGTGTACGACGGCCGCTTGGCGTCGCGCACGCGGCTGGCGGCGTTGCGGTTGTCGAGCAGGTAGATCTGGCGGTGAAAGTACGGGGTCGAGGCGGCGAATTCGAACACGTCGTCGAGGGTCTCGAAGCCTTGCAGGTAGCGCGCGTGGTCGTAGCCGAGCAGGGCGAACGTTTTGGCGACGTCGCGCGTGATGAGGATCTCGGCGAACACCTGGTCGTTGTCGCGCAGGAGTTTCCACAGACCGTCATGGCCGTACTTGAGGCCCATCTTGTGGGCGATCCGGCCCATCAGGTTGCCAAGGTCGTTGAATGCGTAGTACGACGCGGCGAATTCCATTTCATCCGCCGGGGTGGTGATCAGGTCGATCTGCATCGCGCGGAAATCGAAGGAGACCACGTCGCCGTTGACGATCAGGTCTTGCGGCGCGAAAACGGCTTTGACCTGCTCGATCCAGTCGGGCGGCAGGTGGGTCGATTCGATCAGGATGTCGCTATCGCCGAAGGTCTCCTTGCGGCCGTAGGCGAGGATCGGCTGGCAGCGAATCGCCGGGAACAGCGCGCGCAGCTTGTCGATCACGGCGGCGGTGATGGCGGCGTAATCGGCGGCCGACTGGCGGGTGACGCCGACGTATTTCATGGCGTTTCCACCCATGGCAGGTTCCTTATGTGCGGATTTTAGAGAGCAGCTTGGTGGTCGAGCGGTCGTGTTCGAAATCGATGGCGACGGCCTGGCCGCCGTAGGCCAGCACGGCCTGGCCTTCTGGGATGGCCTGCATGTCGTAGTCGCCGCCCTTGGCGTAGATGTCGGGGCGCGCTTCGAGGACCACTTCGAGGGCGGTGTCTTCGTCGAAGTCGACCACCAGGCTGACCGATTCGAGCGCGGCCAGCACGGCCATGCGGTCGGCGGCGGTGTTGAGCGGACGGTCGTCGCCTTTTCCGAGGCGTTTGACCGAGGCGTCGGTGTTGGCGGCCACCACCAGCGAGGCGCCCAGGGCGCGCGCTTGCGCGAGGTAGGTCACGTGGCCGCGGTGCAGGATGTCGAACACGCCGTTGGTCAGCACGACCGGTTTGGGCAGGGCGGCGACGCGGGCGGCGAGGTCAAGGCGGGTGCAGAGTTTGTTTTCGAAGTCGGGCATGGGATCAAAGTACTGTATTAACCAATTTCGCTACCTCCGTCGTTCCCGCGCAGGCGGGAACCCAAGCCCGTTGCTAAGCCGAAAAAACTTGGGTTCCCGCCTGCGCGGGAACGACGATGTAGCGGCGGGAACGGCGGGGGGTTACTCTTCTTCTTCCTCGTCCACCGCCATCGACAGATCATTCGAGCGCGATGCGGTAGCGGTGCCGGGTTCCTTGCGGTCGCCCCGCAGTTTGATCTGCAGGCGCAAGCCGTTGGCCGAATCGGCGTTGCGGATCGCTTCGTCGTAGCCGATCTGGCCGCGGTTGTATAACTCGTACAGCGCCTGGTCGAAGGTGCACATGCCCAGCTCGCGCGACTTGTGCATGATCTCCTTGATCGACTGGAAATTCCCCTTCAGGATCATCTCGCTGATCGTTGCCGTATTAAGCAAAATCTCGATGGCCGCCTTGCGCCCCTTGCCGTCTTCCGTGCGCACCAGCCGCTGCGAGACGATCGCGCGCAGGTTCGACGACAAGTCCATCAGCAGCTGGTTGCGCCGCTCTTCGGGGAAGAAGTTGATGATCCGGTCCATGGTCTGGTTCGAGTTGTTCGCGTGCAGGGTGCCCAGGCACAGGTGGCCCGTTTCGGCGAACGCGATCGCGTGCTCCATCGTCTCGGTATCGCGGATCTCGCCGATCAGGATCACGTCCGGCGCCTGGCGCAGCGTGTTTTTCAGCGCCGCGTGCCACGAATGCGTGTCCACGCCCACTTCGCGGTGGGTGATCAGGCAGTTCTTGTTCCTGTGGACGTACTCGACCGGGTCTTCCACCGTGATGATGTGGCCCGCCGAATTGGCGTTGCGGTAATCGATCATCGCCGCCAGGGTGGTCGACTTGCCCGACCCCGTGCCGCCCACCACCAGTACCAGGCCGCGCTTGGTCATCACGACCTCTTTCAGCACTTCCGGCAGGTCGAGCTTCTCGAAATTCGGGATTTCGGAGGCAATCGTGCGCACCACCATCGCCACGCACTGTTGCTGCACGTACACATTGACGCGAAAACGACACACATTCGGTAACGAAATTGCAAAATTACATTCCATTTCCTTCTCGAACTCATTGCGTTGCTTGTCGTTCATCAACGACAGGGCCAGCGCGCGCGTGACTTCGCCGGTCAGCTTTTGCTGACTCATCGGTTTCATGGAACCCTGATACTTCATGCTCGGAGGAAAATCAGCCGAGATGAACAGGTCGGAACCGCCCTGATGGTGCATCACGGTCAGTAATTTATGGATGTAGGCCTGCGCTTCCAGAGGGCCAAAAGTGGTGGACATGCTCGCCTTTCAAGTGATCGGCAGGTCGAAAATCCGCCTGCGGCCCAATTATATCGACTGCATTCCGGTAGAATATAATTTCTTTGCTGACTCACCAGCAACATCGTGTCACGACGGCCGCGCCGCGCCCGTCCTCTTCCTGCACCGATCTTTATGACCCTGACTGAACTGAAATATATCGTTGCCGTCGCGCGTGCGAGACATTTCGGGCATGCCGCCGAAGCGTGTTACGTCGCCCAACCGACCTTGTCGGTCGCCATCAAGAAGCTCGAAGACGAGCTCGGCGTGGTGCTGTTCGAGCGCGGCGGAGCGGAAATTTCCGTCACCCCGCTCGGGGCGCAGATCATCGCGCAGGCTGAAAGAGTGCTCGAACAGACCGCCGCCATCAAGGAACTCGCCAAGCAGAACAAGGACCCGCTGGCCGGCCCCCTGCGCCTGGGCGTGATCTATACCATCGGCCCCTACCTGCTGCCGCCGCTGGTGAAGAACATCATCGAGCGGGTGCCGCAGATGCCGCTGATCTTGCAGGAAAACTTCACCGTGCGCCTGCTCGAATTGCTGCGCCAGGGCGAACTGGACGCGGCCATCATGGCGCTGCCGCTGCCGGAACATGGCATGTCCATGCAAACCCTGTACGACGAACCGTTCGTCGTGGCCGTGCCGCAAAACCATCCGTGGGCCAAGCGCAGCGCCATTTCGGCCCAGGATTTGAAATCCGAAACGATGTTGTTATTGGGCAACGGTCACTGCTTCCGCGACCAGGTGCTGGAAGTGTGTCCGGAAATGGCGCGCTTTTCGTCGCCCGGCAACGGCATGCAGCGCACCTTTGAAGGTTCGTCGCTGGAAACGATCCGCCACATGGTTGCCAGCGGCATCGGCCTGACCGTGCTGCCGCGCGCCTCTGTACCCGACATGCATTCGCGCAGCAACATGCTGGCCTTCGTGCCGTTCGAAGCGCCGGTGCCGGAGCGCCGCGTGGTCATCGTCTGGCGCAAGAGTTTTACCCGCCGCGCCGCGATCGACGCGGTGTGCGAGGCGGTTGCCGCCTGCGAGCTGCCTGGTGTCGACATGTTCGTGCCCGACGGGGTCGTGCCCGATCGGGAGATGTAAGCCGGGGCACGATGACCGGCACGCCTGGGCCGCCAAGGCCGGGGTCGGGGAACGCCTGGCCATCGCGCCCTGCGCGGGAACGCCAGCCCTGACCGATTCGCCCGGCACCGCCCCCACCCTGTTCGTTGCGCGCCCGCGCTAAGGAGGGCGCCAGCATGCCTGCGGCGGGCTTGGCAAGGTCGCGCGCCCACCCCACGAGGCGGCACAAACGAGGTCCGTCCCGGACCGCTTCGATTGCATCCATTGGAAATATGCTCCGATAGCGAAAACGCTACAATCGTGTTACCTAAGTGACACAGCGCATCTGGCGCGATCTCCCCGGATCTGCCGCCGAACTCGCTTTTTTCGACAGGACTGGATGCTCACCATGTTTGCGACCAAACTTCTCAGCCTGAAAGATACTGCGGCGACTGTCGCCAGCGAGATCGCTCCTTTCGCTTCCGAGGTCGACAGAGAGGCCGCCTGGCCTGCCCGTTCGATGGCCGCGCTGTCGAAGGCCGGGCTGATGGGGTTGCAAGTGCCGGAACAACTCGGCGGCCATGGCCAGGGCCTGCTCGCGCTGGCGGTGCTGACCGAAACGCTGGGCAAGGCCTGCCCGTCGTCCGCGCTGTGCTTCGGCATGCATTGCGTGGGGACGGCCGTGATCGCCGCCAAGGCGACATCCTACCAATCCGAACATTACCTGAGCAAGATTGCGCGCGGGGAGCATATCACCACCCTGGCCCTGTCCGAAACCGGGACCGGCGCCAATTTCTATCTGTCCGACACCTTGATCACCCTCGCCGGCGGCCAGTTCCTGGTCAATGGAACCAAGCAGTTCGTCACCAACGGCGGGCGCGCCGACTCCTACGTGATCTCGGCACTGAGTCCGGATTCCGGCGAAATTGGCGACTTGAGCTGCCTGATCGTCGACAGCGACGCAGTCGGGGTCGAATGGCTTGAACCTTGGCATGGCTTCGGCATGCGCGGAAACTCGTCGCGCGGCATGCGCCTGACGGATGCGCGTGTGCCGCTCACCAATCTGTTGGGCGACACTGGCGACCAGATCTGGTACGTATTTGAAGTCATCGCGCCCTACTTTCTCATGGCAATGGCGGGCAGTTACCTCGGCATCGCGCAATCCGCACTCGAGGCCGTTGGCGAGCATATGCGCACGCGGCGCTACAACCATACCGGCGACTCGTTGCGCCACGTAGAGCCGTTGCAGATGAAGTACGCCGACATGTGGAGGTCCATCGAAAAAACACGGCAACTGCTGTACGCAGCCGGAGAGCGCGGCGACCGCGGCGACCCGGACGCGCTCCCCTTCATTTTGTCCTGCAAGGCCGATGCCGCCGAGACCGCCGTGGCGGTCACCAATGAAGCGATGACGATTTGCGGCGGCATCGCCTACCGCGAGAACAGCCGGGTGAGCCAGATGCTACGCGATGCACGCGCCGGCCATGTGATGTCACCCACGACCGATATGCTGAAAATCTGGGCCGGGCGCTCTTTGCTGGGCTTGCCGTTACTGTAAGCGCGCCGTGAACTATAAACTCCTCCTGCTCATCGTCCCGGACCCGCACGCGGACATCGATGGCGCGCTCGCGCAGCCGCTCAAGGAGCAGCAACTCGACGCCGTCCTGGCTGCGCCGGCCGGCGCCGTCGAGTGCATCCTGGAACTGATCGGCCAGGACCGCGAGCCGTCCGTCGCTCTCGTCGGGCCGGGCGTCGGCAATGCTGCCTCGATCGCCCGTCGGATTCGCACTGTCTGGCCGGTCGGACAGATTCTCTTCGTACCTGCGAGGGAACAGTTCGAGGCGGTACAAACCGAATTGCGGTATGTGCCCATGCTCGGTCCGAACTGGTCCCTGGTGGCGCTGGGCGATCCGCGCCTGGGCGAGAAGTTGACGCGCGCAGTGCAGGCAAGCCGCCAGCGCTCGCGCCTGCGCACCACCCTGGACCGCGCCAACGTCCGGCTGGCGGCACCCAAAGCGGTCGATAACGTCGCCTATCGTCAATCGGTGATTTCGGAGCATTACCTGGCCAGTTTGCTGCAGCACTCGTCGGATGCGATTTTCTCGCTCGGCCCGCGCGATAACGTCCTGTATTGGAGCACCGGGGCGGAGCGGCTGTTCCAGTGTCGCCCGCGCCACAACCAGCCGGCTTCCGAGCTGCCGTTTTGGTCAGCCATGCTCGATGCGCTACTGGCGCGACTCCATGCCGGCGCATCGCCATTGACAGCGAAAATGAGCACCGTCATCGATGCGCAAACGCTGCACCTGGAAGTGTCGCTGGCACGGGTGCAGGATAAGGACCATGCGTTTATCGGTACCTCGATCTCCGCGCGCGATGTCTCCGACGTCGTGCATGCCATCGAAACTGAACGTGCGGGGCGCCAGAATGCCGAGCGCCTGGGGCGCCTCAAGGACGAGTTCCTTGCCCTGCTCTCGCATGAGCTGCGCACGCCGCTCACCGCGGTCATCGGTCATACTCAACTTCTGCGCATTCAGCACCGCGATGCGCCCGACCTGCAGCACTCGCTCAATATTATCGAACGCAACGCCAAACTGCAGGCCAAGCTGATCGAGGATCTGCTCGATGTGTCCTCGATCGTCACCGGCAAGCTCACTCTGGAGCTGCACAACATCGCGGTGGCCGGCCTGCTGCGCGCGGCCACCGATTCGGTGCGGGCGATGACCGACGCCAAGCAGCTCAAGCTGGTCACGCAATATGCCGTCGGCGCGGCGGCGATCGCGGGCGACGTGCACCGACTCCAGCAGGTGCTCTACAATATCCTGAGCAATGCAATCACGTTCACGCCGGAAGGAGGCACGGTTCAGGTGCGCGCGTCGCTCGTCTCGCACAGTCTGGTGCAGATCGTCATCGAAGACAGCGGGTGCGGCATCGCTGCCGAATTCCTGCCGTATGTGTTCGACAAATTCGGCCAGGAAGACGCCTCGAGCACGCGCCGCCATGGCGGCCTGGGCATCGGCCTGTCGATTGCGAAACAGCTCGCCGAACTGCATTCGGGGACCATTGCGGTGACAAGTCCGGGGCGCGGGCTTGGCACCAGCTTTACGCTACGCTTTCCCGTTGCCTGCGCGGGAGACGGCACGGGGCCTGCCCGCCAGCACCCGGCGATGGCGGCGATGCCGACGGCGCAATCGCGCATGCTTGCACAGCGCCGCATTCTGCTCGTGGAAGACGCCGCCGATACGCGCGAGTTGGTGAAGGACGTGCTCAGCGCACATGGCGCGCACGTGCTCACGGCACCATCGGCGCTCCTGGCGCTTGATTTGCTCGGGAGCGAGACGCTCGACATGGTCGTGAGCGATATCGGCATGCCGCAGATGGATGGCTACCAGCTGATCGGCGAAATACGGCGGCGTGGCTTTGCGGGCGACACCTTGCCGGCAGTCGCCCTGACCGCATTCGCCAGCACCCAGGATCGCCAGAGGGCGTTCGATGCCGGTTTTCAGGCGCATGTGGCAAAGCCGTATATCGTGACGGAACTGGTGGCCACGCTGACCGCGCTGTTGGCGCGGCAGGACCGACCGGTTCGCTGAGCGAGGCCGTGCGCGGCTTGCCTTCGCAACGCGGCGTTCACGTTTCCCTGCAAACACAGTAAAATCCAAGCCATGCCCACGACAGTCGCGCCAGCGATCCGACCATGAACAAGTTGTCGCTGTACTTCCGCCTGATCCGGCTGGACAAGCCGATCGGCATCCTGCTGCTGCTCTGGCCCACCCTGATCGCCCTGTGGATCGCCGCGCAGGGCAGGCCCGCCCCCGCCGTCGTCGTCATCTTCACCCTCGGCACCATCCTGATGCGCTCGGCCGGCTGCGCCATCAACGATTACGCCGACCGCGACTTCGACAAGCACGTCAAGCGCACCGCCGAACGTCCCCTCACCAGCGGGCGCATCAAGAGCTGGGAAGCGCTGGCCGTCGCCGCCACCCTGTCCTTGATTTCCTTCCTGCTGATCCTGCCGCTCAATACCCTGACCAAGCAGCTCTCGGTGGCGGCCGTCATCATCGCCGGCAGCTATCCCTACTTCAAGCGCTTTTTCGCCATTCCCCAAGCCTACCTGGGCATCGCCTTCGGCTTCGGCATCCCGATGGGTTTTGCCGCCGTGCAGAACCAGGTGCCGGCCGTGGCTTGGTGGCTGCTGCTGGCCAATGTGTTCTGGGCCATCGCCTACGACACCGAATACGCCATGGTCGACCGCGACGACGACATCCGGATCGGCATCCGCACCTCGGCCATCACCTTCGGACGCTTCGACGTGGCCGCCGTCATGCTGTGCTACGGCGCCGCCCTGGCCATCATCCTCGTGTGCGGCTGGCTCGAAGGCTTGCGCGGCTGGTTCGTGGGTGGCGTGGCCGCGGCCGCCGCGGTGGCGCTTTATCACTACACTTTGATTCGTGAACGCGAGCGCATGGCTTGTTTTGCAGCTTTTCGCCACAACAATTGGTTGGGTGCGGCCCTTTTTGCCGGCGTGGCGTTAGACTACGCGTTCAGCTGATGTTGTTCCGATAACACGGAAAGTCAATATTGCCAGCGCGCAAATTCGACATCGACCGTTCGGACCACCGGGCTTTCCCATCCATTCACTTACGAGGTAACAAACCATGATCGAATCCATTCCAACCAAACCAGGCGCGCGCGACCAGTTGGTGAACGACTTGAAATCCGTGATCCAGGATGCCGAACAGTGGCTGCGCCACGGCAGCCAGTTGACCGGCGAAGAACTGCAGGCAGCCAAGGCCAAGTTCGAGCGCACCCTGTCGAGCGCCAAGGCGGACCTGATTCGCCTGGAAGAAGCCGTGGTCCAAAAGACCAAGGTCGCCGCCAAGGCGACTGACGAATACGTGCAGGAAAACCCGTGGAAAGCGGTCGGGATCGGCGCTGCGGCCGGCTGCATCATCGGCATGCTCATTTCGCGCAGGTAAGGCATATGGCGATCGCCGAATCGGTGGGGCGGATCGGGGCGACCCTGGTCGCCATGGTGCAAACGCGGCTGGAACTGGCCGCGGTCGAGGTGCAGGAGGAGCTGCAACGCTTTCTTGGGTATGTCGTCCTTGCGCTGGCGTCGCTGATCCTGTTCGGCATCACCGCCTTGCTGGTGGTGCTACTGGTGGTGGTGATCTTCTGGGATAGCTACCGGCTACAAGCCATCGGCGCCATGGCGGTCCTGTTCGGCGTGGCCGGCGGCGCGATCGCGATGCAGGTCAAGCGCAGTTTCGACGCGCGTCCGCGTCTGCTGGGAGCGACCGTGGCTGAATTGAACAAGGACGTCAATTTCATCAGGAATGCGGGGCACGCCGATGAGTAACGACAAGCTGTCGCTGGCCGAACGGCGCGAAGCGCTGATTGTGCAGTGTTCGATGCAGCGCCGCGATGCCGCGCGCGAGATTGGCGCGCTGATGACGCCCTTGAGTCATCCGGCGGGCGGGATTGGCAAACTGTTTGGCGGCGGCGGGATGAAGCTGCCGCTGGGGATTGCCAGTACCGTGATCGGACTGGTGGTGGCCAAGTCGGGCAAGGTACTGCCGGTGCTGACAATTGGCCTGTCGCTGATCAAGGCGGCGCGCAGTGTGATGGGGCTGGTGCGTAAAAAATAGCCTCCTCGTCTCCGGCATTGCCCGAATCGGCTTGCCGCGACCCGGATACGTGTGACATGGCTATTGGCGAAAAAGCGGCCGATCCCGCAGCGCCCGCGTCAGGCAAGTCCGGGTCGTGCCCGGCGACGCAGCCTGTCGCAGAGCAGGGACGTTGGCAACTTGCGGATCGACGCCCACGCGCTTGCCCGCATCCTCCATATGTACCACCATCAATAATATGTTGAGCAAGCGCTTCTCGCTGTCATTCACGTGATCGACGCAAATACCTTTCCCTCAAGGCACAATGTTGTGTGGAACAGGCCGCAATTGTTTATGCGAGTCAGAACAATAGCATCCGTCAAACCTGTCACCGGCCTCGAATGATGCCTGATCGAGAGTATCGCGAATCTACGTATCGCGCACGGTGACATGGACCAAATCCGGGATGACGTGGTGCCGATATTGCCCACCACTTCCGTGCCCCCCCGTGTAGCAGACGCACGCCCAAGCCATGGGCGCTGGCGTCTGGAAACGCGCGCGCCGCTCCCATGTCCCAGTCCAGCAGCACGCTGGCCAGGGCGGTAAACCCATCGCTGCCCGTCGTGTCGCCCGGATCGAGACTGACGCCGCTGCGCCATTGGCGCAGCGGCGCAGCAGTTACGGCAGCAGACCGGCCCCGACCAGGGAACGCTTGCCCGACCCGCCAGGCCAAGTAACAGTTGCAGGGCCAGGCCGGAAACGCACTGGGCGTCAAGCATTGACGCGCGGCCTGCACGAACAACTGCTGCACCAACTGTTCAGCATGTTTGGCCACGTCCCGCTGTGCCAGGCATCCCGCGCCACGCCAGCCACGCCATCGAAGGCAGCCTGCGGCTGGAGGGCCCGCAGACGCGGGTCGTGGCCCGGCTGCTCGATAGCGCGCCCACCAGCATCGTATGGCCGCGTCAATTCGACATCTGCGAACCTTGGTCGATCGCCCTGCAAGCCCACCTGGCGAGCGAGATCTGTGCGGGCTTGCGTCAGCATGTGGACGGCGCCGGCCAACTACCGCACCGAGGCCGGCTGTAACGTAAAAGATACTTATCGCGCAGCCACGAGACTGCCAGACTGGATACATCCACTCAAGACCGACGACCCAACGCCCACCACCAGGAGAACAGCATGACCATCCCATCCAATCTCGAAATGCATGATGTGCTGGCTGCCTTCCATGCCGTTCCCGATGCCGCCACGCGCAACTATTACGCCTGCCCGGTCGATCCCACCTGCCCTGACGGCATGGTGCGCTCGCACTTCAAGGGCATTGCCGCCTACGCCAACAAGCTCATTTTCACCCACACCGACCTGGAACCCGGGGCGACCTGCGGCAAATACCTGATCGCCGACCGGCTCGGTGCTGGCGCCGAGGGCACGGTCGCCGCCACCTACGACACCGATGAGCAAAACTGGTGCCATCCCTGCTCGTCCCAGGCCTGCGGCAGTTTCATGGCCATGGGCATCCAGCCGACCGACACCAGCGGTGACCAGTCCGTGATCCAGATTTGCGACCTGCAAGCGACTCTGCGCAACGAACCGATGCAAGTTCTGGGCAGCATCGCACGCACCGAAGGCATCAACGGCGTGGGCATGACCAAGGAAGCGGGGCCCGGCGGGCGCTACATCGTCGCTGGCGTCAACGGAAACAGCCTGACCCTGTACCGCTCCCGCAGCGACACCCTGCAATACGGACAGATTCTGTTCGACCCGGTCTATCACACAAGCACGTTTGCCGAGTCCGGTGCCGGCCTGGCGCTGGTCACCCAGACCGATGGCCGCATTTTCATGTTCACCCTGAACGCCGATGACGACGGCAGCAACAACCTCATGTGCCTGTACAGCATCGACCTGGCGGCCGGCTTGCCCTTGTCCAGAGTGGGTCATCGCATCATGCCGGTGCCGGGCGTGAGCCAGTCGCTGACCGACTTGCTGAGCTACATGCTCAACAACCAAGCGCCGCTGGCCAATGCGATCATCCTGATCCTGTGGGCGCTTGCGGAAACCTATATGAATAGCAGTTTTCGTTGGGGCAAGGGGCTGGCCATTACCTCGGCCGACACGGTGACCGTGTATGCGAGCGACCGCAACGTGCTGCCCCTGTCGCAGCTGACCCCCACGCGCCAGGATTTTTCGCTAGTGGTGTGGGGCGCGCCAGGATGCGAGCCGGTCCCGCTTTCCCAGTCATGAAGTCGACCACGAATTGGCCTCTGCAAGGGCCACGCGCCAGCTGGCGCACCCGCGTAGCACCACTGTGTCACAACCCACCGGAGAATCGCCATGAACAAGCCTGAAAAAATCCCCCAACGCAGCACCAATAATGTCATCCTGTTTGCCAATCCGGTCGCCATCCCGGGCCAATCAACCTCGATTCCCGCGCTGTCGGCGGCGCCGCAAGGCGGCTTTTGCATGGCTTACAGCGACTCCAACGGTGACGGGCAGATCTGGACCACGCTGTCGACAGACACGATCAGCTGGTCACAGGCCACGGAAATCGGCCAGCAGACGAATGTGCCGGCGCTGGCCCTGCTGGGCGACACCCTGTGCATGATGTATGCCGGATTCGGCGACGACTTTCCGCAGCTGTATCAGACGCAGTCCCTGGACGGCACCAACTGGACTCAAGCAAATCAGATCGGACAACAAACGTCGATCCCGGCGCTCGCGGCACTCGGGGAAACGCTGTGCATGGTGTACTCCGATTCGAACAGCTCTCAGCTCTGGGCCAGTACGTCGCCCGATGGTATCAACTGGACACCGGCGGTGCAAATCCCCAACCAGTATACGTCGGTACCGGCGCTGGCCGCCATGGGCGACACACTGTACATGGTGTACTCCAGTTCCGACAGCTCGCAGTTGTACTGGACCACGTCGACTGACGGGGTGAACTGGAGCGACGCACAAACCATCGATGGACAAGGCACGTCCATTCCGGCGCTGGCCTGCTTCCAGGACTGTCTGTACATGGTGTATTCCGATTCCAACAGTTCGCAATTGTGGGTCAGCACCTTCCCCGACGGCACCGGTTGGACTCCCGCCCAGCAAATTCTTGGCCAGGGGACCTCGGTCCCCGCGCTGGCCGCCACCGACACCCGGTTGTGCCTGGTCTATACCGACTCGTCCAGTTCCCAGCTGTACGCCACTTACCTCGTCATCAACCAGCCCGCCGCCTAGCGGCAGGCGCTGGTCCTGCCTGCGCAGACAGCAAGGGCCCGGCGCTTGCGCGCACGGGCCCCTGTTCGGCAAGCGTCGGGATCAGGCAGCTGCTTCGCCGCCCGGGGCTTGCACCGGATCCCGCTGTGGCCCGGTTCCAGAAGCGTTGAGAACTTCCCCCGAAACGGTCGCCTTCACGGAAAGTGGAAATTGGGTCGTGATGGGAACGACGAAGCGGGTATGGCGCAAACGACGATTACCCAGCCCCCAATTCATCGCCCAACTCCTTGCCCCGCGCCGCGGCGGCCTTGATCGCGGCAACCACCTTCTCCTTCACGCCACTGTCCTCCATGCTGCGCAAGGCCGCATAGGTCGTGCCGCCCTTGGACGTGACGCGCTCCCTGAGCACCGACACCGCTTCATCCGACTGCGCCGCCAGTTGCGCCGCCCCCGTGAACGTGGCCAGGGCCAGCTGCTTGCCCTGCTGCGCCGACAAGCCCAGCTCCTCGGCCGCCTGCTGCATCGCCTCGATAAAATAGAACACATATGCCGGCCCGCTGCCCGACACCGCCGTCACCGGATCGATCATGTCCTCGCCATCGAGCCACACGGTCTGGCCGACGGCCTTCATGATGCCATCCGCCGCCGCCTTCTGCGCCGCGCTCACGCCGGCCATGGCCACCATGCCGGTGATGCCAAGCCCGATCAGCGCCGGCGTATTCGGCATGGTGCGCACAATCGCGCCGTAACCACCGAGCCAGCGCGACAAATCCGCCGCCCGGATGCCGGCCGCAATCGACAAAATCAGCGGCGCGCCCGTCAAATGCGGCAGCAGCGCCGCCGCCACCTCGCGCATCTGCTGCGGTTTAACCGCCAGCACGATCGCATCGCACGCGCCCAGCGCGCCATCGATCGCGCCGCTGGCGCTCACGCCATACTGCGCCTTGAGCCGCGCCAGCGCATCGGCATTCGGATCGACCACGTGAATATCCGCACCCGCGGCCAGCTTGCCCGCCAGGCCGGCGATCAGCGCCGACGCCATGTTCCCACCACCGATAAACGCAATTTTCATAGCCACCTTGATTAGTATTGTCTTTATTCGTAGTGCCGCGAACCAAAAATCGCACTGCCCACCCGCACGATGGTCGCGCCTTCCGCAATCGCCGCGCCCAGGTCGGCCGACATGCCCATCGACAGCGTATCGAGCGCCAGCCCGTCCGCGCGCAGCCGGTCGTACAGCACCCGCAACTGGCGAAACGCGGCGCGCTGCATGTCGACCCGAGCCTGCGCTTCCGGGATCGCCATCAGCCCGCGCAGGCGCAAGTGTGGCAGTTGCGCCACTGCGCGCGCTAATTCGGGTAATGCTTCCGGCGTGACACCACTCTTGCTAGCCTCACCACTGATGTTTACTTGTAGACAAATATTCAGCGGCCCCAGTTGCGGCGGGCGTTGTTCCGATAAACGCTGCGCTATCTTGAGCCGTTCGACGGTGTGCACCCAAGCGAAGCCGGCCGCGATCGGGCGCGTCTTGTTGCTCTGTATGGGGCCGATGAAGTGCCATTCCATCGGCGCGCCGGGCAGCGCGTGCGAAACCGCGGCAATTTTATCCAATGCTTCTTGCAAGTAATTCTCTCCGAACGCATACTGCCCGGCGGCAGCGGCTTCCAGTACGGCCTCGGCAGGAAAAGTCTTGGAAACGGCGAGCAATTGCACGTCCTTACGGGAGCGGCCTGCGGCGTCGGCCGCAGCAACAATACTCGCATCGACAGCTTGCAAGTTCTGGACGATTGTGGACATAATCATTTTCGGCGGGCAATTCAATGCAGTCGGTAGTTGCGAAACGCACACATTATCGGCATGCGCCCATTCACGGCACAGGGATTATAAATGGACATCTCCGAATTACTCGCATTCTCCGTCAAGAACAAGGCGTCCGATTTGCACCTCTCATCCGGCTTGCCGCCGATGATACGCGTGCACGGCGACGTTCGCCGCATCAATCTGCCGCCGCTGGAGCACAAGGACGTGCACGGCATGATCTATGACATCATGAATGACGGCCAGCGCAAGCAATACGAAGAAATGCTCGAATGCGATTTCTCGTTTGCGATTCCGGGCCTGGCGCGCTTTCGCGTCAACGCCTTCAATCAGGAGCGCGGCGCATCGGCGGTACTGCGGACCATTCCATCGAAGATCCTGAGCCTGGAAGACTTGAACGCCCCGCGCATTTTCGCCGAACTGGCGATGCGTCCGCGCGGCCTGGTGCTGGTCACCGGCCCGACCGGCTCCGGCAAGTCGACCACCCTGGCGGCGATGGTCAACCACCTCAACGAAAACGAGTATGGCCACATCCTGACCATCGAAGACCCGATCGAATTCGTGCACGACTCGAAGAAGTGCCTGATCAACCAGCGCGAAGTCGGCCCGCACACGCTCTCGTTCAACAACGCGCTGCGGTCGGCGCTGCGCGAAGACCCGGACTGCATTTTGGTGGGCGAGCTGCGCGACCTGGAAACCATCCGCCTGGCCTTGTCGGCCGCGGAAACGGGCCACCTTGTGTTCGGCACCCTGCACACCTCCTCGGCCGCGAAGACCATCGACCGTATCGTCGACGTGTTCCCGTCCGAGGAAAAAGAGATGGTCCGCGCGATGCTGTCCGAATCGCTGCAGGCCGTCATTTCGCAGACCCTGCTCAAGACGAAAGATGGCTCCGGCCGTATCGCCGCGCACGAAATCATGATCGGCACCCCGGCGATCCGCAACCTGATTCGCGAAGCGAAGATCGCGCAGATGTACTCCGCGATCCAGACCGGCAGTTCGGTCGGCATGCAGACCCTGGACCAGAACCTGACCGATCTGGTTCGCCGCAACGTCATCTCCGGCGCTGCTGCGCGTTCGGCTGCCAAAACGCCGGAAAACTTCCCCGGCTAATTTTTAGGATATTTAATGGAACGCGACCAGGCCTCAAAATTCATGTTCGATCTGCTGCGTCTGATGACCAGCAAGAACGGCTCGGACTTGTTCATCACCGCCGGCTTTCCGCCGGCGATCAAGATCGACGGCAAGATCACCCCCGTATCGGCCCAGCCGCTCACGCCATCGCACACCGCCGATTTGGCGCGTGCGATCATGAACGACAAGCAGACCGCCGGCTTCGAGCTGACCAAGGAAGCGAACTTCGCGATCAGCCCGGGCGACCTGGGACGCTTCCGGGTCTCGGCCTTCATCCAGATGAGTTCTGTCGGCATGGTCCTGCGTACCATCACCACCGCCATTCCGCGCCTGGACGACCTGGGCCTGCCGGACGTCCTGAAAGACATCGTGATGACCAAGCGTGGCCTGGTGATCATGGTCGGTGCGACCGGTTCGGGTAAATCGACGACCCTGGCCGCCATGGTCGGGCACCGCAACGAAAACAGCTACGGGCATATCATCACGATCGAAGACCCGGTCGAATACGTTCACCCGCACAAGAACTGCGTGATCACGCAGCGCGAAGTGGGCGTCGACACCGAGTCGTTCGAAATCGCGCTGAAAAACTCGCTGCGCCAGGCGCCGGACGTGATCCAGATCGGCGAGATCCGCGACCGCGAAACGATGGAACACGCGATCGCCTTCGCCGAAACCGGTCACCTGTGCATGGCCACCCTGCACGCCAACAGCGCCAACCAGGCGCTCGACCGCATCATCAACTTCTTCCCCGAAGAGCGCCGCCAGCAGCTGCTGATGGACTTGTCGCTGAACTTGAAAGGCATGGTGTCGCAGCGCCTGATTCCGATGAAGGAATCCAAGGGCCGCTGCGTGGCGATTGAAATCATGCTCAATTCCCCGCTCATTTCGGACCTGATCTTCAAGGGCGACGTGCACGAGATCAAGGAGATCATGAAGAAGTCGCGCGAGCTGGGCATGCAGACTTTCGACCAGGCGCTGTTCGACCTGCACGAAGCCGACAAGATCACCTACGAAGACGCGCTGCGCAACGCCGACTCGGTCAATGACCTGCGCCTGAACATCAAGTTGAACGGCAAGGAAGCGAAGAACCGCGACCTCTCGCACGGTACCGAGCATCTGGGCATCGTGTGACGGGCGCGCTCGATTTCAAGGCGGCCGATCTGTCGGGCACGCCGGTGGACCTGGCCATGTACAAGGGCCAGGTGGTGCTGGTCGTGAACACCGCCAGCGAGTGCGGCTTTACGAAGCAGTATAAAGGCCTTGAAGTCGTATACCAGCAGTTCCACGACAAGGGCGTGGCGGTGCTGGGTTTTCCGTGCAATCAATTCGGCGGACAGGAACCGGGCAGCGAGAGCGAGATCGGCGCGTTCTGCGAAAAGAACTACGGCGTGACGTTTCCCCTGTTTGCCAAGATCGATGTCAACGGCGAGAACGCGCATCCGCTGTTCCAGCACTTGAAGAAGGCGGCGCCCGGTTTGCTGGGGACCGAGCGGATCAAGTGGAACTTCACCAAGTTCCTGATCGGGAAAGACGGCAAGGTGTACAAACGCTACGCGCCGGCGACCAAGCCGGAAGAACTGGTGGCCGATATCGAAAAACTGCTCGCTCAATAAACGCTGTTTTTCACGCGGCGCGCACTACCCGCTTCCTCCGCATCCCATCCTTGTCCTCACTACCGCCGGTTCTGCCCATGGCAGCAACGGCGGCAGCTTCTGCATTCACAAACCAAATAACCTTTATCAAATAATATGCTTTTATCATTCAAATCGTGAATGACAAGTATCAGAATTTGAAATTAGTGTTATATGTTGCGATGCCGCATAATGTGTACATACCACACAAACACATTGAAAAAGGATCGATATGAACATCGTGAAGAACATGGAAGCCGTCGTCATCGCCGCAGTCGCACTGACCTTTGTCACCGCCCTCGCCTCTGCTCAAGCACCGCGCGCTCGCAGCGCCGCACCGACCTCGCCGGCCGCTGCCGCCAAGGCCGACGCCGAGACCAAGGCCGATATGACCACCATCGTCGTCACCGGCAAGCGCCTGAGCGCAGAGGAAAAAGCAAAGCTGGCCGCGTAATCTCAGGCCAGCGCCTGGTCGATCAACTCGATCCAGTGCGCCACCGGCGTTGCCGTGCCCGACTGAAGGTGGGTCTGGCAGCCGATATTGGCCGACACGATCACCTCCGGGTTCGTGGCCTGCAAACTGGCCAGCTTGCGGTCCCGTAGTTCAGTCGCCAGCGCAGGCTGCAGCACCGAATAGGTGCCGGCCGAACCGCAGCACAAATGGCTGTCGGCGCACAATGTCACATCGACGCCGGCAGCACGCAATACCCCTTCCACCTTGCCGCGGATCTGCTGTCCGTGCTGCAGGGTGCAAGGCGGATGAAACGCCACCCGCTTCGCCACTTTCCCCTTCAGCTTCGCTCCCAGTTCGGCCTCGAACTGCAGCATGATTTCGCTCAGGTCGCGCGTGAGCATCGCAATGCGCGCGGCCTTGGCGGCGTAGGCGCTGTCGTGCGCAAGCAGGTGCCCGTATTCCTTGACCGTGACGCCGCAGCCCGACGCCGTCATCACGATCGCCTCGACCTGCCCGCGTTCGACCAGCGGCCACCAGGCGTCGACATTGCGGCGCATGTCATTGAGGCCGCCTTCCTGGTCGTTCAGGTGGTAGCGCAGCGCGCCGCAGCAGCCGGCCTTGGGCGCGGCCAGCAGCTGCACGCCAAAGGCATCGAGCACGCGCGCCGTGGCGGCGTTGATATCGGGCGCCATGGTGCTTTGCACGCAGCCTTGCAGCACCAGCATCTTGCGCGCATGTTCCCGCGCCGGCCAGTGGCCGGCACCGCGCGTCTTGGGCAGCTTGTCCTGCAGCGCCGGCGCGAGCAGCGGCCGAAACAGCTGGCCCGCCCTGAACGCCGGCCGGAAGATCCACGCGCGCGGCAACACCTCCTTGAGCACCGCGCGCTTGATGCGTTCACCGAGCGGACGCTGGACGCGCTCTTCCACCACCCTGCGGCCAATGTCCGCCAGCCGTCCATAGCGCACCCCCGACGGGCAGGTCGTCTCGCAGTTGCGGCACGTGAGGCAGCGGTCCAGGTGAGTCTGGGTCTTGACGGTGACCGGCGCCCCTTCGAGCACCTGCTTGATCAGATAGATGCGTCCGCGCGGGCCGTCGAGTTCATCGCCCAGCAACCGGTAAGTGGGACAAGTGGCGGTGCAGAAGCCGCAGTGCACGCAGGCGCGCAGGATCGCTTCGGCTTCGTCGCCGTCAGGCGTACCCTTGATGAAATCGGCGAGGTTCGTTTGCATCAGTACATCCGTCCGGGATTGAAGACCTGCGACGGATCGAAGGCCGCCTTCAGGCGTTGATGAATCCTGGCCACGCCAGGCGCCAGCGGCTGGAACACGCCGACGCTCTTGTCGCCGCCCCGGAACAGGGTCGCGTGGCCGCCCACCGCCGTCACCGCGCGCCGGATATTGCGCGCCATCGCCGCATCGGCATCGACCTTGAGCCAGCGCTGCGCGCCGCCCCACTCGATCAGCTGCGCACCGCGCAAGATGATGGCGCCCGTGGTCGACGGCACCGACAGCCGCCACAGGCTGCCCTCTCCATCGAAAAACGCATGCCGCTGCTCGCGCAGCGCGGCCCAGAAGGCATCGCCGTCGCCGACCGGCTGCCCGCCCAGGGTGCGCGCGGCGGCAACGACCGCCGCCTGTGCGCCCGACAGGCGCACCGTGAGCACGCCGGCGTGCCAGCAACTGGCCGAGATGGGCAGCGGCAGGCCGGCCCACTCGTTCAGGCACCGCAGCGCCTCGATTTCATTTATCGCAAAGCGCAAGGTGGTGTCGCACAATGCGCGCGGCAGCACCTTGATGGAATGCTGCAGCATCAGCCCCAAGGTGCCCATGGAACCGGCCAGCAGGCGCGATACGTCGTAGCCGGCCACGTTCTTCATGACCTGGCCGCCGAAGGTAAGCACGTCTCCCTTGCCGTCCATGAGGACCGCGCCGAGCACGAAGTCGCGCAAGGCGCCGCTTGTGGCGCGGCGCGGGCCGGACAGGCCGCTGGCGACCACGCCGCCGATGGTGGCGCCCGCGCCGAAGTGCGGCGGCTCGAATGCCAGCATCTGCTTATGCTCCGCCAGCGCCGCCTCGATCTCGGCCAGCGGCGTGCCGCAGCGCGCGGTGATGACCAGTTCCGTCGGCTCGTAGTCGACGATGCCGCTGAAAGCGCGCGTGTCGAGGATATCGCCGTCGGTGGCCTGGCCGTACCAGTCCTTGCTGCCGCCGCCGCGTATGCGCAGGGTGCGGCCATCCCTTGCCGCTGCCAGCACCTGTTCCCTGAAATGTTCGATCTGCTGCACATTGTCTCCCATGTCAGAAACGCGGCAGGCCGGCGAAAGGCAGTACGCCACCGCTGATCCGCATCTTGCCAAATTCGGCGCAGCGGTTCAAGGTGGGGATGGCCTTGTCGGGATTGAGCAGCTGCGGCGCATCGAAGGCGCGCTTGACGGCGAAAAAGGCATCGAGTTCGGCGCGCGTGAACTGCACGCACATCGAATTGATTTTTTCCATGCCCACGCCATGCTCGCCGGTGATGGTTCCGCCCACTTCCACGCACAGCGCCAGGATGGCCGCGCCGAAGGCTTCGGCGCGATCGAATTGGCCCGGCTGGTTGGCGTCGAACAGGATCAGCGGATGCAGGTTGCCGTCGCCGGCGTGAAACACGTTGGCGCAGCGCAGGCCGTAGGTCGCTTCCATCTGCGCGATCCCGGTCAGCACCTGCGCCAGGTTCTTGCGCGGGATGGTACCGTCCATGCAGTAGTAGTCGGGCGAGATGCGGCCCGCTGCGGGAAACGCGTTCTTGCGGCCCGACCAGAAACGCAGGCGTTCGGCCTCGCTCTGCGACACGGCAATGGCGCTCGCGCCGGCAGCTTGCAGCACCGCCGACATGCGTTCGATTTCCTCGTCCACTTCCAGCTGGGTGCCGTCGGCTTCACACAGCAGGATCGCTGCGGCCTCGGTGTCGTAGCCGGCATGGACGAACGGTTCGACCATGCGCGAGGAGGTCTGGTCCATCATCTCCAGCCCGGCCGGAATGATGCCGGCGGCGATCACCCTGGCCACCGCGTTGCCGCCGGTGACGACACTGTCGAACGAGGCCATGATCACGCGCGCGGTGGCCGGCTTGGGAATGAGCCGGACCGTCACTTCGGTAACGATGCCCAGCATGCCCTCGGAGCCGATGAACACGGCCAGCAGGTCGAGGCCCGGCGCATCGAGCGCCTCGCCCCCAAGTTCGATGATGTCGCCATCGATGGTCGCCACGCGCACGCGCAGCACGTTATGCACGGTCAGTCCGTATTTGAGGCAATGCACGCCTCCCGAATTTTCGGCCACATTGCCGGCGATGGTGCAGGCGATCTGCGAGGATGGATCCGGCGCATAGTACAGGCCATGCGGCGCGGCCGCGTCGGAAATGGCCAGGTTGCGCACGCCCGGCTGCACCACAGCCAGGCGCGCATAAGGCTCCATGCGCACGATGCGGTTCATGCGCGCGGTCGACAGCACCACGCCGTCGGCCATCGGCAGCGCTCCACCCGACAAGCCGGTGCCGGCGCCGCGCGGCACGATCGGCACCTTCAGTTCGCGGCAAACGTTGAGGATGGCCAGCACCTGCTCTTCGTTATCGGGCAAGGTGACGATCATGGGCAACTGGCGGTAGGCGGCCAGGCCGTCGCACTCGTACGGGCGGGTGTCCTCGGGGTCGGACAGCACGCAGCGCGCCGGCAGCACCGCCAGCAGCGCCTGGGCGACCTGCTGCCGGCGTTCGGGATCGATGGGAAGGGAGGCGGACATGCATCGATTGTATGCGTTATCGCCGCTTTTGTCGTATCCTGCCTGATTATGATTCAGCTACCGGAAAACAATCATGGGCAACCGACTTTCAAAAATCGCCACCCGCACCGGCGACAATGGCACCACCGGCTTGGGTGACGGCAGCCGCACCGAAAAAGACAGCGTGCGCGTGCACACGCTGGGCGAAGTCGACGAACTCAATTCCTTCGTCGGCCTGCTGCTGTGCGAAGACATGCCGGCCGAGCTGCGCGAAGAGCTGGTCTCGATCCAGCACGACCTGTTCGACCTGGGCGGCGAAATCTGCATCCCCGGCTACACCCTGATCACCGACGAGCACGTGGCGCGGCTGGACGACCTGCTCGAAAAATACAATGCCGACCTGCCGCCGCTGAAGGACTTCATCCTGCCGGCCGGCTCGCGCGCGGCGTCGATTGCGCACGTGTGCCGCACGGTGTGCCGGCGCGCGGAGCGCAGCATCGTCACGCTTGGCAAAACCGAGACCATCAACGAGCATCCGCGCCAGTACGTGAACCGCTTGTCGGACCTGATGTTCGTGCTCTCGCGCGTGTTGAACCGCTTCGCTGGCGGCAGCGACGTGCTGTGGCAGCATGAGCGCAAGCGAGGATAAGCTCCATGAAAAAGATACTGATCGCCACATTGAGCGCAACCCTGTGGAGCGCCGGCAGTGCATTCGCCGCCACGCCCGACGCCACCCGCACCGAAGTCACGCGTCTGCTCGACGCGGTCGAAAAATCGCAGTGCCAGTTCAACCGCAACGGCACTTGGCACGATGCGAAGGCGGCGCGCGCGCATCTGCAAAAGAAGTACGACTATCTCGACAAGAAAAATCTGCTGACCAATACCGAGAGCTTCATCGAACGTGGCGCGACCGGCAGCAGCATGAGCGGCGACCCATACCAGATGCGCTGTCCCGGCACGGCGGTGGTCAACAGCGCCGACTGGCTCAAGGCCCAACTGGCACGAGTGCGCAAGTAAGTGGGCAAGCGCGCCAAGCGCGAGCCGGCGCCTGGCCCGGGCTTGACGTGGCGGCCCGGCACGGGACCTGACCCGCAAGCGCTCGCGCGCATGCAACAGGCGGCGCCCAAGCCATCGGTGGTCATGGGTGAAGCGTGGTTCATGGGTTACGACCGCAAGATGTTCGGCGACCTCCGTACCACGACCGTCGACCAGCTCTCCGATAGCCAGATCACGGAGGCACTGTGGGAAATCGCCAGCGGGACATCAAGCTTCGGCCATATGGACGAATGGGATGACTGGTTCGCTTACCTGCTTCCCCGGCTGATCGCGATAAAGCAAGCGCCTTCGGACCATAAGACCATCGAGATGCTGGCGACAGCATTCTTTATCCATTACCCGGTCCGCATCCACGATTGGACCTATGGCGAGGTATTGCAGACGCTGGGACAGGTCATCATGGGACCGTCGCGCTGGCGCGATGGCCGGCTGATCCTCGACCATGTGTTCAATGGCCCGCCAGCCAGTCCTCATGAGACGTGGGGTTGGTGGGATGTCTGCAGCGACCTGTCGGCATCGCTGTTTTTCTGCCTGAAGTATCTCCATCCGCGTGACATCAAGGGTTGGGTCGATTCGATCTTTGCGATTGACGATCCGCACTGGCGCGCCCAGATACTGTTGTGGCTCGGCCTGACCCGGCAGATATGCGATGCGGGAAGCGCCTTCCCCGCCGATCTGGGAAGCCAAGCGCCGCAAGCGACATGGGCGGAATCGTTCCTGCTCGACGACAGGCTGGCCGCGCCATTCATCACCGATGAAAACCGCGCCGCGTTCAGGGATGCATTGCGGCCCTTGCTGGCGTTGCACCTGGACAATTGGCGCGCGTCGATCGCGCAGGTCGATTATCTCGCGCTCGAAGCGCTGCCTTCCATCGTCGATATCGACTTAGGATAGCTCCGCGGTCTCCCCATGCTGGCGATACAGGGTGAAATACTCGCCCTTGCGCGCCAGCAGATCGTCGTGGGTACCCTCTTCCACCACCCTGCCATCGGCGAACACCAGGATCTTGTCGCAGGCGACCACGGAGTTGAGGCGATGAGCGACCGTGAACGAGGTGCGGCCATGTTTCAACTGCGCCAGGGCGAACTCCACCCGGTCCTCCGTCAGCGAATCCGTATGCGCGCTGGCTTCGTCGAGTATCAAAATCGCCGGATCGCGCAGCAGCACGCGCGTGATGGCGAGCAGCTGGCATTCGCCCGCGCTCAGATTGCCCCCATTGTCATGGATCGGACTATCCAGATCGCGCGACGATTTTTCCATCAGGTCGTGCAGGCCGGTGAGCTTGCAGGCGTCAAGAAGCGCGCGGTCGTCCCTGGCTTTATCCAGGCCCTCGCTGAGGCTCATATTCAGGTTGTCGCGCAAGGTTCCGCGTATGAAGACCGGGTTTTGATTGACCACGCCGATTTGCTGGCGCAAATGCGAGCGGTTCCAACGCTCCAGCGGCTGCCCATCGATCGTGATATCCCCTTGCATGATGGTGTACAAATGGCTGATCAGCGAAATCGTCGTGGTTTTTCCCGAACCGGTGCGTCCCACCAGCCCCACCGAACTGCCACGCGGTACCGAAAAACTCAAGCCCTTCAAGACCGGTTTGCCGGGCTGATAGGCGAGCCACACGCGGTCGAAAACCACGTTGCCGTCGAGCCGCCTTAGCGGCCCGGCCGGCTCGGGCAAGGCCTGCGTCTCTTCGTCGGCGCTCATCAAGGCGCTGAGCCTCTCGACCGTGACGGATGCGTCCTGGAGTGTCTGCAATTCGGTAAGCAGGATGGCAACGGGGCGACGCAGCCGTTCGCTGAATCGCAGGAAGGTCACCAGCAAACCCAGGGAAAGCTGTTGGCTGAGGGTGAAATAGCCGCCGACGAACAGCACCATGAAGGTTGGGAAATAGCAGAGCAGATTGGCGAATGAGCGGGCCAGCGAATTAATCTTGATCATGAAGATGGCTTTCGCCAGCAGCTCTTCCGACGATGCACCGATCATTTTTTCGCTGTAGCGTGAAAAGACATCGACTTTCATCAACGGCAGGATTTGCAGATATTCCGCGAATTGTCCGTTCAGCCCGGCCAGATGGGCTTTGTAAGCGCGCAAGGAATCCCGGATGCGGCCGATCACAAGGAACACGAATACCACGGCCGGAAGGCTGGACAGCAAAATCAGCGAACCGAAATAGACATCGGTAAACAGCATGAACGCCAGGATCAGCAGCACGACAATCAAGGAGATCAGCACCCGCGGCATCGACAAGGTCAAAAACGCTTCGAGCCCGGACACTTCGCTGGTCGAGCGGGTGAGCAATTCGCCGATCGACACCTGGTCGAAATACTTCATCGGCAGCCGGGAAAATTTCTTGAACAAGGCGAGGCGGATATTGAGCGTAATGTCGTTGGCAACAAAGGTTCCCGTGGATTTTCCGTAGTATAAGAAGACCAGATTAAGAATTTCCAGCACCAGGATCGGCGCCACGAAATTGGTCCAGGGGTTTTGCGTGCCTTTGGCGGCCAGGTGCTCGACCAGGCTGCCCGTGAGCTGCGAGGACAGCAGCACCACGCCGCCCGACAGCATCAGCAGGAATATCGACAGGGCAAACCTGGCTTTTTTCGTGTTGTAGGTAACGAGCAGGAACACACTCGTTTTCAGGTAGTCGATGGGTGACGATGTATTTTTCATTCGGCGCGGTTCTTCAGTGATAAAGCAGGCGACACCGGTGCATCGAGCTGCAGAACGCCATCGCAAAAATCCAGGTCGGCAGCCCGATGGGTAATAAAAATGACGATCTTGTCGGTCCAAATGTTCCAGAGACGCTCGACGATGATTTTCTCCGTCGTGGGATCGATGGCGCCGAGGCAGTCATCGAGGATGATGACTGGCGTGTCGCGAATAATCGCCCGGGCCAGGCAAAGCCGTTGCCTTTGTCCGCCGGAGAGCTTTCCTCCCCCCTCGCCAAGCGCTTCGCTCAATCCCTTCGACAGCCCGGCGATTTCATCCCACAGCTCGACCACTTTGAGGCTGTCGATCAGCACCTCGTCTGAAAACTGCTCAAGCGGATCGAGATTGACACGGATACTGCGGCCGAGGACGAGGCTTTTCTGATGCACCAGCGTAATCTGCGAATCGAGCCAGCTGCGCGAAGCATCCTTGAGGTCGCGCCCATTGATCCGGATGGTGCCGCTGTATTCGTCCATGCCGCCGGCGAGCAAGGTGGCGAGAGTGGTCTTGCCGGTACCGACCCGGCCGATGACAGCAATTTTCTGGCCGGCGCTGACATCGAAACTCAGTGCGCGAACCAGCGGCGCCGATCCGGCATAGCCGAAGGTCAGCTGCTCGACTTCAATGGCCGGCCGCGCACCCGCATCCCGCTGCGGCGCGTGCGGCAGCGCTGGAGGCGCCTGGCCGGGAGAGTGCAACACATCGAACAGGCGGCGGTAACTGGTAAAGCCCATCCGCCACTCCGCCAGCAGCGAACCGAAATCGGATATCACGTCATGGATCACCATCATGTACACATGCAGCGAGATGTAGGCGCCGATACTGATGTCGCCATCCCTGACCAGCACGATCCCATAACTGAACAGGATAACCAGCGACACGAAATACGGCAGGAAGGACATCGCCACATTCAGGTCACCGACCTTCAGGCAGCGATAGTTTTGTTCGGCGTAGGCGCGCGCCGACTGATCGAGCTTGTGCAGCCAGAACGGCTCGGTCGCCGTCGCCCTTTGCAGCCTGACCGACTTGATCGAATGCGCGATGGTTTCGTACAGCCGCGACAGGGTTTCCTGGGCAGTCAAAAAGCGCGCTTGCTGCAGCCGGCCCAATTCGACGCTAATGATGGGAAGCAGCAGCAGCGGGCTCATAAGGATCAAGCATAACTTCGCATGGATATTCACCATGTACACCAGCGACATCGCCACCAGCACGACATAATCGACGCTGTTCGCCACGGTGTAGCCGTGAATGATCCTGGCCCGGTTCCAGTCGTTGCTGATGCGGTTCATCAGGTCGCCGAAACGCAAACCGTCCTTCCCCGACAAAGGCATCGACAGGGAGGACGCCCACAAATCCTTTTTTAATTCATGCCCGACCAGATGCGTTTCCTTGAACAGGATCATGCGCCAGGAAAATTTGAACAGCAGGCTGCATATCACAACCAGGAGCAATGCCAGCGCCAGCAGGATCAGGGTGTGGGGTTTGTCGGCCGTCGCCGCTGTCGGCTTCCAGAAAGCGCCGCTTTCCTGCCCGAGCAGGAGATCGAGCGTCCATTGGATAAATTTCGGTATCAGGCTTTCGCACAGGTTGGCCAACAGGATGGCCAAAAAGCCGCAACCGTAGACCGCCCAGCGCCGGACCACGCGTTGTCTCACGAGCGAAAAGGGCGTCGCTTTCACTGCTGTCATGACTTCACCAGCCTGACTGTCGTTAGGATAAGAAATCGGATCATCAAGACACCGCGACCGAATCGAAGGTCGGCACCTTGTCGAGGTGCTCGAAATCGCGTTTCACATCCTCGTAATTCCCGAGCATCAGGAAGCGCGCCGGAATCTTCCTGAAGCCGCCTTTTCCATCCAGGATGTCGCCCGCCTGGCGGCGAAACGACTTGACCAAGGTGGGGCAGCGCGCGGGCGGCAGAGCGGCGATCGTGAGAATGCGGCAGGGAAGCGCGCGCGGGAAGGGAATCATCAGGTACGCGGCCGATTGCCCGCCATCGGCCAGCAGCGGCAGCGGCGCCTGTTGCAGCTCGACGCGGATCTGCTGAAGAATCGGATCGACCCCGGTGAGCATTTCAATCGACGCCGGAATATCGGCACCGCCGACCCTCGCGCCGACCTCGATGAATACCGGTTCCGCATGCTCGTCGCTTTCATCGAGAATCAACTCCAGATGGAAATGGTTATCGAATAACTCCAGGCTGCGGGCCACTGCCACGGAAAACGCGACGAGTTTATCTTTCAGCTTCGCGGCCGGCAGGGAAATGGCGCCGAGCGGCTGGCCGCGGGAAAAGGAAATCGGCGGACGGTTGTTGCGGAAAGCGATCGCATACACCAGCTGTCCGTTCTGCAGAAGTCCATCGACGTGAAAACTGGTCCCCTGGTGAAAGACTTCGCATTCCTGATCGTGGAAGTCGTACCCGTGCTGTTCGGCGTCCAGCTGGGCCTTGCTGGCGATGATCTTCACTCCCCTGCCGCCCATCAGGCTGCGCGGTTTGAGCACCACCGGGTAGCCGTGGCGGCCGACGAATTGACGCAGTTCCTCGACACTGGAACAGCCCTGATAGGCGGGAATATTGAATCCCGCGGCGCCGACAACGGTTTTCATCGCGACCTTGTCGCGCACCGCCAGCGCCTGGCGCGTATGGAGGCCCTCGATACCGAATTTCTCGCGCAGCGTGGCCGCGCTCAGGATATCCCATTCGCTGACGGCGATCAGGCGGAACACCGGGCCGAATTGCTGCGCCAGTGCGGAAAACGCGGCCTCCAGTTCCCCGAGCGACTGGATGTCGTCCACCACGCGCACCCGGCCGCTCTCTTGCGTTGCGCGCGTCAAACCCTTGTACCCGTTCTGATCGACGATATAGCTCGCATCGAAGCGGGTGTTGTCGATCACCGAATCGACGGAATGGCGGCCATCCGACCACGCTTCGGACCAGCCGTTGATTACCACGACATGAGGTTTTTCAGATTTCACTATCGACTGCCTTTTTTATCTGTGACTTTTTCTGGACAAAATGAATGCAAGCGAACGAACGTTAGCGCCGGCGGAGCGGCCGCCCGCGCTACCGTTCCAGGCCTGGCATCGTTACTTCGCGTTGCGCTGCATTTCAACGAGGATGGTGGTCGCGATATAGTTCGCCAGCAGCTTCACGCCGGCCGCCTGCACTGCCTTGTGCGCGTGTTGCTGGAGAATGTCGAGCGTATCGACCGCCCAGAAAATGAACAGGGAAGTCGACAGAAAATCCTGATTGGTTTCGCAGCGCAGGATGGCTTCACCCAAATCGAGCAGCAATTGCCAGAGCGAGCGGTAGGCATCGCGCGCGGAGATTTTTTCGCTTTCGCCGAGCACCGCTTTCTCGTCGCCTTGCATGGACCGAAGCGCATAGCCCGCCACTTCCTCGGCCAGTACCTTCAAGGCGAGCGGCGCCAGCGCATCTTCCCTGGCCGGCTGGTACACCAGATGCGACCACGTCGCCAGGCGCTTTTTCAGGCTGTCGAACTTCATTTCCCGGATCTGGTTGCGGGCCCACTTCCTGATTTCTTCGTGACTGTCTTCGTACAGGATCAGATCGAGCGGACCGTGCTTGTCGAAGATCATCAGCTTTTCGATCAAGTCCATGAACTGCGGGAGCGCCAGGCACTCGTCGACCTTGAACAGATTCTCCCTGGCCTTCAAGGTTTCGACTGTCGGTGCGCGCGTGCAGAGCGCTTTCCATGTTTCCAGTTCCGGTCCGGACAGTTCGCGCGTGCGCTGGTCGACGATCTCGGCGCCGTTCCATTGCAAGGACAGATCCTTCAGTTTCTCGAAAATCTCATCCGCGCGGTCGGCGAATGCCGCGATAAAATCCGCGCCCGAATTCTTGTCGTGAAAGCCGAACAGAAAACGGTTCAGGGCGTGGTCCTCGACGATATCGCCCAGGTGCTTGGTATCGACGAACTGGCCGGGATTGTCCACGCCGCGGAAGCACACCGTCAGGCAGCTGCGCGGGCGTCCGCCTTCGGTCCGGTAGCGGTGATGCACCAGCGAACCGGAGGCGAAGACCGTGGTCAGCGGCTTGTTTTCGTGCTTGATCTCGACCACCGCCGCCGATGGATGGCCGAAGACCTTGCTTTGAATATCGAAGGCCTGTTCGATCTTCTGGTCCGAAGTAAACACGCTGGCGTTTTCCGTGGACCAGGCTTCGCCCTGTTCATTCACGAAGCAATTGCGCAGGCCCTGGTGCGTGCCCGGGATGATGACGAAATTCTGTCCCTTCGGCCCCGATGCCTGGCCGCGTTCCCAGGTCAGGATGACCTTGTATTCATCGTTGAATGGCGTGTTATCGATGTGCAGCATATTATCCTGCGCCAGCACCGAAATCGGCTCGGCATCCTTGCCGCGCGCATCGACGATGCGCAGCGGACCGCCGATCTGGCAGGACACCATGGCCACCAGCAGCGGGTGCAGAAAGGCGCCGCTGAAGGCGGGATTGCCCAGGAAGTCGAGGTGATTGCCGAGGTTGATATACGAATGAATCCAGCTTTGGCTGCCCAGGCTATTGTTAATTCGCGTGTACTCGTCGACCAGCCCGCGAAACGCTTCGTTATCGATCAGCGATCCGAAAATCACGGCACCGCGCTGGTCGAGTTCCGACGTAAGCCGGACAAACAGCAGCCGCGCCGTCTCGGCTTTTTCCGGGCCATGGGTTGTGCGCCACTCGGCCACCAGGGTCTCGACCAGCTGTTCGCGAAACTGCTGCTTTGTGTCGAGGTTCCAGAAGCGTTTATAGGCGGAGAGCTTGCGCACCTTGCCCGCTTCGACCAGCTCCGGATGGATTGCCTGGGCGCCGGCCCGCACTTTCAGGAGGCTATCGCGTTCCTCGGCGGTGCAGGAAAAACCGACAGTGATGTCAGGAGGCGCTTGTTGTATTTGATCTGCATGGGGCATAGTCATTCCAGTCAGGCCTGCGTCCACCGCAGGCCGAGAGCATTAATGGTGGATCAGGCGGCCGACGGCAACCCGGATTTTTGCTTTTGCATTTCAAGCAAAATGGCCGTGGCGATGTAATTGGCCAGCAGTTTGGCCCCGGCCGCGTGTACCACCGGGTTGGTTTTCCCTTGCACGATATCGAGCGTATCCGTGGCCCAGAACACGAACAGGCAGGTCGAGAGAAAATGCTGGCTGTTTTCGCAGCGCACGATCGACTCGCCAATATCGACCAGGAACTGCGCCAGCGAGCGATAAGCGTCGTAGGCGGAGATGCGTTCGGTCGGCCCGAGCACCGCAGGCGCCCCGCTCGTCATCGACTGCGTGGCGCAAGCCGATACTTCCATCGCCAGCGCCCGCAGCTGGGCCGGATCGAGCAGGTCGGCCTGGGTTGGCTGGCCGATGGTGGCGGTCCATGCGTTCAGACGCGTTTTCAAGCGGCCGAGCTGCATTTCGCGGATCTGGTTGCGGGTCCATTTCCTGATTTCCTCGTGATTGTCTTCATACAGGATCAGGTCCAGCGGGCAGTGCTTATCGAAGATCATCAGCCGTTCGATCAAGTCCACGAATTGCTGATGCGGCAAGGTCTGGTCAACCGTGACCAGCTTGGCCCGGTCCTTGAGCATGGCCACCGTCGGCGCCAGGGTGCAGGTTTTTTTCCAATCCACGACTTCCTGCGGCGACAGGGCCAGCCGGCCCTGATCGAGCATTTCAGCGCCATCTTTTTGCGAATCGAGGTCGATGAGTTTATCGAACAGGCGGTCGGCACGCTCGACCAGCGCCTCGATATAGGCGGCCTCGGTATTTTTGCCGTGAAAACCCATCAGCAGGCGATTGAGCGCGTCGTCCTGGACCATATCGGCCAGGTATTTGGCATCGACGAACTGGCCCGGATTGTCGTCGGCGCGGTGGAACGCCAGGATCAGGCAGCTGCGCGGCTCGCCGACTTCGGTCCGGTAGCGGTGATGCACGATGGCGCCGGCGGCGAATACGGACGTTAATGGCTTGTCTGGATGGGCGGCTTCGACCACCACGGGTGAAGCGCTTCCAAATTCGGCAAATTGAACGTCGAAGGCTTGCTGGATCTTATCTTCGGTAATGAAAATACTGGCATTTTCGCTCGACCAGGCCGCGCCTTGCTCATTCACGAAGCAATTGCGGGCGCCGTGCTGGGAACCGGGAATGAAGACGAAATTCTGGCCTTTGGGACCCGCAGTGGTGCCGCGTTCCCAAGTCAGGATGATCTTGTATTCTTCATTGAATGGCGTGTTATCGATGTGCAGCATGTTATCGAGCGCCAGCACGGAAATCGGTTCCGCATCCTTGCCGCGCGCATCGACGATACGCACCGGGCCGCCCATCTGGTAAGAGATCATCGCCACCAGAAGCGGATGCAGAAACGCCCCGTTGATATCGGGATTGCTCAGGAATTCAGGGTTATGCCCGAGGTTCATGTACGAGTGGATCAGACTCTGGCTGCCCTGCTGGTGCAGGACGCGGGTGTATTCATCGACCAGCTTGCGGAACTCGGTGCTGTTGACGAGCGAACCGAAAATAACGGCGCCGTTCTTTTTCAGCTCGGATGCCAGCCGGATGAACATGAGGCGCGCCGTTTGTGCCGCTTGCGCGCCGTGGGTGGCCGTCCAGCTGGCCACGAGTTTGCTCATCAGTTCGTCCCGATACCGGTCCTTGGCGTCGAGATTCTGGAAGCGCTTGTAGGCCGACTGTTTGCGGATCTTGCCCGCTTCCACAAGTTCAGGGTGAATCGCGTTGGCGACCGAACGCTGCATCAGCAGGCTGGCGCAGACATCGGGTGGACAGGCGAATCCAACCACCACGTCGGGCATGCCGGCGGCTTCCTGAGGGGTGTTGGATTCGGCGGTGTCGCTGGCGGAGAGAGGCGTATTTATATGATCGAGAGGCATAGTTATTCCATTCGTTGTGAGCGGCGAAGCTGACAAAAAAGCGTAGGTATCCGAAGAACGGTCGTTTTGGACGTAGGCCCGGCCCACCACGCGCGGGAACCGCACGCACTGCGCCAATGCCTACCCGTGCGGTGGAGCGTGGCGGGCGGCCACGCTCGGGGCACGTTGCGACCAGGGCCGCTGCATGGGCAACGGCGCGTGTTCGCCGGGCGGCAAGATTGCCCGCCCTTTCCGACAGCCGGCCTTTCCAATGCCCAAAGGAAAGTCACGGCATGCACGGAAGTCGAGAACCTGAATTCGGGGTGAGAATCAGGCTGGTTTACAGCTGTGAAAACGTTTCCAACCGATTTTCAAAAAAAACGACAAATTGTCGTGTTTTTGGCCATTCGATCGTTTCAGCGAGTCTGACGGGCGGCATGGTGCGCTTGGCCGACCGTCAAATGCGCAGGCGGCATTCCCGCTGCCGCCCTCGTATTGACGGAACGATATCGTAAGGAAAGGTTAAACGTCAAGACTGAATGGGGACATTGCTATAAATACCCGACGAGCATGGAAAATCGATGACAGGCCGGCCCGCGCGATGGGATTAGTGTGGAAAATTTGCGACGCATGCCAATCCGCAGCCGGTTTTTCTCTATGAGAATAGGGTAAACCACTGCGACATAAAAATTATAATTAGGTAATTAATTTGCGGCTGAGGAAAGCAAAAAACGCGCGCGGATCTGCATCGAATTGTTAAATATTGAAAATACGCACATGCCACCCGGCGCTCGCCGAGCGATCGATTGTCAATCCATCGCAAACCCGTGCGCCGGAGCCGGCCTGTGTCCTCCCCCCCCGTCTGAAAACGCTTTCATCCGATCTGGCCGGTTTTCGCCATGTTTGCGCCGCCGGCTGCACTTGTCGCGCCCACGCGGGTCCGGATACGGGTGCGGCGGCGAGCCAAGCGTGCACCGCAAAGGCAGTGCTATCATGGGATCGCGCCTTGGACGACTGTCCGGCCAGCCCTCGCCCCTTCTTGCTCACTCGTGGAAAAGCCCGCAAACATCCCGCCCGAGGTACTCGTTTGTACGATCGGCCATTCCAACCGGCCGCTGGAGGCGTTTCTGGATCTGCTTGCGAGCAACCGGATCGGCTGCGTGGTCGATGTGCGCACCGTGCCGCGCTCGCGCCACAATCCCCAGTTCAACCAGGATGCGTTGCCCCATTCCCTCGCCGCCGCGGGCATCGATTACCGCTACCTGCAGGCCCTGGGCGGCTTGCGTCACGCAGCAAAGGATTCGTCCAACACCGGCTGGCGCAATGCCTCGTTCCGCGGCTACGCCGACCACATGCAGTCACCCGAATTCGCCGACGGCATGGACGCATTGTGCGAGCTCGCGCAAACGCAGCGCTGTGTCCTGATGTGCGCAGAAGCCGTTCCGTGGCGCTGCCACCGCTCGATGGTCGGCGACGCGCTGCTGGTACGCCACATTGGCGTCGAACATATCATCGGTCCCAAAGGACGCCGCCCGCATGTCCTGACGCCGTTCGCCCATGTCGACGGCGAACGCATCACCTACCCGGCACCGCCCGCCGGCCCAGCCGATGACTGACAGCGCGGTACTCAAGCGCTATGCAAATCTGGAGAGCCTGCTGGCCGACGTGCGCGCATGCCGCGCCTGCGAAGCGCATCTGCCCAAAGGCCCGCGCCCCATCGTGCAGGTAGGCGAAGGTGCGCGCGTGCTGATCGTCGGGCAGGCGCCGGGCGCGCGCGTGCACGCCTCCGGCATCCCGTGGGATGACGCCAGCGGCACGCGGTTGCGCGAGTGGATGGGCGTGGATGCGAATGCCTTCTACGATCCCGGGCGCTTCGCCATCATCCCGATGGGATACTGCTACCCGGGCCGGGGCAACGGTGGCGATCTGCCGCCGCGCACCGAATGCGCCGACCTCTGGCTGGACCAGTTGCTGGCCAAATTGCCGGATATCGAATTGACCTTGCTGATTGGCGCGCACGCCCAGCGCCATTTTCTGGGCGCGCGCCGCAAGGCCTCGCTGACCGCCACCGTCCAGGCGTGGCGCGATGTGGCACCGGGGTATTTCCCGCTGCCGCATCCCTCGCCGCGCAATACGCCCTGGCTGCAGCGTAATCCCTGGTTCGAGCAGGAGCTGGTGCCGGTGCTGCGCGCGCGCATCGCCCAGGTCTTCGGATGAAGACCCGAACCCGCGCGGACGAATGCATCAGGGCTGCATCGCCTGGCGCACCGTGTAACTGTCGACGTACTGCACCATGTGCGCGATCTTGCCATCCCTGAAAGTGTAGTGATGGGCAAAGGCGGCCCGCATGGCGCGTCCGGTTTCCTTGTACGTGCCCGAGTAGGAGCCGAAGGCCACGATCTGCTCGCCCTGTTCGAGAAAGCTGTCCGCCTCGGCGCGATAGCCGATCCACTCGGTGGCAAGCCGCCTGAACACATTGGCCACGATGGCGTCGGGACCGCGGAAGGTGCCGGCGTACGGAAAACCGGCCGCTTCGACCCATTCGGCGTCCGCTGCCAGCAAGTCCAGCAGGCGCGTCGCGTTCTCGCCGGACTGGCCTTCGTAGGTCGAACGCAGTAGCTCCAGGTTGGAACGCATGATCAACCCCACTTCATTTCGCCAAGCACCACCTTGGCGCCGGTGGTGAGGGCCACTTCCATGCCGGCGTCGGGGTAGCGCAGCTTCATGGCGGCGATCAGGGCGGCGCTGTCAGCGGCCTTTGCGGCTTCTTCCTCGAACGCCAGCAGGTAGCCGCGCGTATAGGCGATGGCCGATGCATCGGCTGGCGCATCGACCGTGCCATGGCCCGGCACCACGATGCGCGGCTGGCGCGCCGCCATCGCGTCCAGGTTTTTCACCCAGGCCGCGCGCAGTTCGGGGGTGGCGGTATCGGCCGTCCAGACGTGCACGCCGGAGAACACCAGCACGCCGCCGAAAATGGCTTCCAGCGAAGGCACCCACAAGTAACGCCGGTTGCTCATCCCTTCCGCATTCACAATCTCGATGGTTTCGCCGTCGATACTCAAGGTGGACGCATCCGATGCGGCGGGCAGCACCACATCGGCCAGGGTTTGCGGGCCGTCGGCCTTCAGTTGCGGCCCCCAGACATCGAGCTTCTTTTGAACGTTGGCGTGGATCGCGGCGACCGTGGCATGTGCGGCAAGCACCGGCACCTCGGGAAATGCGCTGCGTACCGCGCCCAGGCTGAAATAGTAATCCGGGTCGCTCTGGCTGACGTAGACCGCCTTGAGCGGCTTGCCGCCGGCGGCGATGGCGTCGGCCACGGCCTTGCCGTCGGAGAGCGTGAAGCCGCCATCGATCAGCAGCGCTTCAGTCGGGCCTTGCAGCAGCACCGGCGCGCGGAAAAAACCGTTCTGGCCTGCGGGGAAATGCTTCCATGTGAGCTTGGTATTGCTTGTCATATCGTCTCTCGTCATAAATTGAATTGCGTGAGAGAAGAGTAAATCGTTTAACTTGTTGGATATATAGCTGCGAATGAAACAGATTGTTTCGTGGATCGGACAAATAGGACGAGCGATCGACGCCTGGTTAGCATGCGCGCCCGAAACGACAACGCCAACCCGAAGGTTGGCGTTGGTCGTTGGCGGCGTCGCGCGGCGTTTCTTGCGAGGCGTGTCAGGTGTTGTTGACCACCAGGCGCGGCTCCGCTGCACCAAACCGCTGGCGGATCGACGCGGCGATTCCCTTGGCATCGAGTCCCACGCTGGCCAGCAAGGCCGCCGGGTCGCCATGGTCGATGAATTTGTCGGGCAGGCCGAGGATCAGCAGGGGTTTGAGGATGCCTTCGGCCGCCAGCGCCTCGGCCACCGCCGAACCGGCGCCGCCCATGACGGCGCCCTCTTCCACCGTCACCAGGTAGTCGTGCTCCTGCGCCAGGCGCTTGACCAGCTCCACGTCGAGCGGCTTGATGAAGCGCATATTGGCCACCGTCGCATCCAGCTCCTCGCCGGCGACGACGCTGCGCGCCACCATCGAGCCGAAGGCCAGGATCGCCACGCTCTTGCCTTCGCGTTTGATCTCGCCCTTGCCGATCGGGAGCGTTGTCAGTTCTTTTTCGATGACCGCGCCAATGCCGGCACCGCGCGGATAACGTACCGCCGCCGGCCCCTTGTACTGGTAGCCGGTGGTCAGCATCCGGCGGCATTCGTTTTCGTCCGACGCGGCCATGACGACCATGTTCGGAATGCAGCGCAGGTAAGCGATGTCGTAGTTGCCGGCGTGGGTGGCGCCGTCGGCGCCCACCAGACCCGCGCGGTCGAGCGCGAACAGCACGTCCAGGTTTTGCAGCGCCACGTCGTGAATCAGCTGGTCGTAGGCGCGCTGCAAAAAGGTCGAGTAGATCGCCACCACGGGTTTCAGGCCTTCGGTCGCCAGGCCGCCGGCGAAGGTCACCGAATGCTGCTCGGCGATGCCGACGTCGAAATAGCGGTCCGGGAACTGCTCTTCAAAGGCCACCATGCCTGAGCCTTCGCGCATGGCCGGCGTGATGCCGACCAGGCGCTTGTCGGCAGCGGCCATGTCGCACAGCCAGTTGCCGAACACTTCCGTGTAAGTGGTCTTGCCCGCCTTGGCCGGCAGGATGCCTTCGGTCGGATTGAACTTGCCCGGCCCGTGGTACAGCACCGGATCGGCTTCGGCCAGCTTGTAGCCCTGCCCTTTTTTGGTCACCACGTGCAAAAATTGCGGACCCTTGAGCTTCTTGATGTTTTCCAGGGTAGGGATCAGCGAATCCAGGTCATGACCGTCGATCGGGCCGATGTAGTTGAAGCCGAATTCCTCGAACATCGTGGCCGGGACCACCATGCCCTTGGCGTGTTCCTCGAAGCGCTTGGCCAGTTCCAGCACGGGACCGGGCAGCACCGACTTGCCGACGTTCTTGGCGGCCGCGTAGAACTGTCCCGACATCAGGCGCGCCAGGTAGCGATTGAGCGCGCCCACCGGCGGCGAGATCGACATGTCGTTGTCGTTCAAGACCACCAGCAGGTTGATGTCTTCCTGTACGCCGGCGTTGTTGAGCGCCTCGAAGGCCATCCCGGCGGTCATGGAACCGTCGCCGATGACAGCGATCGCATGGCGCGACTCGCCCTTGATCTTGGCCGCCTGCGCCATGCCCAGCGCGGCCGAAATCGAGGTCGACGAGTGCGCCGTGCCGAAGGTGTCGTATTCGCTTTCGTCGCGCCGCGGGAAGCCCGAAATGCCGTTCAGCTGGCGCAGGCTGTGCATCTGCTCGCGCCGGCCCGTGAGGATCTTGTGCGAGTAGGTCTGGTGGCCCACATCCCACACGATGCGGTCATACGGCGTGTTGAACACATAGTGCAGCGCAATCGTCAGCTCCACCGTGCCCAGGTTGGACGAGAGGTGGCCGCCGGTCTTGGACACGGAATCGAGCAGGAAGTGGCGCAACTCGTGCGCCAGGGGCGTCAGTTGGGCGCGCGCCAGCTTGCGCAGTTCGGCCGGTTCGTTGATTGTCTCTAGCAAGTTCATTTACGCTTTCCGCTGCACGATCAGGTCCGCCAACTGGCGCAGCCGATCTGCTTTGTCACCAAACGGCGCGAGCGCGTCATGCGCATCGTTCCGCAA
This sequence comes from Massilia antarctica, assembly GCF_015689335.1. Classification (GTDB taxonomy): domain Bacteria; phylum Pseudomonadota; class Gammaproteobacteria; order Burkholderiales; family Burkholderiaceae_D; genus Telluria_A; species Telluria_A antarctica. Next base: position 2,982,517 of record NZ_CP065053.1, on the reverse strand, counting down.
TTTTTCTGCCAAGACCCTGGATGGTTCCAGGCCCAAAATCGATACATAGGTCGGCTTGTTGGCCGCCGCGTCCTTGCCCGCGGTCTTGCCAAGGGTGGCCGAATCGGCGGTCGCATCGAGCACGTCGTCGACCACCTGGAAGGCCAGCCCGATCGCTTTGGCGTACGTATCGAGCGCCGTCATCTGCGCGTCGCTCACATCACCGCCAGCCAGCGCGCCCAGCACCACCGAGGCGCGCAGCAAGGCGCCGGTTTTGAGCTGGTGCATCTGTTCGAGCTGCTCCAGGGTGAGGCTGATGCCGACGCTGTCCAGATCGATCGCCTGGCCGCCGCACATGCCGCTTGACCCGGCCGCGTGCGCGAGCAAACGCAGCATGGCGACCTGGCGCGCCGGCGGGATGTCCAGCCCTTCGGCCAGCACCAGGAAGGCTTGCGATTGCAGCGCGTCGCCCACCAGCAGCGCGGTCGCTTCGTCGTAGGCCACGTGCACGGTCGGTTTGCCGCGCCGCAGATCGTCGTCGTCCATGCACGGCATGTCGTCGTGGACCAGCGAATAGGCGTGGATCATTTCGACGGCGGCGGCGGCGCGCTCCAGGGTGCGCGCATCGGCGCCGGACAGCGCGCCGGCCGCGAACACCAGCAGCGGGCGTACCCGCTTGCCGCCGCCGAGCACCGTGTAGCGCATCGCGTCGTGCAGCTTGTGCGGAATCGCATCGGCCGCCGGCAGCAAGGCGTCCAGCGCCTGTTCCACCCGCGCCTGCACGGTTTTCATCCAGTCGTCGAAGGCGCCGCTCATTGCATGCCCTCGCCGGCGCCATCGGCCGCGAAGGGCTTGAGCATGTCGCCTTCGAGCACCTTGACCTGGGACTCGACTTTTTCAAGCTGCGCGGCGCAATAGCGCACCAGCTCCGAGCCGCGCGCGTACGCCGCCACCGATGCCTCCAGCGGCAACTGGCCGGCTTCCATCTGCGTGACCAGCTGCGCCAGTTCGGCCATGGCCTGTTCGAACGACTCCGGCGCAGCCGCGCTTTCCGCTATTAATTTCTTTGCCATAGTTACTTTATGTGAGTCCGCGGCATGCAACTTGTGCGCGGCGGGCCAGTCTAATCGCTTATTCTAGAACAATCCATCCTGACGGGTGGCGATTTGGCATTTTATCGCATTGAGGCTGGATCGATGAAAACCATGTTTTTCCCTCAACATTTACATCCGCCCACACCACATTCCCGTGCCAGACCAAGACGGCAGAGCCCGTTCCGCGCTATAATCTCCGGTTCTGTCCGAAATACCGTATTCCGCACTTAAAAATACTGGTCTTTGGATTCTTTCTCTTCTTTGGCTGATGCACATATAAAAGGGGGGTTGGGATGTCCGATCTGGCTACCCACGCCAAGCTGGCGCGCTCATGCGCGCAGCTTCCGGTAGATGCTTACTTTGATGAAGCGCTGTTACAGCGCGAAATGCAGCAATTGTTCCAGCATGGCCCGCGCTATGTCGGCCATACGCTGATGGTGCCCGAAACGGGAGACTTTGCCACGCTCGCTTCCGAGAATGAGGGCCGCATGCTGGTGCGCAACGCAAACGGGATCGAGGTCCTGTCGAATGTGTGCCGCCACCGCCAGGCCCTGATGTTCAACGGACGCGGCAATGCGAACAATATCGTCTGTCCGCTGCACCGCTGGACCTACGACCTCAAGGGTGAGCTGATCGGTGCGCCGCACTTCCCGGAAACGCCGTGCCTGAACCTGTCCAAGACGCCGCTCCAGGAGTGGAATGGCTTGCTGTTCGAGCAGAACGGCTACAACGTCATGGAAAAACTGGCGGGCCTGTCGGTGACCGGGGATTTCGATTTTTCGGGCTATATGTTCGACCATGTCGAGGTGCAGACCTGTAATTACAACTGGAAGACTTTCATCGAAGTCTACCTGGAGGATTACCACGTCGAGCCGTTCCACGCGGGGCTGGGCGGCTTTGTCAGCTGCGACGACCTGAGCTGGGAATTCGGGCGCGATTACAGCGTGCAGACGGTCGGCGTGAACCGCGGCCTGGGCAAGGCCGGTTCGCCCATCTACCAGCGCTGGCAGGAGCAGGTGCTCAAGTTCCGCGGCGGCGTGCCGCCCGATAAGGGCGCGATCTGGTTCACCTTGTACCCGAACATCATGGTCGAATGGTATCCGCACGTGCTGATCGTCTCGACCCTGTGGCCGGACGGCCCGCAAAAGACGCGCAACGTGGTCGAGTTCTACTATCCCGAAGAAATCGTGCTGTTCGAGCGCGACTTCATCGAGGCCGAGCGCGCCGCCTACATGGAAACCTGCGTCGAAGACGATGAAATCGCCATGCGCATGGACGCCGGCCGCCGCATCCTGATGGCGCGCGGCGTCAGCGAGGTGGGACCGTACCAGTCACCGATGGAAGACGGCATGCAGCATTTCCACGAGTGGTACCGCAGCAGCCTGGCGCTGTAGACGCCGACCGATGGCCGCGCTCTGGATCCTGCTGGCGAGCTTCCTGTTCTCGCTCATGGGCGCGGCCGTGAAGCTGGCCTCGAGCGAGTATTCGGTGGCCGAAATCGTGTTCTACCGCGGCCTGGTCGGCATCATCCTCCTGTATTTTTTCATACGCCACCAGGGCGGCAGGCTGCGCACCGAACATCTGGGCGGGCATCTGTGGCGCGGCGCCATCGGCGTGGTGTCGCTGTGGATGTGGTTTTACGCGGCCACCAAGCTGCCGCTGGCCACCGCCGTCACCCTCAATTACATGTCGCCCATCTGGACCGCGGTGGCGCTGATGGGCTTCGCCTGGTGGCGGGGCAAGGAGCGCGTCGCCCCGCCCCTGCTGCTGGCCATCGGCGTCAGTTTCGGCGGCGTGATCCTGGCCCTGCGCCCGGCCTTCGAGGCGCAGCAGTGGTTCGGCGCGCTCATGGCGCTGGTGTCCGGCATGCTGGCCGCCATCGCCTACACCATGGTGCGGCGCCTGAGCCGCGCCGGCGAACCGGAATACCGGGTGGTGTTTTATTTTTTGGCGGTGAACATCGCAGCCGGCCTGGCCGGCAGCCTGCTGCCGGGCGGCTCGCCCGACAGCGCCGCCTGGCATGCGCACTCGGCGCGCGGCGCCGCCCTGCTGCTGTTCATCGGCGCCTCCGGCGTGTTCGCCCAGATGGCGCTCACGCGCGCCTGGCGCACCGGCAAGGTGCTGGTGGTGGCCAACCTGCAGTACACCGGCATCGTGTTTTCCAGCCTCTGGGGCATCCTGATCTGGCACGATGTCTTCGACTGGCATGTCTGGTTCGGCATGGCGCTGATCCTCGCTTCCAGCATCGCCGCCACTTTCTACAATACCGTGACTGAAAAACGCGCCGCCGCCGGCACCGGCGACTGAACACAATTAGGGAAACCATGGCGTCACTGTGGATGTTATTTGCCAGCTTCGCCTTCGCCGCCATGGGCGCGGCCGTGAAACTGGCGTCAAGCGTGTATTCGACGTCCGAAATCGTCATGTACCGGGGCCTGGTCGGCACCGTCATGCTGCTCATCATGGTCAAGCACCAGGGACTGACCCTGCGCACCGTGTTCGTCAAGGATCACCTGTGGCGCAGTTTCGTGGGCGTGGTGTCGCTGTGGATGTGGTTTTTCGCGATCGGCAAACTGCCGCTGGCTACCGCCGTCACCCTCAATTACATGGCGCCGATCTGGATCGCCGCCTTCCTGTTCTGCGCCGGCTGGTGGCACGCCAAGGACCACGTCGAGTGGCCGCTGATCGTGGCCGTGATCATGAGCTTCGTCGGCGTCACCCTGGTGCTGCAGCCGGCCATCGCCGCCAACCAGTGGCTGGGCGGCGCCGTCGGCTTGCTCTCGAGCGTGCTCTCGGCGATGGCCTACATGCAGGTGCGGCGCCTGGGCCAGCTGGGCGAACCGGAGTTCCGCGTGGTGTTTTATTTTTCGGCGATGACCGCCAGCGCCGGCCTGGCCGGCACCCTGCTGGAGGGGCGCGGCGCCGGCGTGCCGTTATTCACGGCGCATACCTTGTACAGCGCCGGCCTGCTGCTGGCCATTGGCGTGTCCGCCTTGTTCGCGCAGATCGCCATGACGCGCGCCTACCGCATCGGCAAGGTGCTGGTGGTGGCCAACCTGCAGTACACCGGCATCGTCTTTTCCAGCCTGTGGGGCATGCTGTTGTGGGGTGACCGCTTCAGCTGGTACGTTTGGCTCGGCATGGCGGTGATTCTTGTGTCGGGCATCGCCGCGACGTTTTACAATACCCAAAGCACGCCGCGCGGCACCGCCGTCAGCAAGACCGATCCCATCGCAAGCGAACTTTAAGGACGCCCATGTACACGACACTGATCTCCGCAGCCGACCTGGCCGGCCATATCGACAACCCATCGTGGGTCATCGTCGACTGCCGCCATGACCTGATGAACCTGGCCGCCGGGCGCGAGGCCTACGCCGCCGGCCATCTGCCGCACGCCCTGTTCGCCGATATCGAAACCGAGCTGTCCGGCGCCAAGCGCGGCGCCGACGGCGTTTTCCGAGGGCGCCATCCGCTGCCGGTGCGCGCCGACCTGGTCGAGACCCTGCGCAGCTGGGGCATCGACGACGACAGCCAGGTCGTGGCCTACGACGCCCACGGCGGCATGTTCGCGGCGCGCCTGTGGTGGATGCTGCGTTGGGTCGGCCATCCGGCGGTGGCGGTGCTCGACGGCGGCCTGGCTGCATGGCAGGCGGCCGGACTGGCGCTGTCGACGGCCCCGCAATCGCCACGCAGCGGCACCATCACCGAACGCGCGCCGCTGGTGACGACCGTCTCGGCGGCCGACGTCCTCGATAACATCAAGGGCGGCAAGCGGGTAGTGATCGACGCGCGCGCGGCCGACCGCTTCCGCGGCGAGAACGAGACCATCGATCCGGTCGGCGGCCATATTCCGGGCGCGAAAAACCACTTCTTCAAGGATAACCTGGAGCCGGACGGGCGCTTCAAGGATGCGGCCCAGCTCAAGGCCGAACTGGCGCCGCTGGTGGGTAAGCCGCAGGACGCCATCATGCAGTGCGGATCGGGCGTGACCGCCTGCCACAACCTGCTGGCGCTGGAAGTGGCCGGGCTGCCCGGCGCCGCGCTGTATCCGGGTTCGTGGAGCGAATGGTGCGCCGATCCGGCACGCCCGGTAGCCACCGGGACGTAACCCAGCGGCGCGGCGCCCTTCCCGGCTGGCGACACCCGGATCGCCGGCGCCGCGCGGATCAGTCGCCGCCCCCGCCGCAGCCCCCACCGCAGCCGGCGTCGCCCCCGCCGTCGCTTGCGCCCACGTCAGCGCCCATGTCAGCACCGGTGCCGCAGCCCCCCTCGCTGTCGCCGCTGCCGCTGCTGCCGCGCCCTCCCCTCGCGCCGGTCGTGCGCGCGTGGCGGCGGTACTCGTCATCGCTGATCAGGCCCGCAACCAGCAACAGTTCCGGCGACAGGCTCTGGACATACGCCGGCACGCCGATCGCGCGCCCGCGCGGATCGAGCGCCAGCGAGGCCACCTGGCCGTTGAACAGCAGGTAGCCGCAACCGCCCGGCATGGCCAGCATGCGGTCCAAGGCGAACAGGCGCGGCAAGTTAGGCCCGGCCACCGGCATGCGCTCGATCCTGCGCGCACGCACCAGGCACACGGCCAGCGCGCGCTGCAGGCCGTCCTTCATGTCGATCGCTTCCACGTGCGGGATGACTGTTCCGAAATGCTTGCGGCAAAACGCATTCAGGCCGGTGGGCGAGAGGCGCATCCAGGCGTGCCACACCGAATCGGCCGCCATCGACGGCAAGCCGCACGGCATGCCGCTGTCGCGCACGCAGTCGAAAAACGCCATCAAGCCTTCGGCGGCGCGGGCGAAAAAAAAGGCATCCTGGGGGATGCCTTTGAATTCGTGCTGCGCCGTGCGCTTCCAGAAGGGATACAAGGTGGCGGGAAGGTCGGCCATTTCGGCCCGGTACGGCGATCGATGCGTGATCCGGGCGGCGCGATAGGTGTTGAGGTGATTCACTACGTTGCTGAGCATGGTCATCTTCTCCTTTTTTGTTTTTGTGATGCGCCCAGCCTCGCATATTTTTGTGACAGCTTGATGACAAACGCATGCAAGTGCCGAACATTGCGCTGGCCATGGATCGCGGCCCGGTCAGGCCGCCATCAGTCGCACGGACGAGATGGAATCATTCGGGATACCCGCCGCTTCGACCCAGGTATAGCGGCCAGGTCCGAACACACACGAGGCCGGTCCGCGATAATTGCTGTCGCGGTAAACCTTCCAGCGTCCCGATACCACCACGAACGACGATACCCTGTCATTGAAAAAATGCTTGTCCGGCGCACTCAAATTCGGCTCCGAACCATACAGATGCTTCTCGCGGCCCCGGAAATTGCTATGTTCAGATAGCACGACTTCAGCCATATATCCTCTTTGCCCGGTTACAGGCGGCACGCACCGTTCCTGTCACGCCGGGGCGCATGCCGCCCTGTCGGCTACCCCGCTTACAGCAAGCGGACCGACGAAATGGAATCGTTCGGCACATTCACCGCTTCGACCCAGTTATAACGGCCCGGCCCGAATACCTGCGACCCCGGTCCCTGGAAATTGCTATCGCGGTAGAACTGCCAGCGGCCCGACAGCACGACGAACGAAGAAACTTTATCGTTGAAAAAATTATCGTCGGGGGCATTCAGATTCGTTTCAGAAGCGAACAAATGTTTATGAGCGCCGTGATAATTAGCGTGTTCAAACAGGACGATTTCAGCCATATATCCTCCCAAACTGGCTGCGAGGCTAAGAAGGTGGTCTCGCTTCACCGGCTTGCTACTTCAACCTTCAGCATAAAAGACGCTGGCGAGCCGGGCAATAGCGCGGACTTGACCGGGACTAAAGGCAGGCGCATTACCGCGCCTGGTGTATAACAGAGGGAAATTAGATAGCCGGGCCGACATTATTTCAATTGCCGGCGGCAAGCGTGGGACGCAAGCGTGGGACGCAAGCGCGCGACGCAAGCGCATAATGGCAAGCATTGCCGCTCCGACCTTCAGTGTCCGCGCGTGAGAAACAACACCATCAGCACGCCCACGCCGATCAGCAACACTTGCGGCACGGATTCGCGCACCGTGGCGCGGCGTTGCATCTGCGGCATTAAATCGCTGACGGCAATGTACAGGAAGCCCGAGGAGGCGAACACCAGCACATACGGAATCAGACCGCTGGCGCGGTCCAGGGTGAAATAACCGAGCAAACCGCCGGCCACGGCCATCAGGCTGCACAGCAGGTTGAACAGATAGGCGCGGGTGCGCGAAAAGCCGGCGTTGAGCAAGACGATGAAGTCGCCGATTTCCTGCGGGATTTCATGGGCGATGATGGCCAGCCCGGTGACGATGCCCAGTTCCGGATTGGCCAGGAAGGCCGCGGCGATCAGGATGCCGTCGGTGAAATTGTGCATGCCATCGCCCACCAGGATCATCCAGCCGGCCTTGCCGGCCTCGCGCTTGTCGTGTCCGTGGGCATGGTGATGACCGTCGCCTTCGTGATGGTGCGAATGGCGCAGGATGGCGAATTTTTCCAGCATGAAAAATGCAAGCAATCCGCCCAGTAAGGTGGCGAACAGGCTGCGCACGTCGGCGCCCGACTCGAACGCTTCCGGCAAGGCATGCAGGAGCGAGGTCGACAGCATGATCCCGACCGACAGGCTGACCATGCGCTCGACCATTTTCGAGAGCAAGGCGAACGAAAACACGGCAGCGGCGGAAATGCTGAGTACACCCCCGATGGTGGTTGCCAGCAGGATGGAAATGAGGGTCGAATCGATTTTGAAGCCTCTTGAACGACACTTGCGAGTATCGCAAGCCCGGCATTGTACCGCTCCGGGCCGCCAGCCGCCCGGTTCGGTGCACCCTGCCGGCGGCGCGTCCAGGACGCGCCGCCGGCAGGGTGGCAAACCCCTTACTGCGTCAGTTGCAGGTTGACATCAGCCTTGTCGCCGGCTGCCACATCGACCACGGACACCGTCTTGAAAACATAACCGGTAGCGAGCGCATCGACGCGGTAACCGCCCACGCCCTGGACCGGGACGACCGGGCCGAAGGTCAGCGGCAGGGAAGCACCGTAACTGGCGTACTGCGGCGCGGCGACCGGCAGTGCGCTGACCGAGTACGCGCCGCCGGCGCCGGCATCGCGCCCCTGGATCACCACGGTCTTGCCCGCGGCAATTGTCTGCAGCACTTTGACATACGGCTTGACCGTGGCCGACACTGGCGACAGGGTGACCGTGCCGCTGATGGTGCGCGTCAGGCTGACCGGCAGGTTGATTGGCGCGGCCGCCGTGCTGACCGCCGTGGTGCCGGTGGTGCTCGCGACCGGCACGGAGCCGATCACGGCCGCCCCGCGGCCCGCGCCGACGAAGACGATATCGTAGGCGCCCGGGGCCAGGCGGCTGAGCGCAAACGCGCCGGTGGCCGGATCGGCGACGGTGCTGCCGATCACGTTGCCGTTCTGCTGGGCGCTCACCACCACGCCATCGCGCGCGAAGACGGTGCTGACAAAACCGGTGATGCCGTTGGCCGTGCTCGGCACGACGTTCACCACGGGCGCGAGCAGATAGCCGCCAGCCGCCTTGGTGACGACCGAGCGGCAGGCGTCGAAGTCGAGCACCAGGCCATAGGTCTGGCCGGCCACGACGTCGAAATTGCTGGCGATCTGAATGCCCGACTGGATCGCGGCCGGGGTTTCCAGGGTCGTCTCGGTCTTGGTGGCGGTTGGGATGACGGTGTTGGCCATGCCGGCGCCGGTATTCGGGTCGAGCACCAGGCGCACCTGGCTGTAGTGGCCGGACGGCACCGGGGTCGTGCCGAGCGGCTCGAGCACGCCGTTGGTCAGATTGAGCAGATTGATCTTGCGCGCCGGGGCCAGCACCACCTCGGACCAGCCGCTGTCGGCATCGGCCGCGCTGGCGCTCTGGTGCACGCGCACCTTGCTGACGCTGACGTTGACGGCATCGAAACCGCAGGCCGGCGCATCGGTCAGCGACACGCTCAGGGTGCCGGAAGTGCCGCCCAGCGCCGGCGGCGTGCCGCTACCGTTGCCGGTGGTGCCGTTAGTGCGGTTGATGCCGGGGCTGCCGCCACCGCCGCCGCAGGCAGTCAGCGCCAGGGCGGCCAATACGGTGCTTGCCGCGCCAAGGCGGATAAATGTGCTCTTCATCGTTCCCTCTTTCAGTAGGTATTTATATAAATTATTAGTGTGCTTCGTCCCAGTTTTTGCCAATACCCACCTCGGCCAGCAAGGGCACCTTCAGGGCCGCCACACCCGCCATCAATTGCGGCAGCCGGGTCTTGACCAGCTCCAGTTCCGCCTGCGGCACTTCGAGCACGAGTTCATCGTGCACCTGCATGATCATACGCGTGGCCAGCTTGTCGGCCTCCAGCCAGTCCTGCACCGCAATCATGGCCAGCTTGATCAGATCGGCCGCCGTGCCCTGCATCGGCGCGTTGATCGCGGCCCGTTCCGCGCCCTGGCGGCGCGGCCCGTTCGGCGAATTAATCTCCGGCAGCCACAGGCGCCGTCCGAACACGGTTTCGACATAGCCGCGCGCCTTGGCCTGCATGCGCGTGTCTTCCATGTACTGGCGCACGCCGGAAAAGCGCGCGAAGTACTTGTCGATATAATTTTGCGCCGCCGCGCGTTCGATGCCCAGGTTGGAGGCCAGCCCGAAGGCGCTCATGCCGTAGATCAGGCCGAAGTTGATGACCTTCGCATAGCGGCGCTGCTCGCCCTGCACCTCGGCCGGAGGCACGCCGAAGATTTCGGCGGCGGTGGCGCGGTGGATATCCTCGCCCTCGGCAAAAGCGCGCAGCATGGCCGCGTCTTCCGAAATATGGGCCATGATGCGCAGCTCGATCTGCGAATAGTCGGCCGACACGATCACGTTGCCTGGACCGGCGATGAAGGCTTCGCGGATGCGGCGTCCTTCGGCGGTGCGGATCGGGATGTTCTGCAGATTCGGCTCGTTCGACGACAGGCGCCCCGTCACCGCCACCGCCTGCGCGTAGTTGGTGTGCACGCGGCCGGTGTCGCGGTTGACCATCTTGGGCAGCTTGTCGGTGTAGGTCGACTTGAGCTTGGACATGCCGCGGTATTCGAGCAGGATTTTCGGCAGCGGGAAATCCTCGGCCAGCTTTTGCAGCACTTCCTCGTCGGTCGAGGGCGCGCCGCTCGGCGTCTTCTTGATGACCGGCAGCTGCAGCTTGCCGAAGAAAATCTCGCCGATCTGCTTGGGCGAACCGAGATTGAACGGACCGCCGGCCAGCTCGTACGCCTTCTGTTCGAGCTCCATGATGCGCGCACCGAGTTCGCCCGACTGCACGTTCAACAGTTCGGCATCGATCAGCACCCCGTTGCGCTCGATCTTGTGCAGCACCACGGAAGTAGGCAGCTCGATCTGGCGGTAGATGAAATGGAGCTTGTCGTCGCTCTCGACATGGCCCTTCATGGCCTGGTGCAGGCGCAGGGTGATGTCGGAATCCTCGGCCGCGTATTCGGTCGCGCGCTCAAGGTCCACCTGGTCGAAGCAGATCTGGCCGGCGCCCTTGCCGCATACCTCGGTGAAGGGAATCGTGGTGTAGCCCAGGTGGCGCAAGGCCATGCTGTCCATGTCGTGCGGCTTGTGCGACTCGAACACATAGGATTCGAGCAGGGTATCGTGCACGATCCCGCGCAGGGTCACGCCGTGGTTGGCGAAAATGTGGCTGTCGTACTTGAGGTTCTGGCCCAGCTTCGGCTTGGACGCATCTTCCAGCCAGCCCTTCATGCGCGCCAGGACCGCCTCGCGGTTCAATTGTTCGGGCACGCCCGCGTAGCGGTGCGCCAGCGGGATATAGGCGCCCTTGCCCGCTTCGACCGACAGCGAAATGCCGACCATCTGCGCCGTCATCGGGTCGAGCGAGGTGGTTTCGGTATCGACCGAGGTCAGTTCGGCGGCATCGACCAGCGCCAGCCAGCGTTCCAGGTCGGCCTCGGTGACCACGGTTTCGTATTCGCCGCGCATGACCGGCACCACCGCGCCGGGGAACAGGTCGCCCTCGGGAGAATTGAGCAGCGCGCGCGGGGCGCCCTCGTCGTCGCGCTGGACCACTTCGCGCAGCAAGGTCTTGAAGCCGTAACGCTCGAAGAAGGCTTTCAGGGCTTCCTTGTTTTCCGGCTGCGCCACCAGGGTGTCGGCGATCGACGCCATGTGCGCGGCCAGGTCGCAATCGGTCTTGACGGTGATCAGGGCGCGGCCCTGCGGCAGCCAGGGGAGCGCCTGGCGCAGGTTCTCGCCGACCGCGCCGCCGATGGATGCCGCGTTGGCGATCACGCCATCGAGGCTGTCGTGCAGCGCCAGCCACTTGAGGGCGGTCTTGGGGCCGCACTTGGCCACGCCGGGGATATTGTCGACCGTATCGCCGATGAGCGTGAGGTAATCGATGATGCGGTTGGGCGGCACGCCGAACTTGGCCAGCACGCCGGCTTCGTCGAGCTTCTCGTTGCTCATCGTGTTAATCAGGGTGACCTTGTCGTTGACCAGCTGCGCCAGGTCCTTGTCGCCGGTGGAGACGACGGTGTTCATGCCCAGGCTCGATGCCAGGACCGACAGGGTGCCGATGACATCGTCGGCCTCGACCCCGTCGACCATCAGGATCGGCCAGCCCATGTGGCGCACCACCTCGTGGATCGGCTCGATTTGCAGGCGCAGGTCGTCCGGCATGGACGCGCGCGTGGCCTTGTACTTCGGATACATATCGTCGCGAAAAGTCTTGCCCTTGGCATCGAACACGCAAGCGATGTAAGCGGCCGGATAATCCTGGCGCAGGCGGCGCAGCATATTGACCATGCCGTGCATGGCGCCGGTGGGATGGCCGTCCGGGCTGCGCAGGTCAGGCAGGGCGTGAAAAGCACGGTACAGATAACTGGAACCGTCGACTAACAGCAGGGTATTTTGCATAGTGCCAAAAATGAGGTTGAGCCGGGACAGGAGCGGGCGCGGCAGCGTACCGGTCATTATCGCAGAAAGCGCGGCTGGCCCGAAGCGCGAAGCGCCTGTAAATCTCTCCCCTAACCGGGGTCTGACCTCTGATTAGCAATTTTTGCGTTTCCTAACCGGGGTCTGACCTCTGATTAGCAATTTTTGCGTTTCCCAACCGAGGTCTGACCCCGCTTGGGAAACTTTTGGCGCCGATTCCTTGCAAAACCACGTGCTTTCCTGGGTTTTGCTCGGTTTTGCAATGTTCAGAGGCATTTGTTGCTAATCAGAGGTCTGACCCCGGTTGTAGGAGGTGGAGGCGGGCGGTAGGAATCGCGATGGCTTGGACGATGTGTTTTCACAGGCAGGGCGGGGGTTTGTTACAATGGTTCACACGATCATAAGGCGACCCTATCATGCTGCGCACTTCTTCTCTCTTCCGTATCCTGGCTCTGTGCCTGCTGGCCCACGCGAACCTGGCCGGCGCCCAGCAATCCAAGCCGAGCGACGCCCCGCCCAAGCTCGAACGCCTCGACGACAGCAACTTGGCGCCTGTCACTCCCGCAGCCCCCGCGCCGCGCGCGAACGAGCCGAAGATCACCGAAAAACGCGAGGGCGGCCGCACCACGGAAGTCAAGGTCAAAACCGGCAAGAGCAGCTATACGATGAAGGGCAGCAATCCCGCCGGCGGCAGTTCGAGCGGCGACGCCAGCGGCTCGACCCTGCGCGCGCCGCAATGGACGGTCGGGGAATTCGACCTGAACAAGAAGAAGAAAGCCGCCAGCGAGGCCGCCGCCGACAAAGAGACGGCACCGGTGCCCCCACCGCCCGCTCCAGCCAAGTAAACCGCCCCATCCGCCCGCGCGCATCCCCTTGCGCGCGCGTTCCGATATCGACCGACTCACCTTACCCTTCGCTTGCACATGGCAGTTTTTACCGCGGTCAGCCTGGATGACCTCACCTTGTTGTTGAAGAAATTTCCATTAGGAAATGCCATCGCCATCAAAGGGATCAGTTCCGGCATCGAAAACAGCAATTTCTTCATCGATACGGCGCGCGGCGAGTACGTGCTGACCATTTTCGAGAACCTCAGTTTCGCGCAGTTGCCGTTTTATCTGCAGCTGATGCGCCATCTGGCCGAGCGCGGCGTGCTGGTGCCGGCCCCGGTGCCGGACGAGTCGGGCGAGCTGGTGGTGCCGCTGCACGGCAAGCCGGCCGCCATCGTCAGCAAACTCGAAGGCGCGTCGCAAATGGCGCCGCAGCCGGTCCATTGCGCCGCCGTCGGCGCGATGCTCGCGAAGATGCATCTGGCCGCGCGCGACTTTCCACTTCAGCAGCCGAATCTGCGCGGCCTGGACTGGTGGAACGAGACCACGCCGCTGGTATTGCCTTTCCTCGACGAGCGCAATGCCCACCTGCTGCGCGCCGAAATGCATTTCCAGAGCGCCTTCGCGGCATGCGATCATTACCACCGGCTCGCGCGCGGACCGGTCCACGCTGACCTGTTCCGCAATAATGTGATGTTCGTCGGCGAGCGCCTGACCGGCTTTTTCGATTTCTATTTCGCCGGCTGCGACACCTGGCTGTTCGACGTGGCCGTCACCGTCAACGATTGGTGCATCGACCTCGATACCGGCGTGCTCGATAGTGCCCGCGTGCGCGCCCTGCTCGACGCCTACCACGCGCTGCGTCCGTACACGGCCGACGAGCAGGCTGCCTGGCAGCCCATGCTGCGCGCCGCCGCGCTGCGCTTCTGGCTCTCGCGCCTGTACGACCTCTACCTGCCGCGCGAAGCCGAAATACTGACCCCGCACGATCCGACCCATTTCGAACGCATCCTGCGCGAGCGCATCGCTACCCCGGCCCCGGAATTGTTCGCATGAGCCGCCTTCCCGCCATCACCGGATGGCTCTGGATCAAGCAGGGCTTCATCCTGTTCCGCAAGCAGCCGGCGATCCTCACGATGCTGCTGTTCGCCACCCTGCTGTTCAGCCTGGCCTTGAGCGCGATTCCCCTGCTCGGGCAAATGATCACGATGGTGCTGGTGCCCTCGTTCAGCGTGGCGATCCTGCAAGCCTGCAAGCTGATCGCGCAAGACCAGCCGGTCACCCCCGCCGTGCTGCTGACGGGAATGCGCCAGCCGGCCTTGCGCCGCCTGTGCAAGCTGGGCCTGATTTACCTGGCCTTGTCGATCCTGCTCGGCGTGCTGCTGGCGCTGATGGTGTCGCCCGAATTCATCAAGCAGATGAGCATGCCGCTGGCCGAGCGCGCCAACCTGAAAATCAGCACGGCCGACATGCAGGCGGTGCTGCTGACGGGCTTGTTGCAAAGCCTGGCGCTGCTGGCGCTGTGCTTTGCGCCGGCGCTGACTTACTGGCAGCAGATGTCACCGGGCAAGGCGACCTTTTACAGCGTCTTCGGCATCATCGGGGCGATCCGTCCATTCATGGTGATGCTGCTGGCGTGGAGCGCCATGTTTTTCGGCAGCGCGATCGCGGTCATGCTGCTGCTCGGCGACAGCCAGGGCGGACGGATTGCCGTCATCTGGCTGATGCTGCAGTTCGTGCTGCTGCTGCAGTGCGCGATTTTTTGCAGCTACCGGCAAATCTTCGGCGACCCGTCGCTGCTGCCGACCGACGCGGCGCTCAGGTAGCCAGGCCAGCGGACGGGCGCTAGCCCGCCCGCCATCAATTTATCGCGCCACTCTTTCGAGCTTGGCGACCGACAGGTCGAGCACTTTCATGCCGGCCTTGCCGAAATTGATCTGGGCGCGCGCATTGCTGCCGCCGCCTTCGATATTGACAATCACCCCTTCGCCGAACTTGGCGTGTTCCACCGATTCGCCGATGCGCCATCCGGGCCCGCCGCTGGCCGCTTTCTGCGCGATCTGCTGGGCGATCTTGTTGTCCGAACCGCCGCTGCTGAACTTGGCGTCATCCCAGGCCGATTTTTTGTTCCCGAACCAGTGCGACTGCACGCGCGGCGAAATCCACTTGAGCGCGTCTTCCGGCAGCTCGTCGAAGAAGCGCGATTTCATGTTGTAGCGGGTCTGGCCGTGCAGCATGCGCGTTTGCGTGAAGCTCATGTACAGGCGCTTGCGCGCGCGCGTGATGGCCACGTACATCAGGCGCCGTTCTTCATCGACGCCATCCATCTCGCGCGAGCTGCTCTCGTGCGGGAACAAGCCTTCTTCCAGTCCGGTGATGAACACGGCGTCGAATTCGAGTCCCTTGGCCGAGTGCACCGTCATCAGTTGCAGCGCATCCTGCCCAGCCTGGGCCTGGGCGTCGCCCGCTTCGAGCGAGGCGTGCGACAGAAACGCCGACAGCGGCGACATGATGGTGTTGAGCGGGATGTCGGCGTCGATGATCTCGGTGCCGTCGCCATCGAGAATCAGCTCGCCCGCGCTGGCCTGCGCCTTCGGTCCCATGTAGGCCGGGGCGCCCTGGCCGAAGCCTTCTTCCTGGACGAACTGGGTGGCCGCATTGACCATCTGTTCCAGGTTCTCGATGCGGTCGGCGCCTTCTTTTTCGTTCTGGTAGTGCTGCAGCAGGCCGCTCGCTTCGAGCACCAGGCGCACCGTTTCGGGCAGCGCCAGTTGCTGTGTCTCGAAGCGGGCCCCTTCGACCAGTTTCACGAAGCTGTTCAGCGAGGAACCGGACTTGCCCGCCACGTAAGGCACCGCCGCGTACAGCGAAATGCCGTACTGCTCGGCGGCCGCCTGCAGCGCTTCGATCGAACGCATGCCGATGCCGCGCGTGGGGAAATTCACCACGCGCAAAAACGCCGAATCGTTATGCGGATTGTCCATCAGCTGCAGGTAGGCGATGGCGTGCTTGACCTCGGCGCGCTGGAAGTAGCGCTGGCCGCCGTAGACGGTGTACGGCAGGCCGGCCGCGAACAGGGCATGCTCGATCACGCGCGATTGCGCATTGGAGCGGTACAGGATCGCGATCTCGCGGCGCAGCGCACCTTCAGCCATCAGGCTCTTGGCTTCTTCGATGATCCACTGCGCCTCTTCCAGGTCGGACGAGGCTTCGTAGATGCGCACCGGCTCGCCGTGGCCGGCATCGGTGCGCAGGTTCTTGCCCAGGCGCTTGCTGTTGTTGGCGATCAGGTGGTTGGCGCTGTCGAGGATGTGGCCGTGAGAGCGGTAGTTCTGCTCCAGCTTGATCAGGTTCTCGACCCGGAATTCGCGCTCGAAGGCGCTCATATTGCCGACATTGGCGCCGCGGAAGGCGTAAATGCTCTGGTCGTCGTCGCCCACGGCGAACAGGGCGCCGGCCACCTGCTGGCCATGCCCCGCCAGCAGCTTGAGCAAGTTGTATTGCAAGTCATTGGTATCCTGGAACTCGTCGACCAGGATATGCTTGAAGCGGGCCTGGTAATGCTCGCGCAGCGGCTGGTTGCGTTCTAGCAGTTCGTAGGCGCGCAGCAGCAATTCGGCGAAGTCGACCACGCCTTCGCGCTGGCACTGGTTGTCGTACAGTTCGTACAACTCGACCATCTTGCGTTCGATCGGGTCGTGCGCCTCGACCCGGTTGGCGCGCAAGCCCTGGTCCTTGGCGTTGTTGATGAAATACATCAGATTCTTGGGCGGATACTTCTCGTCATCGATATTGTTCGCTTTCAGCAAACGCTTGATCATCGACAGCTGATCCTGGGAATCGAGAATCTGGAAGGTTTGCGGCAGCGCGCAATCGCGGTAATGGGTGCGCAGGAAGCGGTTGCACAGGCCGTGGAAGGTGCCGATCCACATGCCGCGCGTGCTTACCGGCAGCATGGCCGACAGGCGGGTCAGCATTTCCTTCGCCGCCTTGTTGGTAAACGTCACCGCCATGATCCCGGACGGCGACACCTGGCCGGTCTGGATCAGCCAGGCGATGCGGGTCGTCAGCACGCGCGTTTTGCCGGAGCCGGCGCCCGCCAGGATCAGGGCGCTCTGCGCTGGCAGGGTGACGGCGGCGAGTTGTTCGGGATTGAGGTTATGGAGGAGATTTTGCATCCCGTGATTATACCGGCGCGACGCCGCCGGGCGGCGGCGTGTTCGCTGGCGAACGGCCCTGGTCAGGCGCCGGGTACGCTCTCCCCCTCGCGCGTGACAGTCAACTCGACTGCCATGCCACCCTGGCCGTCGGCGCCGGCAATCTTCATCGCGCCGCTCGCGCCCAGGCGCATCAGGATGCCCGGTTCGCTCACCAGCTTGCCGTTCCGGCTGATTTTGCTGCGGATGGACACCTGGTCGCTGCCGACCGCGGTAATCGAGAAAGCGCCATCCCAACTGCTGTCGACTTCACCCGAGCGTGCCGACGAGCGCACCGAAAAGTCCCCCGGCGTGCGGATGCGCATCTCCTTCGGCGCAGGGTCGCCATCCATGCGCAAGGTCATGGCTACCGCGTAATCGGGCGTGGTCTGGGCGCGTGCGGCCAGGGCGCCGAAGGCGGTGACGGCGGCCAGCGCGGTCACCAGCAGGCGGCCAGCCAGGCGGCGCGAAGGGGTGGATGAGGTTTGTTGCAGATGCATGATGCGCTCCTTGAGTGGGTGGCAGGATTGCCAGTGGCAGACGGACGGCGTGAGGCTCACACCGGCCTGGGTTTTCAGCATGGCGCCGGCATAGGTGCGGCGCTGGGATGGATGGCGCCGCATCACGACCGAATCGCAGGCCAGTTCCTGGTCGAAGCGAAAACGCGACGCGGCCAGGTGCACGAGGGGGTTGAACCAGAAGGCGCATTGGATCAGCGCCAGCAAGATGTTCGCAACGGCGTCGGCGCGCTGCGCATGGACCTGCTCGTGGGCGATGATCAGGGCTTGCTCGGCGGCGCTGTAGCGCTGGTCGAAATCGCGCGGCACCACAATCCGTTGGCGCCACAAGCCGAGCAAGGCCGGGCCGGCGCCGGCATGGGCGGCGTAGGCGACGCCGCCGCGCACGCTCAGCGCTCCCAGGCTGCGCACGAAGACGTGGTGGCTCAGGCAGAACAGGGCCAGGGTGGCCAGCGCGCCGCAGGCCCAGACCGGCAGCAGCCAGCCGGTCGAACCCTGAGCGGCGGCGCTGGTGGCCGCCAGCGCGCCGGCCGGCCCGAATGCCTGCAACACAGGGCGCAGCACCAGCGTCTTGACCGGGGCGGCAAACAGCGGCTGCAAGGCGGCGGCGACCATGGCCAGCGGGACGATCAGCCAGGCCTGGTAAGCCAGGCCGGCATCGATGTGCTGGCGTAGCGGGCGGCGCGCCAGCAGCACGATGGCGATGGCCACGCTGCCCGAGACGGTCAGGCGCAGCAGCAGGTGGGGCAGGCTATTGATCATCGTCGAGCTCTCCGATCAGGCGTTTGAGATCGGCGATATCGGTCTTGCTCAGCTTACGGTGCTGGCCGAAATGGGCCACCAGCGGCGCGATGCGCCCGCCGAACAGGCGATCGAGCAGGCCGGTGCTTTCGCTGGTGAGCCAGTGCTCGCGCTTGAGCACCGCCGTGTACAGATAGCGGCGCCCCTCCTTCTGCGCGCTGACCGCGCCCTTGTTGAGCAGCCGGTTGAGCAGCGACTTGATCGTCGCTTCCTGCCACTGATGACCGCTCACGAGCGCGGCCACGATGTCGTCGGCCGGCATCGCGCAGTTGGCCCGCCACAGCACTTCCATGACCTTCGACTCGGCGTCGCTGATCGCGCCCATTGGTTGTTCCATGCGCCACTCTCCTTATTAATTACACGTGTAATCGATGGCGAATGATTACACGCGTAATCACAAAGGTCAAGCCCGTGTCGCGGGCTTCCTTACTTTTAATTCATTGCCGGTTTGCGGCGATAGACCGATACCAGCACGCTGGTGGGGTCAATGACGGACAGGGCGCCATCGTTGATGCAGTAGTCCAGCGGGGCGGGCAAGGCGTCGATGCTCAGGCTGACGCAGTTGGCCTTGTTCGGGGCGGTCTTGGCGGGCTTGGCAAGCTTGTACTGATAGGTCATCGGCTTGGCGGCGCTGTCGGCCAGCGACAAGGTGATCGTTTTGGCGTCGATCACCATCTGGCTGCCCTGGAAGCGGCGTTCGAGCTGCGCCACCTGTTCGGCCGGGGCGTTATTTTTCTTGGCCTGTTCGAGCATGGGAGCCATGTCGATCTCCCAGCTTCCCTTGATGTCGACCGAGGCGGCGTGCGAGTGGGCGGCGCACAGCACGGCAATCGCCGCAAAACCAACGCGTAGAGCTTTGTTCATGTTTTCCTTAACAGTGAGTCGATGGTGGTAACGCTCCCGGTGCGGGACCGGAGGCCTTGATTCTAAACCATTGCACAATCGACATGTAATTAAGTTAACAAGCGCAGCGGGTGTCACGATGCCGGCCATTGCAGCCGTCGTGCAAACCCTCACCGCCTGAACATGATTGCAGCTTATCAGCCAAGAGTGGGGCGTTGTGAACGATGTTTTGCCATAGCCGACGCCCCCGCCGCTCTGCGGCGAAGCGTCGCCACGTTCAGCAGTGCCCTGCTGATCCGACCGAGGGCGCGATCTAGACGATACTACGGTTATAGTCGACTTCCTCCGCAGTCGGCGTCCGGGGCAACAGCATCGGCCAAACCGTATCGGCAAAGGCCACATTGGCAATCTGCAGCCCGACATGCTCTCCTCCTTCTTTCGGCCCTTTGCCTTTGATGCGATACAGCAGATTGCCGTCCTTCGCGCGGACTGAGTGCTCGGCCGTTCCTTTAAACCTGTGCTCCGGCGTGGTAGCAAGCAACATGGAGCAGTCCGTTATATTCTCGACGCGCACGAAATTCGTCTTTTCATTTGCAACGCGTAGCCCAATCGTACTTCCTTCAGAGAATATCCCGTCAATCCGGGTCATGGGGAAACGGCCATTCGGCTGGGTCCGCAGTGCGTCAAAAAATTCCTCGGCCGAACCAAAGTTATGTACCGGCCCCAGGAAATATTCGCGGTCGTACCGGTGGCTTCCTCCCCAGTTTATATGCCCCTGATTTACATGATAACCTAGCCAACCACTACCACTGGTCGCTACACCGGCAAGCATCTTCCATACGCCTCTGGTCATTGAGTAGCCTCGTATCCCTGTATGTTCACGACCTATCGACTTGAGCAGCCCAGATAATCAGCCAGCCGCCCTGGCGCATTGCGCGCCAGAGCCGGCTGTGCCTCCGGTGTCCGCTTTTTCCTGAACCCATCGTAACGATCACCTTATCCTTCGACACGCATTATTAGGATAATCAAGGTGCTGAACGGTTGTCGTCGGCATGGTAAAACCTGCGTCAGGACCAGGTGGCATCGTGTTGAAGCACGCCTGCCGGGCACCGCAGTGCCGCGCCTGGCGAACTGGCGCAGTGCGGCCTGGCCCGGCGCGCTGCCAGCCGCCTCAGCCCGCGCGGTCCCCGGGCACGGGCCGCGCCAGGCCCCTGGCGACGGCGTCGCGCAGCACCTCGCGCATCACGCGCTGGGCCGCCTTGCCTTGCTGGTCCATTTCGCGGCCCAGTACATTCATGCGCTTGCCCAGCGCGTCCATCGGTTTGCCGGCTTCCTTCATCTGCTTGCCGATGGCGTCCATCGGAACGCGCGCCGTCTCGATCCTGCCGTGCTGGCGCTCCAGCTGCGCTTGCTGCTGGTCGAGCTGGCGTTCAATGTCGCCCAGCCTGGCGTTGAGCTGGTCGCGCTTGCCCGACAACTGCGCGCGGGTGGCGCCGCTTGTATCGTCGATCTGGCGTTCAAGCAGCACGATGTCGCGCTGCAAGCCACCCTGCTGCGCCGCCAGCTCCCCGATCAGGCCGGCAATGCGCTGCGTTTGGGCATCGTCGGGGCGATTCGCGTTGGCGGTGCGCTCCATGTCGCGGCCCAGCTGTTCGACCACTTTGGCGTGCTTGTCCATCTCCTTGCCGTAGACATCCATCTGCTCGCCGAGGCGCTTGAGCGGCGCATAGGCTTCGTTCACTCTGGCGATCAGCGCCGGGTCCTGCACCACGTACGCCTTGCCGTCCTGGCGGAACCACAGGAAATCGCCCTTGACCTTGTGCTTGGCGGCGTCGATGTCGTCGAAATCGTGGCTGTCGCCACTGAGCATGCCCTTGCGTTCCGCTCCCTGCACCAGCGCGTACGACATCTCGCCGGCGCCTTTGGTGATGCTCACCGGAGGACGCGGCGGCAGCGGTGGCATCGCTGGCAGCGGTGGCATCGGTGCTGCCGACGTTGCCATCGGTGCGGCGGGAGCGGCGGGAGCGGCCGGAACCGCCTTCGCAGCGGGGGCGGCGGGCGGCGCCGGGGGGACCGCCGGCGCATGATCGGCGCGCGCGGCATGGGCCAGCGGTACAGGCGCGGTCTGCGCATTGGCGTAGAAGGCGGCGCAGGCGGCCGACAGGCCGAGAATCGGCAGCGCCATCTTCCAGTTAAGCGGTTCGGTATCCGGGCGGACCAGGCGTTTGATGCGGGACATAAGATTTCCTCCGTGAGCCCCATGGGCGAGTTGAGGTGTGGAGAACTGGAACCGGTCCAGTTCGGATAATGCAAGCGCCAGACGCCGCGGTTCGCCGAGCATGCTTGCAGCTAAATCATCTGCGATCTGTTCGCGTTCGATCCGCACCCGGTGCGACAACCACCACACCGCCGGGTGATAGAACAGGACGATTTCGATCGCGCTTTGAATCAGGTTGACCAGGTAATCGCAGCGCCGGATATGCGCCATTTCGTGCGCCAGCAGCGCTTCGAGCAGCTCGGGCGGCATGCCGGTCAGGAGCGCGGCCGGCACCAGGATCACCGGGCGCCACCAGCCGGCCGTGACCGGGCCGGGAAGGTCGTCCACCAACCCCAGCGCGACCTGGCGCGCCACGCCGAAGCGCAGCGCCAGCCGATCCACCCGCGCCTGCCAGGCGGCGTCGTGCGTGTACTGGCCGCGCTGGCTGCGCCGCCTCACCCAGGCCAGGCCGAGCAGCAGGCGCAGCGCCAGCAGGCCGGCGCCGCAGCTCCAGAAAAACATCAGCAGGGGCAGGCGCTGGCGCAGCACCGGCTCCCACGAGGCCACCTGCACCGCCAGGACAGGCGCGCCGCCGGGGAGCCGCGGCATGCCGCCGGCGGCCAGCGGCAGCATGGTGGTGAGCGCCTGCGCGTCGAGCACGCGCTGCACCGTCCCGGCCAGCGGCAAGGCGGCGCACAGCAGCAGCGCGGCGCAGCCGACGCCGTAGCGCAGCTGGGGACGCGCACCGCGCAACAATCCCAGCACGATGGCGGCGAGGCAGCCGATCAGCAAACCCTGCCAGACAAAATCGAGCAACGCCCAGCCCAGGCTGGGCACGATGACGGCGAGCATGTCGTTCATGGGGGGCTTCCTGCGTGCATGGTCTCTCCGTCATAGGGCCAACGTAGAATAAAATATCTAGATAATTTTGTCTAGAACTATTTTTCTACTTTAAGGGCAGCCGCGGGCGCGGCGTTCTGACCGTATTCTGGACGGGGGGCGGACCAGGCTCCAGCGGCGGGCGATGGGCGGTCGATTCGGGGGAACAGGCGGCCGAAAGGCGAGTCTGGCGCGCGCCGGATGGACGCAAGCCGGCGTCGATGCGCCAACGCCGGCTTGGGTGGTGGCTACGGCAGCAAGGGAAAACTCATCCCTTGGCCGCCGCTACTGAGGCGCGCCAGGAAGTGCGCGAGGCCGCCCATGCCGACCATCAGGTCGGCGGTCGGCGCCACCGGGTCTTCCGACAGCCAGATCAGGCTACCGTCGGCGCAGCGGTGCCCGAGGTGCAGGATGGTATCGGCCAGCGCGGCCGCCTTGTCGCGGTAGGCCGGATCGCCGAGCCCGTGCGCCCCTTCCAGCAAGATTTCGCCCAGGCCGCTCAGTCCATGGCAAATGGTGAGGTTGGGCGCGCGCAGGGCGGGGTCGATGGTGTCGAGCGCGCGGCGCGCAAACAGGGCCGCGGCCGGGTCGCCGGTGAGCCGGTAAGCGCGCAGGAAGGTCAGCGCAATGCCGGGCGCGCCGTGGCACCACCAGTTCCAGAGCGCGCCCTGGCGGTCGCTGTAGCGCCACTGGACGGCCTGCGCGCCGTCGACCGGTAGCGCATGCCGTTCGAGCCAGCGCAGACCGCGTTGGGCGGCCGCGCGGCTGGTGTCGTCGCCGCAGCGCTCGCCATGCTCGAGGAGGAAGAACACCATGCCCGCCACGCCGTGCGCAAAGCCGCTCAGGGTTTCGCCCGACATGCCGGGCACGCCCTCGGGCATGACCCAGGAGCCATCCGCCGCCTGGTGCTCGACCAGATAGCGCGCGCAGCGCTGCGCCATGGCCAGCGGGGTGTCCGTGCCCAAGCTGTGCGCGCACATGAGGGCGGCCATGCCCTGCCCCGCCGCGCCATGGGTGACGTCGGGCCAGGTGATGGGCGCCTCGAACACGCGCGCGATCGCCTCGTTGATCCGTTGCGTTGGCGCGACCAGTCCGGCCCGCACCGCCTCGGCGATGCCGACGGCCACGCCGGCGTCGCCGAAATGCAGGCCGGGCATGCCGCGGTCGGGCGTGATCGTGTCCGCCAGCAGCCAGGCCACGGCCTTGTCCACCGCGTTGGCTGCGCCGTCGACGGCGACGCCGGCCCGGGCAAGGCGCGCCAGCGCGTACACCACGCCGGCCACGCCGCGGTTGGCGCCGCGCCGTAGTTCGTACGAGGAGGCTTGCTCCTGGCCGCCCCCGGAATTGGACAAGCCGGCCGACAGCCACAGCCCCGATTGCGGGTCGCGGAAGGCATGGCGCAGCAGGCCGAGGCCCGCGCCCAGCGCGCAGGCGGCGAAGTCGTGCGGCTGGCGCGCCATGCCGCCATCGGGCGTGCCGGCGGCGCGCAGGCTGGCATCGTACGCGGCCAGCTGCTGCCCGATCGCGGCCAGCGCAGGCCGCGCCAGCGGATCGTCGTCAAGGCCGGCCAGCACCACGGCCAGCAATTCGTCGGGCACCGTCGCGGCCAGGTGGCGCACATTGCTCACGCGCGAATCGGCGCGCGCGAACAAGGTGCGGCGCGGATCGAGGCCGGTCAGCGCGAACAGGATCAGCGCCGCCGTCGCGTGGATATCCTGCGCGAACGTGGGCGCGGCGCCGGCTTCCTGTTCCGGCGCCATGAAGCCCGGCGTGCCCTTGCCGAACACCGGACCGCAGTCGCCCACATGCTGGGCGATCTCCAGGTCCAGCAGATACGTTTTGCCGTCGTCCCCGAGCCAGACATTCGACACGCTCAGGTCGCGGTGCACGAAGCCGGCGCAGTGCAGCGCTTGCACGGCGTCGACCAGCTGGCGCAAGGCGTCGAGCAGGCGCAGCTTGTCCTCGCGGCCGGCGGCGCTCCACGGTCCGCGTTTCAGGTTTGCCTGCACCACCGTTTCAAGATCGGCGCCGGGCAGGAAGGCCATCGGCAGATAGCCGTTGCCGTCGACCTCGAAGTACGGGTCGCACGCGGGCAGCGGCACCATGCCATCGAGCTGCGCGTGGATCGCGCCCTGGCGTTGCAGGCGCACCCGGATGTCGCGCCCGTGGATGTCGGACAGGCAGTGCTTGCGCCCTTCCTTGATCACGCGCCCGGCCACGCTGTCCTGCGAGCGCGCCAGAATGGCGAGGTACACATTGCCTTTGGCGTGATGCTTGATGACGTCGACCAGCACATAGCCGGGCCCGAACGTGGCCGGGCCGCCCGGTGGACGGGCATCGGCCGGCGCCGGCGCGGCCGGGATGGCGAACGGGCAGGCGGCAAACGATGGCGGCACGAAGGGCTGGGTGTAGGCGTCGGCGATCAATTCGCCGTCGGCGCCCCTGATGTACAGGTGGTGCTGGCCAAGCAGGTCGCGCTCGACGATGGTATTGAAGCCGCCGTAGCGCGCATACACCAGATTGCCGAGGGCCATGTCCGACGTGATCACGGGGCCGTTGAAGCCCTGCGTCGCCTGCACCAGCTGCGTGGCCAGCGCACCGGCATCACGATCGCTGGCGGGGTAGATGGTGCAGAATTTTCCGACCTGGGTGGCGCCCAGGTTGCCTTCGTTGAGCAGTCCCAGGATGGTGGCGTCCCTGGCGATCTTGAAGGGCACCTGGCGCGCCCGCAAGACGGGAACGATCGTGTCGAGCAGGGCGTGCGCTTCGGCCGGAACGCCGGACACGTGCAGCTTCCAGCCCTGCACGCGGTCGGTGCGGCCGACCTTGAGCCACACGCCGCTGATCTCGGGCGACAGGCCAAGATGGTGCAGGTGGTCCAGATAAGAAGTGGTGTCCGGCAGCGCGCTGTCAGTTGATGGATTCATGTGGTGACTCATTTCCGGACGAGGTAGGCGGCCCGCGCGCGTTCGTTGCGCCAGAGGTCCAGGCCGAGGTAGCGGGCGTCGATGTTGGTGGTGAAGCCGCAGCTGTCGCCGCAGGTGTTGCCGCAACTTGTGTCGGTGCAGGTGACGTCGCAAGTGGAACCGCCGCAGGTCACGCCGTCGCAGGTGTACGAGGTGCAGGAACAGGTGTATTGGGGGCCGCATGCGCCGAGGATCAGGTCTGCGCCCGCGAGTCCGGCGGCGGACCTGCCGCCAGCGCGTGGATTGAGCGCGCGCGGGGTGCCGCCGCCGATGTGATCGAGGTAAGGCAAGGTGCGCATGGCCGCATCCGGATCGGCGATGAAGGTATCGAACAGTTGCTCGTCATCGCGCAGGTCGCCGACCAGCCGGGCGAACGGGGTGCTGCCGGGGTTGAGGCCAGGCGGCACGCGCGCGGCCGCGCCGGCCTGGAGGTTGACGGTTTCGCCGCAGCCGGCACCGCGGGTATTCACGCGGCAGGTGGCGTAACAGGTGACGAAGCAGGTATCGCCGCTGCATTCGCCAAGGGCGGTAGCCCTGTCCTGCAGGGCGGCGGCATCGGTGATGAACGCTTGTGGATCGATGGCCGCGATCGCGCGCCGGCTTGACTCGTCGAGGTAGGCCAGCGATCCCAAGGCGGCGGCCGGATCGGCCAGGAAGGTATGAAACAGTTGCGCGTCGCCGCGCAAGTCGCCGACGAGTCGTGCGAGAGTCGTTCTGTCCACGGCGGGCTCCTTGATGAAATGGCGGGATGTTGAAAACAATGTGAGGCGCCGGACCGGCGTGACCCTCACATTGCTGCGCTCATGCGCGTGCGGATCAACGGCTCCAGGCGCTGGCCGGATTCATGACGGCGCTACCGAGATCGGTAAAGTTGGTGGTGTAGCCGCAGCTTCCGCCGCAGGTGTTGTCGCAGCTGCTGGAACAGGTATTGCCGCAACGTGCCAACTCGCTCCGGATGCCCGAGAAATAATTCACCCCGGTAGTGGTGGCGACGGCCGCCTCGGCGGTCAGGTTGGTGGTGTAGCCGCAACTGCCGCCACAGGTATTGTCGCAGCTGCTCGAACAGGTATTGCCGCAGCGCTGGAGCACGCCCAGCGCGCTGGCAATCAGGGCGGCCGGATCCTGGCCCACCAGCGCGCCTTTCGCGCGGCGGTCAAGGTCGGCGACCTGATCCATGATTTTTTCTGGGTTGAAAATCATCTGATGGAAAAACGCGGGATCGGATTTTGCCTTTTCGACCAGACTTTGGAATACTTTGGGATCCATTTGGAACCTCCACAAGAAGTAGCACGACGTGCAACATGGGGCGCACTTGCTGAATGGCGACGGATAAAACGGCGCCCCGGGGAAGTTCAATATAGTTCTGCCATCGGACTGAAGACATGATCGGCATCAGGCCGGGCCTTACGGCCGGCCAAGCAAGCGCGCGGCTTGCTGCCGGGAAGCACAAGTGTGGAGCGGGAAGCGGCGGGGATGGGAGCGGCGGCGGGCAGGCCCGGCGCCGGAGAAAAACCTGGTGCCGCCGCTTGCGCACAGGCGCAAGCGGCGGCCGGTGCTCAGTACAGCACGACCGAGCGGATCGACTCGCCGCTCTTCATCAGGTCGAAGCCTTCGTTGATGCGTTCGAGCGGCAGGCGGTGCGTGATCAGGTCATCGATATTGATCTTGCCTTCCATGTACCAGTCGACGATCTTGGGCACGTCGGTGCGACCGCGCGCGCCGCCGAACGCGGAGCCTTTCCATACGCGGCCGGTGACCAGCTGGAACGGACGGGTCGAAATTTCCTGCCCGGCCGCCGCCACGCCGATGATGATCGACTGGCCCCAGCCCTTGTGCGACGATTCGAGCGACTGGCGCATGGTGGTCACGTTACCGATGCACTCGAAGCTGTAATCGGAGCCGCCGTCGGTCAGGCCGATGATGGTGTCGACCACGTTTTCCACCTTGGATGGATTGATGAAGTGGGTCATGCCGAACTTGCGCGCCATCGCTTCGCGCGCGGGGTTCAGGTCGACGCCGATGATCTTGTCGGCGCCGACCATTTTCGCCGCCTGGATCACGTTCAGGCCGATGCCGCCCAGGCCGAACACCACCACATTGGCGCCCGCTTCCACCTTGGCGGTAAACAGCACCGCGCCCACGCCGGTGGTCACGCCGCAGCCGATGTAGCAGATCTTGTCGAACGGCGCGTCCGAACGCACCTTGGCCAGCGCGATCTCGGGCACCACGATGTAGTTGGAGAAGGTCGATGTGCCCATGTAGTGGAAAATCGGCTTGCCGTCGATCGAGAAGCGGCTGGTCGCATCGGGCATCAGGCCGCGTCCCTGGGTGGAGCGGATCGACTGGCACAGATTGGTTTTTTGCGACAGGCAGAATTTGCACTGGCGGCATTCGGGAGTGTACAGCGGGATGACGTGATCGTCCTTGCTCAGGCTTTTCACGCCGGGGCCCACGTCGACCACCACGCCGGCGCCTTCGTGCCCGAGGATGGCGGGGAAAATCCCCTCCGGATCGGCGCCCGACAAGGTGTAGTAGTCGGTGTGGCAGATGCCGGTGGCCTTGATTTCAACCAGTACCTCGCCCTCGCGCGGTCCCGCCAGGTCGACTTCTTCAATCGTGAGCGGCTGGCCCGCCTTCCATGCAATCGCTGCCTTGGTTTTCATGTTGTTCCTGTCCCTCAGATGATCGGATCGCGCCGCGCGGGCGCACTTGCGCCATCATATCAAGCCAGGACCAAGCGTGCACCTTCCGCGTCAGTGCGCGGCGAGCGCGTGCTGCTCCCACAGCGAGTGCAGCTGGCCGGTCAGGCGCAGCGGCATCAAGGGCTTGGGAATGACCCCGATCGCCCCCGCCTCGGCATAGCGCACGATGTCCGCTTCCGAGGTCAGCCCGGTCACGAACAGCGCCGGCGTGTCGGCCAGGTGCGGTATGCGGCGCAGCATGGCCAGGGTCGCCAGGCCATCGAGTTCGGGCATCATCACGTCCAGCAAAATCAGGTCGGGCTTGAAATCCATGGCCGCGAGCAGCGCTTCGCGCCCGGAGCCGCAGTCGCGCACCTCGAATTTGCCGATCACTTCCAGCACCAATTTGGCCGTGGTACGCACGTGCAGGTCGTCTTCGACGTACAGGATGGTTTTCAGGCCGTGGTCGATGGTGGTGCCCATCCCTAGTCCCCCGCCGCCGCGCCGGGCGCGATCCCGAGCATGGCCGAAATGGTGCTCCACAGCTGGCGCGGCGAGGTCCATGGCTTGGGCAAAAAGGCGCGCACCGGGTCGCGCGCGTCGGGCAGGCGCGCCGAGTACACCAGCACGGGGGTGGTCAGCAATTCCGGCATCAGGGCACGGCCGTCGCCGTCGGACAGGCCGGGATCGAGCACCACCAGCGAATACAGTTCCGTGCCGAGCAGGCGGCGCGCCGCGGCGATCGTCGTCACGTGGGTCACGCACGCTTCCGGCTGCAGCAGGGTGGCCAGCACCAGAGCGGTTTTTTCATCGCTGTCGATGTGCAGCACGCGCGGCACGTCGACCGCGCGGCCCCCGGTGTCGGCAGGACCGGCATGCTTGCCGGCGCCGAGCACCAGCGCCGCGTCCATCAACGACGCGCCCAGGCGCGGCGCGTCGGGGTCCACGCTGATCAAGGGGGAACCGACGTCCCAGCGCCGCGGGGTGTGCGCAAACAGGACGCGGCGCTCTTTGGCGACCACTTGCGGGCCATGCTCGGAAATGCAGAGTTTGTAGTTAGCGGTCGCTTTCATGACGACCTCCTTTCTGAACCGGTTCGATCGACTTCCTGAATCGCTCGGCGCAACAACGCACAGGCAATTGCGCAAGCGTGACGACATCAGGGGAACAATCGGCGGAGCTGGGCCGAAAACAACTATCGGCCGCGGGGGAAAGGCGGCGCTGAGCAGGGCGGACACGAGCGGGTCAGGGCTCGGTCATGCGAGAAACCATGTGAAGAGTTGCAACTCACAACACCCAGTGTAGCAAAATTTTTCCACACGGGAATACTGTGCAAGATTTTTATTTCGAAAGCGTCCGCTGCGCGCAACGCCTTCGCGGCCAATTACTTCGATTTGAAACGACTGGCAAAGCCGGCATGCAAACTATTCAAGGTTTCTTCGGCCGCCAGCAACTGGTCGGCCACTTCGTTGATCTTGCGCCGGCTCGAGCGAGCGTGGTCGCGCAGCACTTCGAAGGCGGTGTTGCGGTCGGTCTGGAATTTGCCCATCAACAGGCCGACGGCCAGGCTGGTTTCGCGCCCGGCGGCCAGGGCGGCGTTCAGGTTCAGTTCCGTGCGGCGCAGCTGGCGAATTTCGTCGGCGCGCGCCAGGCCCGCCTCGAAGGCCGGCATCAGGCGCTCGGCGTCGACCGGCTTGACCAGGTAGCCGAGCGCGCCGTAGGCGGCGGCCTGCTTGCTCGATTCGCTGTCGCCGATGGCCGACAGGAACATGAACGGCACCGTGGTGTGGGTCTTGAGCTGGTGCGCCAGTTCCAGCCCGCTCATGCCGGGCATGGTGATGTCGAGCAGCGCCATGTCCGGCTCGCCCGCGGCGATCTCCTGCAGCGCTTCTTCGCCGGACGACGCGGTCACGGTGTCGTAGCCGGCGTGGCCGATGACTTCATTGAGAAACTGCAGGAGCAGCGGGTCGTCGTCGACGATAAGGATGCGGCGTTTCGCGACAGGGGCGGAATTTGGCACGGAAGTCCTTTTACGCTATGAGGAAGTGTAAAAAGATTATACGGCCCCGGTTACGTTCGCGCTCGTTTTCCGCTGTGCGCCGAACAGGGCATCGAAGCGGCGCGCGGCGCACGTGGGGTCGGCGCTGGCATACACCGAGGTAATGGCCGCCACCATGTCGGCGCCGCGTTCGACCAGCGGCACCGCATTGTCCGGCGTCATGCCACCGATGACGACCAGCGGCAGTGCGATCTGGCGCCGCGCTTCGAGCAACAGGTCGGGCGCAGTGACGAAGCTGTAGCGCTTGACCGGCGAGGGATAGAAGCCGCCGAAGGCCGCATAGGTGGCACCATCGCGTTCGGCCGCGCGCGCCAGTTCCAGGTCGCCGTAGCAGGAGGCGCCGACGATCTTGCCCGGGCCCAGGGCGGCGCGCACCTGTGCGACGCTGATGTCCGTGCCGCCCACGTGCACGCCGTCCGCGCCCAGGGTCAGGCACAGGTCCAGATGGTCGTTGATGACCAGCGGACGGCCATAGCGGCGGCATAGCGCCAGCAAGGCCGCGCCCTGGCGCCGGCGCAGGTCCGCTCTGGCGTCCTTGTGGCGGTACTGGACCAGCGCCACGCCACCATCGAGGGCGGCGCGGGTGCAGTCGAGCAGGCGTTCGGTATCGTCCCAGTTGGGGGTGACCAGATAAAGTCCGCGCATGGGGAGTGTCGCTTTCGGTGTCATAGTAAGGAAGGTAAGCGCTGTGGAATGCGCTGCCCGGCGCCGATCGCGAACGATTGCGCCAGGCTTTGATGGGTATAGGACTGGCCGCGTTCGAGGGCGTCCGCCATCGATTCGCCCAGCGCCAGGCGGGCGGCAATCGCCGCCGCCAGGGTGCAGCCGCTGCCATGGAACTGGCCGGGCAGGCGCGGCCAGCGCCATTCCTGCTCGTGATTCCCGCTGCGCCAGCGGTTGACGACCTCCGGGCCGTCGCCATGGCCGCCGGTCACCAGCACATGCGGGCATCCTACCTGGCCCAGCGCTTGCGCTTCGCCCAGGTTGGGCACCACCAAGGTGGCCACGGCCAGCAGCGGCATGAGGGCCGCCAGGGCGTCGCCGCGCGCCAGCGCATCGCCATGGCCGCTGGCCAGCACCGGGTCGAGCACCACCGGCAGCGCGGGCATCCGCTGGCGCAGTTGCACGATCAGCGCGGCAATCGCCTCGGCATTGGCGCGGTTGCCGGGGATGCCGAGTTTGACGGCGCCGATATGGACGGTGTCGATCAGCGCCTGCGCCTGGCGGATCAGCAGGACGCTGTCGACCGGCACCACGTCGTGGACCCGATTATGGTCCTGCACCGTCAGCGCGGTGACCACCGGCAGCGGATGCGCGCCCTGGGCCGCGATCGCGGTCAGGTCGGCGGCGATGCCGGCGCCGCCCGACGGATCGAGTCCGGCGAACACCAGCACCGTCGGCAGCATGGATCCTCCCTGCCCTGTCATGCGACTTTGCCGGCCACCGGCGACGACGGCACGGCGGCGAAGCGCTTGGGCATGCGCCCAGCCAAAAAGGCTTCGCGCCCGGCCTGCACCGCCAGGCGCATGGCGCCGGCCATGCGCACCGGATCGCGCGCGCCGGCAATCGCGCTGTTCATCAACACGCCGTCGCAGCCCAGTTCCATGGCAATGGCCGCATCCGAGGCGGTGCCCACGCCGGCATCGACCAGCACCGGCACCCTGGCCTGCTCGATGATCAGCGACAGGTTCCAGGGATTGAGGATGCCCATGCCGGAGCCGATCAGGGAGGCCAGCGGCATCACCGCCACGCAGCCGATTTCCTCCAGCAGGCGCGCCTGGATCGGGTCGTCGCTGCAGTAGACCATGACATCGAAGCCATCCTTGACCAGCGCTTCGGCCGCGATCAGGGTTTCGGGCATGTGCGGGAACAGGGTCGTCTCGTCGCCCAGCACTTCGAGCTTGACCAGATTGCGTCCGCCCAGCAGCTCGCGCGCCATCTGCAAGGTGTACACCGCATCCTTCGCGTTGTAGCAGCCGGCCGTGTTGGGCAGGATGGTGTACTGGTCGGGCGGCAGCACGTCCAGCAGGCTGGGGGCGTTGCGGTCCTGGCCGATGTTTACGCGGCGGATCGCCACGGTGATGATTTCCGCCTGCGCGGCGTCGGTCGCCTCGCGCGTTTGCGCCAGGTCGCGGTACTTGCCGCTGCCGACCAGCAGGCGCGAACGGTAGGTCTTGCCCGCGATGGTGAGGACGTCGTGGTTGTTGTCGTTCATGTTCATTGTCGATTCCTTATATGTCAGCCGCCGCCGATGGCGCGCACGATCTCGATTTTGTCCAGCGCCAGCAGCGCGCGTTGCGGCCACTGCTGGCGCGGCACCACCTGGCGGTTGACCGCCAGCGCCATAGCCTGCCCCGGCGGCAGGTCAAGTTGCTCGACCAGGTCGAGCAAGGAGGCTCCCGGCGCCACGCGCCGTGCCTCGCCATTGACTTCGATCTCGATCACGGTCACACCTTTTTATAGAGCTCACCGCCCTGGCGCACGAATTCGATGGCCTTCACTTCCATCCCCTGGCGCAGCGCGCTTTGTTCGCTCACGTTCATGGTGGCGGCGTAGTCGCGCACTTCCTGGGTGATCTTCATCGAGCAGAAATGCGGTCCGCACATCGAGCAGAAATGCGCCACCTTGGCCGAATCCTTGGGCAGGGTCTCGTCGTGGAATTCGCGCGCCTTGTCCGGGTCCAGGCCCAGGTTGAACTGGTCGTCCCAGCGGAACTCGAAGCGTGCCTTGGACAGCGCGTTGTCGCGGATCTGCGCGCCCGGGTGGCCCTTGGCCAGGTCGGCCGCGTGCGCCGCGATCTTGTAGGTGATGATGCCGTCCTTGACGTCATCCTTGTTCGGCAAGCCCAGATGCTCCTTGGGCGTGACGTAGCACAGCATGGCGGTGCCGTACCAGCCGATCATGGCCGCGCCGATGCCGGAGGTGATGTGGTCGTAGCCGGGCGCGATGTCGGTGGTCAAGGGCCCCAGGGTGTAGAACGGCGCTTCGCCGCACTGGTCCAGCTGCAGGTCCATGTTCTCTTTAATGAGCTGCATCGGCACGTGGCCCGGGCCTTCGATCATGACCTGCACGTCGTGCTTCCAGGCGACCTGGGTCAGTTCGCCCAGGGTTTTCAGTTCGGCCAGCTGGGCTTCATCGTTGGCGTCGTAGATCGAGCCGGGACGCAGGCCGTCGCCGAGGCTGAACGAGACATCGTAGGCCTTCATGATGGCGCAGATATCTTCGAAATGCGTGTACAGGAACGATTCCTTGTGATGCGCGAGGCACCACTTGGCCATGATCGAGCCGCCGCGCGAGACGATGCCGGTCAGGCGCGAAGCCGTCATCGGCACGTAGCGCAGCAGCACGCCGGCGTGGATGGTGAAGTAGTCGACACCTTGCTCGGCCTGTTCGATCAGGGTATCGCGGAAGATTTCCCAGGTCAGGTCTTCGGCCTTGCCGTTGACTTTTTCCAGCGCCTGGTAAATCGGCACGGTGCCGATCGGGACCGGGCTGTTACGGATGATCCATTCGCGCGTTTCGTGAATGTGCTTGCCGGTCGACAGATCCATGACGTTGTCGGCACCCCAGCGGATCGCCCAGGTCATTTTTTCGACTTCCTCGCCGATCGACGAGGTCACGGCCGAATTGCCGATGTTGGCGTTGATCTTGACCAGGAAATTGCGGCCGATGATCATCGGCTCGACTTCCGGATGGTTGATGTTGGCCGGGATGATAGCGCGCCCACGGGCGATTTCCTCGCGCACGAATTCGGCGGTGATGGTGTCCGGGATGCTGGCGCCGAACGACTGGCCCGGATGCTGGCGCCCGAGCAGCTGCGCGCTGCGCTTGCCCATCGGGCCGGACGCCTCGAGCTCCTCCAGGTACTGCTGGCGGCGCAGGTTTTCGCGGATCGCCACGTATTCCATTTCAGGCGTGATGATGCCACGGCGCGCGTAGTGCATCTGCGTCACGTTGGCCCCAAGCACAGCGCGGCGTGGTCTGCGCTGCAATTGAAAGCGCAGCGCGGCCAGGGCCGGATCGTCCAGGCGCGCCTGGCCATAGGCCGAGCTGGGGCCGGCCAGTTCCTCGGTATCGCCGCGCTCGAGAATCCACGGCAGGCGCGGCGTGCCCAGGCCCGAGCGGATGTCGATCACCGCCTCCGGGTCGGTGTACGGGCCGGAGGTATCGTAGATATACACGGGCGGATTCGGTTCGGCGCCGAACGAGGCGGCGGTATCGGACTGGCTGACGGCGCGCATCGGCACGCGCAGGTCGGCGCGGCTGCCCTGGGTATAGACTTTACGGGAATTCGGGAGAGGCGCGATGGCGGCTTCGTCCACGGTGGCGGTGGCCGAATCGAATTTCAGGGGGGCTTTAAGCGGTGCGTTCATGTGGCTCCATTGCGTGCAGGAGCCAGCAAAGGAGTCGGAGCGGCCAGGATTGCGGCCGTGATGGCGCATCCATGGAACTCACTGGCTTCCCTTCGCTGGCATTATCCAGATCAGGTTCAGAGGGTGTTTCTCACCCGCGCATCGCGTTGCGACTTGCAGGACCCCTAGCGTGTGCCGCCTTGCGGCAGCGAGCGCAATTATACCTGTTGATATGCTCGACAAGATGGCTTTTTCGGCACATGACCAATGGCTGGCCGCCATGATGTCCATCAAATAACAATAGTGAGCGAAATCACAAATATATTGCCCAATTGCTCCAATCATTTCCCATTGCACTTGATTTATGGTCTGATAGGGAGGTCAGCCAAAACCCCTGCGGCATCCTTGAAACGTTCATTCCGAAGAACTGCCATGATTCCCACCAAGCCCGAAATTTCCCCCATCGCCAGCGCGGTCAAATTGCTGTTGGCCGGCGTTGCCATCGGCGCGGCCACGCACGCTTCCGCGGCGGCGGATACGAGCCGCGTGATCGTTGCGTTCAAGCCGGGCAAGGCGGCCATCGTGAGGGCGGCGGTAGCCGGCGCCCACGGCGCGGTCAAGCACGAAATTCACGGCATGGAGGCGATGGCGATCGAGGTGCCGACCCAGGCCCTGAACGGCTTGCAGCACAATCCGAACATCGAGTACGTCGAGGAAGACCTGGTGCGCAAGACCTTCGCCCTGACCTCGGCCTCGACCGGCACGCCTTATGCGAGCGGCCAGCTGGTCCCGTACGGTATCAAGCTGGTGCAGGCCGACCTGCTGTCCGATGCCAGCGCCGCCAACCGCAAGGTGTGCATCATCGACTCCGGCTACGACCGCGCCCATGAAGACCTGAGCGCCAACAGCGTCACCGGCGAATACGATGCCGGCACCGGCAACTGGTACACCGATGAAAACCATCACGGCACCCACGTGGCGGGCACCATCGCGGCCATCAACAACAGCGGCACCGGCGTGGTGGGCGTGAACCCCAACCGCCTGCTCAAACTGCACATCGTGAAGGTGTTCGGCGCGGCCGGCTGGGCCTATTCCTCGTCCCTGGCCACGGCCGCCAACAAGTGCGCCAGCGCCGGCGCCAATGTCATCAGCATGTCGCTCGGCGGCGGGCGCGCCAGCATCACCGAGCAGCGCGCCTTCGATGCGCTGGCCGCGAAGGGCATCCTGAGCATCGCCGCCGCCGGCAACGACGGCAACACGGCGATCTCCTACCCGGCCGGCTACGCCAGCGTGATGATGGTGGGCGCGCTCGACCAAAACAAGGCATGGGCCAGCTTCTCGCAGTACAACAGCAAGGTTGAAATCGCCGGCCCCGGCGTGGGCGTGCTGTCGACCGTGCCGATGAACAGCGGCTCGACGCCGGCGCTGACCGTGGGCGGCATCGTGTATGCGCCGGGCGCGATGGACGGCTCCCCGCGCAAGACGGCGACCGCGCCGCTGGCCGACTTCGGCCTGGGCGCCAAGGTCAACGCCGCCGTCTCGGGCAAGGTGTGCCTGATCGCGCGCGGCACCATCGATTTCGCCACCAAGGTGGCCAACTGCCAGAACAGCGGCGGCGTGGGCGCGGTGGTGTACAACAACGTCGCCGGCGGCTTTAGCGGCACGGTCGGCACGGCTACCCTGATTCCATCCGTGTCGGCATCAAGCACCGAGGGCGCACAGCTCAAGACCCAGCTGGGCCAGAGCGCCACGGTGGCGCTCAAGCCGGCCAGCTACGCCTACTTCGACGGCACCTCGATGGCGACCCCGCACGTGGCGGCGGTGGCGGCGCTGGTGTGGAGCTACTTCCCGACCTGCAGCGGCACCCAGATCCGCAGCTCGCTCGGCAAGAGCGCGCTTGACCTGGGCACGGTGGGAAGGGACGCCAGGTACGGTTTTGGTCTGGTGCAGGCCAAGGCTGCCTACGAGCGTGTCAAGTTGAAGGGTTGCGGGAATTGATCTGACGCTTGACCTTGCGGAGATGGTACGCTGATAGACTGTTGTTTATCCGGGGCCCTGGCGCCCCTACCATCTCAGGCAAGCATGACGAAAAAAATTCTGTTGTTAAGCGTTTCCGCCGGCGCCGGCCATATGCGCGCCGCCGAAGCGATCCGCGCCCACGCTTTGGCTACGCCGGGCGGCATCGAAGCGCCCCACCTGGACGTGATGGATTACGTGACGTCCGGCTTTCGCAAGATGTACACCGAGTTCTATCTGAAGCTGGTCAACAAAGCGCCGGCGCTGTGGGGCTACCTGTACCAGGCCAGCAACGATGCGCGTCCGGACAGCACCATGCAGCAGCTGCGGCGCGGCCTGGAACGCCTCAACACGCGCGCGCTGATGGCCGCCATCGAAGAAGCCCGGCCCGACGCCATCGTCTGCACCCACTTCCTGCCGGCCGAGATCCTGGCGCGCGCGATCCGCAAGCGTGGCTTCGCCACCCCGGTATGGGTGCAGGTGACCGACTTCGACCTGCACCGCATGTGGGTGCACGAGAACATGGCCGGCTACTTCGCCGGCAACGAGGAAGTCGCCTACCGCATGCGGCGCTGCGGCATTGCGCCGGAACGCATCCACGTCACCGGCATTCCCATCATGCCGGCCTTCGGCCAGGTGGCCGAGCGCGCCGCCTGCGCGCGCGAATTCGGGCTCGATCCGGACACCACCACCTTCTTGCTAATGGGCGGCGGCGCGGGCCTGGGCAGCCTGGAAACCGTGGCCGAACGCCTGCTGGGCCTCGACGGCAGCTTCCAGCTGATCGTTTTGGCAGGTAAGAACGCCAAGGCGCTGGCCGCGCTCAAGCTGCTCGAAGCGCGCTATCCGGGGCGCCTGCTGGCGCAGGGATTTACCAATCACGTCGAGCGCCTGATGGCCTGCGCCGACCTGGTGATCACCAAGCCGGGCGGGCTGACCAGCTCCGAATGCCTGGCCATGGGCTTGCCGATGATCGTCAATTCGCCGATTCCGGGGCAGGAGGAGCGCAACGCCGATTACCTGCTCGAACAGGGCGTCGCGCTCAAGGCGGTCGATGGCCCGACCCTGGAATACCGCATTGCCCACCTGCTGGCGCATCCGGACCAACTGGCCGCGATGAGCGCACGCGCACGTGCCCTGGGCCGCCCGCACGCCGCCGCCGATGTCCTCGACCTTGTGCTGGGCAAACCTGCCCGCGCTTCTTCCCATTGACCTTACCGAAAAACGCACCATGACCACGATGAAGCTTGTATTGTCCGCCACCCTGCTGGGCGCCTGCGCGGGCGCGTATGCAGACGCCGGCATCGACACCTCCAAACTGAGCGCGACCGAGGTTGCCCTGGCCGACGTCAGCAAGGCCGGCCAGCCCGGCAAGGCCTTCATGGCCTCCACCATCATCGACGCCCCGCTGCCGAAGCTGTGCGCGATCATCCAGGATTACGCGGCCTACCCATCCTTCATGCCGAACGTGGACAAGGTGGCGCTGCTGCGCGGGATTGAGGCGACGCAGGTCGACATGACGCTCAAGCTGCCGCTCGGGAAGGTCAAGAAGTACCGCCTGCGCATGGAGCCGAAGGTATCCGCCGTCCAGTGCCAGCTGGCGTGGACCATGCTGCCCTGGGAAGGCGTGAAGGCCGAGGAAGCGATCGCCGACACCAGCGGCTACTGGCTGCTGGTGCCGCACGGCGGCGACAAGAACAAAACGGTGGTCAAGTACATGGTCTACACCGATCCGGGCCCGGTGCCGATGGGATTGGGCTGGATCGTCGACAGCATGAGCCGTGGCAGCATGCCCAAGACCCTGGAAGCGCTGCGCCAGCGCGCGGCGGCAAAGTAAGCCCGCCTGCCGCCCTCCCCTGCCGCGGCTTGGCGGCAGTCCTCTATAATGAACGTTTTCGCAAAAATACACGACAAACCATGGAATTAGACAAATCTTTCGAGCCCGCCGACATTGAACGCTACTGGCGCGCGGAGTGGGAAAAACGCGGCTACTTCGCCGCGACCACCGACGCCGACAAGCCGTCGTTTTGCATCCAGCTGCCACCGCCGAACGTCACCGGCACCCTGCACATGGGCCATGCGTTCAACCAGACCATCATGGATGGCCTGACCCGCTACTACCGCATGCGCGGCTTCAATACCGCCTGGGTTCCGGGCACCGACCACGCCGGCATCGCCACCCAGATCGTGGTGGAGCGCCAGCTCGATGCGCAGAAAATCTCGCGCCATGACCTGGGCCGCGAGAAGTTCGTCGAAAAAGTCTGGGAATGGAAAGAGAAGTCGGGGAACATCATCACCGGCCAGATGCGCCGCATGGGCACCTCGCCCGACTGGGCGCGCGAATACTTCACGATGGACGAGCCACGCTCGAAAGTGGTCACCGACGTCTTCGTGCGCCTGTTCGAGCAGGGCCTGATCTACCGTGGCAAGCGCCTGGTGAACTGGGATCCGAAGCTGGGCACCGCCGTGTCCGACCTGGAAGTGGTGTCGGAAGAAGAAGACGGCTCGATGTGGTACATCCGCTATCCGTTCGCGGACGGCAGCGGCCATCTGACGGTGGCCACCACCCGTCCTGAAACCCTGCTCGGCGACGTCGCCGTGGCGGTCGATCCGACCGACGAGCGTTACGAGGCGCTGGTGGGCAAGATGCTCAAGCTGCCGCTGACCGACCGCGAAATCCCGATCATCGCCGACGAATACGTCGACAAGGCCTTCGGTACCGGCTGCGTGAAGATCACCCCGGCGCACGACCTGAACGATTACGCCGTCGGCCAGCGCCACAAGCTGCCGATGATCTGCGTGATGACGCTCGACGCGAAAATGAACGACGAAGCGCCGCAAGCCTACCGTGGCCTGGACCGTTTCGTGGCGCGCAAGAAGATCGTCGCCGACCTCGATGCGCAAGGGCTGCTGCAGGAAGTCAAACCGCACAAGCTGATGGTGCCGCGCGGCGATCGTACCGGCGTGGTCATCGAGCCGATGCTGACCGACCAGTGGTTTGTCGCCATGACCAAGCCGGCGCCGGAAGGCACCTTCTTCCCGGGTAAATCGATCGCCGAAGTGGCGCTCGACAAAGTCGCCCAGGGCGAGATCAAGTTCGTGCCGGAGAACTGGAACACCACGTACAACCAGTGGCTCAACAACATCCAGGACTGGTGCATCTCGCGCCAGCTGTGGTGGGGCCACCAGATCCCGGCATGGTACGACGATGCCGGCAACATCTTCGTGGCCAAGACCGAGGAAGAAGCCAAAGCCAAGGCGCTGGCGGCCGGCGTGACGGCGCCGCTGCGCCGCGACGACGACGTGCTCGATACCTGGTTCTCGTCGGCGCTGGTGCCCTTCTCCACCATGGGCTGGCCGGAAGAGACGCCGGACATGAAGGCCTTCCTGCCATCGTCGGTGCTGGTGACGGGTTTCGACATCATTTTCTTCTGGGTCGCGCGCATGGTCATGATGACCGCGCACTTCACCGGCAAGGTACCGTTCGAGACCGTGTACGTGCATGGCCTGGTGCGCGATTCGACCGGCCAGAAAATGTCCAAGTCGAAGGGCAATACGCTTGACCCGATCGATCTGATCGACGGCATCGACGTCGAAGCGCTGGTCGAGAAGCGCACCACCGGCTTGATGAATCCGCGCGACGCCGAAAAGATCGCCAAGGCCACGCGCAAGGAATTCCCCGAAGGGATCGCGGCCTACGGCACCGATGCGGTGCGCTTCACGATGGCCAGCTATGCTTCGCTGGGCCGCAACATCAATTTCGACCTGGGCCGCGCCGAAGGCTACCGCAACTTCAACAACAAGCTGTGGAACGCCACCCGCTTCGTGCTGATGAACACCGAGGGCAAGGATTGCGGCGTGCCGGCCGATACCGACCTGTCGCAGGGCGACCGCTGGATCTTGTCGACCATGCAGCGCGCCGAAATGGAAGCGGCCAAGGGCTTCGACGACTACCGCTTCGATAACATCGCTTCGGCCATCCACAAGTTCGTGTGGTACGACTACTGCGACTGGTACCTGGAAATGGCCAAGGTCCAGATCCAGCACGGCAGCGAAGGCCAGCAGCGCGCCACCCGCAACACCTTGCTGCGGGTGCTGGAAGTGATCCTGCGCCTGGCGCATCCGATCATCCCGTTCGTGACCGAAACCTTGTGGCAGACAGTCGCGCCGCTGGCGGGCAAGCAGCTTAACCCGGCCGGCGACTCGATCATGGTGCAGCCGTATCCGCAAGCGAATCCCGCGCTCATCGACGAGCGCGCGGAAGAGTGGATGGGCCAGCTCAAGGCGCTCACCGATGGCACCCGCACCCTGCGCGGCGAAATGAAGCTGCCGGAATCGATGCGCGTGCCGCTGATCGTGGAAGCGGCCGACGCGGCCGACCGCGCGCGCCTGGAAAGCTATGCTGCTTACGTGCAGACCCTGGGCAAGCTGTCGGAAGTGAACATCGTCGACACCTTGCCGGAATCGCCGGCGGCGGTGGCGGTGGTGGGCGCGACCAAGCTGATGCTCAAGGTCGAGATCGACGTGGCGGCGGAACGCGAGCGAATGGGCAAGGAAATCGCCCGCATCGAAGGCGAGATCGCCAAGGTCAACGGCAAGCTCGGCAACGAGAGCTTCGTGGCGCGCGCGCCTGTGGCGGTAGTGGCGCAGGAGAAAGAGCGTTTGGTCAATTTCTCGGCGACGATAGAGAAACTGCGCGAGCAGCTGGCCAAGTTGCCGACGGCGTAAGCCAGACCTGTCCGGACGGCGGCTGCTGACGCGGCCGCCGCTTGCACGACACCAGGGCGGCGCCCGTCGCCCAACGGTTGAGCGCGTTTGCGTCCTCCCGGGTCGCAAGCGCGCCGCACCTACAAAAAAATGTCAAGTTGAAAATGAACGTTGTCTTATTTGCTTCACATTTGATGATATTTTTCTGTAAAGAACTTTAAGTTTCTTTATACTATCGCTCTTTGGTGAGCCGGGCCCAATCCTGCTATTGGCAATCCGGCCACACCTGCGATGTTCCTGATTTGTTCCCGTCCGTCGGCATACAGCGCCGATGGAAATCCTGTTACCCGGCCACACGCGTTCGCACCAAGGCCGGCGTTCCAAGCGCGCACAACAACATCATTGACCGGCTCAGGCCGGCACTCACCTGCAAGCAACTTTTGCTGAGCCAGCGGCATTGCCGTGATGGATTTCCATTGGCTCGCGCAGCACAACGATTTTTGAAACGAAGGAAATACATGAAACACTCAGCTTATGCCATCGCTCTGTCCAGCGCCCTGATCGCCGGTTGCGGCGGCGGCGGATCGTCCGATAACACGACCGCGCCGGCCATGTCGCCGGCGTCGCCAGTCGTCGTGATGCCAGCGCCGGTGGCTGCGCCAGAACCTGTGGTGGTGGCACCCGCTCCTGCGGCGGCGCCAGTCGTGGCTCCTGTACCAGCGCCTGCGCCTAATACGGCCACGGTAGCTCCGGCCGTTCCGGGTCCCGCATCTGCTCCCGCTCCCGCTCCTGCTCCTGCTCCTGCTCCTGCTCCTGCTCCCGCTCCTGCTCCTGCTCCCGCTCCTGCTCCTGCTCCCGCTCCCGCTCCCGCTCCCGCTCCCGCCCCTGCGCCAGCGCCAGCGCCAGCGCCAGCCACCTCATCGTCCACGTCGAACTCCTTCGTCGCATGCTTTGAAAGGACGCCCGGTGTGAAATTCACGATGACCAACAAATATACTTACTTGATCGTCCAGGAAATGTTTGAGGGTGTGATGGCCTACGGTGAAGTCGAGCTGCGCGAGAATGGAACACGCTTCGGCGCGCCTTTCCATACGCTCAACGGCAACGTCTATACCCCGCTGGGAATTGCCCAGTACAGCGATCGAGGCATTCCCGACGGAAAAGACGTGTATTCCAAGGAAGCGATCATCGTGCTCAACATGGTGCCTGGCCAAACCGTTGTGTCGAATTACATCAACACGATGACCAGCACCAGCAATGGCTCCGCAACGACCAGGATCGAGGCAGTCTCCGACGAAATAACATTTGCCGGGTTCGAGAACATCACGATGGCCGGCCGTACCTTTGCCAACACCTGTAAATTGACCACGCCGTCGAATGTCAAAGGACAGATGTCGGTGTCGTGGGTGGCGAAAGAGTTTGGGATGGTCCGCAGCGAAGAGCAAACCATCCAGGGAGTACCGCTCGCCGGCACCCGCAACGAGATCGTCAAGATCCTCTCCGCGCCGTAAAGTCGCCCATACCGACGCCCGCGCACGGCGGGCGTCATCCGTTGGCATCACCGCGTTCAATCCAGCCAGCGTGCTTTCAATCTTTCCGCGGTCCCGGTAGACCCCACACAAGCTGATACAAAGTTGTGGGGCCAGTGCAAAGCCAGTTTGCTACACTAGCAGCGCTGGACAAACTAACAATACTGGAGACACCATGAAAGCACTTACAACTGCCACCCTGATTGCCGCGATGCTGGCCATGTCGCCAGCCCTGGCACTGGCGCAGGAAACAGCGTCCCCGGTCGGCCTGTGGAAAAACATCGATGACGTGACTGGCAAGCCGAAGGCGCTGATCCGCATCAGCGAGCACAACGGCGAAATCCAGGGCAAGCTCGAAAAACTGTTCCGCCCCGAGGGCACCGACCAGAATCCCAAGTGCACCAAGTGCGAAGGCGCCAACAAGGACCAGCCGATCCTCGGCCTGACCTTCATGAGCGGCCTGAAAAAAGAAGGCGACGAGTATACCGGCGGCCAGATCCTCGACCCGGACAACGGCAAGGTCTACAAGAGCAAGCTCAAAGTCGTCGACGGCGGCAAGAAGCTCAACGTACGCGGCTACATGGGCATGCCGATGTTTGGCCGCTCCCAGGTCTGGGTGCGCGAAGAGTAAACGCCTTTCCCGCCCGTTCCGCGCGGCATCGACCGGCGTTGTTGCGGGTCGCCAATCCTGATAGTATTCAAAGCACAAGGTTGCCATGAAAAACATGGCGACACGATCATCCCGTTAACTCGCCACCGGACCTGACATGATCATCGACCATCTTGGCTTTGCAGTAAGCGACTATGAACAGAGCAAAATTTTTTTCAGCAAGGCGCTCGCGCCGCTGGGAATTACCGTGATTCTCGAAGTAAACGACTGGGCGGGCTTGGGTAAGAACGGCAAGCCCGAGTTCTGGCTCGGCAAGGGCGGCACGGTCCAGGGCCATCTGCATGTGGCCTTCGTGGCCGACAGTCGCGAACAGGTACGCCAGTTTTACGCCGCCGCGCTCGACGCCGGCGCCAAGGATAACGGCGCGCCGGGCATCCGCGCGCAGTATCATCCGGACTATTACGGCGCCTTCGTCATCGGCCCCGATGGCCACAATATCGAAGCCGTATGCCACCAGGCCGAACCCTGAGCGCACCGCACGCCGGTCCGCTGTGAGCATCCCGTGAGACGGCGCCCCGCCGTATCGCAGCGCGCGCGCGACGTCGAGCGCCTTCGCGGCCAGCTCGAACGCGACAGTTATCCGCGCTTGCAGATGCTCCTGCTGGTCACCCTGACCGGCGCGGCCGGCTTTCTCGCCTCCTTTCTACTACTGTTGGCCGGGCTGCGTTCCATGTGGCTGCGTTATCCGGCATCGATCGCCGTCGCCTATCTGGCCTTCCTCGTGCTGCTGTGGATCTGGCTGCGCTTGCGCGGCGGCGACATCGGCCTGCCGG
The DNA here is from genome assembly GCF_015689335.1 of Massilia antarctica. Taxonomy (GTDB): domain Bacteria; phylum Pseudomonadota; class Gammaproteobacteria; order Burkholderiales; family Burkholderiaceae_D; genus Telluria_A; species Telluria_A antarctica. The sequence goes on along the minus strand of NZ_CP065053.1, from coordinate 2,938,438 downwards.
ACCTGACACCGTCCGGGCGCGGCTCGGGCGGGTCTTACAGCGGCAAGGGCGGCAGCTTCGACGGCGGCGGCGCCAGCGGCAATTTCGACTCGCCCGGCGGCAGCATCATGCCGGACCTGGGCGACAGCGGCGTCGATGCGGCGCTCGAAGCGGTCGGCAGCGCCGAAGAGCTGTTGATTCCCCTGGCGCTGCTCGCAGCCATCTGCGTCGCCATGGGGGCCGCCGTCTTCATGATGTTCTCGCTGGTGTCCTCGGCGCCGCTGCTATTCGCCGAGCTGCTGGTCGACGGGCTGCTCTCGGCCAGCCTGTATCGGCGCCTGCGGGGCCTCGACCGCGCTCACTGGATCGAACCGGCCATCCGGCGCACCGGCCGGGCATTCCTGGCCGCCGCGCTGAGCATGGCCGTTGCCGGCGCGGGCCTGGCGCTGTATGCACCCGGGGCGCATTCCCTTGGTGAAGTCATTGCAATGAAGCGCGCGCCGCACTGACTCTCATGGCGGCCTTACTGCGCGCCGATCGGAATGACCTTGCGCGCACCTTTGCGCTGCGCGGTCTGCTGCGCGATGCTGGCGCGGATCTCGGCCAGTTGCTCGCCGCCGCGGTACAGCAGGTTGTAGCTCTCGAACGGGATCATCTTCCCGTCCGGCAGCGCGAAATGGATGCATGATTTTTTCAGCGCGCGCACGTCGAGCGAATACGCATCCATGAACTGCACGATCAGCACGCGGAACACATTGTCGTAGCGCAGACCCGCGGGCGCGTCGATCAGCGGCAGGCAGCACATCAACTCGGACAGGCAGTTGGCCTGCGACTCGGGCGAGTGGTTGGTCGAGAACAGTTTGAAGACCTGCTCCTTCATGCTCTTTTTGAGCGTCTCGTCGCGCTCGAAGACGATGGTATTGCTGCTGCCTTCGACCAGGGTTTGCGGATCGAGGTAGCGCGTCAGCGGCACCACCTGGTCGGCCGTCTTGAGCGCATACGCCATGGCCAGGGTGTCCGGATTGCAGGGCACCGGAACGATATCCTGCAAGGTGAACAGGGACGTCTGTTCGGCGATCTTGCGGCGCACTTCCGATACCGTCAGGCGGTGCACGCGCGGGTCGTACTGCTCGACCCGGCCGGCATCCTGGATCGGCTGCAAGGTCACGCCGCGCACGCAGGGCTGGGTCAGCGCAAAGTCGATAATGGCGCCGATTTCATCGTCGTTCAAGCCCTTCTTCAAGGTCACCACCAGGGTGGTCGACACACCAGCCGCGTTCAGGTTGACCAGCGCCTGCGCGCGGATGCGGGTCAGGTCGGCGCCGCGCAGCACCTTGTGCACGGCGGCGCGCAGGGAATCGAACTGCAGGTACACCTCGATCCCGGGGGCATAGGTAGCCAGGCGCTGGGCGAAGGCCGGGTCCTGCGCCAGCACGATGCCGTTGGTGTTGACCATCACGTGCTTGATCGGGCGCGCCTTGGCCGCGTCGAGGATGTCCCAGAAGCGCGGGTGCAGGGTGGGCTCGCCGCCCGAGAGCTGCATCACATCCGCCTCCCCTTCGTTGGCGACGACCGCGTCGAGCATCCTGATGATGTCCTCGAACGGCTTGTGCAGCTCGCGGTGGGTGCCGCTTTCGGCATAACACACGGGGCAGTTCAGGTTGCAGTTGTCGGTGATTTCGACGATCGACAGGCAGGAATGCTGCATGTGGTCCGGACACAGGCCGCAGTCGTAAGGGCAGCCGTACTGCATCGGCGTGTTGAAGGTCTGCGGCATTTCCGGATGCTTGACGAAGACTTCGCGGCACAGGCGGTAGTAATCGACATCGTCGCTGACCAGCACCCGTTCGGCGCCGTGCGCGCTGCACCACTTGTCCATGAAGACGTCGGTGCCCTTGAAGATGATCTTGACCTCGACCGGATGCAGGCAGGTCGAACATACCGAGGTGGTGGTGTCGTAAAACAGATAGGGACGGATTTTCCGGCTCATGGTGCAATCGCTTTCAGTGGTGCCGGCCCGCCGAGCTGCCTGGCGAGGAAGGGAAGATAACAGAGCAGCCCGGCCAGGCAGACCAGTTGCACCCCGCCCAGCCCCGCGCCGTAATCGTAGCGCAGCGGTTTGATGGCATCGACGGCGAAGCGCCAGACCAGGTAGCCGGACAGGAACAGCTTGAACATCAGGCCCGGCTTGTCGCGCCAGCGTGCGCGCAGCGCCAGCAGCAGGCCGCCCCACGCGAGCACGAAGGCGATGTCGTAGAGCTGGGTTGGGTGGCGCAGGACGCCGTCGCCGAAATCGACGCCCCAGGGCAAGCTGGTGGCCTTGCCGTAGGTGCCGTCGTTCAGGCCCGCGAGAAAACAGCCGATGCGCCCGACGGCGATACCCGCCATCAGCGGCAGCACGAACTGGTCGCCGGTGGACTGGCGCTGGCCGGACAATTTTTTGGCGATTTCCACGCCCAGCAAGCCACCCAGCAGGCCGCCGACGATCGACTGCCCGGACATCCAGACCGTCAGCGTGCCGGCATGCGCGGCCCACAGATGCGGGTACTCGATCCAGAACACCAGCTTGTTGCCGATGGCGGCGCCCAAGATACAGCCGATCACGACGGCATAGCCGCTGTTGCTGAGGATGCCGCTGGCGCCGCCGCGCGCGCGCTGGCGCCGGTACAGCTGCACGCCGATGGCGATGGCGGCCCACTCGAACAGCAGGTGGACGGCATGGGCGGCGCCCGGCGAGAGCAATGGCGCGCTCACGGCCCCGGCGGCGTCGACGCGCGACGCAAGCCACCCGTCCTTACCCGGCGGTAGATGCCCCAGGCGATCATGGCGGCAATCCCCAAGCCGATGCAGCCATACACGATCAATTCGTTAAATCCCGTTGTGCTTGCGGCGTGCGCGCCGAGAATCAGCCCCAACACCCCACACGCGCCAAAGCCCACCATGACGGCCAGGGCAAGCAACAAACTGACGGCGCGTAGAAAGGACATATGTGCCTCACAAGAAAATGGGTGTGACGATGATGGCGGCCGCCTGCTCACTCGCGGGGCGAGGCGAACGCTTTACGCACTTTGCTGCCCAGGTACCAGGCAAGGGCGCCACAAATGGCCAGACCGGCCAGGCCAAGAAAGAAGCCGATATTCAACCGGTGGCCCAGATCAGCGCCGGGCTGGATGCCGATCATCACCCCGAACACCCCGCACAAGCCAAAACCGACCATGACAGCGGCGGCGAACAGGAGGCCAAGGATGCGTAACAGCTTCATGCTTATCCTTACAGTAATCTTGATTTTTTTGTCAGACCGTACCGTCATTGTACGCGGGTTCAGGGGCGTTTGGCGTGGCGGGCAAGGTGACGGTCGAGCTGGTTGGCGAAGTTCTGGCGGTCGGCCTGGCCGAAGGGCGCCGGGCCACCCGTGTCGACTCCGCTGCCGCGCAATTCATCCATGAAGGTGCGCATGGTGAGCATCTGGGCGATGTTGTCGTTGGTGTAGAACTCGCCGCGCGGATTGAGCGCGAAGCCGCCTTTAAGGAGTACGTCGGCCGCCAGCGGAATGTCGCCCGTGACCACCAGGTCGCCCGGGGCCAGCAGGCGCACGATTTCGGCATCGGCCACGTCGGCGCCAGCCGGCACCTGCACCGCGCGCACGAAGCGCGACGGCGGCACCCGCATCAGCTGGTTGGCGACCAGGGTCACGTTCAATTGCAGGCGCTCGGCCACGCGGTACAGGATGTCCTTGATGACGACCGGACAGGCATCGGCATCGACCCAGATTTGCATCATTGTCACTTCTTTCTTGGCGGGTTGCGGGTGTGTGTGTGCAGTATAACGCCAGCGGCTGGCGCGCCATGGCATCATATGTTATCTTTAAACAAGTTTCATAAATTTCAGGCAATTTCTGCCGATTGAAACTTCGCCGGATGCCATCTTGGTCCGATGCGTCACGTGGAGTCCAGATGTTACTTTTACAGGTGCTCGCCTTCCTGGTGGGCATGGCGGCATTGTTCGCCACCTCGTTTACCTTGCTGCCGCCGGCGCAGTTGCACCCGTTTGCGGGTGACGCGACCTTGCTGCTCATGTGCGCGGGCATTCTTGCCTTCGCGGCGGGTTACTTTTTCTTTGCCATTGGCGGCTATCGCATCGGGCGTTCGGCGTGGCGGCGCGCTCTGGCGGCCGTGATCGTGCTGGCCCAGCTGGCCGCCGGCAGCTACATGGTGTATCTGTATTCCGACCCGGCCGTGCTGGCCGTGATGGGGCCGCTGCTGTGCTTTTCGGTGTATATGTTCGCCTGCTTCGTGTGGCCGGCTACACGCAACCGGGCCTATCGCCCGCTGCGCCGGCGCGAGGGGAGCGACGATATTAACCCACGCAAGTGAGAAAGCCGACGATTTCCGCCAGCGCAGGGATGAGGAAGAACACCGCCAATTTCACGATGTCCAAGCGGCGCCCGGTTAAGTCTGATTACTTAGGGAAGCAGGGGCCAGGGCGCAATGGAAAGCACGCTCCACCGGCAGCCTGTCACGCGCCTCATCGACCCGTCCCGCCTGCACCAGCGCATGAATTTCATGCGCAAGTGGCGTCACGTCGGTGATGCGGCGAATCCATTGTGTTGTGTACAGGTTCACCGCCCCTTTGCTCAATCCGATCTGGATCGACCTGTACGGCAGCTTGTGCAAATGCAGGTCGCGTTCTGGATCCCACTGTATGCGTACCGGGAACAAATCCTTGTTGACCACGGGGGCAGCCTTGCCCTCCCCTTCCGCATGGCTCAGGCAGCCGTGTTCCAGTGCCCATGCAAAGCCTTCGCGGCTGATGTCGATCGCCAGGATACGCTGCTGCCCCGCATCCTTGAAGCCCCACCCCGCGCGGTACATCATCCATAGAAAGGAGGGCTTGATCCAGGTCATGCGCTCCATCTTGAACGGCGGCGAGACAAAGGTCCCGGCAGCCAGCGCGGCATCGGCGATCGGGGTGGAATACGCCTGATAAACGCGGATGGTCGCGTCGTCATACACGGCGCGGATTTGACGCAGCGGCGTGTCCGAGGCGCTCACAACGTGTGCTTCCATGGAACGTTACTCCTAGTTTACGGTTGAAAAGCCTCGTAAATACCTGCTTGTTCTGGAAGGATGCGGAGACCATACTTCGTGCGAAATGTTCTTCTTGGCAATCAAACAGGCGCCGTTGCAAGAAACGGTGATCACCCTACCATGATGAAAACACTCGCCCTATCGGCCATCGGCTTCTACCAGCGCCACCTGTCGCCCTACAAGGGTTTTCGCTGTGCCTACTGCGCCTACACCGGCAACGCCAGCTGCTCGCATCTGGGCGCACGCGCCATCCGCCGCTTCGGGCTGTGGGATGGCCTGGCGATCCTGAACGGGCGCCTGCGCAAATGCGGGATAGCTTATCGCCGCTACCGGCCCGCCGTTGAGGCGCCCGCGCTGGAGCACCTCGCCAAGCCACGTTTGCTGTCCCCCAACCATCAGGCAGGATTTTGCGACGTACCCTGCGATGTCCCGGGCGAATGCCCATGCGATCTGCCGGCGGCGACTGTCAGCAATGCATGCGACATTTTTTCTGCCTGCGGCGACGGCGCCAATTGCTGCGACTGGTGGAACAAACGACGCAAACGCAACGATGAAAAATCCGTGCACATCCCGCCCCGAAGCAACGGCCGCAGGGAGAATTAAGCCGGCTGGCTCAGGTGCCCAGGTTATCCCACAAGTCGCCCGTCGGGCTGGTGCGCGGGGCGGCCAGACCGAAGTGCTGATACGCCAGCGGCGTGGCGATGCGTCCGCGCGGCGTGCGCTGCAAATAGCCCTGCTGGATCAGATAGGGCTCGAGCACATCCTCGATCGTATCGCTTTCCTCGCCGATGGCGGCCGCCAGGTTGCCGATGCCGACCGGCCCGCCGCCGAACTTGAACAGCACCGCTTCGAGCAGCTTGCGGTCCATCACGTCAAAACCCACCGAGTCGACGTCGAGCATCACCAGCGCCGCGTCGGCCATGGGCTTGGTGATTTCGCCGGTCCCCTTGACCTCGGCGTAGTCGCGCACGCGGCGCAGCAGGCGGTTGGCGATGCGCGGGGTGCCGCGCGCGCGCAAGGCGATTTCGCGCGCGCCCTCTTCCACGATCGGCGCGTTCAACAGCGACGCGCTGCGCGTCACGATCCGGGTCAGTTCCGCCGTGTTATAGAACTCCAGCCGCGCCACGATGCCGAAACGGTCGCGCAGCGGGTTGGTCAGCATGCCGGCGCGCGTGGTCGCGCCCACCAGGGTGAACGGCTGCAAGTCCAGCTTGACCGAACGCGCCGCCGGCCCTTCGCCGATCATAATATCGATCTGGTAGTCTTCCAGCGCCGGATACAGAATCTCTTCCACCACCGGCGAGAGGCGGTGAATCTCGTCGATGAACAGCACGTCGTTCGCTTCGAGATTGGTCAGGATCGCCGCCAGGTCGCCCGGGCGCTCCAGCACCGGGCCGGACGTCTGGCGCAAATTGACGCCCATCTCGCGCGCAATGATGTGCGCCAGGGTGGTCTTGCCCAGCCCCGGTGGCCCGAACAGCAAGGTGTGATCGAGCGCTTCGCGCCGTTTGCGCGCGGCCGAAATAAAAATCTCGAGCTGGCCGCGGATCTTCTCCTGGCCGACATATTCGTCGAGCTGCTTGGGCCGCAACGCGCGCTCGATCGCCTCTTCGTTGGGCGACGCTGGTGTGGGCGCGATGATGCGCTGCTCGCTGAAGTCGTCGGTCTGGATACTCATGGAACCACCTTCGTGAAAATGTTAGCGCAGCTGAAACTCAGCCTTTCGACAGCGCCTTGAGCGCAAACTTGATCCCGTCCGACACCGTGCTGCCGGCCGGCATATTCCTCAGCGCGGCCGTGGCTTCCTTGTCAGAATACCCCAACGCCAGCAGCGCGTTCAGGATGTCCGATTTCGCATCGTGCTGCACCACCCCGCCCACCGAGCCGAGGTCGGCGCCGAGCTTGCCCTTCAGTTCGAGCAGCAAGCGTTCCGCCGTCTTCTTGCCGATGCCGGGCACCTTCATCAGCCTCCCGGCTTCCTGCAAGGTCACGGCCTGGGCCAGGTCATTGACCGTCATGCCGGACAGGATCGACAGCGCCGTACGCGCCCCGACGCCGGTGATCTTGATCAACTGGCGAAACACCGCACGTTCGGCCGCGTTGCCGAAGCCGAACAACAGATGCGCATCTTCGCGGATCGCCTGATGGGTGAACAAGGTGACTTGCGCGCCGAGCGCGGGCAAGTCGTAATAGGTACTCATCGGCACATCGACTTCATACCCGACGCCATTGCAATCGATCAGCAACTGCGGCGGATTTTTTTCGAGCAAAATTCCGGAAATACGTCCGATCATGGGGTAGACCTTAAAACAAGGTTAAACGAGACGGCCGCGCTTCATGCGCAGGCCGGAAAGCGAGGGGGCGAGCGCGCCGATCAGCGCCAGCGCGTCGACACTGTTGGCATGGCAGATGGCCACGCCGAGCGCGTCGGCGGCGTCGGTCCCGGGCAGGCCGGGCAACACCAGCAGCCGCGCCACCATTTCCTGCACCTGTTCCTTGGCGGCCTTGCCGTGTCCGGTGACAGCCTGCTTGACCTGCAGCGCCGTGTACTCGGCCACCGACAGGTCGGCACCCACGAGCGCCGTGATGGCGGCGCCGCGCGCTTGCCCGAGCAGCAAGGTCGATTGGGGATTGACGTTGACGAAGACTTTTTCCACCGCCGCGCAATGCGGCTGGTAGGTGCGCACAATCTCGGCGATCCCGTTCAGGATCACCTTGAGGCGGCCGGGAAGCTCGCCTTCCGACACCGTCTTGATGGTGCCGGAAGCGATGTAGCGCAGCTTGTTGCCCTGCTTTTCGATAAGCCCGAAGCCTGTCGTGCGCAGGCCCGGGTCAATGCCAAGAATAATCATGACCGAATGGTATACCGCCGGAGAAACTTCGGTATACCTAACTTGCAATCGGCCTTGAATTAATGACGGAAATGGCGCGCGCCGGTGTACAGCATCACCACGCCGCGCTCGTCGGCGGCATCGATCACTTCCTGGTCGCGCATCGAACCGCCCGGATGGATCACGCAGGTCGCGCCCGCATCGACCACCACGTCGAGGCCGTCGCGGAAGGGGAAGAAGGCATCCGACGCCACGGCCGAACCGGCCAGGGTCAAACCGGCGTTCTGGGCCTTGATCGAGGCGATGCGGGCGGAATCGATACGGCTCATCTGGCCGGCGCCCACACCCAGGGTCATGCCGTTGGCGCAGAAGACGATCGCGTTCGACTTGACGAACTTGGCCACTCTCCAGGCGAACATCATGTCCTGCAACTGCTGCTGGGTCGGCTGCTTCTTGGTGACCACGCGCAGTTCTTCCAGGCCCACGTTCTTGGCATCGGGCGACTGCACCAGCAAGCCGCCGCCGATCCGCTTGACGTCGAATGGATTGTGGGCCGCGCCCAGAGGAATTTCCAGCAGGCGCACGTTCTGCTTGGCCGCCATGATGGCGCGTGCTTCGCTTGAAAACGATGGCGCGATCAGCACTTCCACGAACAGCTTGGCAATCGCCTCGGCGGTCCTGCCGTCCAGCTCAACGTTCAGCGCGATGATGCCGCCGAAGGCCGAGGTCGGGTCGGTTTGCAGCGCGCGGCTGTAGGCGTCGAGCGCATCGGTGCCGATCGCCACGCCGCACGGATTGGCGTGCTTGACGATCACGCAGCCGGCCGGATGGCCCAGGCCGCCCAGCGACTTGACGCATTCCCACGCAGCATCGGCGTCGGCGATATTGTTGTACGACAGTTCCTTGCCCTGCAATTGCTTGTAGGCGGACAGGGAACCGGCGGCCGGCGCCAGGTCGCGGTAAAACGCGGCCGACTGGTGCGGGTTTTCGCCGTAGCGCATGTCCTGCACTTTTTCAAACGTCATGTTCAAGGTCTGCGGATAAGCCGCGCGCGTGGCATGGACCTTGTCTTCGCCCAGGCTGGTCAGGTAATTGGTGATGGCGCCGTCGTACTGGGCCGTGTGCGCGAACACTTTTTTGGCCAGGCGGAACTTGGTGTCGTACGGCACTTCGCCGGCCGTCACTTCCGCCAGCACTTGCGCGTAGTCGGTCGGGTCGCAGATGACGATCACGTCCTTGTGGTTCTTGGCAGCCGAGCGCAGCATGGTCGGACCGCCGATATCGATGTTCTCGATCGCGTCTTCCAGGGTGCAGCTATCCTTGGCCACGGTGCCCTGGAAGGGATACAGGTTGACCACCACCATGTCGATGGTTGGAATGTCGTGCTCGCTCAGCTTGGCGACGTGCTCCGGAAAGTCGCGCCGTGCCAGGATACCGCCATGCACTTTCGGGTGCAGAGTCTTGACCCGGCCATCCAGCATTTCCGGAAAGCCCGTGTAATCCGCCACTTCGGTGACGGCCACGCCGTTATCGGCCAGCAGCTTGGCGGTGCCGCCGGTGGACAGGATGCCGACGCCGAGCGCGGACAACGCGCGTGCAAAATCGAGCACGCCGGTCTTGTCGGAGACGGAAATGAGAGCTTGTTTGATCATGGTGAGTGGCCTGGTTGTGGAGTATTCGGTGTTTGCACTGTCGCACCCCTCGGGCGCGATGGGCTCGCGCTCGATAGCACGGCCACTCAGTGTGTGCTAATAGCTGATTACAGCAGTCCGTGTTCCTGCAATTTCTTCCGCAAGGTATTGCGATTGATGCCCAACATTTGGGCCGCGTGGGACTGGTTGCCTTCCGCTCGCGTCATGACGACCTCGAGGATCGGCTTTTCGACGGTCAGGACCACCATGTCGTAGATGTTCGATGCCTGCTGCTCGCCGAGGTCGTTGAAATACTCTTCAAGACTCTTCTGGACGACTTCCTGGATACTTTCTTTGCTCATATTATGTTGGTGCTTTTCTGCCGATTAAATGTTTTACCGCGGCTCTGCAGGCAGCGGTCGTTCCAGTATCTGGTCTTGCTAGCTGTGCCGGTCAGGCTGCCAATGCCACTTGAGCAAGGCCTGCGGGCCGGTATTGTAACCGTTCCCCATGAACATGTTGCGTTTCAAAAAAGGCATCGACCGCGCGCAACTGCGCATCGGTCGATTCCAGCAGGTTCATTTGCTGACGGAATTGTTCTCCGCCGATCAGGTCGCGCACATACCAGCCGATGTGCTTGCGCGCCGTGCGCACGCCCAGGAATTCGCCGTAAAACGCGTAATGGGCCTGCAAATGTTCGTTCATCAGCGCGCGCACTTCCTCCACCGCGGGCGCCGGCAAATGCAGGCCGGTGCGCAGGTAATGGTCGACTTCGCGGCAAATCCACGGCCGGCCCTGGGCCGCCCGCCCGATCATTACCGCATCGGCCCCGGTCACGGCCAGCACGTGTTTCGCCTTTTCGGGCGTGGTGATGTCGCCGTTGGCCACCACGGGGATGGCCACCGATGCCTTGACGGCGGCAATGGTGTCGTACTCGGCGTCGCCGCTGTAGCCGTCGGCGCGCGTGCGTCCGTGCAGGGTCAGCATTTGAATGCCGGCCTGTTCGGCGATGCGGGCGATGCGCAGCGCGTTCTTGTTTTCGCGGTTCCAGCCGGTGCGAAATTTCAAGGTCACCGGCACGTCCACCGCGCGCACCACGGCGTACAGGATCTGTTCGACCAGGTCTTCGTGCTGCAGCAAGGCCGAACCGCACCAGCTGTTGCACACCTTCTTGACCGGGCAACCCATATTGATATCGATGATCTGGGCGCCACGGTCGACGTTGAACCTGGCGCAATCGGCCAGGTCTTGCGGGTCGGCACCGGCGATCTGGACCGCTTTCGGCTCCATTTCGCCTGCGTGGTCGGTGCGGCGCGAACTTTTTTCGGTGGCCCACAGCCGCGGGTTCGAGGCAGCCATTTCGGAGACGGCGTAGCCGGCGCCCAGCTGCTTGCACAGTTGTCGGAAAGGACGATCCGTCACACCCGCCATGGGAGCAACGAAAACATTATTACGTAGCAAGTAAGGACCAATTTGCACAGGCGGGACGCTGGGAGTTTGCGGGAACCCTCTATTTTACCCGAAGTGCTGCTCAATTAATAAGCACTATTTTTCATTTGACAGCACTGCGCGGCCACAAAACCGGGATCGTGCGCGCTTGACAAGCCTCAATTGAGCTCGTCGAGAACGCGCGGTTGCAGGTGGCCGACCTCGCCCCAGCTGACCAGGCTCAGCTTGCCGTCAAGCACGCGGAAGCGGTTGATGCTGGCGTTTAGCACCGGAAAGTCGCGCGGGGTTTCGAGCGACAGGCCGAGGGCGGCGCGGTAGGCGCATTCGAGCACGCCGCCGTGCGCCACCAGGGCCAGGGTCCGGCCGGGATGCGCCCGGCCCCATGCGACGATGGCGGCGACGGCGCGCTGATAAAACTGGCGGAACGTTTCGGCCACCCGGGCACCGGACGGCATGGCCGCATCGATCTCGCGCGCCTGCCAGGCGGCGAATTCGAGCGGGAAGCGCTGTTCGATCTCGGCGTACAGCAAGCCCTCGAAGCCGCCGAAGCAGCGTTCGCGCAGCAAGGGGTCGCGCTGGACCGGCATGGCGCGGATGCGGGCCAGGGCGTCGGCGGTCTGGGCGGCGCGCTGCAGGTCGCTGGAGACGATCAAGTCGAGGTGCTCGCCGTCGAGCGCTTCGGCCAGCGCGCCGGCCTGGCGCAGGCCCTCGTCATTGAGGGCGATGTCGATATGGCCCTGGAGGCGGCGTTCGGCGTTCCAGGCGGTTTCGCCATGGCGGATGAGAATGATATTGGTCGGGGACATGGGAAAGCCGGGCACACGTGCCCGGACTAAAAAGGTGCGTACTTCAAGGAACCAGGGTGGCCGCGAGGTCGGGATTGAGCGAATACACGCCGTACATCTGCGCCTCGTCGAGGATGTGCCCGCGAATGGCCAGGCGCGCCTCCGGCCCGGTAAAGCGGCCTTCGAGCGCCAGGCGCGGCACGTCGAGCGCATAGACGCAGAATAAATAGGTGTGCACGCGCAGGTCGTTCCAGGGCGGACAAGGGCCATCGTAACCGTAATACTCGCCGGCCATGTCCGGATCGCTCGCAAACCAGTTCGTGTAATCGTTGACACCCTGGCGCAATTGATGCTCGGTACCGTTTTTGATGGTAAATGGCAGCAGCGGACCGGGTTTGCCGTGCGGCGTGACCAGTTCCGAAAACTTGCCTTCGGCGATAGAGCGCATGGCGACCGGGATGTCGACCAGGGTCCAGTGATAGAAGTCGGCGCGCGGCAATTCTTCCGGCACGACCAAGCCTTCCTTGTTGACATTGGTGGCGACCGTGGGGGCATCGATATCGTAGCAAAACAGGATCAGCGACTGCGTGCCGGACGGCACGTCATCCCAGGCGAAGTGCGGGTTGCGGTTGCTCGACAGGCGCGCGTGCTGGTCCGGGTCGATCATGGCAAAAGCGCACTCGGCGGGGATCAGGCCGCCATCGGTAAAGGAATCACTCCAGAGTCTCATCGCAATCTCCCGCACTCATGATATTGACCACAAACGGCCCGCTTGGTTTCATTTTGGGTGCACTTGCAGCCAGAAAGTGACCGGACCGTCGTTGGTCAGCGACACTTTCATGTCGGCGCCGAACTGCCCGGTCTCGACCGTAGGGTGGCGCGCACGGGCCTGGCGCACCACATGGTCGAACAGGCGCAAGCCATCCTGCGGGCTGGCGGCGGGTGTGAACGATGGCCGCGTGCCCGATTTGGTGTCGGCCGCCAGGGTGAACTGGGGCACCAGCAACAGGCCGCCGTTGGTGTCAGCCAGGCTGCGGTTCATCTTGCCGGCCTCGTCGCCGAACACCCGGTAGCCCAGCAATTTGGTCAACAGGGCGTCGGCTTCCTTCTCGCTGTCGCCCTTTTCGGCGCACAACAATACCAGCAAGCCCGCATCGATGGCGCCGATGGTCGCGCCATCCACCACCACACTGGCGTCGCTGACCCGTTGCAGCAGCGCGATCATGCCGTGAAGGTCACACGGGCGAACTTGCGGCGGCCGACCTGCAGCACGAAGCTGCCGGCCTCGATTTTCAAGGCCTTGTCGCTGACCACGGTGCTGTCGATGCGCACCCCGCCCTGCTCGACCATACGCATGGCTTCCGAGGTCGACGCGCACAGACCGGTTTTTTTGAGCAGGTGGGCAATGCCCATCGGCGCGCCGTCGACCGTCATTTCCGGCGCATCGTCGGGAATGCCGCCGGCGGAACGGTTCACGAAATCGGCCAGGGCCTCGTCCGCCGCCTGGGCCGAGTGGAAACGCGTCACAATTTCTTGCCCAAGAGCTACTTTAGCATCGCGCGGGTTGCGTCCGCCATCGATTTCGGCCTTGAGCGCGGCGATATCGGCGATCGAGCGGAACGACAGCAACTCGAAATAACGCCACATCATCACGTCCGAAATGCTCATCAGTTTGGCGAACATCGTGTTGGCCGGTTCGGTGATGCCAATATAATTGTTCTTGGACTTGGACATCTTGTCCACGCCATCGAGCCCTTCGAGCAGCGGCATGGTCAGGATGCACTGCTGTTCCTGGCCATAATCCTTCTGCAGCTCGCGCCCGACCAGCAGGTTGAACTTCTGATCGGTGCCGCCCAGCTCAAGATCGGCCTTCAAAGCGACAGAATCGTATCCCTGCATCAAGGGATAAAGGAACTCATGGATCGATATTGGTGTCCCACTCTTGAAGCGCTTGGTGAAGTCGTCGCGCTCCATCATGCGGGCCACGGTGTAGCGCGACGACAACTCGATCATGCCGCGCGCACCGAGCGGGTCGCACCACTCGGAGTTGTAGCGAATTTCCGTGCGCGACGGGTCGAGCACCAGCGAGGCCTGCTTGAAATAGGTCATCGCGTTGACTTCGATCTGCTCCTTGGTCAGCGGCGGGCGCGTGACGTTGCGGCCCGACGGATCGCCGATCATCGAGGTGAAATCGCCAATCAGGAAGATCACCTGGTGGCCCAGGTCTTGCAGCTGGCGCATCTTGTTCAGCACCACGGTGTGGCCCAGGTGCAGGTCGGGCGCGGTCGGATCGAGGCCGAGCTTGATGCGCAGCGGCGTGCCGCTTTGTTCGGAACGGGCCAGCTTTTGCGCGAACTCGCTCTCGATCAGCAACTCGTCGACGCCGCGCTTGGTGATGGCCAGCGCTTCCAGCACGGTGTCCGTCAGCGGCAATTTAGGAGCACCTTGCGCAGGGGCAGCAGGCTTGGAGGTGGCAGGAATCGTCATAGGGTTCTGTAATAAATCTGTAGCAAAGTGTCGAAATTGTTGGGCGGCTTCAAAAGTTTGATATACTGCTCGATCCGATTAATCTTGCCTCATGAAAACTAATCAAAACAATAACAAGAAATAGTTAAGTGCTCAACGCGAATGTTCAAGCGGCAAATTTTAACTGATTGCATGGACCCTACAAATAAATTCACAGGCAAACGCTTGACCGGCCTGCTAGGAACAACGCGAAAGACGCGCATCATCAGCGCTGGCGCGATTTTTCTTGCAGTGTGCGCATTTGGTGCCGCGGGCGTAGCGCCCCTGGCCCCCGATGCATCCGACCTGCCGGTCAAATCGGTCGCGGAAAATCTCGAACTGCCGAACCTGGCCGATCAGATCACTGCGCTGCAAAAGGACGATCAGCAATTCATCCACGAAGAGAAGGTGCGTGCGGGCGATACGCTTGCCGCCCTGCTCACCCGTCTGGGCGTGGACGATGCCGCTGCCGTCAACTTCATCAAGTCTGACAAGATCGCCAAAGGCGTCATGCAGCTCAAGACCGGCAAGCGGGTCCAGGCGCAGACGGGCGAAAATGGCGAACTGCAATGGCTGCGCGCCAGCGTCGTCGACGGCCGCGACAACCCGGTCAAACTGATTTCGATCACCCGCGAGGGCGACAAGTTCAGTGCCAAGGAAACCCCGGCCGTGCTGGAACGCCGGGTTGAAATGCGCTCCCGCGAAATCACCAACTCGCTCTACTCGGCGACCGATGCCACCACCGACGGCGGCAAAATGCCCGACGTCATCGTGGGCCAGATCATCGAGATGTTCTCCACCAGTATCGACTTCCGTTCCGACCTGAAACGCGGCGACCGCTTCAACGTGGTCTACGAAACGTTCTGGCAAGACGGCGAAATGGTACGCGCAGGCCGCATCCTGGCAGGCGAATTCGTCAACCGCGGCGTGACCTACCAGTCCGTCTGGTACGAAGATCCGGTCAGCAAGCAGGGCGGCTACTACACCTTCGACGGCAAGGCGCTGAAAAAGGCCTTCCTCAAGTCGCCGCTGGAATTTTCGCGCATTTCGTCGGGCTTCTCGATGCGCTCGCATCCGATTTCCGGGGCCTGGAAAGCGCACAAGGGCGTCGACTTCGCCGCCGCGCTGGGTACGCCCATCCGCGCCTCCGGCGATGGCGTGATCGACTTCGCCGGCGTGCAAGGCGGTTACGGCAACTTCGTCACCATCAAGCACTGGGCCAACTACACCACCGCGTATGCGCACATGAGCCGTTTCGCGCCAGGCATCCGCAAGGGCAGCAAGGTCAACCAGGGCGATGTGATCGGTTTTGTCGGCTCGACCGGCTGGTCGACCGGCGCTCACCTGCACTACGAGTTCCGCGTCAACAACGATGCCGTCGATCCGATGTCGATCAAGGTACTGGCGCAGGCCCCGATGACGCAGGCCGAGCGGGCCCGCTTCCAGGTCGCCGCGGCCGACATGTCGCACCGCTTCGCCCTGCTGCGTCCGACGACCGGCTCGACCATGGCGCGCTAAGCTCCGCCGCACCAAGACAGGCAGGAACCGGATCATCGACCCGGTTCCTGCTTTTTTTTCGCCCTGCTGTCCGGATTGGAACTTACATGAGCACAAACTCGACCTTGTATATCGGCATGATGTCCGGCACCAGCATGGATGGGGTCGACGGCGTGCTGGCCGACTTTGCCGGCGGCGCCATCCGCACCCTGCAAGCGGCCTTCGTCCCCTTCCCCGCCGCGCTGCGCGCCGAGCTAATGGCCCTGCAAAGCAGCGGCGACAATGAAATCGCGCGCGAAGCGCTGGCCGCCGCCCATCTGACCGGCTGCTACGCCGAGTGCGTGGCAGCCCTGCTGCCGGCCGCGCCCGGCCCGGTGCAAGCGCTGGCCGCGCATGGACAGACGATACGCCACCGGCCCGAACTGGGCTACACGCGCCAGCTCAACCACCCTGCCCTGCTGGCCGAACTGACCGGCATCGACGTCATTGCCGACTTCCGCGCGCGCGACGTGGCCGCCGGCGGCCAGGGCGCCCCGCTGGTGCCGGCCTTCCACCAGGCTTGCTTCGGCCTGGCCGGCCAGACGCGGGTGGTGGTCAATATCGGCGGCATCGCCAACATCAGCGTGCTGCACGCCGACGGCAGAGTGAGCGGCTTCGACACCGGCCCCGGCAATGTGCTGATGGATCACTGGATCGGCCTGCATCAGGGCAAGGCCTACGATACGGACGGCGCCTGGGCGGCGAGCGGGCGCAGCGACCCTGCACTGCTCGGCATCTTGCTCGACGAACCCTATTTCCGCCTGGCCGCGCCGAAAAGCACGGGACGCGACCTGTTCCACGCCGACTGGCTGGCACAGCGGCTGGCGCAAGGTCCCGCCCTGCCGGCCCAGGACGTGCAGGCAACCTTGGCCGCGCTGACCGCCGTGACCATCGCGCGCGCCATTGACCACGAGGTGCGCGAGGCCGAGGCGGTGTATGTGTGCGGCGGCGGGGCGTACAACGGCAGCTTGCTGCGCGAACTGGCGCAAGCGCTGGGTGGCAAGACAAGGGTGGAAACAAGCGACGCCCTGGGCGTAGCCCCGAATCACGTCGAAGCGCTGGCGTTCGCGTGGCTGGGCTACCGCTTCACAAGACGCGAAACGGGCAATTTGCCCCTTGTGACGGGGGCGAAGGGACCCAGGATTCTGGGCGCCCTCTATCCTGCGTAAGCCGGCAGGCCGCCCTGGCGCGGCCCGGGCTCGACTGGCTTATACCGAGAACGACGAACCGCAACCGCAGGTCGAGGTAGCGGTTGGATTCTTGATGACGAACTGGGCGCCTTCGAGATCGTCCTTGTAGTCGATTTCGGCGCCGACCAGATACTGGTAGCTCATCGAATCGATCAGCAGTTGCACGCCGTTCTTGACCATGGTGGTATCGTCTTCGTTGACGATTTCATCGAAGGTGAAGCCGTACTGGAAACCGGAACAGCCGCCGCCCTGCACGAACACGCGCAATTTCAGGTCGGGATTGCCCTCTTCCTCGATCAGCTGTGCAACCTTTTGCGCGGCGCTATCGGTAAACACGATGGGTGCCGGCATCACTTCTGGCATTTCAGCAACTGCATTCATTTGGAACTCCTACTGGGAACGGATATGAGTCATTATAGACTGTTGGGACGAGTCACGCTCACAGACCACTGCCGGCGACCGTCAAATGAGACACCCCGGCGCGGGCCGGGGCTGTGCTGCTCCACTGTACCTACAATGCGGCCATCTGGCCCGAATTCAAGCCATTCCTTTGATCCTTGCCTGCCTCAGGCGGCGCGGCCGCGGCGGCGTGCGCAAAACCCGAGCAAACCGAGACCGGCCAGCATCATCGCATAGGTTTCCGGTTCCGGAACCGGACTGAGCAGCACCGTGCCGCACACCCCGAGCTTGCAGGCGTTGGCCAGGATCTGGCCCTGGTCGTTGATGCTGTAGGTGGTCTTGATGTTCCAGCCGGCGAGCGGATCGACGGCCGTGTCGAGCTGCACCAGCTGGCCGTTCTGGTAAATGAAGCCATGTTGCTGGCCGTAGGCATCGGCGCCATAACCGATCACCTCGCCCAGGTTGTTGATGTCGCTGGCACTGGACGTGTATTGCGGCGACCAGCCCAGGTCGGTCATGACGCCGTTGGAATACACGAAGGCCGACAGCAGCTGCCTGTCGCTGCCGTGCGCGGACTGGCCGATGATGAGGCCTGCATCGTTGATATCTTTTGCCACGCTGGTGCCGCCTTCAAACGCGCCGAGGTCGGTCATGCGCCCGTTCTGGTAGATGAAAGCACGGTTGCGTTCGGACGCATCGGCGGAATAGCCGACGATGGTCCCGGCGTTGTTGATCGCGGCGGCGCTGCTGTACATCCCGCCCAGGCTACCCAGATCCTTTGTGATGCCGCCGCTGTAGGCAAAGGCGTGCGTCGCGTAACGCGGATCGTACGGATCGCCGCCCGGCGCGCGCACATCGGTCTGCGAATAGCCCACCACCGTGCCGTCGTTGTTGACGCCGTTGGCCCAGGTCACCGGCAGCCCGCCGGCAGTACTGAGCGGCTCAAGATGCGTGGTCGCCCCATTCAAGGTCAGATAGGCATCGATAGGCGAGCGCGGCATGTACGGCGCCCAATACTCGGACGTCGCCATGTGGCCGGCATGACTGATCGCGGTGACGCTGCCATCGGGAGAGGGGCTGGTGCTGGACAGGTCCAACACATGCGTTACCCCGCCAGAATGATAGGCGGCATGGCCCATGGTCTGGCCGTACAAGGTGCCGGCATTGTCGATCAGGCGCCAGTAATCGTATTCGCCTCCGGTATTGACTACCTTGACCGAGTAGGACGGGGTTGCCGCGAACGCGGGGGTGGCGAAGATGCCCAACAACAGGGCGGACAGCAGGGAGCGGCCAAATGTCATGAACGGCTTTCTGTGATGGATGAATACTATCCATCATAAACGAGCCAATAACTAAAAGTAAATATTAACTAATATTTAATGTTTTGATGCCGCAACTGGTACGAGCAGGGACAATGCAGCCGGCAAAACGCCTCCCTGCCCATGTCGTGGCGCTTCACGCCAGCCGGGCGATCTGCCGCAGGCTGTGCAGCTTACGCGGAACGTGCGCGGCGGCGTGCGCAAAACCCGAGCAAACCGAGACCGGCCAGCATCATCGCATAGGTTTCCGGTTCCGGAACTGGGCTCAGCACGACTGTGCCGCACACGCCCAGCTTGCATGCATCGGCCAGGATCAGGCCATGATCGTTGATGCTGTAAGTGGTCTTGATGACCCAGTTGGCGCTCGGATCGACGGCCGTGTCGAGCTGCAGCAACTGGCCATGTTGATAGATGAAGCCGCGGTTCTGGCCGTTTGCATCGGCGCCGTAGCCGATGATCTGGCCCAGCTCATTGATATCGACGGCGTTCGAATCGCGTTGCGTCCCCCAGCCCAGATCGGTCAGCGCGCCATTCGCGTACACAAAGGCCGACTTCACATAGCCGCTGCTGTCGCGCGCGGACTGGCCGATGATCAGACCGGCATCATTGATGTCGTTCGCCAGGCTGCTGCCGCCACTGAACCCGCCGAGGTCGGTCATGCGGCCGTTCTGATAAATGAAGGCGCGATCCTGCCAATTGGCGTTTTGGGCGGTGCCCACGATGGTGCCGGCGCCATTGATGGCCGCGGCGCTGCTTGCGGTACCGCCCAGGGTGCCCAGATCGCGCATCTTGCCGTTGGAGTAAGTAAATGCATGAGTCGCGAAGCGGGGATAGCCCTCCGGGCCGCCAGGAATCCGGATATCCGTGCGCGATTCGCCCACCACCGTGCCGGCGTTGTTGACGCCGTTGGCGAAGGTGTCCAGGCTGGTGCCACCGGAGCCGAGCGCGCCGAGACGGGTGGAGCTGCCGTTGAAGGTCAGGTAGCCATCGGCGCTCGGGTAATCCTGTGCCGTGGTCCAGTATTCATAGCTGGCGATACGGCCGGCATTGCTGATGGCCCGCACGCCGCCGGTGGGTGCCGGGCTCTCGCTCACGTGCATCACATTGACGTGGCCGTTCGCATACGACGCCGAAAAGCCCTTGGACGAGCCATACAGGGTGCCGGCATTGTCGATCAGGCTCCAGCTATCCCAGTTGCCGGTGTTGACCATGGTCACCGAATATGAAGGCGCGGCGAAGGCGGGGATGGCAAACATGCCAGCGAGCAGGGTCGATACCAGGGTTCGTCCGAATTTCATAACTATCCTTCTTGGATGATAAATACACCATCATAAAGGCATTGATAATGAAATAGAAAGATTAATTAAAATTTAATGAATGCAGATACTGTCCCGGGCCGGTGGCGGGAGCGGGCACGCGGCGCGGCGGCGGGGAAAGGGCCGGCCATGGCCCCCTCCCATCCCTGTGTAGCGCCTTACGGGAGCAGCGCCACCTGTTGCAAGCCCAGGGTTTCGTCCAGGCCGAACATCAGGTTCATGCACTGGATCGCCTGGCCGGACGCGCCCTTGACCAGATTATCCTGGACCACCAGGATGACCAGGGTGTTGCCGTTGTCCGGACGATGCAGCGCCAGGCGCAGCATGTTCGAGCCGCGCGTGGAACGGGTTTCCGGATGCGAGCCGAACGGCATCACATCGACGAAGGGCGCGTCCTTGTAGGTGGTTTCGAACAATTCCTGCAGCGCCTCGTTGCTGATCTCGGTGGTCAGGCGCGCGTACAAGGTCGAATGCATGCCACGGATCATCGGCACCAGATGCGGCGTGAAGATCAGGCGCACGGGCAGGCCGGTGAAACGCTGCAGCTGGGCCACGGTTTCCGGGGTGTGGCGGTGGCCGGACACGCCGTAAGCCTTGAAATTATCGCTCGACTCCGAGAACAGGGTACCGATTTCAGCCTTGCGGCCGGCGCCGGACACGCCCGACTTGGCGTCCGCGATCAGGGCGCTGGCATCGACCAGATTCGCTTTCAGCAGCGGCACGAAGCCCAGCTGCATCGTGGTCGGATAGCACCCCGGATTGGCGATCAGGCGCGCCTTCTTGATGGCCTCGCGGTTCAGTTCCGGCAAGCCGTAGACGGCCTCGTCCAGCAGATCGGGGCAGGTGTGCGGAATTTTGTACCACTGCTCGAAGGTCGCCTGGTCTTTCAGGCGGAAATCGGCGGCCAGGTCGATGACCTTCACGCCGGCGGCCAGCAGCGCTGGGGCCTGGGCCATGGCCACGCCGTGCGGGGTCGCGAAGAAGACCACATCGCACTTGCTCAGGTCCACCTTGTCGGGGGCGGAAAACGCCAGGTTCACCTTGCCGCGCAGCGAAGGAAACATATCGGCGACGGGCAAGCCATCTTCCTTACGCGAGGTAATCGCGGTCAGCTCCACATCAGGGTGGACCGACAGCAGTCGCAGCAATTCCACGCCCGTGTAACCCGTACCGCCGACGATGCCAACTTTGATCATATGTAATCCTTGAAAGTAAATGGTGGGCCTTGCCCGAAAGATGGTGATTCTAACAGCGCAAGCAAAACGCTGCGCAGTGAAGGAAACGTAAAACTTTCCTAACCGGGGTCAGACCTCCATTAAGAAATTTTCCTAACCGAGGTCTGACCCCAACACAGGGGTCTGACCTCTGATTCGCAACATTTTTAACGATAGCCATTGACGGCTTGTAGGTCACTGCCTTTCCAGCACGAAGTTAGACCCATTTCATGAAACAACACAGGGGTCTGACCTCTGATTCGCAACATTTTTAACGATAGCCATTGACGGCTTGTAGGTCACTGCCTTTCCAGCACGAAGTTAGACCCATTTCATGAAATATGAGCGATTTTCTGTGGGGAGCAATGAGACGTCCCGATTTTTCGCGCCGCGCAGCAATTAATTGCTAATCAGAGGTCAGACCCCGGTGAATGCTAATCAGAGGTCACAGCAATTGATTGCTAATCAGAGGTCAGACCCCGCCCCCAACACAGGGGTCTGACCTCTCAACACAGGGGTCTGACCTCTGATTAGCAACATTTTTAACGACAGCCATTGACGGCTTGTAGGTCACCGCCTTTCCAGCACGAAGTTAGACCCATTTCATGAAATATGAGCGATTTTCTGTGGGGAGCAATGAGACGTCCCGATTTTCCGCGCCGCGCAGCAATTAATTGCTAATCAGAGGTCAGACCCCGGTGAAGGAAACCAAAACAAAAAAGCCGCCTGACTTTGCAGTCGGCGGCTTTTTTGAGGGCTGCGCACCGGAGTGCGCGGCAGAAGCAAATTAACGCTTCGAGAATTGCTTTGCGCGACGTGCTTTGCGCAGACCAACTTTTTTACGCTCGACTTCACGTGCATCGCGGGTAACGAAACCGGCACGTGCCAGGTCGCCCTTCAACGATGCGTCGTAGTCGATCAGTGCACGGGTGATGCCGTGACGAACCGCGCCAGCCTGGCCGGACTCGCCACCACCGTGAACGTTGACCTTGATGTCGAAACGCTCGACATTGCCGGTCAGTTCCAGCGGTTGACGGATGACCATCAGGCCCGTTTCGCGCGAGAAGTAGTCAGCGGCTGGTTTGCCGTTAACGATGATCTGGCCAGTGCCAACTTTGATGAAGACGCGAGCGACTGCACTCTTGCGACGGCCGGTGCCGTAATTGTAGTTACCGATCATGTCAGCTCCTTACTTGAACAGCACGAGTGCTGTAGGTTGCTGGGCAGCGTGCGGGTGGGAACCTTCCGCGTACACTTTGAGCTTCTTGATCATGGCGTAGCCAAGCGGGCCTTTAGGCAGCATGCCCTTGACCGCTTTTTCAAGCGCGCGACCAGGAAAACGCTCTTGCATTTTCTTGAAGTTGGTTTCATAGATACCACCTGGGTAGCCCGAGTGACGGTAGTACGTCTTCTCGGTTGCCTTGGTACCGGTCACGCGCAGTTTACCTGCGTTGATCACGACGATGAAATCGCCCGTGTCGACGTGCGGAGTGAATTCGGGTTTGTGTTTGCCGCGCAACCGGAGTGCCACTTCGCTGGCAACACGTCCGAGGATCAGATCCGTCGCGTCAACCACGAACCAATCGCGCTGGACTTCATGTCCCTTAGCGGAAAAAGTTTTCATGTTGACTTCCTAAATATAAAACTTATTAAATCGCTCAAATGGTGGTTCCGCTCGAACTGCCTACGGACTCTGCCTTATTGTCTTTTCCTGAGCAAACGGAAAGCCGGCTACTATAGCGCATTCCCCACGGCCGAGTCAAGCCCGTCGAGCACCCTTCCGATGGTGGCGAAATGACATCGGCGCCATCTCTAGACAAATCGCAAACGTCGGCGACAAACCCGGCTCTAGACTTCAGCACAGCCGGGATTTCATTAACCGAAAAAAACTTTCTTGACCCCGGAAACAGTGTCAATCTACTATGCCTGAGCACTCATCGTCGGGAGACCTCGTGAAATTGAAATATCGCCTTGCCGCTTCACTGCTCTCCTTGCTGGCGGCCCTGGCGCCGTCCTGCCCCGCCGCCGCCCCGGGCGGCCGCACCTGCCACCTGCCAGGTTCCGAAGAAGGCTTGCGCTGCATTACCCTGGCCGTGCCCCTCGATTACCGCCAGCCTACCGGCCCCACCCTGAACCTGCATATCACCGTGGCGCCGGCCTTCCGCGAATCGGCGCGCCCCGATCCCCTGTTCGTGCTGGCGGGCGGCCCCGGCCAGGCCGGCAGCGACGTGCTGCCGGTGCTGAACGCCATGTTCCGGCGCACCCGCGCCATCCGCGACATCGTCTTCATCGACCAGCGCGGCACCGGCCTCTCCGGCAAGCTCGACTGCGAAGACGACACCCTGCCCGAGAACCTCAACGACGACGAGCAGATGGCCGCCGTGCGCGCCTGCCTGGCCGCGGTGCGCCAGCCGCTGTCGGCCTACACCACCGAACACGCCGCGCGCGACATCGAGCAGGTGCGCCTGGCGCTCGGCTACCAGACCATCAACGTGTGGGGAGCCTCGTACGGCACCCGCCTCGGCCAGGCCTACGCGCGCGCCTTTCCGCATGCGGTGCGCAGCCTGGTGCTGGACGGCGTGGCCGCGCCCGACCAGATCATTCCGGCCGGCGGGCGCGACGGCCAGGCGGCGCTGGAAGCCCTGTTCCGCCAGTGCGCGGCCGACGCCGACTGCAACCAGGCTTACCCCGCGCTGCGCGCCGAATTCGACGGCTTGCTGGCCAGGGTCAGCGCCGGCCCGGTGGCGCTGACCCTGGCCAATCCGCGCACCGCCGAACCCCTGCACATGAACCTGACCAAGGAGCGCTTCCTGAGCACGGTGCACAACGTGCTGTATTCGGCGCTGGACGGGCGCCGCCTGCCCTTCCTGATCCACAGCGCCCACCTGGGACGCTGGGCTCCTTTTGTGGCGCGCCGCAACGTCGCCAGCGACCTGGCGGGCGAAGGCGGCACCGCGCTGGTGCTGCACATGGCTGTGATCTGCGCCGAGGATTATCCGCGCATGACGCCGCAATTGCTGGCCGAAGACGCCCACAATTCCTTCCTCGGCGGTGGCCGGGCCGGGCAATTGGTCGAGCTGTGCAAGTCGCTCAAGGTGCCGGCCGTCGTCTGGCGCGCGCCCAGCCCGATTTTGGCGCCGGCCTTGCTGCTGTCGGGCGCGCTCGATCCGGTAACGCCGCCGCGCCGCGCCGAGGCCGCCGCGCGCCATATCCCCAAGGCCCAGCACTTGGTGGTGGCCAACGCCGGCCACGGCATTTCCGCGCTCGGCTGCGCGCCGCGCCTGCTGCGCGAATTTCTCGACGCGCCGCAGAAACCGGTGATCGCCCACTGCCTGAATGACATTCCGGCCGCCAATTTCCAGATCGGCAGCGCCGGTCCGCACCCCTGACTAGCCCGAGGCCACGATGATTGTTGTAAACGATGTACGCAAACAGTTCGGCTCGCTGCAAGCGCTGGGCGGGGTCAGCTTCACGGCCGCCGACGGCCACATCACGGCGCTGCTCGGCCCGAACGGGGCTGGCAAGACCACCCTGCTGCGCCTGCTGGTCGGCCTGCTCAAGCGCGACCAGGGCAGCATCAGCATCGGCGGCATCGACCCGGCCCTCAATCCGATGGCGGTGCGCAAGGATATCGGTTTCCTGACCGACCAGTTCGGCCTGTACGAGCGCCTGAGCACGCGCGAATACCTGGCGTATTTCGGCGAGCTGAACGGCATGAGCATGGCCGTGGTGCAGCGCCGCATCGATGAAGTGGCCGACCTGCTGGCCATGCAGGACATCCTGGAGCGGCGCGCCAAGGGGTTTTCGCAAGGCCAGCGCATCAAGGTCGCGCTGGCGCGCACCCTGCTGCACAAGCCGCGCCACTTGCTGCTCGACGAACCGAGCCGCGGGCTGGACGTGATGAGCACGCGCGCCCTGCGCAGCGCGCTCACCGCCCTGCGGCATGAAGGCTGCTGCGTGATCATGGCCACCCACGTGATGCAGGAAGTAACCCATCTGTGCGACGACGTGATCGTGATCGCCAAGGGCCATACCGTGGCCCAGGGCTCGCCCCAGGAACTGTGCCGGCGCACCGGCATCGCCAACCTCGAGGATGCCTTTGTCAGCCTGGTGGGCGAAGAAGGAATCGCAGCATGAAGCCGGCATTCCTGGTCGTCTTTCTCAAGGAATTCAAGGAAACCCTGCGCGACCGCCGCGCGCTGGTCCTGCTGGCCCTGTTCACCCTGATGTATCCGCTCATGCTCGGCTACATGCTCAACCAGCAGATTGGCAGGGCTACCCGCTCCGAGCGCGAAGGCATGGAACTGGCCGTCGTCAATGGCGCCCAGGCGCCCAACCTGATGGCCCAGCTCAAGCAAAAGAACATCACCATCGTGCCGATGCCAGAGATGAAGGAAGAGGCCATCGGCGAGCTGCTGCGCGGGCGCAAGGTGGTGGCCCTGCTGCGCCTCGATCCCAAATTCGGCGAACACTACCAGGCCATGCGGCCGGCCGGCATCGAGCTGTGGTACGACTCGGCCGGCGACAACAGCCAGCGCCAGCGCGATATCGAAGAAGTACTGCAAAGCTACAGTTCGAACATCAGCAGCGCGCGCCTGCTGGCGCACGGGGTCTCGCCGGCCACCATGGCGCCGGTGCGCCTGCAACGCTTCGATACCGGCAGCACGGCGGCGCGCTCGGCCGGCCTGATCGGCGCCATTCTCGGATTTCTGTTTTTCCCGGCGTTTATTTGCGGCCTGTCGGCGGCGGTCGACAGCACCGCCGGCGAACGCGAGCGGCGCTCGCTCGAAGTGCTGATGGCCCAGCCGGCCAGTCCGTGGTCGCTGATCACCGGCAAGTGGCTGGCGGCCGGCTCCCTGGCCGTGATCGGCATCACCCTGGAACTGGCGCTGGCGCATGCCGTGCTGTCATGGCTGCCGCTGGAAGAAATCGGCATGAGCTGGAGAGTTACCTCGGCCCAGCTGGCCCTGGTGTGCTTGTCGACCATTCCGCTGTCGCTGTTCGCGGCCGGCCTGCACATCGCGCTGGCGATGAATGCGAAATCGTTCAAGGAAGCCCAGAGCATGCTCAGCCTGGTGATCCTGTTGCCGATGCTGCCAGGGGTGGCGGTGTCGGTGCTGGACCTGAAAACGGCAACGTGGATGTATCTGGTGCCGATGCTGTCGAACCAGACCCTGCTGCGCGAGCTGGCCAAGGGCCAGGACTTGGGCGCGCTGCCGTTCGTGCTGACCTTTTTCAGTTCGATGCTGCCGGCCCTGGGCGCGGTCGCATTCGCCAGCTGGCGCATGAAGAGCGAGCGCTACGTGCTGTCGGTGTAAGCCCCGCTCAGCGCGGGCGCGCGGGCTCCATTACAATAGGCCGGAAACAATTACCGGAGAATGGAATGGAAGTCACAGTCAGCTGGAACGGTCCCACGGGCATGAGTTTTCGGGCGCAGACGGGGTCGGGCCACATGGTCAGCATGGATGGCGCGCCGGAAGGCGGCGGCCACAACCTGGCGCCGCGGCCGATGGAAATGGTGCTGCTCGGTACCGGCGGATGCACGGCCTATGACGTGGTGCTCATTCTCAAGCGCGGCCGCGAGGATGTGCGCGGCTGCGATGTGAGCCTGAAGGCCGAGCGCGCGGAAACCGATCCCAAGGTGTTTACCAAGATCCATTTTCATTTCATCGTGACGGGGAAGAACCTGAAACCGGGCGCGGTCGAGCGCGCGGTGAGCCTGTCGCACGACAAGTATTGCTCGGCGTCGATCATGCTGGCCAAGATGGCCGAGATCACGCATTCGTTTGAAATTATCGAAGGGTAAGCCCCCGTCGTTCCTGCGCGCGCCCCGCCGTTCCCGCGCCCCCCTCCCGTCGTTCTCGCCCCCCATCGTTCCCGCCTGCGCGGGAACGACGGGGGGCGCGGCGACGACGACGGGGGGCGCGCGCGGAGTCGGTTCTGCCAGTGGCAGAACCGACAGGGGCGGATGGCCTGCCAACGACGGGCGTAATGGCAAACGACGCGTGTGCTCAGAGGCACTTACGGCAGCATCAAACGTAATACGCCGTCGTCGTCATCACCTTCGCCATCGCACTCATCACCCCGCGCACCGGCAGCGGCACTTCCACCGCGCCCAGCGCCTGCGCCGCCGCGCCATGGGCAATCTCGTCGATCCGCATCTGGTCCACGACCGCGCGCGACTTGGCATCCTGCGCCGGCAGCAAATCAAGATGGCTGTTCAGATGCGCCTCAACCTGGCGCTCGGTCTCGACCACAAACCCCAGGCTGCGCGCGTCGCCCAGTTGCGCCGCCACCGTGCCCAGCGCGTAGGCCCCCGCATACCACAAGGGATTAAGCAAACTCGGCCGCGATCCCAGTTCGGCCAGCCGCTGGGCCGTCCACGCCAGGTGATCCTCTTCCTCGCGCCCCGCCTCGGCAAACTGATCGCGCATCGCCTCGGTCCTGGCAAAGCGCGATTGCGAGTTGTACAGCGCCTGCGCGCACACTTCGCCCACGTGGTTGACCCGCATCAGGCCGGCGCTGTGGCGCTGTTCCGCTTCGTCGAGCTGGCCGTCATCGGCGTGCGTCGCCGGGGTCGGCCGCGATGCCGATGCCACGCCAGCGATCACGCGCAGGGCCTTGTCCATGCTGACGATCAGCTGGTCGAGTGGATTGATGGATCGTTGTGCTGACATGCGCGCTGCCCCGGTAGCGAGAAAACGCCATTATAGGACGTCCGGCCCGGGCGGGTCGCCGGGTGCGCGCACGGCGGCCGCCGCCTCGGCCTCCACCGTGTCCGGGGCCGGGGCGGTCTGGCGCTCGATCCAGTCGAGCAGCGGGCCCGCGACATCGATGCCGGAAATGTTTTTCGCCACACCCAGGTTCAGCTGCAACAAAAATGGAATGGTGTCGGACGGCACGTCCGGGCAATGTTCGGAAAACGCGGCGGCGAAGCGCGGCGACGACACCACCGGCACCACTTTCGCCCCGCTCATGAACTGCAGCACGCTGGTGATCGTGTGGCCCTTGCCGATGGTATGGTAGATGAACTGGTTGAAGGCGCGGTCGACCTTCTTGAAATCGATGGTGTCGGACGTCATCAGCCCGGCCAGGTAGTACAGGCCGAGGGTGACGCGGAAGTACGCGGTCCATTCGGCCGCGTTGCGCCCGCTGCCGGCGACGGCGAGTACTTTTTCTTTGATGGCACTGTCCATGACCCCATTATCCACATTTCCGACCCGCTGTGGCGGCCTGCCGTGCTTGCCGCCGTGAATTTGTGCGTGCTACCCTCACGCTTTGAGAGAAGGAACCCGATGATCGAGGTGAAACACCTGGCCAAGCGCTTCGCCGCGCCGGTGCACAAGGAGCGGCGCGCCCGCCAGCGCGACGTGCGCGAGGGCGATGGCT
The DNA here is from genome assembly GCF_015689335.1 of Massilia antarctica. Lineage (GTDB taxonomy): Bacteria > Pseudomonadota > Gammaproteobacteria > Burkholderiales > Burkholderiaceae_D > Telluria_A > Telluria_A antarctica. Next base: position 2,909,808 of record NZ_CP065053.1, on the reverse strand, counting down.
GGTTCCATGCGGTGCGCGATGTCAGTTTCGCCTGCGCGCCCGGTGAAGTGCTGGGCCTGCTTGGTCCGAACGGGGCCGGCAAGACCACCACCCTGCGCATCCTCTCGACCGCGCTGCGCCCGGACGCCGGCAGCGCCTTCATCGACGAGATCGATATCGTGGCCGATCCGCTGCGGGCGCGCCAGCGGGTCGGCTTCCTGTCCGGCTCGACCGGCCTGTACGGGCGCCTGAGCGCGCGCGAGAACGTCGAGTATTTCGGGCGCCTGCACGGCATGGCCCCGGCCCGCCTCAAGCAGCGCTGCGACGATCTGTTCGAGCAACTCGACATGCACGCCTACGCCCACAAGCGCGCCGACGACCTGTCCACCGGCATGAAGCAGAAATGCGCGATCGCCCGCACCGTGGTGCACGAACCGCGGGTGGTGATCCTGGACGAACCGACCACCGGGCTCGATGTGATGTCGGCGCGCGTGCTGCTCGAGTTCATCGCCAGCTACAAGGCCCTGCGCATTCCCCTGATTTTTTCGACCCACCACCTGCACGAGGTCGACAAGCTGTGCGACCGGGTCTGCATCATCAACCGCGGCCGCAGCGCCTTCAACGGCACGGTGGCCGAGCTGCGCGAACTGGGCGGCAGCGGCGACCTGGTCGACGCCTTCGTCCACGTCATCAAGCAGGACGACTGAGCCATGTGGACCGTGTATTTCAAGGAATTGCTGGAATTGCTGCGCGACCGCAAGACCTTCATCTTTACCCTGCTGCTGCCGATCGTCGCCATGCCGATGATTTTCGGCGGCCTGGGCTACCTGTCGTCGACCATTTTCAAGAAAGCACAGCACAAGGAATTGACCTACGCCTTGTTCGGCAAGGAGAACGCGCCCGGGCTGAGCGAGCGCTTCGCGCGCGAAAAAGGCTTGCGCGAGGTGCCGCTGGCCGATGAAGGCGCGATCAAGGCCGCCATCGATGCCGACCGCATCCATTTCGCCATCGTCATTCCGCCCGGCTTCGAACAAGCGATGGCGGCGCACCGCCAGGCGAGAGTCACTTTGCACTATAACAACGCGGTGGCGCTCGACATGACCCGCAAGCGGGTGGCCGCCGTGATCGACGCCCACAACGGGGCGCTGCGCGAGCAAGCCTTGTCGGCCATGAACATGAGCAGCGCCGAACTGCGCTTCGCCCTCAATCCGATCGAGCTCGAAGAACTGTCGACCGCCGGCACGCGCGAGCGCATGGGGGCGCTGGTGGGCGGCTTTTTGCCCTACATCTTGCTGATGGTGTGCCTGATGGCGGCGATGTATCCGGCCATCGACCTGGGCGCCGGCGAGAAGGAGCGTGGCACGCTCGAAACCTTGCTGCTGGCGCCGATTTCGCGCACGGCGCTGGTGATGGCCAAGTTCCTGGTGCTGTTTACGGTGGGCCTGACCTCGGCGCTGCTGATGGTGGCCAGCATGGGTTTGCTGCTGGCCTTGTTCGGCGGCTCGCTCGAAGGCGGCCTGGCCCAGATGGTGCGGGCGATCGGCGCGCGCGACCTGGCCATGGTGGCGCTGATGCTGGTGCCCACGGCCGCCATCTTCGCCTCGATCCTGCTGTCGATTTCGATTTATGCCAAGAGCTACAAGGAAGCGTCGGGCATGATTTCGCCGCTGATGATGCTGCTGATCGTGCCGATCGTCTTGGCCATGCTTCCCGGCGTGGAGCTGAACTGGTTCTGGTCGATGGTGCCCCTGACCAATGTGTCGCTGGCGATGAAGGAATTGGTGAAGGGCACCATGGATTACCGCATGTTTTCAGCCATTTTGCTCTCCACCACCCTGATCGCCGGGGCGCTGCTGGCGTGGTGCAGGTGGTGGTTCAACCGGGAGGATGTGTTGTTTCGGAGTTAAGGTTGACGGCGCATTCCGACATCAGCGCCGCCGCCATTGACACGCGACCGGCCTCGCCACCATCGCAGACCTTACCCCTGTCGCAGACTTTACCGCCGTCGCCCCCGCGCAGGCGGGAACGCATGCGTTCCCCCCAAGTTCGCTCCGCAGCCGACGACTGAGCTGACAACTTGGGCCCCCGCCTGCGCGGGGGCGACGGGGGAAGGCGCGGGGCGACAGGGGCGACGGCGGAGGCGCAGGCGCGGGGGCGACGGGGCAAGCAGGCGGCGCTGGCCACTCATCCACTCCCCCATTTGTGCAATCTGAGCCCATCAAATCGCGGTGCGTCGCAACGGACGGCCGTGGCGCGGTCAAATTTTATACAATGCAACTCTAGACAGTGCATCCGGCTACCCGCCGGGCGTACGCACAGCGACCGTATCAGGAGTCAGGCATGGAATTACGCATCAGGAATTTATCCAAGACCTATGCCAATGGCGTAGTTGCATTGGATAAAGTTACCCTCACCATCCCCAGCGGGATGTTCGGCCTGCTCGGCCCGAACGGGGCCGGCAAGTCGACCCTGATGCGCACCCTCGCCACCTTGCAGGAGTGCGATGCGGGGTCGGTCTTCTTCGGCGACCTCGACGTGCTCGACGACAAGGACGATATCCGCCGCCTGCTCGGCTACCTGCCCCAGGACTTCGGCCTGTATCCCAAGGTCACGGCCTACGAACTGCTCGACCATTTTGCCGTGCTCAAGGGCTTGTCGCAGCGCGGCCGGCGCCGCGAAGTGGTCGACGGCCTGTTGCAGCAAACCAATCTGTTTGAAGTGCGCAACCAGCGCCTCGGCACGTTTTCGGGCGGCATGCGCCAGCGCTTCGGCATCGCCCAAGCCTTGCTGGGCGATCCGCAACTGATCATCGTCGATGAACCGACCGCCGGCCTCGACCCGCAGGAACGGGTGCGCTTCCACAACCTGCTCTCCGATATCGGCGACGACAAGACCGTCGTGCTGTCGACCCACATCGTGTCGGACGTCTCCGATCTGTGCGCCAACATGGCGATCATCAACAAGGGCCACGTGCTGCTGTGCGGCGAGCCGCAAAAGCTGATCGACGAGATCGATGGCCACATCTGGGCGCGCTTCGTCGCCAAGCACGAGCTGGCCCATTTCCAGAAAGAACACGCGGTGATCTCGACCCGCCTGCTGACCGGCCGCACCCTGATTCACGTGTACTCCGAGCAAGATCCTGGGGATGGCTTCGAGCCGGCCGCCGGCGACCTCGAAGATGTCTACTTCGCCACCATCGCCGGACGCCACGTCGCGGCCAGCAACTGTTGAAGGTGGCATCCATGTGGGCAATCACCCTGTTTGAAGCGCGCCAGCGGCTCAAGCTGCTCTCGACCTGGGTCTACTTCGGCATGTTCTTCGCGCTGGCCATGCTGTGGATGGCCGCCGCTGGCGGCGTGTTCAAGGATGCCTACGTCACCTTCGGCGGGCGCCTGTTCATCAACGCCCCGCGCTCGATCGCGCTGACGGTGGCCTTCCTCGGCTGCCTGGGCGTGATCGTGATGGCCGCCATGATGGGGCGCTCGGTGCAGCAGGATTTCGAGTACGACATGCACCACTTCTTCTTCAGCGCGCCGATCGCCAAGCACGATTACGTGTTCGGGCGCTTTTTCGGGGCCGCGCTGACCCTGGCGGTGGTGTTTTCCAGCATCGTGCTGGGCGCCTGGCTGGGCACCTACATCCCCGGCATCGAAGCCGACCGCCTGGGCCCGGCCGGGGCCTGGATGTACCTGCGCCCGTATGCCTTCCTGATCCTGCCCAACATCGTCATCTTCGGCGCGATTTTCTTCGTGCTGGCAGCCCTGACCCGGCGCATGCTGCCGGTGTACGTGGCCAGCGTGGTGATGATGATCGGCTACATCGTCGCGCCTTCCTTGGCGCGCGACCTCGACTACAAGACCCTGGCCGCCCTGATCGATCCCTTCGGCACCACCGCCCTGATCCGCATCACCGAATACTGGACCATCGCCGAGCGCAACAGCCGCGCGATTCCCTTCGAGGGCGTGTTCCTGTACAACCGTGCCCTGTGGTGCGGCTTCGCGCTGGTGGTGCTGCTGCTCGGTTACTGGCGCTTCCAGTTCGCCGCCGCGGCTCCCGGCCGCGCGGGCGGGCGCACCGAAGGCGATGTGCCCCAACAACTGTCGCACAGCGCCATCGCGTCCCAGGAGACGCCGGACTTCCTGCAGCGCAGCCTGGCCCTGCTGCTGCTCAGGTCGACCTGGCTCAACCTGCGCGAATCGGTCAAGGATGTCTACTTCGCCGTGATCGCCCTGGCTGGCGTGCTGGCCGTGTTCGGCGCCTCGGTCAAGCTCGGTTCCATGTACGGCACCAATACCTATCCGGTCACCTACCAGGTGCTGGAACTGATCAGCGCGGCGTTCTCCTTGTTCATGCTGGTCGTGACCACCTTTTACGCGGGTGAACTGGTCTGGCGCGAACGCGAGGCGCGCGTGGCCCAGATGCTCGACGCCCTGCCGCTGCCGAGCTGGCTGCCGATGCTGTCCAAGCTGTTTGCCCTGATCGGCCTGCAAGTGCTGATGCTGGTGCTGGTGATGATCGCCGGCATGCTGATCCAGCTGTTCCGCGGCTACTTCGCCATCGACGTCGGCCTCTACCTGCACAGCCTGTTCCTGATCCAGCTGCCCCAGTACGCGCTACTGGCGGTGCTGGCGATCGCGCTGCAGGTGCTGATCAACAACAAGTACCTGGCCTACTTCGCGATGATTTTGTATTACTTCGCCACCCTGACCTTCAGTTCGCTCGGCCTCGACCATCCGATGCTGCTGTACGGCACCTCGCCGTCTTTCATGTATTCCGACATGAACGGCTACGGCCACTTCCTGGTGCGCGAACGCTGGTTCGAGCTGTACTGGGGCGGGGCGGCGCTGATGCTGATGGTCGCCTCGCTGGTGTTCTGGCCGCGCGGCTGCAACGACGAGTTGGGCAGCCGCATCCAGCTGGCGCGCCGCAACCTGAGCCTGCCGGTACTGGCCACCTTCGCGGCCGGACTGGCGATCTTCGCCGGCAGCGGCGCCGTCCTGTATTACAGCCTGCACATCGAAGGCGACTACCAGACCGCTTGGCAGAAAGACCGCACCCGCGCCCAGTACGAGCTGCGCTACAAGAAATACGCGGCCTTGGCGCAGCCGCGGATCACCCGAGTCGACCTGAAAGTGGCGATCGTGCCCGAACAGCGCCGCCTGACGATCACCGGCGTCTATCAACTCAGCAACAAGGGCACGGCGCCGGTGACCGAGGTGTACCTCACCGAGGACCGGCTGGCCAGCCTCAAGGTGCGCTTCGGCCAGAAAATCACGCCCCTGGTCAGCGACCGCGAGCACGGCTTCTATGGCTACAAGCTGGGCACGCCTTTGTTGCCGGGACAAGGCATGGCGCTCGAATTCGACGTGGAATTCGAGCCGCGCGGGGTGCTCGGCCTGGAATCGGACACCCCGGTCATCGCCAACGGCACCTTCTTCAACAATGGCCAGTTGCCGCGCATCGGCTACCAGCCGGCGCTCGAACTGGAAAACGACCGCGACCGCAAGCGCCACGGCCTGGCCCCGCATGCGCCGATGCGCTCGCCCATTGACCCGGCCGGGCTGGCAAATAACGCGCTGAGCGTGGACGCCGACTGGATCGACTTCAACGCCGTCATCAGCACCAGTGCGGACCAGGTGGCGATCGCCCCCGGCACCCTGGAAAAGGAATGGATGTCGGCCGGACGGCGCTACTTCCATTACCGCATGGACAAGCCGATCCTCAATTTCTATGCCTTCCAGTCGGCCCGTTATGAAGTGCGGCACGACCGCTGGCAGGATGTGATGATCGACGTGTATTACCATCCTGGCCACGCTTTCAATGTCGAGCGCATGATCCGCGGGGTCAAGGCCGGTCTGGAATACAATTCGAAGCATTTCAGCCCTTACCAGCACAAGGTACTGCGCGTGGTCGAGTTCCCGCGCTACGAGACGTTTGCGCAATCGTTTCCGGGCACGGTGCCGTTTTCGGAGAGCATCGGCTTCATCGCGCGGGTCGACGACAACAATCCCAAGGATATCGATTACCCCTTCTACGTGGCGGCCCATGAAGTGGCGCACCAGTGGTGGGGCCACCAGCTGGTCGGTTCGAACACGCGCGGCAGCACGGTACTGAGCGAAACCCTGTCCGAATATGCGGCCCTGATGGTGATGAAGCAGCAGGTCGGCCCGGAGCGCATGCGCCGCTTCCTGCGCTACAACCTGGACAAGTATCTGATGGGACGGGCGCTGGAAACCAAGTACGAGCTGCCCCTGGCGCTCAATGAAAACCAGGGCTACATCCACTATCGAAAGGGTGCGCTGGCCATGTACTGGCTGCAGGACGTGCTGGGGGAAGAGAAGATCAACGCCGTGCTGCACGAGCTGCTGACCCGTCACGCCTTCCACGGCGCGCCGTATCCGAGCGTGCTGGCGCTGACCGATGCCTTGCGCCGCGCCGCGCCGCCCGAACACGCCTACCTGATCGACGACCTGTTCGAGCACATCGTCCTCTACGAGAACCGCGCCACCTCCGCCATGGCAAGCAGGCGCGCGGACGGCAAGTATGAGGTGAGCTTGCGCGCCAGCGCCCTCAAGCTGCGCGCCGGCAAACTTGGCGACGAGACGGAAGCGCCCTTGAAAGACGTGATCGAGTTCGGTGTCGACGACAAGGATGGCAAGCCGCTGCTGCGCGAACGGCGCATCGTCGACAGCAATACCGTGAGCGTGACCATGGTCGTCGGCGCGCGACCGTACAAGGCCGGCATCGATCCGGACAACAAGCTGATCGACCGCAAGCCGGGGGATAATATGATCGAGGTGGAGCAATAGCGCGCCGAACAGCCCCTGACACTTGTACAAGGTCCGCCCCGAATCTTGCGCGTTAAATATTTCTTTTCATATAAACTTCCACCTTTTACGTGGAAGAACGCATGCCCAGCGCCAAAACGATGGACCAGACCGGATTTCGCCGCATCCTCGCCCGCAACGTCGCGTTACCGCTGGCAATCGGCGTGGGCAGCGCGCTCATTTTCGTCGCCGTCATCACCTACCTGCTGTCGGTGCTCAGCACGGTCGAACACAGCGAAAGGGTGATCGGCCACGCCAATGAAGCGGCCAAGCTGTCGGTCGACCAGGAATCCGGCTTGCGCGGCTATTTGCTGAGCAACGACGAAGCCTTCCTCGCCCCCTACACCCTGTCCAAGGCCAAGACCGTCTCGACCATGGAAGCGCTGACCAAGCTGGTGGCGGACAATCCGCCCCAGGTCGAGCGCCTGCGCCAGATCATCGCGATGCAGGACCAGTGGACCGAGTACGCCAACAGCGCCATCGCCCTGCGGCGCGCCAATAACGATGTCATCACCCTGGTGCGCAGCGGGCGCGGCAGGGTCGCTTTCGACGAAATCCGCAAGACCTTCAACGACTTTCTCGCGGTCGAGCAGCGCCTGCTGCAACAGCGTAACGAATCCGCCCAGCGTGTCACGCGCTGGGGCGTCGGTCTGTACCTGCTGATCAGCCTGCTGCTGTCCGGCCTGCTGGCCTACTTCGGCCGCGGCGAACTGATGCGCCTGTCGGAAGTGTTCGGCGACGCCATCGACCAGCACCGCACCCACGGCGAAGCGCTGGAACGCCAGGCCTGGCTACGCAGCGGCCAGACCAAGCTGGCCGAACGCAGCATCGGCCACAACAGCCTGTCCAGCCTTGGCCGCGCCGCGCTCGACTTCATGGCCGACTACACCGGCGCGGCCGTCGCCGCCCTGTACGCGCGCGACGAAGACGGCAGCCTGCGCCGCGTCGCCGCTTACGGCATGAGCCGCGAAGAAGCCGAGCGCGAGGTCCGCTTCAACGGCGCCGACACCCTGGTCGGCCAGGTGCTGTTATCCAAACGCCCTATCATGCTGGGCAACCTGCCCGACCACTACCTCAAGGTCAGTTCCGGCATCGGCAGCGGCAGCCCGCGCCACCTGGTCCTGATCCCGGTCGACAATGACGACGCGGCCAATGGCGTCATCGAATTGGGCTTCCTGAACGAACCGCGCAAGCGCGACCTGGAATTTCTGGAACTGGTGGCGCCCAACATCGGCCGTGCCATCGATGCGGCCCTGGCGCGCCGCCGCCTGCACGATGCGCTGGCCGAAACCCAGCAGCTCAACGAAGAACTCCAGGTGCAGCAGGAAGAACTGCGCACCGCCAACGAGGAACTCGAAGAGCAGTCGCGCGTGCTGGAAGAATCGCAGACCATCCTCGAAAACCAGAAGGCGGAACTGGAGCAGACCAACGAACGCCTGGCCGAACAGGCCAACGCGCTCGATGAAAAGAACAGCGCCCTGGGCGTGATCCAGCACCAGCTGGAAGAGCGCGCGCTCGACCTGCAGCGCGCCAGCAAATACAAGTCCGAGTTCCTGGCGAATATGTCGCACGAACTGCGCACGCCTCTGAACAGCTCCCTGATCCTGTCCAAGCTGCTGTCCGAGAACGCCAAAGGCAACCTCGAACCGGAGCAGATCCAGTTCGCCAACACCATTTACGCGGCCGGCAACGACCTGCTCAACCTGATCAACGATATCCTTGATATCTCCAAGGTCGAAGCGGGCAAGCTCGAACTGACACCAGCAGACATCGCCCTGTCCGAGCTGGCCGACAGCATGCGCCACACCTTCGGCCCGCTGGCAGGGCAGAAGCAGCTCAGCTTCACCGCCGCCGTCGACGCGAACGCTCCGCTCACGGTGCACAGCGACGGCCAGCGCCTGCAGCAGATCCTCAGGAACCTGCTGTCGAACGCGATCAAGTTCACCGATGCCGGCCAGGTCTCGCTGACCATCGAAGCCGGCGCGGACGGCATGCTCGCGTTCGTGGTGCGCGATTCGGGCATCGGCATCGCGTCCGACCAGCATGCGATCATCTTCGAAGCGTTCCGCCAGGCCGACGGCACCACCAGCCGGCGCTACGGCGGCACGGGCCTGGGCCTGTCCATCTCGCGCGACCTGGCGGCCCTGCTGGGCGGCTCGATCGCGATTGCCAGCGCGCCCGGCAAGGGCAGCACCTTTACCCTGCTGCTACCGCCCACCCTGCCGGCCTGCACCCCGGGCACGCCGGATGCCGCCGTACCGGCCGCGCCGCGCGCCGCCCTGGCGCCGCCGATGGCGCCGGCGGCGCCCGCATCGGCCTTGCGCGCGCCGGTGTTCGCCGACGACCGCGAGCGCGCCGTCGCGGGCGGCCGCAGCGTGCTGGTGATCGAAGACGACGCCTCGTTCGCGCGCATCCTGTTCGACCTGGCGCACGAAATGCACTACCGCTGCCTGGTGGCGCACAGCGCCGCCGACGGCCTGCAAGCGGCCAACGACTTCCTGCCCGACGCCATCCTGCTCGACCTGGGCCTGCCCGACGGCTCGGGCCTGGACGTGCTGCAAAAGCTCAAGGACAATCCGCGCGCGCGTCACATCCCGGTGCACATCGTCTCGGCCAACGACCGCGCCGAAGCGGCGCTGCAACTGGGCGCGATCGGCTACGTGATCAAGCCGGCCACGCGCGACCGCCTCAAGCAGGTATTCCGCACGCTCGAAGGCAAATTCACCCAGAAGCTCAAAAGAGTGCTGCTGGTCGAAGACGACGAGCGCCAGCGCCAGAGCGTGGTCCAGCTGATCGACGACGCCGACGTCGAGATCACCGCAGTGGCCAGCGGCGGCGAAGCCTTTGCGCTGCTCCAGGCCGGCGTCTACGACTGCATGATCATCGACCTGAAACTGCCCGACATGCAGGGCCACGAACTGCTGCGCAAGATGGCGGCCGAGGAAATCGTCTCGTTCCCGCCGGTGATCGTCTACACCGGCCGCAACCTGACCCGCGCCGAGGAAGCCGAGCTGCTGAAATATTCGCGCTCGATCATCATCAAGGGCGCGCGCTCGCCCGAGCGCCTGCTCGACGAAGTGACCCTGTTCCTGCACAAGGTCGAGTCGCAGATGTCGGCCGAGCGCCAGAGCATGCTGAAAACAGTGCGCAGCCGCGACCGCGTGTTCGACGGGCGCCGCATCCTGCTGGTGGACGACGACGTGCGCAACATCTTCTCGCTCACCAGCGCGCTGGAACAGAAAGGCATCACGGTCGAAGTGGGCCGCAACGGCTTCGAGGCGCTCGAACGGCTCGACCAGATCCCGGATATGGACCTGGTGCTGATGGATGTGATGATGCCCGGGATGGATGGCCTGGAAGCGACGCGCCGCCTGCGCGCCGACCCGCGCTTCGCCAAGCTGCCGGTGATCGCCATCACGGCCAAGGCCATGAAGGACGACCAGGAACAGTGCATGAAGGCTGGCGCGTCGGACTACCTGGCCAAGCCGATCGACCTTGACCGCCTGTACTCCCTGCTGCGCGTATGGCTGCCGAGCATGGAGCGGCTCTGATGAATGCACCGGACAGCATCACCATCGAACTGCGCCTGCTGATGGAGGCGATCTACCTGAAATACAGCTACGACTTCCGCGATTACTCGGGCGCCTCGCAAAAGCGCCGCGTGCTGCACGCGCTGCACCAGATGGATTGCGCCAGCATTTCGGAACTGCAGTCGCGCGTGCTGCACGATCCGGACGCCTTCATGCAGCTGCTCCAGTACCTGACGATTCCGACCAGCGAGATGTTCCGCGACCCCGCCTACTTCCAGGCGCTGCGCGAACACGTGATGCCGCACCTGTCCACCTACCCCTCGCTGAAGATCTGGATCGCCGGCTGCAGCACCGGCGAGGAAATCTACTCGATGGCGATTTTGCTCAAGGAAGAAGGACTGCTCGAGCGCGCCATCATCTACGCCACCGACATCAACCCGCATTCGCTCGACCGCGCGCGCAAGGGCGTGTTCGCGCTCGAGCGCATGCGCGCCTACACCGCCAGCTACCAGATGGCGGGCGGACGCGCCGCGTTTTCCGACTACTACACGGCCGCCTACGACGGCGCCCTGTTCGACCGCAGCCTAGTGGACAATGTCATCTTCGCCGACCATAGCCTGGCGACCGACAGCGTGTTCTCCGAAACCCATTTAATCAGCTGCCGCAACGTGATGATCTACTTTAACCGCAAGCTGCAGGACCGCGCGCTTGGCCTGTTCCACGAGTCCCTGTGCTACCGTGGTTTTCTTGGCCTGGGCAGCAAGGAAAGCCTGGATTTCTCGGCGCACGCGGACTCGTTTGAACCGCTGGCCAAGGCCGAGCGGGTGTTTCGCAAGGTGGCGCCATGACCGCCGTCCATAACGCGCTGCTGGCCGGGCGCAAGATCGACGCCGTGGTGATCGGCGCCTCGGCCGGCGGCATCGACGCCCTGCTGCGCATTTTGCCGGTGCTGCCCCGGCACTTCGGTTTTTCGGTGATCGTGGTGCTGCACCTGCCGGACGACCGCGACAGCCGCCTGGCCGAAGTCTTCCAGCAGCGCCTGGCGATGCCGGTGCGCCAGGCCGATGACAAGATGCCGCTGGAGGCGGGCAGCGTCTATTTCGCCCCGCCCGGCTACCACCTGTCGATCGAACGCGACTTCAGTTTTTCACTGAGCCAGGAAGACCCGGTGCATTTTTCGCGCCCCGCCATCGATGTCTTGATGGAGTCCGCCGCCGACGCCTACGGCGAGCGCCTGGCCGGCATCCTGCTCACCGGCGCCAGCGCCGATGGCGCCGCCGGCATGGCGCGCATCGCCGCCTGCGGCGGCCTGACCGTGGTGCAGGACCCGCTCGATGCCGAGATTGCGACCATGCCGCTGGCCGCGATCCGCCTGCGCGCACCCGACGCCGTGCTGCCCGTGCCCGCCATCCGCACGCTGATGGCGGCGATGAAAGAAATCCAATGAAGAGCGACCAACAAAAAATCAAGCTCCTGATCGTCGACGACCTGCCCGAGAACCTGCTCGCACTGAGCAAGATCATCGAACAGGAAGACCGCATCGTCTACCAGGCCAATTCGGGCGAGGCGGCGCTGTCGCTGCTGCTCGAACACGACTTCGCGCTGGCCATCCTCGACGTCATGATGCCCGGGATGGATGGCATCGAACTGGCGGAACTGATGCGCGGCACCGAGCGCACGCGCAACGTGCCGATCGTGTTCGTCAGCGCGGCCGGGCGCGAGCTCAATTACGCCTTCAAGGGCTACGAGACGGGCGCCGTCGACTTCCTCTACAAGCCGCTCGACATCGCGGCCGTCAAGAGCAAGGTCAATGTGTTCGTGGCCCTGTGCCAGCAGCGCAATGAAGTCAAGCGCCAGGTGGCCGAACTGGAAGAGAGCCGGCGCGAGCTGCGCGCCACCCAGGTCGAACTGGAACGCTCGCTCAAGATGCGCGACGACTTCATGTCGATGGTCGCGCACGAACTGCGCACGCCGCTCAACACCCTGTTCCTGGAAACCCAATTGCGCGGCATGCAGCTCGACAAGGGCAACATGGCCGCCTTCAGCGAAGAGAACATGCGCAAGATGGTGGCGCGTGACGGGCGCCAGATCCAGAGCATGATCCGCCTGATTAACGACATGGTCGACGTCTCGCGCATCCGCAGCGGCAAGCTGTCGATCCGCCCGGCCGAAACCGAGCTGTCGGCGCTGCTCTCGCGCATCGTCAGCGACCTGGCCCAGCGCACCGAGGCGGCCGGCGGCACCATCGAGCTGCATGCGCCCGCACCCGTGGCGGGTGTGTGGGACGAGTTCCGGGTCGAGCAGATCATCATCAACCTGCTCACCAACGCACTGCGCTACGGCGGCAGCAAACCGGTGAAAATCAGCCTGGAAGCGCGCGACGGCTACGCCATCATCGTGGTGCGCGACCAGGGCGTGGGCATCGCGCCGGAAGACCAGCTGCGCATCTTCGCGCCGTTCGAGCGGGCCGGCACCAAGGATGTGCGCGAAGGCCTGGGACTGGGCCTGTACATCGCGCGCCAGCTGGCCGAGTCGCACGACGGCACGCTCGATGTCGACAGCGCGCCGAACCAGGGCGCGGCCTTCCGCCTTACCCTGCCGCTTCACGGGTCGCACGCATGAACGCGCGCCGCATTGTCCTGCGCGGCGCCGGCGCCGCGGCGCTGCTGGCCTGTATCGGACGCATCGGTGCATCGCCCGTGAAGCCGCACCATGGCCAGCACGGCATGGTGCTGTTCGGCGGCGCCGATGGCTTGTATGCCTCGCACCTGCCGATGATGCATGCGCCGCACGACCGCCAGGTGATCCTGCAAATCGGGATGGCCGACAAGGCGCTCGACGCGGCGCTGCGGCGCCGCCTCGATGGCAAGACGGCGCTGTGGACCATCGCCCCCGAAAATTTCGACCTGGACCGGCTGGCGCCCGACAGCGACGCCCCGCTGCGCGCGTTTAACGCCGACCTGGTCGAAGGCCACTTCGAGCATGGCGGTGCTACCCGGCACAAAGGGACGTCGATCATGGTCGACAAGGTGCTGCTGTTCCGGCCCCTGCTGCCCCGCTTCGCGGTGAGCGGCACGGCGCGCTACCTGCAGGTGGGCAGCGGCGCCACGCGCTTCCTGGTCAAGCAGATCGACAGCCGCCCCGACTTCGACCATATCGTCGCGTTCCGCACGCGCCCGGGTGCGCCCAACGATACGGTCGAGGTGCCGAAAAAGGCGCTTGAAGAGACCACGGCTGCCGCCCTGGCGCGCCAGCTGGGCGGCGCGCGCATCCTCGGCACCATTTATTTCGACAAGGCCGACCTGACATGACGGTGCCGCGCGAGTACCCCGGCCTGTGGCGGCGCGAAGGCATCTGGCGCAGCGACGGCAGCAGCGACACCACGACACTGGTGCTGTGGTTCCAATCGGCGCGCTGGCACATCGACTCGCGCGGCTTTGCCGGTACCACGGTGGTGGAAGGTGCACGCTGCGAATGGCATCCCGAGATCGCCTTTCCCGCGCTCGGCCCCGGTATCGACGCGGGAACGATGCGTTTTGATGGTGCCGACAAGGTCGAAGAAATCGGCATCGACGGCGGCTACCGCGAACTGTGGCTGCGCATCGACGCCGGCCCGGTACGCGCGCAGCGGCTGGAGCGCGACGATGGCGCGTTGGCCTGGCTGATGAGCGGCGCCGGATGGATGGCGTGGGCGTACGGCCACCCGGGCGGCATTGCGCAATTCAATGTCGCCACGCGCGATGGCGACGCGGCGACCTTGCCGCCGCAGGCCGGAAACGGCTGGCGCGTGACCGCCAGCGACGACTAGGCCGGCGGCTCGGCGTCGATAAAACGGCGCACCAGTTGCGTGGCCATCGGCGCCGCGTACCCCGTCGGCATGCTGGCCTGGGCCGCGCTGGCCAGCTGGAAGGTCCCCTCCATCATGGCCAGCAAGGCTGCGGCCAGCGCGTGCACATTGGCCGTGCTTTTCCCGTGTGCGGCCAGGCTGGCCGACAGCAGCTCGCGCAGCAGCGTCATTTCGGTATCGATCGCGTGCTGGTAGGCGGCGCGCACCTCGGGCTGGCGCACCGCTTCCGCACCGATCACCACCCACGCCGCCACCGCGCCCGGGTCGGCGCCCTCGCCCAGTCCCACGCGCGCATCGATATAGGCTTTCAAACGCTGATCGGCATCGGCAGCGTTCTGCGCGAACGCAAAGTAGCGCTGCTGCGCCGCTGCGGCCAGCGCCTTCACCAGCGCCAGCAAGATATCGGCTTTGCTGTGAAAATGGTAGTGCAGCAGGCCGGGCGTGAGCTCCGCGCGGCGCGCGATCAGCTGGATGGTGGCCTTTTCGTAGCCATGTTCGGCCATCGTGTCCAGCAAGGCTTGCACGATCTGCGCGCGGCGCTGCTCCGAATTTGGCTTCCTCGACATGCGTGATTCACTTAAATTGGTTGAATGACCAAATTATACTTGTTTTCCGTGGAATTTCTCGCTAACCTGAGAATATTGGGTGAAAAACCAAACAATCGAAGGAACCACACGATGAGCTTCACTTCGCCCAAGGTATTGGTGCTGACCGGCGGGATCGGCAGCGGCAAGTCGACCTTTGCGCGCGCTTTCGAGGCCCTTGGCGTGCCCTGCATCGATGCCGACGCCCTGGCCCGCACCGTGCACCAGGACCCGGCGCATCCTGCCACGATGCATATCGCGCGTGCTTTTCCGCACGCGATGGCGCCGGACGGCAGCCTGGCGCGCGGCACCTTGCGCACCATCTTCGCGCTCGATCCGGCCGCCAACGAGGAACTCAAACGCATCCTGCGCCCGGCCGTGCTGGCGCTGGCCGACGACTGGTCGCGCCGCCAGCAAGCGCCGTACGTGGTGTGGGAGTCGGCGCTGGCGATGGACCAGGCGATGCCGGCGACGCGCGTGCTGGTGGTCGACTCATCGGACCGGAACCGGGCGGCACGCATCGCCCTGCGCAATCCCGACTGGACGGGCGAGCAGGTGGCCAGCATCATCGCCATGCAGCTGCCGCGCGCCGATTACCTGGCGCGTGCCGACGACGTGACGCACAACGACGGCACCTTGGACGACGTGCGCGCCCTGACCTTGCAACTGCATCACCGATACACCGACATGTGGAGCTGAACCTTGAAAAAAATCGCATTCTCCGGCACGCTCGACCCGATCACCAATGGCCACTTGTGGGTGATCGGCGAAGCGCGTGAACTGGCCGACGAAGTCGTTGTGCTGATCTCCGAAAACCCGTTCAAGAAGCCACAATTCCATGCGGCCTCGCGCAAGGAGATCGTCGAACGCAGCGTGGCCGCGCAAGGGTGGAGCAATGTCAGCGTGGTGCTGGTGCGCGGCGACTACACGGCGCGCGCGGCCAAGCGGCTGGGCATCGACTTCCTGATCCGCGGCATCCGCAACACCTCCGACTTCGATTACGAGAACCTGATCCAGCAAGCCAATGTCGACGTGCTGCATGGCGCGAAAACGCTGTTCGTGATGCCGCCGCGCGATTTGGGCTCGGTCAGTTCGAGCTTCGTGCGCGGCTTGCAGGGACCGGTCGGCTGGCACTGGACCACGCGCCAGTTCATGCCGGCGCCGGCCTACGACGCGTGGATCCTGGACTGGCTGCGCAAGGACTGGGACAGCCTGTGGGCGGCGGATGACGCCAACGCGGCGGCCTGGTTCGCGCGGCTCACCGGCGAGACCGCCTACGGCTCCTGCCGGCGGCCATATCACAACCTCGATCATCTGGTCCACGGGCTGACCGAAATCACCGTGTGGGCGGCCAACGCCGGCGCTAGCGCGGCGGACATGGCGACGCTCAAAAAAGCCTTCTGGTTCCACGACGCGGTGTATGGCGGCGGCACGGGCACGGGATCGAATGAAGAACAGAGCGCGCAGCTGTGGCTAGCCTCAAGCCTCGACAGCGGGGCAGTGGCGAACGAGGTGGCCAGCCTGATTCGCGCCACCGAGCATCTGGCGCCGGTGGCGGTGCGCCATGCGCTGCAGGATGTGATGCTGGGCGTGGACCTGGCGATCCTGGGCCAGGCAGCGGATATCTACGATGGTTACGCGCGCTCGGTGCGGGCCGAGTACCGGCATGTCGAAGAGACCGACTATCTGGCCGGCCGCGAACGCATCCTGGCGCATTTTCATGCGCAGGCAACAACGGGCACCTTGTATCCGAACGGGTATTTCGCGGACTTGTACAACGAGCGCGCGCGAGAGAACCTGGCGCGCGAACTGGAAACGCTGCGCGAGCGTCAGTCGTTCGCGGGCGAGTGCCCATGATGGGAGGCTATGAGTGACAGCACCCGTTTGAAAATGGGCGTGCTTGCATTCAGCGCCGTTTCCGGCTCACATTTGCTGCAAATGACACAACGCACGTGCTCAAACTATCTGTAAATGAGCTTGCAATCGACAGCACTGGCCCGTATTCCATGCTGATGTACTCGCACTAAATGCAAACAGCAAAGGGCAGTGAATTTGCCCCGTTTTGGTCCAGGTCTGTCGGTGATAATGTCTCAAATAGGCAGAACGAACCCTTGTGATACGCAAAAATCGCCTGAATGGCAACGCCTCGCATAGGTACACCTGTACGGTACAATCGTCTCCAGGCAACTGCCGCTTTCGGCCAAAACCGGTCGTTCGGTTTGAGGGACTAAGGCATAGTAGAGTCATTCTGTATTGCAAAGAGGAAGACGATGAAATTTGGTGAACGCGGCGGATACTGGGTCATTGAATGGTCGAAGGCTTGGGATCCATCTCTTACCGATCTGCTTCACGTCGCGCCGGAACTGGTGGTAGGAAAGCGCGTAGCTATTACCTCATGTGACAGCGGCCCCTACGTGCCATCTGAGGATGAGGTAAAAGCAGGCTGGAGTCGCTGCGAGACCGCAGCGATCAGCAGAGAGGTTGCGAAACTCACGGAGTTGCCGACACCGGGGTTTGATGAATGGTACGTCTATGATTCCATTCCCCTCATTTGTCCAAAGCGAAACCATGTGAATCAGTACGGTTTTTCAGTATTCGATGAAGGCGACGCCACAGAGCTATTTTGGGAACAAATTAGGACCGCCCAACCACTTCATGTACTTGGCGCGGGAACGCCAAACATGTTTTTCGCAACGCGTAACCGCGACAGCTTTGACCAAGTGAAAAGTCTGTACGAAAAAATCGGATGATCCGGTAGTAGCAAGTCATTCGCTTGACTTTGTACGGCAGCTATGGGGCGGAAGCGACCTGATCGGAAGAGGTAGTTCACCGTTGAGTACAATCGCCGGCAACCGGCTACGAGCGGACGGTCGCACAGTACGATGCAGTTTATCACTGCTAAACAATTAAAAATGATCGATGCCACAGAAGCTATGACAACTGACCAATTCGAAGATCTCGGCTGGCATGACAACGCTATCCATGCATTTCGTATCGCTGAGGGAAACGACGGTTGCGGTGGTCAACTGACACTAGACATCGACTACTAAAGTGGACCCATCGGTCAAGACAATTATTCAGCAAGTTTAAGCTGTGTCCGTTTCCACCGCTGCAGCTGGTCGGCGCTGCCCCGTGATTCTCTAATCATGCCGCTGGAGGGCATCATCCTCCAGTGGCCGCCCCCGGCAGGGCTTTCTACCCGCACACCGTTCCCTCAACGACCGCCTCGGCGTCGCCATACTTGTCGACGATCAGCGCTCCGCCGCCGGTCCCGCTGCGATAGACGCTGGCGGGCGTCTCGTAGCCAAGGGACTGGTGAGGACGCTCCGCGTTGTAGAACGCGAAGTACTGGGCCAATCCCACCATCAGCTCGGCCATGTTGGCGTAGCCCTTCAGGTACACGTCCTCGTACTTCACGTTGCGCCACAGGCGCTCGACGAAGATGTTGTCCAGGGCCCGCCCTCTCCCGTCCATGCTGATGTCCACCCGTTCGCGCTTGAGCACGTCCGTGAACGCCTTGCTCGTGAACTGCGAACCCTGATCGCTGTTGAACACCTCGGGCTTGCCATGCTCGCGTAGGGCGTCCTCCAGGCAGTCCACACAGAACGACGCATCCATGCTGTTGCTGAGCCGCCAGGACAGGACCTTGCGGCTGTACCAATCGATTACCGCCACCAGGTAGGCGAATCCCCGCGCCAACCGGATGTAGGTGATATCTGTCGACCACACGTGGTTGGGCCGCGTCACCGGCACGCCCCGCAACAGATACGGATACACCTTGTGCTCTGGATGAGCCTTGCTCGTGTTCGGCCCCGGCGCCATCCCGGCCAGCCCCATGCGGCGCATCAGTCGCTGCACGCGCTTGCGGTTGACGACGTGGCCCGCCGCGCGCAGGAACACCACCATGCGCCGGCTGCCGTAGAACGGCCGGTTCGTGTATTGCTCGTCGATCAGCCGGCACAACAGCAAGTCCTCGGCACCAGCATCTTCCGGCACCTTGGCAGTCAGTCGCCGGTACACCGTCGCGCGCGGCACTTCGGCCAGCTCGCACTGTCGGCTCAGAGGCAGTTCCTCGGCGCCGTCGATCCAGTTCATCCTGGCTTCCTGGCTCACACCCCCAACTTTTTTTTGAGCCAATCGACTTCCATCTTCAGCCGCCCGATCTCGCCATACAGCCGCTCTTCGTCGCCCTTGTCCTCGGCCGGCTTGGGCCCGCGCTTACCCTCGAACAGCGCCCCTGCGGACTCAAGAATTTCCTTCTTCCACTGCCCGACCAGTTGCGGATGCACGGCGTATGACTGCGCGATCTCGCTGATTGTCTTGACCCCGCGAACCGCCTCCAGGCCGACCTTCGCCTTAAACTCGGCCGTGTGTACCTTGCGCTTTTTTGCTTCACCCATTTGCTGTCATCCTTTCAAGGACGATAGCTTAAACTACCCCGTGGCCACTGTCTCAAAATGTGGATCCACTATATACATCCTCGAATGGATTCCGCCAACGGGTCAAGAAGGACAATTTTCGTTCGTTGTGGCGTCCGCTGACCTCATCTTCCTTGAGGTTACAGATTTAGTAATCTCTATCGATTACGCCTCATGCTCTGCATCCCTCCAACCTATGACGATTCAAGAGATTCGTCGAGAAATCTTTACCTACCCTAACGGTTACTCCTCATTCACATGGAAAATCGAACTCAATTCTCCTTTTGACAGTTTCATTTCCTTTCACTCCCCCCGTCTGTCGCAAGTGTTCAAGGGGCAACCTGTTCGCACAACGGCTCAATCGTTGATGCCCTCCCAAAGGGCGATGTGATCGACATTTGAGGCTGTCGGTCGAGAAATCACAACTTCACTTTCCCAAGCCTGCGGAAATTTGCAAGCTAGTTGTCGCCTAAACGCGGTTTCTATGCTGCTTTTTTGAGTTCTGGATTTTTCTCCTTTTTGGTGACGGTCTCCGTGACACTTTTTTCCGGATTGAGGTGCACGGTCGTGACTGGCGCCCAGCTTCGCGTGTCGCCACTCCAGCGCTCCGGGCGCTCGGCCTTGGCCGCCTCATAGACCTCCGTACGTTTGCGCAGCAGCTCGCCATCCAGGCCCGCGTGCCGCTGTGCCGGCGTGACGAACTGGATGGCACTGTGACGGTGCTCCTCGTTGTACCAACGCACGAACGTGCCGACCCACTGCCGCGCGGCCATGAGGCTTTCAAATGAGCGCTGCGGGTAGGCTGGGCGGTACTTGAGCGTTTTGAAGAGGCTTTCGCTGAAGGGGTTGTCATTGCTACACGCGGGCCGACTGAACGATGGGACGACGCCGAGCTTTTGCAGCGTTGCAAGCATGGTGGCACCCTTCATCGGACTGCCGTTGTCAGAGTGCAGCACCACCTGTTTTGGCGCGATATTTTCACGCAAACAAATATCGCGCATCACCTCGCTGGCTAGCTCGCTGCTTTCCGATTCGTAGACCTGCCAGCCGACGATCTTGCGGCTGTAGATATCCATGAAGAGGTAGAGATAGAAATAGATGCCCATGACCGTCGTCGGCAGATAGGTGATGTCCCAGCTAAACAGCTGGCCCGGTGCTGTTGCCACCAGCGCACGGGGCTTGTGGCGGGGTTTTGCCGGCTTCTCGGCCCCACGGTGCTTGAGCTGGTTTGCCGCGTTCAGCAAGCGATAGAACGTCGACTCCGAGGCGACGTACTCGCCCCGGTCGACCAGTTGTGGCACGATCTGGCTTGGTGGGAGGTGGCCGAATTCGGGTGAGTTGGCGATCTCCAGTACGCGCTTGCGTTCCAGATCGCTCAGGCGGTTCTTGGGTGTCTGCACCCGTGCCGGCCGTCGATCACAAGCCCCCTCAGCTTTGTCGTTCTGCCAGCGCTGCAAGGTCCGCTCGCTCAGCGTAATCACCTCGCAGGCCCGCCACTGGCGCGCGCCGGAACCGACCGCCTCGGCCACCAAATCCATCACCTGGTCGCGCTGCGGGAGGTCGGTCATCATTCCTCGTCCTCCCACAGCGCGCGGAACTTTTTTTGCAGGATCAGCAACGCGGCCGCCTCCGCCAACGCGCCATTTTTGCGCACAATCTCGCGCTCGAGCTTTGCAACCTTGTCCTTCAAAGTGCGCATTTCGCGCACGCCCGTTGCGGGCTCTTTTACCTCTCCGCAGAAGGCCGCCTCCCAGCTGGTCAGATGATGGGGGAATATGCCGTGCTCGCGGCACCACGCCTGCAAAGCCTCGTCGGACAAGCCATGGGTGGCCCGCAATGCGGCAAACTGCTCCGCGGCAGTCCAGTCCTGAGGGCGCTTCTCGCGCGCCGTCGGCGCGTCCTTAATGGTCACAACTTTATTCTTCATCCAATATTTTAACGTGTGGTGATTCACATTCAGGTCTTCGGCGACCGACTTGACCGACCGGTGGCCTCGTGAATACACTTTGACCAGGGCTTGTTCGATAAATGCTTCGGGATATTTTGATGACATTGGTGCCTCTATATATTGAAAATTAGAGGCGATAACTAGTTCCGTCGCTGGCCGTGGGCCAAGCATCGGAGTCCGTCCTGCTCGAACAAGAAATCGAAAACCTGACGTCTTGAGGGAACGGGTTCCGCTGCGCTTCACCCGTAACACCCGTCCCCCGCTCCCGGAAACGATGTTAGAAATAAGGCACAAGAACGAACCCTAAACCCCACCACAACGATCAAGATCAGGACATAATTTGTTCAAAAACACACCCGACAAGTAGTCTGACACAGGGGGCCTGCCGCCGAGAGCAAGCGTCCGGTATGGGGGCAACAGCAGCCCCTTCGCGCAGACCGAAAAGGGGGGCCAATACGGGCCGTCATTTGCAGTTAGCGTGGCCGGCGGCCATGGAATTCGAGCCGGCGCCGTCGATTGCAAGCTCATTTGTAGATAGGGTGAGCACGGACCTAGCTTCGTTTGCAGTAAATTCGAACCGAAATCGGCGTCGAATGCGAGCACGGTTGATCTGAAACGCCAGCCGCTACAGCGATGAGGCCGGGAGCACGGCCGTGGAATACGGTGCCAGTACGCGCCAGCCCAGGGAGAGGTATAGCGCGCGCCCGGCCTCGGTGGCCACGAGCAGGCGCTCTGTCGTTCCCGCTTGTTGCGCCAGGGCGTCGAGCGCGATCATCAGTGCGCCGCCGAGGCCCCGTCTGCGATGGGACTCGACGGTTTCGATGCGGTCGAATACGGCAGTTCCATGGTTCAGCACCACCCTCCCTATCGCCGCCGTCTGCCCCGCCGCGTCAAGCAGGCGGATAAGGGATGCCCCATTTTCCTCTTCCATGTTGGCCGTGTAGCCTGCTGGAGGTGCGGCTGATGCGGATATCGGCGTGGACCGGTACATGAGATAGTGGGGAGCTTCGATCGTCCAGCGGGCGGGAAGCGCGCGCCGCAGGTGATCGGGGTCGACCGGCGCCTTCAGATAGATGAAGGGCTCGTGGATGTGGGATGCACATGCTTGAAGCGCTTCACCCGCATCCACAAAGACGTGACGGCGCCACTGATCGGGCCAACCGACGTCCACTGCCAATCCTCCCCCGTGGTGCCTGGGAAGCGGCACACCGCGGGCCAGGCTCCAGCCAGTCAGCCAGCGTTCAAGAAGGCTCAAATCGACGTTCATGAATTGCGTCTCCAACATGGTGATGGATGCAAGGCCTGACAAACGAACACGGGCCCGGCCATAAAAGCCGCAGCGCGGTTTCTACAGACGGGCCCGTATCTGGATGCCAGACTTCGCACCAAGCGGCGCGACGGATTATTCTTCCGCGACAGCTTTCTTGACAGCGGCTTTCTTCGCCGCCGGTTTTTTGGCAGCAGCCTTCTTGGCAGGCGCCTTCTTGGCCGCCGCTTTCTTGGCCGGCGCGGCTTTTTTGGCAGTCGCTGGCGCCGCCTCGTCGCCCTCGGCTACCGGGTCGGCTACCGCCGCCGCTTTGCCCTTGGCGCCCGACTTGTCAGTCGGGCCCTTGGCCTTGCGCTCCTCGAACTCGAAGCTGATCTTGCCATCCTTGCCCTTGACCAGGAAAGCCTTGAACGGACGACGCGTGCGCTGCGACACAAACCCCGGCATCAAATCGGTCTTGCCATCGTTGAGCAGCTTGACCATTTGCTCAGGCAAAATTTCCTGCTGCAAGATGATGCGCCCGCTGCGGAAGTCGCACGTTTTCGGCTTGGCCACGCTGTGCTCGCACACATACGCCAGGCCCATTTCGAATACGCCGGCGGCGCATTTCGGGCACGGTCCGAGCGCGGTCTGGCCGGTGAAGTCGACGCCTTCGCCATCTTCGCCGCCTTCATCGTTCTGGCCGAAATCAAACTCCAGCTTGCAGTTCTTGATCTCTTCATCGCGCACGATGCGCAAAATGGCGGCAAACGGACGCCCCATCTTCGAGCGGAAGCCTTGCATCGGGCCGATCGTGCGTTTTTCCAGCAATTCTTCAACTTCGGCAATCTCGAACTGGCGGCTGCCAGGCGTCTTGCTCATGTTGAATTCGCACTTGGTGCAGGCGAAACGACGGTAGTTTTCCTTGACCACGCCGCCGCAGTTCGGGCATGGCGTGTGCAGAGTGGCGTAATCGCCCGGAATCGTATCGTTGTTGTATTCCTTGGCGCGCTTGACGATGATTTGCGTCATCTGGGCAATTTCACGCATGAACTCTTCGCGCGAAATCTTGCCCTTTTCCATCTGCGACAGCTTGTATTCCCATTCGCCCGTCAGTTCCGGCGCGGTCAGTTCGTTTACGCCGAGGCCGCGCAGCAAGGTCATCAGTTGCGATGCCTTGGCGGTCGGAATCAGCTCGCGCCCTTCGCGCAGCAGGTAGCGCTCGCCCAGCAAGCCTTCGATGATGGCCGCGCGCGTCGCTGGCGTGCCCAGGCCCTTGCCGGCCATGGCGTCGCGCAGTTCGTCGTCGTCGATCAGCTTGCCGGCGCCTTCCATGGCCGACAGCAAGGTCGCTTCCGAATAGCGCGCGGGCGGCTTGGTGACCAGGGCGTTGGGCGTGACTTTTTCGGTCTGCACTTTTTCGCCCTTGGCCACGGGAACCAGGTTGCCGCCGGTGTTGTCGTCCTTGTCGCTGTCGGTCGACGCTTCCTTGCCGTAGATCGCCAGCCAGCCCGGATTGGTCATGACCTTGCCTTCAGTCTTGAACTGGTGGCCGGACACTTCGGTAAAGCGGGTGGTGACCTGGAATTCCGCAGGCGGGAAGAACACGGCCATGAAGCGGCGCGTGACCAGGTCGTACAGCTTCTGCTCCGGCTCCGACAGATTCTTCGGCGCCAGGGTGGTCGGGATGATCGCGAAGTGATCCGAGATCTTGGTGTTGTCGAAAATGCGCTTGTTCGGCTTGACCCAACCCTTGTCGGTGATCTGCTTGGCGAACTGGTGGTAGTTATTGTTTTCCGCCAGGCTCACCATGGTGTCCTTGACGGTGTTCACATAGTCTTCCGGCAGATGGCGCGAATCGGTACGCGGGTAAGTCAATACCTTGTGCTTTTCGTACAGCGCCTGGGCCAGCCCGAGCGTGTTCTTGGCTGAAAAGCCGAAACGGCCGTTGGCTTCGCGCTGCAGGCTGGTCAGGTCGAACAGGGCCGGCGCCATCGATGTGGTCGGCTTCGATTCTTCCGTTACATTGCCCTGGCGGCCCTTGCAAGCCATGGCGATGCTGTCGGCCGCAGCCTTGCTCCACAGGCGCTCGGGGCGCTTCTCGGGGTCGTTCTCGTCCTTCTTGAAGGACTGGTCGAGCCAGCGCCCTTCGTACACGCCGGCGGCGCACACGAACTCGGCGCGCACTTCCCAGTAGTCGCGCGAGATGAATTTCTTGATCTTGTCTTCGCGCTCGACCACGATCGACAGGGTCGGCGTCTGCACCCGGCCCACGGTGGTCAGGTAGAACCCGCCTTCCTTCGAATTGAAGGCGGTCATGGCGCGGGTGCCGTTGATGCCGATCAGCCAGTCCGCTTCCGAACGGCAGCGCGCGGCGTCGGCCAGCGGCAGCATTTCTTCGTCGCTGCGCAGTTGCGTGAAGCCGTCGCGGATCGCGCCCGGCGTCATCGATTGCAGCCACAGGCGCTTGATCGGCTGCTTGGCCTTGGCATTCTGCGCGATCAGGCGGAAAATCAGCTCGCCTTCGCGCCCGGCATCGCATGCGTTGATGAGCTGGGTGACATCCTTGCGCTTGATCAGCTTATTCAAGACCTTGAGGCGGGCCTCGGTCTTGGCGATCGGGTTGAGCGCGAAATACGGGGGAATCATGGGCAGGTGGGCGAAGCTCCACTTGCCACGCTTGACGTCGTGCTCTTCCGGCACCGCGATTTCCAGCAGGTGGCCGACGGCCGACGACAGGACGTATTCGTCCGATTCGAAGTACTCATCGTGCTTGGTGAAGCCGCCCAGCGTCTTGGCGATATCGTTCGCGACGGAGGGCTTCTCGGCGATGATGAGGGTTTTGGTCATAGGTTTTCTCGTCGTACTATATTAAGTGGTTCGGCCCGCGCATCATACATGCTTGGCCGCAGCAGACGGCATTTTGCCAGTCTGATATCGAAATTGTAACAAACCGATAGAGCGGCCAATGATAAGCGGGTTGTCGGGCAATCCGCAAGTAGCCACTGCATGCCGAAGGCCACAATCGTGCCGGCAGCGGGGCAAAAACGTTGCGTGGAAGGGAAAACGGGGCTTGCGCGGGCGGCGCCGGCCGGACTCAATGCAACAGGCGGGGAGCTTGCTCGTCGTCGGAGCCGAACAGGTCGTCGAACATCAGCGCGTCCGGTTCCTTGCCTTGGCTCCACAGCAGCATCAATACGATGATCTTCAGCTTGCCCAGGCCCACCGGCGATTCTTCCAGCGCCAGCGCGCGCTCGATCACGATTTCGCGCTGCACAGGGCTGAGCACGCCCGCACTTTCGAGGAACTGGATGAAGCCGACCGCGGCGCTGCCAAGGGCATCGTATTCTTGTTGCACGTAAAAACGGGTGCCGCTGGAGGTGAACGACAGATTGGTTTCGTCGCCCGCCATTTCGGTCAGGTCGGTCAACCATACGAGCGCTTCCGAAATTTCGACATCGTCGAAACCGACCGCGGACAGTTTGCGCGCCAACGCGGCCGGCTCGGGGCAGGCATCGGGGCGGTAGTACGTCTCGTAAAGGTAGACCAGGATATCGAACATGGCTCTACTCTATCAGTTAAGCTCGCTAAGACACAAGCCCCGTCCGCGCGCCTCTTGCGCCCCTGCTTAGCGCTTTACACGCTGGAACAATCCGCCCGGCAATCGTTCGACATGGCCTGCAAGTTCCAGCGCCAGCAGCTGGCCGGCCAGCACACCAGCGTCGCTGCCGGTGAGCGCGGCCAGTGCGTCGGCGCCGACCGGGGCGTACTCCAGCGCGTCCAGCAGCGCCAGCTGGCCAGGGTCGCAGTCGCCGCTGTCGGGCGCCGCCACGGGCAGGCTGGCCAGGGGCGCCACCTGCAGGGGAATGAGGATATCGTCGGCGCAGTCGACCAGGGTGGCGCCCTCGCGGATCAGGCTGTGGCAGCCCTTGGACAGCGACGCATGGATCGAGCCGGGAATGGCGAACACGTCGCGGCCCTGATCGGCGGCGAGCCTGGCGGTGATCAGCGATCCCGAGCCGGCGGCGGCCTCGACCACCAGCACGGCGCAGCACAGGCCGCTGATCAGGCGGTTGCGGCGCGGGAAGTTGCCGGGCGAAGGGCCGGTACCGAGTGGGTACTCACTGACCATGCAACCCTCTTCGGCAATACGTCTGGCCAGGGCTTCATTACGGCGCGGATAGATGCGGTCGGCCCCGGTGCCGGTCACCGCCACGGTCGAGCCGCAGCCGCGCAAGCCGCCCTCGTGCGCGGCGGCATCGATTCCCAGGGCCAGCCCGGAGACGATGGTCAGGCCGGCAGCGCTGAGCGCACTGGCGAACGCGCGTGCATTGGCCACGCCCTGCCCGCTCGCATTGCGGCTGCCGACCACGGCTACGGCCGGCGCCGACAGCAGGTCGATCCGGCCGGCGGCATACAGCAGCAGGGGCGGCATGGCCAGTTCGCGCAGCAGCGGCGGGAAAGCAGGATGGTCGGGAGTGAGGAGGTAGTGAGCGGGCTGGGCCAGCCAGTCGTGCACGCTGTCGAGGTAGGCGGCGCAGGCGTCGGGCATGGGTTCGCACAGGGCGCGCGCCACCTTGTCGGAGACGAGCTCGCGCAAGGCCAGGTAGGAGGCGGAAAAGATGGACTGCGGGGTGCCGAAGCGGGAAAGCAGGCGCTGCGCCGTAGCGGACCCCACGCCCGGGGTTTGCTCCAGGCGTACCCAGGCAGCCAGGCGTGCGGCCTGGCTGAGGGGGTTGGCGGGGTCCGTGTCTTGCACGGCGGTTTTACTCCGGTGATCTGGCCACGTCGCCGATTTCGACCGGCTCGGTTACCTGCATGATCAAGCCGTACGAAACGTGCTTGAACGTGCGGAAAATGAACAAGGTGCCCGATTGTTCGTCCGGCAGCTTGATCATGGTTTTCGTGGTGCCCAGGATGCCGTGTTTCGGCGCACCCGGATCGACCACCACTTTGCCGATATTGTACAGTTGGAGCACGGTGCCGACATCGACGCCGTCAAGCGTGCCGCGGTTGATGCTGACCACCTGGTTCTGGCCGGCATGGGTCACACCCGAATACACGCCCATGATGCGCGCGTCGACCTTTTGATCGGGCGGATGCGGCATGTAGTTGCGCATGACGGTAGGCGGCGCCGGAATCAGCAGGTCGCCCACGCCGATTTCCTGCTTGGACGTGGCCACCACGAAGGTGTGGGCGTCGACACCGGCCTTGGCTTCGGCAAACAGCTTGGCCGTGCCCAGGTACACCGCTTCATAGGCGACCAGATTGTGGGTTTCCGGATCCCTCAGCGGGGTGCCCGGACGGAACACCTGGAACGAGCTGCCACCCCTGAGATTGCCGCGGACATAGATTTTATCGTCCTTGCCGAGGTAAACGTGGCCTTCCTGGGCGGCCGCGATACGCGGCGAGCCTTTCAGTTCGTCGGCGTCGACGATCAGCGGCTGCGACAGGAACGGCTCGATCACGCCCGACGGAATGGCCTGGATCGCATCCTTGCCCAAGCCTTGGGTACGCACCTGCGGCGACAGGCGCAGCACGCCGTTGGCGCTGCCGGAGCCATCGTCGCCACCTGGACGGGTCAGCGACAAGCGGTTGTTCTTGCGGTCGAAGTAGATCGTCTGGCCCGGATAAATCCAGTGCGGATTGCGGATCTCTTCCTTGTTCAGTCCCCATACCTGGGGCCAGCACCATGGGTGCTCCAGAAACTTGCCGGAAATATCCCACAAGGTATCACCCTTGACCACCAGATGCTGGTCAGGGGCATTGGGCCGGAATTCGCAGGTGGCCGCTTGGGTCGGGGCTGCGAGCAGTCCCGCAAAAAGCGCCACAACCGCTACGCGGACGCCGACTGTGCTAAAATTTTTCATTGAGATGTCCGTAAAGTGCGGCATTAACACGGAATTGCTAGCTGGACACGTCACCTTGCCAGCCACAGCGCAAGAGACAGCGCGATTTAACGCTACCCTATCGACGATATCGATGATAAGGCTTGCCGAACTGGATCAAATTCTGCACATAAATCCTTGAACTAGCAAGAAAAACCATACTCAACCCGGTTGCGGGCCTGTTGTGTTTTTGTTGTGTTTTAGAATCTTATGCGTATGAGGACTTGAAATTATCACCGAATTGTTATCGAAATTACTAGACCTATGGCAATACTGAATATTCTCCGCTACCCGGACGCACGTCTTCACAAGGTGGCCAAGCCGGTCACCGAATTCGGCGCGCGCCTGACCAAGCTGGTGGCCGACATGGCCGAGACCATGTACGACGCGCCCGGCGTGGGCCTGGCTGCCAGCCAGGTTGACGTGCACGAACAACTGATCATCGTCGACACGTCCGAGACCAAGGACGACCTGCGCGTGTTCATCAATCCGAAAATCGTTTGGGCAAGTGCTGAGAAGCAAGTCTACGATGAAGGCTGCCTGTCGGTACCGGGCATTTACGACGGTGTGGAGCGGCCTGCGCAGATCAAGGTCAGCGCGCTCGATGCCGAGGGCAAGCCGTTCGAGCTGAGCGCGGATGGCTTGATGGCCGTGTGCATCCAGCACGAAATGGACCATTTGATGGGCAAGGTGTTCGTGGAATACCTGTCGCCGCTCAAGCGCAACCGGATCAAGGCCAAGATGCTCAAGGAGGAGCGCGGGATGGAACGCGAAGCGGCCTTGCGGGCATCGGGCCGCCGGCACTGATAGCAGGCTGCCGGCGGGCGGGTTGGTACGCGGTCGGCGCGCAGGTGACAGACCGTTAGTCATCCGCCGTCGCCCGTCGCCCCCCCCCTTAAAACCGCAGAACCGTGGAACCGCAGGACCGCAGAACCGTAGAACCGCAGAACCGTCGAACCGTAGAACCGTAGAACCGTAGAACCGTAGAACCGTAGAACCGTCGTTCCCGCGAAGGCGGGAACCCAAGTTATCAGCGCAGTCGAGAACTGAGCAACGGACTTGGGTTCCCGCCTTCGCGGGAACGACGGTTTTTAGCGTTGCTGTCGGGTTTTAACGTTGCGGTCGGTTTTAACGTTGCTGCCTGTTTTAACGTTGCTGTCGGTTCTAGCGTTACTGTCGGTTCTAGCGTTGCCGTCGGTTCTAGCGTTGCTGCTGGTTCTAGCGTTGCTGCCGGTTCTAGCGTTGCCGTCGGTTCTAGCGTTGCTGCCGGTTCTAGCGTTGCTGCCGGTTCTAGCGTTGCCGTCGATTTTTAGCGCCGCTGTCGTTTTTAGCGTCGCTGCCTATTTTTAGTGTTGCTCTCGACATACAGTCAGCGCGCACTTTGAACTGTTTTAACCAGGAATCCCATGAAAATCATCTTTGCCGGCACGCCGGAGTTTGCCGCCGTCGCCCTCCAGGCCCTCCATGAAGCCGGCTTCGAGATTCCGCTCGTCCTGACCCAGCCCGACCGCCCCGCCGGCCGCGGCATGCAGATGCACGCCTCCGCCGTCAAGCAATTCGCCCTGGCCCACAACATCGAGGTGCTGCAGCCGCTCTCCCTGCGCCTCGACAGCAAGGACCCGGAACGCGCCGCCCAGGCCGCCGTAGCCCACGCGCACCTCATGGCCACCGACTACGACGTGATGGTGGTCGCCGCCTACGGCTTGATCCTGCCGCGCAGCACCCTCGACATCAAGCCCTGCATCAACATCCACGGCTCCCTGCTGCCGCGCTGGCGTGGCGCCGCGCCGATCCACCGCGCCATCGAAACGGGCGACCTGGAAACCGGCGTGACCATCATGGAAATGGAAGAAGGCCTCGACACCGGCCCCATGCTGATGATGGAACGGGTACCGATCGCCCCGGGCGACACCACCGCCACCCTGCACGACACTCTGGCGGCCCTTGGCGCACGCATGATCGTCGACGCCCTCCACGCGCGCGCGGCCGGCACCCTGCGCGCCCTGCCCCAGCCCGAGGCGGGCGTGACCTACGCGGCCAAGATCAGCAAGGAAGAAGCCGCACTCGACTTTTCCCTCTCCTCGGCCGAACTGGGCCGCAAGATCCGCGCCTTCAACCCCTTCCCCGGCGCCCACGCCGAGGTCAACGGCGTGGTCATCAAGATCTGGGGCGCCGAGGCGCTCGACGCCGGCAGCGACGCCGCTCCCGGCCAGGTGCTGGCCGCCGATGCCCAGCATGGCATCGTCATCGCCTGCAAACAGGGCACCCTGCGCCTGACCGAACTGCAAAAACCCGGCGGCAAGCGTCTGCCTGCGGCCGAGTTTCTCAAGGGATTCCCTCTGGACGGGCTCAGCCTCGACTGAGCCGCCCTGCCTTCCTAGTCCGCGTCGCGCCCGGCCTGCTGCGCTTCCATATGTTCACGCAGGATCTGGTTGATGCGGGTCTGGTAGCCCGGACCCGCGGCCTTGAACCATTTCAGCATGTCGACATCGAGGCGGATCGTGACGATCTGCTTGAGCGGTGCGGCAACTGGCGGGCGCTGCACGGTGCTGGTGTCACCTTGCTGCACGGATACTGGCTCGGACCAGCTGGTTTGAAAATCATCGTTCATTTATGTATTCCCCGTAAAGACGCACTGCGGCGTCATCGGAGCGATTGTCCTTGGCCCATGTAACGTAAAGATTGCAGACACGCTATATTTTGTATCAACTTGTTTCAAGCGGCCCTTTAAATACAAAACGATACAAAGCAGACTGATCATTAAGCCCCCGGAAAACCAAAAGGGCACGATGACGTATAATTTTAGGCCCGCTCCCGGCCGCCTCCTGACCTGCCCACTGAAAGCACAACCATGACCAACGCCCATCCCGCCATGTCCAAGACTGAAACCCGGCTGCGCGACATCCTGTCGCGCCGGATCATGATCCTCGATGGCGCGATGGGTACCATCATCCAGCAGTACAAGCTCGATGAAGTGGCCTACCGTGGCGGGCCGGACGGGCGCTTCGCCACCTTCGCCGCCCCGGCCGGCAGCGGTGCGCGCGAACTCTTCGTCAAGGGCAACAACGAATTGCTGACCCTGACCCAGCCGCACATCATCCAGGAAATCCACGAGCGCTACCTGGCCGCCGGCGCCGACCTGATCGAAACGAACACTTTCGGCGCCACCACCATCGCCCAGGACGACTATCACATGGGCCATCTGGCCCGCGAGATGAACGTGGCCGCCGCCAGGCTGGCGCGCGCCGCCTGCGACAAATACAGCACCCCGGACAAGCCGCGCTTCGTGGCCGGCGCGCTCGGACCGACCCCGAAAACCGCCTCGATCTCGCCCGACGTGAACGACCCGGCCGCGCGCAACGTCACCTTCGACCAGTTGGTCGCGGCCTACCACCAGCAGGTGGGCGGCCTGGTCGAAGGCGGCTCCGACGTGCTGCTGGTCGAAACCATTTTCGATACCCTCAACTGCAAGGCGGCGCTGTTCGCGATCGACCTGTATTTCACCGAACACCCGGCCATCGAACGCTTGCCGATCATGATTTCCGGGACCGTCACCGACGCGTCGGGACGCATCCTGTCGGGCCAGACCGTGCCCGCCTTCTGGAACTCGGTGCGCCACGCCAAGCCGCTCACCATTGGCCTGAACTGCGCGCTGGGCGCGGCCCTGATGCGCCCCTATGCCGAAGAACTGTCGCAGATCGCCGACACCTTTGTCTGCATCTACCCCAACGCCGGCCTGCCCAACCCGATGAGCGACACCGGCTTCGACGAACTGCCGCTTGACACCTCCTCGCTGCTGCGCGAATTTGCCGACAGCGGCTTTATCAACATCGCCGGCGGCTGCTGCGGCACCACGCCAGACCACATCAAGGCGATCGCCGACATGCTGGCCACCACCAAGCCGCGCGCGCTGCCGGAGATTCCGGTGGCGCAGCGCCTGTCAGGCCTTGAACCGTTCACCATCGACGGCGACTCTCTTTTTGTGAACGTCGGCGAGCGTACCAACGTGACCGGCTCCAAGGCGTTTGCGCGCATGATCTTGAATGAGCAGTACGACGAAGCGCTGTCGGTGGCGCGCCAGCAGGTGGAAAACGGCGCCCAGGTCATCGACATCAACATGGACGAAGCGATGCTCGACTCGAAGGCGGCGATGGAACGCTTCCTGAACCTGATCGCGTCCGAGCCGGACATTTCGCGCGTGCCGATCATGATCGACTCGTCCAAGTGGTCGGTGATCGAAGCGGGCTTGAAGTGCGTGCAGGGCAAGGCCATCGTCAATTCGATCTCGATGAAGGAAGGCGAGGAAGAATTCATCCGCCAGGCGCGCCTGTGCCGCCGCTACGGCGCCGCCGTGATCGTCATGGCCTTCGACGAACAGGGCCAGGCCGACACCTTCGCCCGCAAGACCGAGATTTGCGCGCGCGCCTACAAGGTGCTGACCGAGCAGGTGGACTTTCCGCCGGAAGACATCATCTTCGACCCGAACATTTTTGCGATTGCCACCGGCATCGAAGAGCACAATAACTACGCGGTCGACTTCATCAACGCCACGCGCTGGATCAAGGACAACCTGCCGCACGCGAGCATTTCGGGCGGCGTCTCGAACGTCTCGTTCAGCTTCCGCGGCAACGACCCGGCACGCGAAGCGATCCACACCGTGTTCCTGTACCACGCCATCAAGGCCGGCATGACCATGGGGATCGTCAACGCCGGCATGATGGGCGTGTACGACGATATCGCGCCCGAACTGCGCGAGCGCGTCGAAGACGTGGTGCTCAACCGCCGCGACGACGCCACCGAGCGCATGATCGAGATCGCCGGCACCCTGAAAGCCGGCGACAAGCAGGACGTGCAGACCCTGGCCTGGCGCGAAGGCACGGTGCAGCAGCGCCTCTCGCACGCGCTGGTGCACGGCATCACCCAGTGGATCGTCGAGGACACCGAGGAAGCGCGCCAGGAATTGCTGCACAACGGCGGACGTCCGATCCACGTGATCGAAGGCCCGCTGATGGATGGCATGAACGTGGTCGGCGACCTGTTCGGACAAGGGAAAATGTTCCTGCCGCAGGTGGTCAAGTCGGCGCGCGTGATGAAGCAGGCCGTGGCCCACCTGATTCCCTTCATCGAAGAAGAAAAACTGCTGGAAGAAAAACGCACCGGCATCGTCGCCAAACCGAAAGGCAAGATCGTCATCGCCACCGTCAAGGGCGACGTCCACGACATCGGCAAGAACATCGTCTCGGTGGTCCTGCAGTGTAATAACTTCGAGGTCGTGAACATGGGCGTGATGGTGCCCTGCTCCGAAATCCTGGCGCGCGCCAAGGTCGAAAACGCCGACATGATCGGCCTGTCCGGCCTGATCACGCCCTCGTTGGAAGAGATGGCGCACGTGGCCAAGGAAATGCAGCGCGACCCGCACTTCCGCATGCTCAAGATCCCGCTCCTGATCGGCGGCGCCACCACCAGCCGCGCCCACACGGCGGTGAAGATCGCCCACAACTATGACGGGCCGGTGGTGTATGTGCCGGACGCATCGCGTTCGGTGTCGGTGGCGCAGTCCCTGCTCACGCCGGAAAGCCGCGACCAGTACATCGACGACATCGCCCAGGATTATGTGCGCATCCGCGAGCAGCACGCCAACAAGAAGGCGCTGCCGATCCTGTCGCTGGCCGCCGCGCGCGCCAACAAGATGGCCCTGGCGTTCGAACCGGTGCGGCCGAAATTCATCGGCCGGCGCGAATTCAAGAATGTCGACCTGGGCACCCTGGCCAGATACATCGACTGGGGTCCGTTCTTCCAGACCTGGGACCTGGCCGGCCCCTTCCCCGCGATCCTGACCGACGAGGTGGTCGGGGAGGCGGCGTCGAAGGTATTCGAGGAAGGCCAGGCGCTACTCAAGAAAATCATCGAAGGACGCTGGCTGACTGCCAATGGCGTCATTGCGCTGCTGCCGGCCAATAGCGTGAACGACGACGATATCGAGGTCTATACCGACGAGACGCGCGCCACGGTGGCATTCACCTATTACGGCTTGCGCCAGCAAGGCGTCAAGCCGCTGGTCGATGGCGTGCAGCGGCCGAACCAGTGCCTGGCCGATTTTATCGCGCCTAAGGCGTCGGGCATCAAGGATTATATCGGCATGTTCGCGGTGACCAGCGGGCTGGGAATTGAAAAATACGAGAAGCGCTTTGAAGATGCGCACGACGATTATTCGTCGATCATGCTCAAGTCCTTGGCCGACCGTCTGGCCGAAGCCTTCGCCGAATATATGCACGAAAGGGTGCGTACCGATTTGTGGGGGTATGCGGCGGGCGAGAATCTGTCGAATGACGACATGATCGGCGAGCGCTATGCCGGTATTCGTCCGGCGCCCGGTTATCCGGCCTGTCCCGAGCATACGGTGAAAGCCGATATGTTCAAGGTATTGCAGGCGCAGGACATCGGCATGGAACTGACCGAGTCGTTCGCCATGTTCCCGGGCGCGGCGGTATCGGGATTCTATTTCGCCCATCCGGAAGCGAAGTATTTCGTGGTCGGGAAGATCGGCGAAGACCAGTTGAACGACATGACCGCGCGCCGTGGCGTGCCGAAAGACGACCTGGAGCGCTGGCTGGCCCCGAATCTGTCGTAGGGCGCAGCCCATCGGCTGAACTTTTCCGTGTTTTAGCTGCCTAACTCCCTGTAGGCTGGGGAGTATCGGCGCATCTCCCTGGTCGTGCTTTCCGCGCCGAACATCGCGTTCAGGAGGCAATATGGAAATCCAACGCTCCGCCAGGCGGTGGCAGGATCAGGCGATCCTGCTGCTCGGCCTCTGGCTGTTCGTCTCACCCTGGGTGCTGGCCTACCCCGCCAACACCCCGCAGGCCATGAATGCCTGGTTCGCGGGTGCGGTCATCGCCGTGCTCGCCGCGTTCGACCTTTACAAAACCTACGTCTGGTCCGTCGGCGTCAACCTGCTCGCTGGCGTGTGGGTGGCCGTCTCTCCGTGGATTCCCGCCGTGGCCGACCGCGGCCCCATGATGAACAATAGCCTCGTCGTGGGCATCGCCGTCATCGTCCTGGCCTTGTGGGAATTGCGCAGCGACCCGGACCTGCACAAGCAATGGGCGGGCGGTACATAGCGGGCTGCACATAGCCGGCGTCACGGGCAGGGCCACCGGCAGCAAGGCCGCCCTGCTGCGCGCTAAATGGCGAAACGCACTACCTCGTCGCTCCACTCGAAGGCCGCGACTTCCAGCTCGATCAGTTCTTCGCTGGAAATAGCCAATTCGCGCAATGCGGGCATCACCTGGTCGTCGCATTCTTCCATGCGCTCGATGCATTCGGCCAAGTGCAGCAGGTCGCCGAAGAAACCGGTGCGCCGCAACAGCGCGTGCGCTACCTCGTCGATGACGGGAATCTGCTCGACGATGTCGGTCATCGGGGTGCCGAACAGGGCATCCATCAGCGACATGATGCCGACCGTGAAAGCGATTTCGGCCACATTGCGCTGGCCCGGGCGCAAGCGCTGCGCCAGCAGTTCGAGCAAGCGGCCGCGCGTGGTGGCCAGCAACAGCAGGGGCGACATGCTGCTGCCGCGCCGCGCCGGTTCGGCATACAGCATGATCTGCAGCCAGCGCTGCAACTGGCGGCGCCCGAGGATGGTCACCGCCTGGCTGACCGAATCGATGCGGTGGCGCATGCCGATGGCCGGGGTGTTGACCAGCCGCAGCAGGTTGAACGCCAGGGTCACGTCGCGCTTGACGGCACGTTCGATCTCGATATTGTCGGCATCCGAGGTAACCAGGCTCATCAGTTCCAACACGGTCAGCTGCGACGGCGACAGCTTGCGCCCGCTGATGACCGCCGGCCGGGAAAAATAGTAGCCCTGGAAATAGTCGAAACCCAAGTCGAGGCAAGCCTCGAATTCCTCGCGCGTTTCAATTTTTTCCGCGATCAGCTTCTTGTGATGGCGCTGGAAGCGTGGCGCCAGCGTCGTCAGCGACGCCAGCGGCATGGTGCGCACGTCGAGCTTGACGTAGTCGATCATCGGCAACAGCAGTTGCACGTCGGGCGCGTCGATGCGCGCATCGTCGAGCGCAAAGCGGAAGCCATGGGTGCTGAGGTCGGCAATGCGGTCGAGCATGGATTTGCTGGCCGCCATGCCCTCGACAATTTCCAGCACCACCCGTTCGCGCGGCAGGAACACGAAAATGTCGCTCATCAGCACTTCGGCGTCCACATTCAGGAAGCCGTGTGCATCGCCAATGACTTTTTCCAGTCCCAACTGGGCGGTGTGAGCAATCACGGTGGCGGTGGCGGCGACGTCGCTGTCGATCTCGGCCACGTTGACCGGAGCGTTGCGAAAAAGCATCTCGTAACCGTACAGCCCCTGCTGGCGGTCGAGGATAGGCTGGCGCCCCAGATAAAAATCCCGCACTGGCATCTGCTGCGCCATTAGGTCGGAGTCGTGGCTCATCTGTCCTGTAAATATGGATAATAACAGCCGGTAATGTAACCTAATTAATACCAGTGCGTGGAGGAAATACTTAGCGCTCCTGTATTGACATCCCGTCCACGAACACGTTGAATTCGCCGGGTGCGAACGCGGTCCACCGTTCGTTGGTCGTCAACGGTTCGGTGACGATAATGGCTACCCGGTCTTCCGGCGTGGTGACTTGAGAAAAATCAACGCTCACATCTTCATCGGACAGGCTGGCCGTGACAAAAGGATGCTGGCGCACCACGTAATGCAGCTTGGTGGAGCAATGGACGAACAGGGCCGAGCCGTCCGACAGCATCAGGTTGAAGGTGCCATGCACGGCAACGGCGGCGACCAGTTCCTTGAGCGCGGCGCGCAGCAAGGGCAAGGCGGGCGGCGTGTCGCCGAAGCGCTTGCGCAATTCCTGCAGCAGGAAACAGAACGCTTTTTCGCTGTCGGTGCTGCCGACCGGGCGATACGGGCCGTTCAGGGTGGGCGCAAACTCCTTGAGGTCGCCGTTGTGGGCAAACACCCAATAACGGCCCCACAGCTCGCGCACGAAGGGATGGCAGTTTTCCAGGGCCACATGGCCTTGAGTCGCCTTGCGGATATGGGCAATGACGTTTTTCGACTTGATGGGATAGCGCTTGATCAGTTCGGCGACAGGCGACTCGACGGCAGCCTGGTGATCGACGAAATGGCGCACGCCGGCGCCTTCGAAAAAGGCGATGCCCCAGCCATCGTGGTGGGTATCGGTGCGGCCGCCGCGCATGGCGAAGCCGGTAAAGCTAAAAACAATGTCGGTAGGGACATTGCAGTTCATTCCGAGGAGTTGGCACATCACGCCAGAATACCATGTTCGGGTTGGCGCTCCGAGGCTGGTGCGAAGCTGGCGATGGATGCGTATCGACTCGATACGCCGGCGCATTGCCTGTCCTTGCATTCCCGCGCAAGACAGCCTGCCCCGCGCGGGAACGAATTTTTGCCGGTCACAGCGCCGCGCTGGCGAGACCGCCAGCGGCCATCCCGGCACCTGCCGAATATTAGTGCAACAACACCGGTTGGCTCATCAGCGAGTCGTAGGAACCGAGGAAATCGTCGATTTCTTCCATGGTGGGTTCGCTGGCGATCAGGTTGTTGACGTCGCGCCTGAATGATTGCGCAAGTTTGCCGCCGATAAAGGCTTCGCGGCGTCCGGATTTGTCGACGATTTCATATCCGCCGAAGCGCAAGGCTTCGAGATTGTGATCGACGCCGAACTCGACCACGCTGTACTGTTCACTGTTGTAGATCATGTTCATGTTTGCTCCTTCACTCGATCAGACGTTCCACTGTGCTCATCAGGGCAGGTGGGGCTATGCGGACCGATTTCAAGTGTGCATGTCCGCTGTCAGTTCCAACAGCTGATCGTATGGCGGGTCTTGCAGCCACGATCTCAACTGATCAAGGTGGTCCGTGGCGGCCAGCCCGATGAACAGTCGCTCGGGGCGCAGGCGCAGGATCCGATTTAATGTTACACGTAAAACGAGATTACCGGTGCAGCAAAGGCAGCCGGGCGCGATCCGCTGCACTTGCAGGTCGTGGGAGGGGGATAGCAGGGTCTGGCCGGACGCCAGCCCTTCGAGCAGCACGGCGCACAGGCCGGCGGCGGACGAGCGCTCAAGGCACGCCGCGATGGCGGCCTCGCGCTGCGGCGCCGAGCCGCCCGTGACCAGGGTCAGGGCAGCCCTGCGCGCAGGCGCTGCGGTCATCCGTTCTTTTTAGCCAGCTTGCCCGGCTCGACGCCGAGTTGCTTGAGCTTGCGGTACAGGTGGGTGCGTTCGAGACCGGTTTTTTCGGCCACGCGGGTCATGCTGCCGCCCTCGCGCCCCAGATGATGCTCGAAATACATGCGTTCGAAGGCATCGCGCGCCTCGCGCAGCGGCAGGTCGAAACTGAGGTTGAAGCCATGCCCTTCCCCGTTCGGCAAGCCGCCCATGCGCGGCGCGATGGCCGATTGCGGGGTTTGCGCCGAAAACATGGCCGAGGCCGTCATCGGGCTTTCCTCGGGCTGGGGCGCGAGCATCGGGCGCGGCGCGATCACCGGGGCGCGCACCACTTCCTGGGCCCGCGTGAGGCCCTGCTGCACCGCCTTGAGCAGTTTTTGCAGCGCGATCGGCTTCTCGAGGAAGTTGAGCGCGCCGATCCGGGTTGCCTCGACCGCCGTATCGATGGTCGCGTGCCCCGACATCATGATGACCGGCATGGTCAGCAAGCCGTCGCGCTGCCATTCCTTGAGCAGGGTGACGCCGTCGGTATCGGGCATCCAGATATCCAGAAGCACCAGATCCGGTGCCCCCGCCGCGCGCGCGTCACGGGCCTGCTGCGCGTTTTCGGCGAGCGTGATGGCATGGCCTTCGTCGCCCAAGATTTCCGAGAGTAACTCGCGGATGCCCATTTCATCATCAACTACGAGAATGTTTGCCATGTGTTTGCCTTCCTCTTTTTGCCCGCTCCAATGGCATGCAGCGCATACCGCTCACAGCCGCGATTTTATTCTTAGTTCAACGCTTACGCCACAACGCTGGCCGGTGCTAACTTTAACAGTAAAATCAACACCGACGCGCCAGTTCCGTCACTGCGGTTCTGTATCTCGATCTTGCCGCCGTGTTCATCGACGATTTTCTTCACCATCGGCAGTCCCAGCCCGGTCCCGCGTACCTTCGACGTGACATACGGCTCGAATGCGCGCGACAGGATCTTGGGGGCGAATCCCGGCCCGTTATCGACAATCGACAGCCGCACCGCGGTGCCGGCCCCGTTCGCGCCCTGGTAATGAATCGCCTCGGTCGTGATATCGATGCGCGCCGGCGCGGCGTCCGGAGCGCGCTCGCTCATCGCATCCTGGGCATTTTGCAGCAGATTGTGGATTACCTGGCGCAATTGCGTCGCATCGCCCATCACCGAGGGCAGGCCGGCGGCAAGCTCAGCATGAATAATATCGCTTTCGTCGCCGGATAGGTACATATGCAGGATTTCGCCCACCAGCGCATTCAGGTCGAGCTTGTCGAGCACCGCCGGCGGCGCCTTGGCATAGTCGCGGAAGTCGTCCACCATGCGCTTCATGGCGTCGACCTGGTTGACGATGGTCGCCGTGCCCTTGTTGAGCAGGTCGCGGTCGGCCCCTTGCAGGCGCGCTTCGAGCTTCATCTGCATGCGCTCGGCCGACAGCTGGATCGGCGTGAGCGGGTTCTTGATCTCGTGCGCCAGGCGCCGCGCCACCT
This sequence comes from Massilia antarctica, assembly GCF_015689335.1. Taxonomy (GTDB): domain Bacteria; phylum Pseudomonadota; class Gammaproteobacteria; order Burkholderiales; family Burkholderiaceae_D; genus Telluria_A; species Telluria_A antarctica. Next base: position 2,869,817 of record NZ_CP065053.1, on the reverse strand, counting down.
CGCCCCAGGCCATCGAGCGCTGCGCCGAAATCACGTCCGAAATATCGTCGAACACCACGATGTAGCCGCTGCCGGCGCCCACCGGCAAGCGCGAGCCGCGCGCCAGCAGGGTGATGTCATGGTCGTCGCTGGTGCCGAGCCGGCGCGGGATTTCGATCTCCTGCTGCCAGTGGGTCTGCTTGCGCGGCGAGCCGGCCGCGCTCTGCGCGCTCTGGGCCGAAAACGCCCTGGCGATCGCCGCCGCGAACAGTTCCAGCCCATCGATGGCGGCCAGCGCCATGCCCATGTGGCCGGCCACGTCGTGCTGCAGGATGCGCTCGACCGCTTCGTTGGAACTGACCACGTTCGAGTCGGCGTCGAGCACGATCACCCCGGCCGACATATTGTCCAGCACCGACTCCAGGTGCGCCTTGGCACTCTGCAGGGCGGCGCGGTTGCGTTCGACCGCGCTGCGCGCCTCGAACAGCTGGCCGGTCATGGTGTTGAACGATTGCGTGAGCGTGCCCAGTTCGTCGGAGGTGGCCACGATCGGGCGCGGCGACAGGTCGCCCTCGGCCACCGCGCGCGTGCCCTCGGCCAGCACCAGCAAGGGCTGCGCCAGTTTGCCGGCGATCACAAACGCGCTGGCGATCGCCCCGAAGATCGCCAGCAGCAAGGTCAGTGTCAATGTCTCGATATACATCTTGCGCAAGCCGGTGCGCGCCACGAAGCGCTCCTGGTATTCGCTGTAGGCGTTGCGCAGCACCTCGGCGTTGAGCGCCAGCTTGACCGGCACCGCCTGCATCAGCTGCAAAAAGCGCGGCGCGGCGCCCGGCGGCTCGGGAATGGCCAGCACCACGCGCAGGCGCAGGCTGGTGGCGCCGTCGAGCGCATTGGCCGTGCCGCCGTGGTTGCCGTTGACATCCTTGAAATCGCGCTCCACCCCGCCCTCGGCCACCGAATACCCGCCCGGCATCACCGCCTGCAGCAGCATGGCCGGCGTCGGCAAATCGGCCATCAGGTCGCGCCGCCCTTCGGCCGCGCTGGTGATCGTCCTGCCATCCTGGCCCACGATGACGGCGCTGAGCATGCCCTCCTGCTCGCGCACCAGGCGCGTGAGGATATCGTGCGAGGCCAGCACATCCTGGCCGGCGATGGTGGCCGCGCTGATCTCGCCGACCGCCCCCAGTTCGCTGCGTGCCTGGTCGAGCGCGGCGACGCCCAGGCTCACGCCCGACTCCAGCGCCGCCTCGATCTTCACGTTGAACCAGGACTCGATCGAATTGGACACGAACTGCACCGACACCAGGAAGATGACCAGGCCGGGCAGGATGCCGATGCCGGCGAACAGGATCACCAGGCGCGCCATCAGGCGCGAGCCGAACTTGCCGCTTTTATAGCGCGAATACAGGCGCGCCAGCGCCACCACCACGAACACCAGCAGCGCGCCGGCCACCGCCGCGTTCAGGCCGAGCAGCCATGTGTAGTAACGGTCGAAGAAGCCGGAATTGTCGGACGCCGAGGCGAGCAGGAACAGCAGGATGCTGACGACGGCGGCGCCGACCATCACTGCATAGCGCAAGGCTTGATTCACCGCTTATTCCGCCGTGTAGGGGAAGATTTTGTTCTTGGAAGCCAGGCGCCAGTCGGAATTGTTCAGCGCATTGACCTGCATCGGCTTGGGCAGCAGTTCGCGGTCCATGAACATGCGCACGGTGACGTTGTACGTCTCGCCGCGCTTGAGCGCTCCTTTCGGCGCGATCACCCAGCGGCTGGGGCGGCGGATCAACACCATCGCGTCGTCCAGGGTGAGAAAACTCTGCGCCATGCTGCCCAGCGCCGACACATGGTACTGGCGCGTGAGCACGTTGTACCAGATGCGGATGGTCTGGCGCGCCGACACCGCCTTGTCGTCATACCAGTACCAGCGCGGGCGGGTCAGTTCGATTTCGGTGGTGAAGTACAGTTGCACGCCATGCTTGATGGCGTCTTCCAGCCCCTCGTTCAACTCGAAGGCATAGCTGGCCGCCAGGCGGTAACCCTCGTCGGTTGCCTCGATATGGGCATGCGTGATGTCGACCACGTCCGCCGCCCACGCCGGCACGCACGCGCACACGGACGCGAACATCAGCAGCAGCTGGCAGGCAAGAAGGCGGAAAAATCGTTGTGTCACAGGGGGGCCAGAATCTTAAAGGTTCGCATAGTCGAAGGACCCGTTACGTCGCGTTTTTTTGAAACAGGGCGTAGAACAATCCGTCATGATCCTGCACGGCGGTACCGGTCGGAAGCAACTGTCCCGGCGCGGCGAGGCGGGTCGCATTGTGGCGCACCGCGAATGCGGCGGCCTGCGCCTCCGATTCCTGGGGCCAGAGCGAACATGTCACGAACAGCAATTTACCATTCGGGCGCAGCATCTGCCAAAGGTTGTCGAGAATTTTGGCCGAAAGTGTTGCAAGTTGGAGTGCATCGCCCTTGCGCCGCAGCCAGCGGATGTCCGGGTGACGCCGCACGATGCCCGACGCCGTGCACGGCACGTCGGCCAGGATGCGGTCGAACTGCTGGCCATCCCACCACACGCTGGTCTGCGCCTCGAACGCCTTGAGCGTCGCGCTCAAGCCGAGGCGTTCCAGATTTTCGCCGACGCGCTCAAGGCGCTTGGGATCGGAATCGAGCGCGGTCAGGTCCAGCTGCGCCAGTTCCAGCAGATGGCAGGTCTTGCCGCCGGGCGCGGCGCAGGCGTCCAGCACGCGCATGCCGTCCTGCACATCGAGCAGCGGCGCGGCCAGCTGCGCGCCGGCGTCCTGCACCGAGGCCAGGCCCTCGTCGAAACCGGGAATCAGGGCCACGCCCAGCGCCTTGTCGAGGCGCACGGCGGACGGGCCGATCTGGGTGGCGCCCATGCCGGCGCCGGCCAGCAATTGTATGTATGCCTCGACCGTCGTCTTGCGCACGTTCACGCGCAAAGTCAATGGCGGCTGGGCGTTGCCGGCCGCGAGGATGGCTTGCCAGTTGCCGGGATAGGCGGCCTTGGCGGCGTCGATCCACCACTGCGGATAATTCCATTGCGCCACCGGCTGCATCAGCGCCGTCTTGAGCAGCTCCTCGCGTTCGCGCAGGAAGCGGCGCAGCACGGCGTTGACCATGCCCTTGGCGTGCGCCATGTCCGGATGCGAACTGGCCACGGTGACGGCCTGGTCGACGACGGTAAATACTTCATACGGCGGCTCGGCGCCGTCCGGCGTATCGATCAGGGTCAGGGCGCAGCACAGCAGGCTGGCCAGCATCGGCGGCTCCGGCGCCTTCGACGTCATCAGGCCGAGCAAGGTTTCGCTGCGGCCGAGCTGGCGCATGGTGCGGTAAGCGATATCCTGGATCGCCCCGCGCGCTTGGGGCGCGGCGGCGGTCACGCCGAACGCGGTCAGCAGCGCCTGCGGCAGCGCTGCGCCGCCGCGCACCTGGGCCACGGCATTGGCCGCACCGAGCAGGCACAGCGCGAGCGAATCGGGTTTCAGATCGGGGCGATAGCCGGGCTGCAGCACGGGCTTGACCTCGAAACTGGCGCGCATGCGCGGCGGCGCCGCTTTATCCGCCTTGGGCGCGGCGGGTTTGATGGAGAGCGTCGGGCGCTTGTTGGTCATGGTCGGGTCTGCTTTGCGCTACTTTATAAAGGTGCAATTGTACCGGGTTAGCCCCCCGCACAGGCTTAAACGATCCTTTATGACAACACATTCTTCCAACGCCCAACGCTTACCCAAGTAAAAAATCCTACAACCGGGGTCTGACCTCTGATTCGAAATATTTTTCGCAGATCAACGCTTTTGCATGTGGAAAAAGTCCTCTCGGGCACATCCGCCTCGTGCGCGACGGCCAAGCCGGCTTATTACTGCCGAGGATGTAGAAAACAACGGTTTCATTGCTAATCAGAGGTCAGGCCCCGGTTCGGGGATTCCATGCGCGACGGCCAAGCCGGCTTATTACTGCCGAGGATGTAGAAAACAATGATTTCATTGCTAATCAGAGGTCAGACCCCGGTTCGGGGATTCTGGGGGTGGGGGCGCTATCGATGGCTTGCGCGGGCGGACTCAGAGGGGCGGCAAACCAGTATAATTGAGCTACTATTGCCCGTGGCACCGCCACCGCTCGACTACTCTACAGATCACCGCTCATGCTCGCCTCACAAAAACAAGAAATCGCCGCCCTGTTCCAGGCCGCCCTCACCCCTGTCCTCGACGGCACCGGCATCACGCCGTCCGTGGTCCTGGAGCGCCCGCGCGATCCGTCGCACGGCGACATCGCCTGCAATATCGCCATGCAGCTGGCCAAGCAGCTCAAGATGAATCCGCGCGAGCTGGCCCAGAAAATCGTCGCGGCGCTGCTCGATAACCCGGCCGGCAAGGGCCTCGTCGACAGCGCCGATATCGCCGGCCCCGGTTTCATCAACCTGCGCGTGGCCGCCGCCGCCAAGCAGTCGGTGGTCAAGGCCATCCTCGCCGAGGGCAAGGATTACGGCCGCAGCGAGGCCGGCGCCGGCAAGAAAGTGATCCTCGAATTCGTGTCGGCCAATCCGACCGGTCCGCTGCACGTCGGCCACGGCCGCCAGGCCGCCTTGGGCGACGCCCTGGCCGCCCTGTTCGATTCGCAAGGCTACGCGGTCACCCGCGAGTTCTATTACAACGACGCCGGCGTGCAGATCGCCACCCTGGCCAATTCGGTCCAGGCGCGCGCGCGCGGCTTCAAGCCGGGCGACGCCGCATGGCCGGAGTCGGCCTACAACGGCGACTACATCGCCGACATCGCCACCGATTACCTGGCGGGCAAAACCGTCTCGGCCAGCGACGGCCTGCCCGCCACCGCCAGCGGCAATGTCGACGATCTCGATTCGATCCGCCCATTCGCCGTCACTTACCTGCGCAACGAGCAGGATATCGACCTGCAAGCCTTCGGCGTCAAGTTCGATAACTACTACCTCGAATCGTCGCTGTACGCCGACGGCAAGGTCGAAAAAACCGTCGAGGCCCTGATCAAGGCCGGCAAGACCTATGAGCAGGACGGCGCGCTGTGGCTGCGCACCACCGACTACGGCGACGACAAGGACCGCGTGATGCGCAAGTCCGAAGGCGGCTTCACCTACTTCGTGCCGGACGTGGCCTACCACGTCGTCAAATGGCAGCGTGGCTTCGCCCAGGCCATCAACATCCAGGGCAGCGACCACCATGGCACCATCGCGCGCGTGCGCGCCGGCCTGCAGGCGGTCGGCCTCGATATCCCGCAGGGCTATCCCGACTACGTGCTGCACAAGATGGTCACCGTCATGAAGGACGGCGAAGAGGTCAAGATCTCCAAGCGTGCCGGTTCCTACGTGACGGTGCGCGACCTGATCGAATGGTCCGGCAACGGCGACGTTGACAAGGGCCGCGACGCCGTGCGCTTCTTCCTCATCTCGCGCAAGGCCGACACCGAATTCGTGTTCGACGTCGACGTCGCCCTCAAGACCACCGACGAAAATCCGGTTCACTACGTGCATTACGCGCACGCCCGCATCTGCCGCGTGCTCGACAAGTTCGGCACCGACCTGTCGTCGCTGTCCTCGGTCGACCTGGCGCCGCTGACGGCTCCCACCGAAATGGCACTGCTGGCCAACCTGGCGGCCTATCCCGACATGCTGGCGCGTGCCCGCGCAGAGCTGGGACCGCACCAGGTGGCGTTCTATCTGCGCGAGCTGGCGGCCGACCTGCACAGCTTCTACAACACCGAGCGCGTGCTGATAGAAGACAACGAGCCGCTCAAGCTGGCCCGCATGGCACTGATCGCGGCCACGCGCCAGGTGCTGCGCAACGGCCTGGCCCTGATCGGCGTGTCGGCGCCGGAAAAAATGTAACCGTTTCTTCGATTGAAAGCTCCAATGACACGCGATTCCCGCCCTCGGCTCAAACTACCGCTCAAGCACCAGCAAGGCAATACCCTCACCGGCATCGTCATCGGCCTGATCGTGGGCCTGGTGATCGCTGTCGCGGTCGCGCTGGCGATCACCAAGGGCGCGACGCCATTTACCGACAAAACCGGCAAGGCCGGCAAGATGGGCGAGCCGACCGCCGGCCAGGCGGCCGATCCGAACAAGCCGCTGTACGGGAACAAGGAAGCGGCGCGCGCCGCCAACAAGCAGATCACCGACAAGCCCAAGGCCGCCACCCCGGCCGAAGCCGATCCGCTCGGCGCGGCCATCGCCAACATGAAGGAAAAGCCTGAAAAGCCGGAAAAACCGGCACCCGCACCGGCACCGGCGCCACCCCAGGTGGCCGCCGCCGCACACGCGCCGGCCCAGAACGTGACCCCTTCCGCGCCCGCCGAAGCAGCCGAGGAAAAAATCACCTACTACCTGCAGGCCGGCGCCTTCCGCGAAGTGGCCGACGCCGAAAACACGCGCGCCAAGCTCGCCCTGCTCGGCTTCGAGGCCGTCATCAGCGAGCGCGCCAACGACAGCGGCGTGCTGCACCGGGTGCGCATCGGCCCTTACGGACAGGTCGAAGCGATGAACAAGGCGCGCGCCAAACTGGTCGACGCCGGCATCGACGTCGCCATCGTGCGCAACCAGAAATAACCCACGACACTACGGAAAATCCGCATGCCTACTCTCTTCAAGATCATGCTCGCGCTGGCCCTGTGCGGCGCCGGCGCCCACGCAACGGCGTCGCCCGAGGCGCCCGTCAACGGCACCGATTACCAGACCCTGCCCGAGGCGCAAAACACCGACGCCGGCAAGAAAGTCGAAGTCACCGAATTTTTCGCCTACTACTGCCCTCACTGCGCCAGCTTCGAGCCGGCGCTGGCCGAGTGGGTCAAGAAGCAGGGCGACAAGATCGTCTTCAAGCGCGTCCACCTCGGCCACACGCCGGCCGTGGTGCCGCAGCAGCGCCTGTACTACACGCTCGAATCGATGGGCCTGGCGCCGCAATACCACGCCAGGGTGTTTAGCGCGATGCACGAGCAGCACCAGCGCTTCGCCAACGACGAGCAGGTGTTCGACTGGGCCGCCAGCGCCGGCATCGAGCGCGCCAAATTCACCGATGCCTACCGCTCGTTCGGCGTCCAGGCCAAGCTTGCGCGCGCCAACAGCATGGTGGCGTCGTACCAGGTCAAGGAGTGGCCGCAGGTCGCCATCGCCGGCAAGTACATCACGTCGCCCAACCTGGCCGGCAGCAGCGCGACCGTCGCGACCGAAGCGCAGCAACAGCAAATGGCGCTGCAAGTGATGGATCACCTGGTCGCCAAAGCGGCAGCGGAAAAGAAATAATCATGCCGGCGCGCGCCCAATGAACCGCGTGTTCATCACCGGCGCGTCGAGCGGGCTCGGTGCGGCGCTGGCGCGCGAGTACGCCGCCCGCGGCGCCACCGTCGGCCTGGTGGCACGCCGCCGCGACGCGCTCGACACCCTGCGCGCGCAATTGCCGAATCCCGAACGCCATCTGGTGTATGCGCTCGACGTCACCGACCGCGCCGCGCTGGCAGCGGCCGCCCTTGATTTCATCGAACGCCAGGGCGGCGCCGATATCGTCATCGCCTGCGCCGGCATATCGGTCGGCACCCTGACCGAATTCGCCGAAGACCTGCCGGTGTTCGACACTATCCTCGCCACCAACGTCAGCGCCACCGTGGCCACTTTCGCGCCCTTCATCGCCACCATGAAAGCGCAGTCCACGCCGTGCCGCCTGGTCGGCATCGGCAGCGTGGCCGGCGTGCGCGGCTTGCCCGGCGCCGGCGCCTACAGCGCGTCCAAGGCGGCAGTGCGCGTCTATTGCGAATCGCTGCGGCTCGAACTCAAGCCGCACGGCGTCAAGGTGGTGACCATCGCGCCCGGCTACATCGATACGCCCATGACCAAACATAACGCTTATCCGATGCCCTTCCTGATGTCGCCGGCGCGCTTTGCCGCCAGGGCCGCGCGCACCATTGCCGCCGGCACCAGTTACCGCGTGATCCCGTGGCAGATGGGGGTGGTGGCCAAGCTGCTGCGGCTTTTGCCCGATACCCTGTACGACCTGGCCTTCGTCAACGCGCCCCGTAAGGCACGTGAGGCACGTACGGCACGCAGGGAAACGCCATGAACCACGCCCTCGTCGCCACGGCCAGCGCGGGCCTGGACGCCGCCGCCATCGCCAGTGCCTGCGGCGCGGCCGGCATCGATATCGAAGTCGTGGCCGAAACCGGATCGACCAACGCCGACCTGCTGGCGCGCGCCGCCGGCCTGCGCCGCCCCGTGCTGCGCGTAGCCGTGCACCAGACGGCCGGACGCGGGCGCGCCGGACGCAGCTGGCTGTCGGCGCCCGGTTCGGCGCTGACGTTTTCGCTGGCCTGGCATTTTGCCGGACCGCTGCGCGAGCTGGCCGGGCTGCCGCTGGCCGTGGGCGTGGCGCTGGCCAACGCCCTCGGCGCGCTCGGCGTGCCGGTCCAGCTCAAGTGGCCCAACGACGTGCTGCGCGACGGCGCCAAGCTGGCCGGCGTGCTGATCGAAACCCAGGCGGCACCCGGCGGCGGCGTGTGGGCGGTGATCGGCATCGGCCTCAATCTGCTCATGCCCGACGAGATCGAAGAACGCATCGGCCGCAAGGTGGCGGCCGCCCCCTGGCTGGCGCAGATGGACCGCAATGCGCTCATGGCGCAGCTGCTCGGCGTGCTGGCCGCGAACCTCGGCCAGTTCGCGCAAGGCGGCTTTGCGCCTTTCTGCGCGCGCTGGAACCGCCTGCATGCTTACCAGGGCCTGCCGGTCCTCATCATCGACCGCGCCATCACCCTGCATGAAGGCGTGGCCGCCGGCGTCGACGATGGCGCGCGCCTGCTGCTCGACACGGCCGGCGGGCGCATCGCCATCGTCGCCGGCGACGTGTCGCTGCGCGTGCGGGAGCACTGAGATGCTGCTGCTGATCGACGCCGGCAATACGCGCATCAAATGGGCCCTGGCCGAGGATGGCGCCGCGCCCGGCACCTGGGTCGCCAGCGGCGCCGTCACCCACGCCGACCTGAATCACCTGCCGGCCAGCTGGGCCCAGCACGCGGTCACGCGCGCGCTGGTGTCGAATGTCGCCGGCGGCAAGCTGCACGACCAGCTGCAACTGATGATTCCGACCACCGCGATCAGCTGGTTCGCATCGACGGCGCAGCTGGCCGGCATGCGCAACGCCTACCGCAATCCGTCCCAGCTCGGCTGCGACCGTTTCGCCGCGGCGCTCGGCGCGCGCGCGCTGGCACAAGGCCAGGCGCTCATCGTCGCCACCTGCGGCACCGCCACCACCATCGACGCGGTCAGCGCCGACGGCGTGTTCCTGGGCGGGATGATCCTGCCCGGCCTGGGCCTGATGGCGACTTCGCTGGCGCGCAATACGGCGCAGCTGCCCCAGGTCGCACCGGGCGCCACCCTGCCGGCCGGCTTTGCCGACAATACCGCCGACGCCATCCTGTCCGGCTGCCTGTCGGCGCAGGCCGGCGCCATCGAACGCGCCTGCGCGCTGCATGGCGCCAGCACCTGCATCGTCTCGGGCGGCGCGGCCCAGTACATCGCTCCCGTGCTCAGGCTCCCGTTTGACCACCGAATCGTCGATAATATCGTCCTGATCGGCCTTCATTCCACCGTCACGTCTTCGCCACTCCAGGATAGCCCGTGTTGAAATTCATATTTTGGACCCTCCTTGCCGTCAATGCCGTGCTGTTCGCGTACGGCCAGGGCATGCTCGGCAACTTCAGGGAAAACGAGCGCGAACCGGGCCGCATGCGCAACCAGCTCGCCACCGAGAACATCAAGCTGGTCGCCGCCCGTCCCGTGCCGCCGCCCGACGCGGAAGCGGCCGCGGACCCCGAGCCGGTGGTCGCGCCGCCCACGCCGGTACTGGTGATGACCAAGCCGGCCGCGCCGAAGCCGGAACCGAAGCCGGAACCCAAACCGGAGCCGAAGCAGGAACCCAAGCCGGACCTGGTGGCCTGCACAGTGGTCGGAAATTTTGCGCCGGCCGATGCGCGCCGCTTCGAGGCCATGCTCTCGCCGCTGGCCCTGGGCCACCGCCAGACCCGCGAGGACGTCGCCGTCCCCGAGGTCACCAGCCATATCGTGTTCATCCCTTCGGCGGGCAGCAAGGAAGCGGCCGACCGCAAGGCGGCCGAACTGAAGGAACTCGGCATCACCAGCTTCTTTATCATGAACGACAACAGCCCGATGAAGTATGCGATTTCGCTGGGCGTGTTCAAGTCGGAGACGTCGGCCCAGACCCTGCTGGCCACGCTCACCAAGCAGGGCGTGAACGGCGCCAAGGTGGCCGGGCGCACCAGCCAGGGGACCAGGATGGCCTACCGCTTCCGCGCGCTCGAACCGGCCGCCAAGGCCAAGGTCGATGCGATCGTGGCGCGCTTTCCGGGCCAGGAATCGCGCAGCTGCAAATAAGGCCGGCGCGCCGGGTGCGAATCAGCGTTGCACGACGATGGGCTTGAGGCGCAAGGTGGCAGGCAGCTCGCGCAGCGCCTGCATGGCGTCGGCCCGGCTCGGGAACGGGCCGCTGAACAGGCGGTGCAGCGCGCCGCCCTGCACCACTTCGACGCTTGACAGCGCCCCGCCCGTGGCGGCGATCTGCGCGCGCACGTCGGCCGCCTTGTCGGCGCGGGCAAAAGCGCCCAGCTGCAGGTAAAACCCCGGCGTCGCAGCAGGCGCCGCGCCCGCCGCCGACGGTGCGTTCGCCGTCGGCGCCAGGACCGGAGCCCGAGCCGGAGCCGTCACCAACATCGCGCTGCTTTCGCCCGGCGGCGGCATGTCCACCGCCATCGTGCTCACTTCCCCATCCGGCTCCGGCGTCAGGCGCCGGATGGTGGCGATGCGCTCCTGCGCGTTGGGCAGCAGCCGTTCCACCTCCACCATGTGACTGCCCTTGCCGAGCAGGCCGAGTTTGAGCGCCGCCGTGTACGACACGTCGACCACGCGGCTCGAATGGAAAGGCCCGCGGTCATTGATCCGCACCACCACCTGCTTGCCGCTATCGAGGCTGGTAATGCGCGCGTACGAGGGAATCGGCAGGGTCGGATGGGCCGCCGTCATCTTGTACATGTCGTACAGCTCCCCCGACGAGGTGCGCTGGCCATGGAATTTTTTGCCGTACCAGCTACCCACCCCGCGCTGCTTGAAGGCTTGCTCGTTCAGCAGCGGCGTGTAGGTCTTGCCGAAGACGACGTAGGGCCGGTTGGCGTAGCGCGCATACGGTTCGTCCTTGACGATGGCGTCCGGCACGTCGTTCAGGTTGGGCGGCGGATTGTCGCCCGGGCCGTCATCCTGGTAGTAGCCGCCGCGCCCGGAACCGGCGCGCGGCATGCGCGGCAAATCCTGGCCGATGTCGCCGTGTTTGGCCGCCGGGGTGCCCGGAGCCGGCATCGGCAGCATGCGCCGATGGCCTTCCGAATCGGTACCGCAGGCAGTCAGTAATAGGGCCAGTGCGCAGAGCGCAATGGAAAGTGGAAGCGTTCGTGTTACCGCCATCGTGTCTCCGTGGTCAGGTTTGCACCAGCTTGCGGTGCCGCTGGATACTCATGAGTATACCTGCCCCGAGTCCGAGGGTCACAAAAGCGGTCCCGCCATAGCTCATGAACGGCAGCGGCACGCCGACCACCGGCAGGATGCCGCTGACCATGCTCATGTTCACAAAGGCGTAGGTAAAGAAGATCATCGTGATCGAGCCGGCCAGCAGGCGCGTGAACAAGGTCGGCGCATTGGCCGCGATCATCAGGCCGCGCCCGATCAGCAGCAGGTACAGCAGCAGCAGGCCAAGGAAGCCGATCAGCCCGAACTCCTCCGAGAAAACCGAGAAAATGAAGTCGGTGGTGCGCTCGGGGATGAATTCGAGGTGGGCCTGGGTGCCCTTCATCCAGCCCTTGCCACTGACTCCGCCGGAGCCGATCGCGATGGTCGACTGGATGATGTGAAAGCCCTTGCCCAGCGGGTCGGCGTTCGGATCGATCAAGGTCATCACCCGCTCGCGCTGGTAGTCGTGCATCAGGGACCAGGCCACCGGCAGGCTGCCGGCGCCGGCCACGAACAGGCCAAGCAACGCCTTCCACGACAGGCCGGCCAGGAAGATCACGTAAAAGCCCGAGGCCAGCACCAGCAGCGAGGTGCCCAGGTCGGGCTGCAGCTGGATCAGGCCCACCGGCACCGCCAGCAGCACGGTGGCGATCAGGAAGGAGTGCCAGCGCACCAGCCCCGCCTTCTGGTGGAAGTACCAGGCCAGCATCAGCGGCATGGCGATTTTCATGATCTCGGACGGCTGGATATCGAAGCCGATGTGCAGCCAGCGGCGCGCGCCCTTCTTGATCACGCCGAACATGAATACCGCCACCAGCAGGGTGACGCCGACCGTGTAGATCGGGACCGCCATCCGCATCATGGTTTGCGGCGACACCTGGGCCGCCAGCCACATGACCAGGAAAGCGATCATCATGTTGCGCAGCTGGCCTTCGACCCTGCCGGGGAAGTCGGCGCCGGCCGAGTACATCGTCACCAGGCCGGTACAGAGCAGCATGAAGATGACCATCGCCAGCGGCGCATCGAATACCAGCAGGTAGGGTTTCACGCGCCGCCAGAGCGAGCGTCGTTCATTGATGCGCATGGTGTCAGTCCTTTGGCGCGGGCGTTTCGGCGCCCGGCTTGTACGGCATTTCGGTGGCCGTATCGGTTTTCAGCTCTTCCAGCGGCAGCAGCTCCACGTCTTCCTTGGGGATCACGGTGCCGTCCTTGCCGGCCGGGCGCTTGCCCAGCAGGTAGTAGTCGAGCGCCTTGCGCGCGATCGGCGCCGCCACCGCGCCACCGAAGCCGGCGTTTTCGACGATCAGGGCCAGCGCGATGCGCGGCTTGTCGGCCGGTGCGAAAGTGATGTACAGCGAGTTGTCGCGCAGGCGCTCGTTGACGTTCTTGGCGTTGTATTTTTCGCCGCGGCGCAGGCCGACCGCCTGCGAGGTGCCGGTCTTGCCGGCCGCGACATAGCCGGCGTTGCCGAACGCGGGCCGCCCGGTGCCGCGCTCGGACACCCCGACCATGGCGCGCTTGACGAAATCGATGTTCTCCTGGCGCAGCGCGATACGCGCGCTCTCGTGCGCCACCGTCAGGGTGCGCGCGCGGGTGCTGCTGTCTTCGATGATCTTGACCAGGTGCGGCTTCATCACGATGCCGTTGTTGGCCAGGGTGGCCACCGCGTGCGACAGCTGCAGCATGGTGTAGCTGTTGAAGCCCTGGCCGATGGCGACGTTGACGGTGTCGCCCCCGACCCAGCTTTGCATCGGCTTGTTCTTGGAGAAGCGGCCGCGCTTCCACTCCTTCGACGGCAGCACCCCGGTCTTTTCGTTATCGAGGTCGATCCCGGTCTTCTGGCCGAAGCCGAACGGCTTCATGAAGTCGTGGATCGCGTCGATCCCGAGTTCGTTACCGAGCTGGTAGTAATAGGTATTGCATGAAATGACGATCGAATCGGTCAGGCTGACCATGCCATGACCGCCCGCCTTGTCATCCTTCCAGGTGTGCCCGCCCAGGGTGAAATAGCCGGGGTCGGAAATCGTGTGGCTTTGCGTGCGCTTGCCCAGTTCCAGCGCGGCCAGCGCCATGAACGGCTTGAAGGTCGAGCCGGGCGGATAAGTGCCCTGCAGCGGGCGGTTCATCAGCGGGCGGTCGAGCGAGGTATTGAGTTCGTTCCAGCTTTGGGAATCGATGCCGTCGACGAACAGGTTGGGGTCGAACCCGGGACGCGACACGTAGGCCAGGATGTCGCCCGTCTCCGGCTCGATCGCCACCAGCGCGCCGCGCCGTTCGCCGAAGGCTTCTTCGATGATCTTTTGCAGTTCGATGTCGATCGACAGAATCAGGTTGCTGCCGGCGGTGGCCTCGGTGCGCGACAGGATGCTGACCGCGCGTCCGCTGGCGGTGCGGATGATCTTCTGGTAGCCGGTGTGCCCGTGCAGCTGCGTTTCGTAGCTCTTTTCCAGCCCTTCCTTGCCGATATGGTCGGTGCCGTTGTAGTTCGCTTCGTCGGGCCGGTCTTCGAGATCCTTGGCTTCCTTCTGGTTGATGCGGCCGATGTAGCCGATCACGTGCGAAGCGGTTTCGCCCAGCGGATACTGGCGGAACAGGCGCGCCTGCACCTCGACCCCGGGAAAGCGGAAGCGCTGGGCGGCGAAGCGCGCCACTTCGTCGTCGGTCAGGCGGGTGCGCAGCGGCACGCTCTCGAAATTCTTCGACTCGGCCAGCAGGGTCTTGAAGCGCTTGCGGTCCTTGGGCTCGATCTCGATCAGGGTGGACAGTTCGTCGATCACCGAGTCGAGCGTGGCGTGCAGCTTGGACGGGTTAATTTCGAGCGTATAGGCCGAGTAGTTGCGCGCCAGGACCACGCCCTTGCGGTCGACGATCAGGCCGCGGTTGGGGACGATCGGCACGATGGCGATGCGGTTGTCCTCGGCCAGCGCCGCGAAGCCGTCGTGCTTGACCACCTGCAGGAACACCAGGCGCGCGATCAGCGCGCCGAAGCAGATGAACACCAGCGCGATCAATGCCAGCACGCGCAGGCGGAACAGGCGGATTTCGCGGTCGTTATTGGTTAATTCAGTCATGACGCAGCCGTACCATCAAATCGGGCGCGTGTGGTCGCGGTCGACGGCGCGCCGCTGGGGCGCCAGCAGCATCCAGGTAATCACGGGCCACAGCGCGATGGCCACCACGCTCTCGATGAAGTACAGCCAGCCGAGGAATTTGCCCGAGACGATCACGCTCACCAGCACCTGGATCGCCTGCGTGGCCAGCAGCAGGGGGAACACGTGCAGGGCCTGGGTCAGCACCGGGAACCACAGCACGCGGCGGTGGATCATGATGGCCAGGTAGGACAGCAGGGTGTAGGCCAGCGCGTTCTCGCCGAGCAGGGTCGCTTCGTGCACGTCCATCAGCAGGCCCATGAAAAAGGCGACGCCGATGCCGACCTTGCGCGGCTGGTGGATGCCCCAGAATACCAGCACCAGCGCCACGAAGTCGGGCGCGCCCACCAGGTGCCCCCAGGGCAGCAGATTGAGCATGAAGGCGCAGGTCAGGCTGAACGCGATGAACAGCGGACTGACGGGCAGCAGGATGTAGTGCGGGCGATTCATCGGGTCGGTTCCTTGGGTGCGGCGGGTGCCGCCGGCGGGTGCGCAGCCGGCGTGCGCGCAGCCGGCCTGGCGGCGCCGCGCGCCGGAGCGGCCGGCGCCTTGGCGGCAATGGGCGCCGCCGCGCCTTTCGGGGCATCGACCCCGGCTGGCGTGCCGGCGCCCTCTTTAATCGGTGTCATCTTGGGCAGGTTTTTCCTGGTCGGTAGCGGCGCTTCCTCGGGCGGACGCTCCGGCAGCTGCGGCAGCGAGGTGATGATCAGCAGATGGCGATTGCGGTCGATGCCGGCCAGCGGCTGGCAGACCACCCCACCGAAGGCGCCGGCGGCGCTGTTCTCGACCTTGCTGACCTTGGCCACGGCCAGGCCGGCCGGATAGACCCCGTCCAGGCCCGAGGTAATCAGCACGTCGCCGATCTGGATGTCGGCGTTCGGCGCCACGAAGCGCAGATCGAGGGTGCCGGACTGGCCGCGCCCGTACGCCACGCTGCGCAAGCCGTTTCTCAGCACCTGCACCGGAATGGCCTGTTCGCGGTCGGTCAGCAGGGTCACTTCGGCGGTGAACGGGAACACGCGCGTGACCTGGCCGACCACGCCGGCGTTATCGATCACCGGCTGGCCCAGGGCCACGCCTTGCTGGGTGCCGCGGTCGAGCACGATCTTGCGGCTGGAACTGTCGCGCGCGTCGTACAGGATCTCGCTGAGCATGGTCTTGACCGGCACATGCTCGCGCGCGCCCATCAGTTTGCGCAACTGGGCGTTTTCGGCGGTCTGGAGCTGGGCTTGCTGGAGTTTTTCGGCGACGGCGACCTGGGCGATCTGGAGGTCGCGCACTTCCTGCTTGAGCGAGGAAATGGAAGAAAAGTAGCTGCCCATGCTGGCCAGCGCGTCACGCGGCACCAGGGCCGCCACTTGCAGCGGATAAAGGACGGTACCGGCCACCTGGCGCACCGTATCGAGCGCATGCATGCGGGCATCGACCATCAGCAGGACGATCGAAATAAACGCGAACACCGTCACCTTGACCCGGGCAGGGGCGCCTTGCTTGAAGAGTGGCGGAGGACTGTATTCCATGAAATCCAATAATCGGTGCTAAGAACCTGTCCCGCTGCGGCACGGGGGTCAGACCTCCGGCTTGCATGCATTGTTCAACTGGGTCTGTCCCTGGTTTTACAACGCATTGCAAGCCGAAGATCTGAACGGTACGCCGGCCGCGCCGGCAGTGCAAGCACGCGCACGCGGCTCGCCAACACGGCGGGCGGCGGGCTCGGACTTACTCGTACGAGAAGATCGAGCCGAGCTTGTCCATCCGCTCGAGCGCCATGCCGGAGCCGCGCACCACGCAGGTCAGCGGATCTTCGGCGACCAGCACCGGCAAGCCGGTTTCTTCCATCAGCAGGCGGTCGAGGTCGCGCAGCAGGGCGCCGCCGCCGGTGAGCATCATGCCTTTTTCGGCGATGTCGGCACCCAGTTCCGGCGGGGTCTGCTCGAGCGCGTTCTTGACGGCCGAGACGATGTTGTTGAGCGGGTCGGTCAGCGCTTCGAGAATCTCGTTCGACGAAATAGTAAACGAACGCGGGATGCCTTCGGACAGGTTGCGGCCCTTGACTTCCATTTCCTTCACTTCCGAACCGGGGAAGGCCGAACCGATGGCCTTCTTGATGGCTTCGGCCGTCTGTTCGCCGATCAGCATGCCGTAGTTGCGGCGGATGTAGTTGACGATGGCTTCGTCGAACTTGTCGCCGCCCACCCGTACCGAACCCTTGTAGACCATGCCGCCCAGCGAAATGATGCCCACTTCGGTGGTGCCGCCGCCGATGTCGACCACCATCGAGCCGGTCGCTTCCGACACCGGCAAGCCGGCGCCGATGGCCGCGGCCATCGGTTCTTCGATCAGGTACACCTGGGAGGCACCGGCGCCGAGCGCCGATTCGCGGATCGCGCGCCGTTCGACCTGGGTCGAACCGCAGGGAACGCAGATGATGATGCGGGGGGAAGGACGGAACACCTTGGAGTCGTGCACCATGCGGATGAACTGCTTGAGCATCTGCTCGGTGACGGTGAAGTCGGCGATCACGCCATCTTTCATCGGGCGGATCGCTTCGATATTGCCCGGGACCTTGCCGAGCATTTGCTTGGCCTGCGTGCCGACTGCCTGAATCGTCTTTTTGCCGTTCGGGCCGCCTTCCTGGCGGATCGCAACGACGGAGGGTTCGTCAAGGAGGATGCCCTCGCCGCGCACATAAATCAGGGTGTTCGCCGTACCGAGGTCAATGGCCAGATCGCGGGAAAAGTAGCTGCGTAAAAAACCAAACATGAGTGTCCTGATGCGCAACGGGCTGCGCGTAAGCATTAAAATGAGTAGAAAAACGCTACGAAATATACAGCCGCCGCGCGCTACCTTCCCGCACCGGCACGGCCGTTTGCATGCTGCGGCCACTCCTATTCGGCGCCGACAACGCATTAGCCCGCCATTCTACCTTATAATTTGTGCGTTAAATGCTGAAAAACCGGTGTTTTGCGCGCCTATTCCCCCTGTGAGATCAGGGCCTTTAGGAAGCTTTTATCGGCTTTAGCGCTCTGTTATCGAAACTTCACTATTCGTCCACCACATTTTGAACGCGGCCCGCGCCGCGCAAATTCCATGTCCCTGACACTATCAGATGTAAATCGAATCGCCTATCTGTCCAAACTCGAGATGGACGAGGCTCACGCCGAGACCGCCCTGGTGGAATTGAACGGCATTTTCGCCCTGGCCGAGCAGATGAAGGAAGTCGACACCACTGGCGTGGAGCCGCTGTCGCACCCGCTGGCCGCCATCCTGGGCAAGCTGCCGCTGCGCCTGCGCGACGACGTCGTGACCGAGGAAAACGCGCGCGAAGCCTATCAGGCGCCGGCGCCGAAGACCCAGGACGGCCTGTATCTGGTGCCGCAAGTGATCGAATAACGGTCGCCCACCTTCGTCGTCCGATGAGCGCCATGCGCGCCATCGCTTACCGAGCAAACCGAGCAATTACGTCAGTCGAGCATCCCCCATGCATACAAAAACTCTTCAACAGCTGTCCGCGCTCTTGCACGCGAAACAGGTTTCAGCCACCGAGCTGACCACCCACTTCCTGCAGCGCGCCAAGGCGAGCGAGCTGAACGCCTTCCTGCAGATCGACGAAGCCTTGTCGCTTGAACAAGCGCGCGCCGCCGATGTGCGCCTCGCGTCCGGCAATGCCGGCCCGCTGACCGGCATTCCGATCGCACACAAGGACATTTTCGTCACCCAGGGTTGGCGTTCGACCGCCGGCTCGAAGATGCTGGCCAACTACACCAGCCCGTTCGATGCCACCGTGGTCGACAAATTCAAGCACGCCGGCATGGTCACCCTGGGCAAGCTCAACTGCGACGAATTCGCGATGGGTTCGTCGAACGAAAACTCGGCCTTCGGCGCCGTCAAGAATCCGTGGGACACCCTGGCCGTGCCGGGCGGCTCCTCGGGCGGCTCGGCCGCGGCGGTTGCCGCGCGCCTGGCGCCGGCCGCCACCGCCACCGACACCGGCGGCTCGATCCGCCAGCCGGCCGCGTTTTGCGGCGTCACCGGCATCAAGCCGACCTATGGCCGGGTATCGCGCTTCGGCATGATCGCCTTCGCTTCCTCGCTCGACCAGGGCGGCCCGATCGCCCAGACCGCCGAAGACTGCGCCATGCTGCTGGGTGAAATGGTCGGCTTCGATGCGCGCGACTCGACCAGCCTGACACCAGAACAGGGCAATGTGCGCGAAGACTTCACGCGCGACCTGAACGTTCCGCTCAAGGGCTTGCGTATCGGCTTGCCAAAAGAATACTTCGGCGAAGGCCTGGCGGCCGATGTCGAACAGGCGGTGCGCGCCGCGCTCGATGAATTCGTGAAACTTGGCGCGACCCTGGTTGACATTTCACTGCCCAAGACATCCCTGTCGATCCCGGTTTACTACATCATCGCCCCGGCCGAAGCGTCGTCCAACCTGTCGCGCTTCGATGGCGTGCGCTACGGCCACCGCGCCAGCGAATACAAGAACCTGGAAGAGATGTACCGCAAGTCGCGCGCCGAAGGTTTCGGCCCGGAAGTGCAGCGCCGCATCCTGGTCGGCACCTATGTGTTGTGCCATGGCTACTACGACGCCTACTACCTGCAAGCCCAAAAGATCCGGCGCCTGATCGCCGACGACTTCCAGGCCGCGCTGGGCACTACCTGCGACGTCATCATGGGCCCGGTCGCGCCGACCGTCGCCTGGGACCTGGGCGACAAGACCAACGACCCGGTTGCCAACTACCTGGCCGACATCTTTACCTTGTCGACCAGCCTGGCTGGTTTGCCCGGCATGTCGGTCCCGTGCGGCTTCGGCCAGGGCGAAAAGAACAGCAAACGCCCCGTGGGCCTGCAAATCATCGGCAATTACTTTGCCGAAGCCAAGCTGCTCAATATTGCCCACCAATACCAGTTGGCGACCGACTGGCACACGCGGGCGCCGGCCGGCATCTGATTTCGCCGGGTGCGTACAAGGTGCGCACCGGCAACCTGACAAGAAAAGAGAACACTATGCAATGGGAAGTCGTCATCGGTCTTGAGAACCACGTGCAGCTCACGACCAACTCCAAGATTTTCAGCGGCAGTTCGATTCAGTTCGGCGCCGAGCCGAACACCCAGGCCAGCCCGGTCGACCTGGCGCTGCCTGGTGTGCTGCCGGTGATGAACCGCGGCGCGGTGGAACGCGCGATCCGCTTCGGCCTGGCGGTGGACGCGAAGATCGCGCCGGAATCGGTGTTTGCGCGCAAAAACTACTTTTATCCGGATTTGCCCAAGGGTTACCAGATCAGCCAGTTCGCCGATCCGGTCGTCATCGGCGGCAAGATTACCTTCGGCTTCGAAAAAGATGGCCAGTTCCAGACCAAGACCGTCAACCTGACCCGCGCCCACCTGGAAGAAGATGCCGGCAAGTCGCTGCACGAAGACTACGCGGGCATGACCGGCATCGACCTGAACCGCGCCGGTACGCCGCTGCTGGAAATCGTGTCCGAGCCGGAAATGCGCAGCGCGGCCGAAGCGGTGGCGTATGCCAAGGCATTGCATACCCTGGTCGTGTGGCTGGGTGTGTGCGACGGCAACATGCAGGAAGGCTCGTTCCGCTGCGACGTCAACGTGTCGGTGCGTCCGGTCGGCACGACCGAACTGGGTACGCGCTGTGAAATCAAGAATCTGAACTCGTTCCGTTTCATGGAAGAAGCAATCGCCTATGAAGTGCGGCGCCAGATCGACTTGATCGAAGATGGCGGCAAGGTTCAGCAGGCCACGCGCCTGTGGGATCCGGACAAGAAGGAAACGCGCTCGATGCGGACCAAGGAAGATGCGCAGGATTACCGCTACTTCCCCGATCCGGACTTGCCGCCGCTGCTCATTTCCGACGAATGGGTCGCACGCATCAAGGCCGACATGCCGGAACTGCCGGCCGCCATGCGCGCGCGCTTCGCGAACGATTACGGCTTGCCGGAATACGACAGCCTGTTCCTGACCTCGTCGAAAGAAATGGCCGCGTACTTTGAAGCCGTGGTCGCCAGGACTGGAAAAGAGCAAGCAAAGACCGTGGCCAACTGGCTGATGGGCGACGTGGCCTCGACCCTGAACCGCGAAAACGTCGACATCGCCGATTCGCCGGTGGAGGCGTCGCAACTGGCGCTGATGATCAAGCGCATCGCCGACGGCACGATTTCCAACAAGAGCGCCAAGGAAGTGTTTGCGGGCATGTGGGAAGCCAAGTCGAACGATGAACACATCGCCGATGCGATCATCGAGCAAAAAGGCCTGCGTCAGATTTCCGACACCGGCGCGCTGGAAAAGATCGTCGACGACGTGCTGGCGGCCAACGCCAAGTCGGTCGAGCAATACCGCGCCGGCAAGGAAGCGGCCATCAATGCCCTGATCGGCCAAGCCATGAAAGCATCCAAGGGCACGGCCAACCCGGCCCAGGTCACCGAGCTGCTCAAGAAGAAACTGGCGGGCTGATACCCGCCTTCTGGCTCTGCGACATCGCTCGCATCCATGCCGGCCGTCCATGTTACTCAACCGGGGTCTGACCCCGGTTAAGAAATATTGGCGGCCGGCTTCGTTTACCCCGAGGAGACATGCCTGATGATATTAGCGGTCGACGTGCAATACGATGCCGATTGCGGCTACGCCGCAGGCTTGCTGTTCGCGCGCTGGGATGACGTGGCGCCAGTGGCGACGGTCAGCAAAAAGCAGGCTAGCGTCAGCGAATATGTTCCCGGGGAATTCTATAAGCGCGAGCTTCCGTGCATCCTAGCCCTGCTGGGGGAACTCGACCAGCTTCCCGAAATCATTGTCATCGATGGCTTCGTGTTCCTCGACGGCCATTCACACGCGGGCTTGGGAAAGCATCTTTACGATGCGCTGGACGGCAAGGCCAGGATCATCGGCGTGGCGAAAACGGCGTATGCCGGTATCGGCGATGAATACAAACTGCTGCGCGGCGACAGCATCAAGCCGCTGTTCATCACCTGCATCGGGCTTGAGCGGGCACAGGCCAAGGAACACATCGCGGCCATGCACGGGCCGCATCGCATGCCGGTGTTGCTGAAAACAGTGGACCGCTTGTGCCGCGAGCAGGCCCTGGCGGGCGCGGCCGGCAGAATGCAGGAGTTAGCGCAGGGCTGAACGCGATTGACGGCGCGCAAACAAGCTGCGGTCAAGTGAGGCTTGCCCATGTTGACGAACATGACGTCACTTGGGTTTTCTGTCCCTTAGGTATTGCGCTTACGAAAGCTCAATAACTCTGTGAGAAAAAAACCCCACGGTATGCAGATGGTGGCGGGGAAGGCGATCATGGCACTCAGAAAACCGTATCCCGTTTGATAGACAGAGGACAGCACTAGCACAACGATCGCGACAAGTAATGAAACGGCGCCAAGATAGCAAAGCACAAGCGGCAGGCCGGCGTACGATGGCGGTACGCGCTCTCCGCGAGCATAACGAGATACAACAGCCAGGCGAGGATGTACGGGACAGACTGCGCAACTATCCGCGGAATGAGCGAGCTAAACAAAAAAAGCAATTCGAACAGCGACCAGCCAGGAAAGACAATGCCCCCCAGAGGTAGCAAGGCTAGCAGCAAGCCTAACACGTGTGCCGGGACGAGTGCGAAGCAAAGCCAGTATGAAAAAGTGCGCATGGAAAGGGAATCCCGGAGATAGGCATGTGAGTGAGGCGAGCGCGAGGGCGCTCAGGCGCACTCTAGCAGACCGTTGCTAGCTCGCCCCTTTCAACGTTTTTCCGCCTGCCCTGGCATCGACAAAGTTAAGTCGAGAAGCAGTTCGAGCGCGACGATATGTTTACCTGCAAACGGCGCACAGCGGCACCGTCCGTGCGCGAACGCGGCCATGCAACCGGCCAGCCCAGCCCAACCCAGCCCAGCCGAAACGCACATGCACGGAGCCGCGTGACGCGCGCCGCCTTACACCCCGTAGCGCGTCCGGTACGCCGACACGGCATCCTTGTACTGCGCCATCGCCGGATCGGCCCCGGCGGCATTCAGGTAAGTGAACAAATCCTCCAGGTTCCCGATCGACACCACCGGAATATTGAATTCCTGGCTGACTTGCTGGACCGCCGAACTCGGTGACAATTCGCCATCCTTGCCCGAACGCTCCATGCGGTCGAGCGCGATCAGCACGGCACACGGCTCGGCGCCGGCGGCGCGGATCATGTCGACCGATTCGCGTACCGAGGTGCCGGCCGAAATCACATCGTCGATAATCACGACCTTGCCGGCCAGCTTGGCGCCGACAATGGTGCCGCCCTCGCCATGGTCCTTGGCTTCCTTGCGGTTGTAGGCAAACGAAGTATTGTGCCCCTTGCCCGCCAGCGCCACCGCCGTGGCGGACGCCAGGGTGATGCCCTTGTAGGCCGGCCCGAACAGCATGTCGAACTCGATTCCCGAGTCGATCAGGGTCTGCGCGTAAAACTGGGCCAGCTGGGCCAGGGTGGCGCCGTCATGGAACAGGCCGGCATTGAAGAAATACGGCGACAGGCGGCCAGCCTTGGTGGTGAACTCGCCGAAGCGCAACACGCCCGCCGACACCGAAAACGCGATAAACTGTTGGCGCAAATTATTCACGACGACCTCATTTGTTCATATAGAAAAGTGGCGCTATTTTACGCCACCCTCCATACCCCCTGGAACCATGCCAAAAATTATTTCCGCGAACCTGAACGGGATCCGCTCCGCTCACAAGAAGGGCTTTTTCAACTGGATGGCCACCCAGACCGCCGATTTCGTCTGCGTCCAGGAGCTCAAGGCGCAGTTGCCCGACATGACAGAGGAATTCCTGACGCCGGGCGGCTATCACGGCCATTTCCATTACGCCGAGAAAAAAGGTTATTCCGGCACCGGCATCTACAGCCGCACCAAGCCCGACACAGTGCGCACCGGCTTCGGCAGCCCGGAATTCGATGCCGAAGGGCGCTACGTGCGCTGCGATTTCGGCAGCCTGACTATCATTTCGGTCTATTGCCCGTCCGGCTCCTCCTCGCCCGAACGCCAGGAAGCCAAGTTCCGCTTCATGGAAGTGTTCCTGCCGCATCTGCTCGAATTGCGCGCCGAGGGCCGCGAAGTGGTCATCTGCGGCGACTGGAATATTGCCCACCATGAAATCGACCTGAAAAACTTCAAAGGGAACAAGAAAAACTCGGGATTCCTGCCGGAAGAACGCGCCTGGCTGACCCGTGTGTTCGATGAAGTCGGCTTCGTGGACGTGCACCGTGGCATCGACAAGCGCCCGGAGCAATACACCTGGTGGAGCAACCGCGGCCAAGCCTACGCCAAGAACGTCGGGTGGCGCATCGATTATCACGTGGCAACCCCTGGCATTGCCGCGCAAGCCAAGGAAGTGTTCATCTACAAGGATGAGCGGTTTTCGGATCATGCCCCGCTGATCATCGATTACCGCATCTGAACCGTCGCTTCCGGCGGCAGCACGCGCCGCCAAGATTGAGGTTTGGATAACGTTAATCCTCTTGCCATCAATACTGTATC
The DNA here is from genome assembly GCF_015689335.1 of Massilia antarctica. Lineage (GTDB taxonomy): Bacteria > Pseudomonadota > Gammaproteobacteria > Burkholderiales > Burkholderiaceae_D > Telluria_A > Telluria_A antarctica. The sequence goes on along the minus strand of NZ_CP065053.1, from coordinate 2,845,621 downwards.
CATATACAGTAGTGATGTGCGAGACGCACACGACTAATCCACCTCAGGAGTGATTCATCATGCTTGACCACATGACTTTCCGCGTGACCGATATTGGTCGCGCCAAAGCGTTCTACAGTGCGGCGCTTGCACCATTGGGCTACAGCGTATGCTTCGAAGGCAACTACGGAGCGAACATGGTGGGATTTGCTTACCCTGACTCCTCTGAGCCTGACGGCAAAAAGGCCGATGTATGGTTCATTGATGGCCCATCACCATACGGGGGCCCGGCAGCGACGACCGGCTGTCACTTGGCGTGGCGGGCAGAAACGCGTGCGCAAGTGGATGCTTTTTACCGCGCGGCGATCAGCGCCGGAGGAAAAGACAATGGTGCCCCAGGCCTGCGCCCGCATTATCACGCTCACTACTATGGCGCCTTCGTGATCGACCCGGAAGGCAATAATGTGGAAGCGGTGTGCCACCAGCCAGAATGACGCGCGTACAGTATCTGCGCATCAATGGCAGCGCGTTCGCGTCAACAAGGTCGTCGAATGCGAGTACCCCGGTTTTCAAACGCGAGGCTACGGCTACAGGGTGCGCAGGCTTTCGAAACGGCGCGCCTGCCCGCTCAAGGGATCGTCGAAGCCGATGCTGCGCGAAAGCAGCTTGAGCGGGTTGGCGAAATCGTCGTCCTTGCACGGCAGCGCGTCGGGATAAAACGAGTCGTTGATGATCGGCGCGCCCAGCGCGGCCATGTGCACCCGCAGCTGGTGCTTGCGGCCTGTGTGCGGCTGCAGGCGGTACAGCATGGTGTCGCCGTGCGCGCCAATCACATCGATCACGCTTTCCGAATTCGGCTCGCCCGCCACTTCCTGCATGCGAAAAAACGGCTTGCCTTCGACCATGCGGCTGCGGCGCACCAGCGGAAACGTCAGCGCCGGCAAGGGCGCGGCCAGCGCTTCGTACTCCTTGCGCACCTGGCGTTTCTGGAACAGCGACTGGTAGGCGCCGCGGCTTTCCTCCCGGACCGAAAAAATCACCACCCCTGCCGTTTCGCGGTCGAGCCGGTGAATCGGGGTCAGCTGCGTCAAACCGGTCTTGTTCTTCAGCCGCACCAGCAAAGTTTCGTGCAGGAAGCGCCCGCCTGGCGTCATCGGCAAGAAATGCGGCTTGTCGACCACCAGCAGATGGTCGTCGCGAAACAGGATCTCTTCCTCGAACGGAATCGGAGTTTCGGCGTCGAGTTCGCGGTAATACCAGATGCGCATGCCGCGCCGCAGCACGCTGTCCGGGCCGAGCAGCGCTCCGCTGGCATCGACCACCTCGCCGCGCGCCATGCGGTCGCGCCAGACGGCTTCGCCCACGTCGCCAAAGTGCGCGGCGAGAAACGCCAGTGCGCCGCCCGGCGGGTTATCGTCCAGCCATAAATAACTGGGCGCGACGCCATCGCGCACCGGCAGCGGAACGACCGCATTGGCCTTGGCCTGCCGTCCCATTCAGTTGGGCGCACCGGACCGGTACGGCGGCAATTGCGCCACCGAGGTGTTCTGGCTGCGCGCATACAGCGGCAGCAGCACGTTCATGTGCTCTTCCATCTGGCGGATGCGTTCCTTGCCGCCCGGGTGGGTCGACAGCCACGCCGGCGGCGCCCCATCGCCCGCCGCCGCCATTTTTTGCCACAGGACGATGCCGGCGCGCGGATCGTAACCGGCGCGCGCGGCCAGGTCCAGGCCGATCAGGTCGGCTTCGCGTTCGTCGTCGCGCGAGAATTTGAGCGAGGCGAACTGCGCACCGTACTGGGCAACCGTATCGGTAACGCCGGGATCGATGCCGAGCACCGCCGCGATGACCGCGCCGCCCAGCCGTGCGCCGACGTTGGTGGCGGTCGACTTGACCATCTGCTCGCGCCCGTGCTCGCGCAGGGCGTGCGAAATTTCGTGGCCCATGATGGCGGCCACTTCATCGTCGGTCAGGTTCAGGCTGGTAAGGATGCCGCTGAAAAACGCGATGCGACCGCCCGGCATGCAAAAAGCGTTCACCTGCTTGGACGAGAGCAGGTTGACCTGCCACTTCCATTTGGCCGCCTCGGGATTCCAGCGCGTGGCGTACGGAATGATGCGTTTGGCAATGGTGCGCAGGCGCACCACCTGGGGATGGTCGTCCGGCACCAGCGCGCCCTTCTGCTGGGCCTGGCCCATCAGTTGCGTATATTGCTGCGCCGCCTGCTGATCCATTTTTTCGGCGGACGCGAGCACGCGGTAGCGCGGCATCGGCCGCACCTGGATGCCATCCTGCACCGCGGCCTTGCTTGGTATGGGCATCGGCAACGGTTGGGCACTGGCCAGCACCGTGCAGGCGCCGAAGGTCAAGGCTAGGAGAAGGGGTTTAATCTTATGCATGTTTCAATTCCTGCTATGTATTTGATAACACCATCATCGCAGGAAATCCCATAAAGTCGCACACGATAAGGTTCACCAACACGTTCACGCCGCCGCCTGCGCCTTTTTGCGCAGCCGGAACACGGCCAGGCTGCCGCGCAGGTTGGGCAGGAAGGATACCGGCTTGCCATCGGCCAGCGCAACCCGCTCCAGTACTTCGAGGCCGCATTCTTCCGCAAGTTCCTCGAAATCGTAAATCGTGGCGCAGCGCACGTTGGGGGTGTCGTACCATTGGTAGGGCAGCGACTTGGACACCGGCATGCGCCCCTTGAGCAGCGCCATCCGGTGCGGCCAGTAAGCGAAATTGGGGAAGGAGACGATCGCTTCGGCGCCCACCCGCACGATATCGCGCAGCAGCGCCTCGACGTGCTGCATCATCTGCAGGGACGACAGGCACAGCACCGTATCGAAGGAATTATCGCCGAACAGGCCGAGGCCTTTTTCCATGTCCTGCTGGATCACGTTGATGCCGCGCCGCGCGCTGGCCAGCAGCGAGGCGTCGGCGATCTCGATGCCGTAGCCGGTGCAGCCCTTGCCGCTCTGGAGATAGCGCAGCATGGCGCCGTCGCCGCAGCCCACGTCGAGCACGTGCGACTGTTCCGGCACCCAGTGCGCGATGAACGCCAGGTCGGGGCGCAGGCTGGAGAGGTCTTCGAAATTCATGCTTGTCCTTTCACCGGCATGGCTTCCCAGATGCGCTGGTAATAGGCGCGCACCATGTTCATGTAACGCTCGTCCTCCAGCAGGAAGGCGTCGTGGCCGTGCGGGGCGTCGATTTCGGCGTAGGTCACGCGGCGCCGGTTGCATACCAGCGCCTCGACGATCTCGCGCGAGCGTTCGGGCGAAAAGCGCCAGTCGGTGGTGAACGAGGCGACGAAAAATTCAGCCTTGGTGCCGGCCAGCGCGCGCGTGAGCGAGCCGCCGAATTCGCGCGCCGGGTCGAAGTAGTCGAGCGCCTTGGTGATCAGGAGGTAGGTATTGGCATCAAAATATTCCGAAAACTTGTCGCCCTGGTAGCGCAGATAGGACTCGATTTCGAAGTCGATTCCGAAGTCGAATTTGTAGTCGTTGCTCTCGGCCGCGTTACGTAGCTTACGGCCGAATTTTTCGGCCATGTCGTCGTTCGACAGGTAGGTGATGTGGCCGACCATGCGCGCCACGCGCAGGCCATTCTTGGGCACCACGCCGTGCGCGTAGAAGTCGCCGCCGCGGTAATCCGGGTCCGACAGGATGGCCTGGCGCGCCACGTCGTTGAAGGCGATGTTTTGCGCCGACAGCTTGGGGGTGGAGGCGATCACGACGCAGTGGCGCAGGCGGTCGGGGAACATGATGCTCCACGCGAGCGCCTGCATGCCGCCCAGCGAGCCGCCCATGACGGCCGCGAACTGCGCGATGCCGAGGGCATCGGCCAGGCGCGCCTGCGCGGCGACCCAATCTTCCACCGTCACCACGGGGAAGGAGGCGCCATAGGGCTTGCCGGTGGCCGGATTGAGGTGCATCGGGCCGGTGGAGCCGAAGCAGGAGCCGAGGTTGTTGACGCCGATGACGAAGAAGCGGTCGGTGTCGAGCGGTTTGCCGGGACCGACCATATTGTTCCACCAGCCGGTGTTTTTCGGATCGCCCTCGTAGGTGCCGGCCACGTGGTGCGAGGCGTTCAGGGCGTGGCAGACCAGCACCGCGTTCGATTTGTCGGCGTTGAGGGTGCCGTAGGTTTCGTACACCAGGGTGTACTCGGCCAGGGCGCCACCGCCCTGCAACCGCAGCGGTTCGGCAAAGCGCATCGCTTGCGGGGAGACTATTCCAATGGATGACATGAGATTCGAAAAAATGATAAAACCGCTAAACTAAAAACCGTCGTTCCCGCGAAGGCGGGAACCCAAGGCATCGTCGATTACCTGAGAAAACTTGGGTTCCCGCCTTCGCGGGAACGACGCGACTGGGGCGGGGAACGACGGGGGAGCGGAACTACCTGCAATCAAATCACCTGCAACTGCTGCACCGCCTCCACAATCGCATGCGGCTCGGTGGTGCGTAAAATCTTGCGCGTGTGCGGCGTGATGGTGGTCAGGTCGCAATTCAAGATCTCCTGCTTGACCGACAGCAGCTGCGCCGGATGCATCGAGAACTCGCGCAGCCCCATGCCCAGCAACAGGCGCGTCAACTTCACGTCCCCGGCCATCTCGCCGCACACCGCCACATCGATCCCCGCCTTTTTGCCGGCCATGATAGTCATCGCGATCAGCTGCAAAATCGCCGGATGCAGCGGGTCGTACAAATGCGCCACTTCGTAGTCGACCCGGTCGATCGCCAGGGTGTACTGGATCAGGTCATTGGTCCCGATCGACAAAAAATTCATGCGCTTGACGAACATCGGCAGCGCCAGCGCCGCCGCCGGAATCTCGATCATCGCGCCCACATCGATCGCCGTATCGTACTTCTGCCCCGCATCGCGCAGCTGCGCCTTGGCCTGCTCCACCATCGCCAGGCACTGGTCGATCTCGAACACGTGCGACAGCATCGGGATCAGCAAGCGCACCTTGCCGAACGCGGACGCGCGCAGAATCGCGCGCAACTGCGTCAGGAACAGCTGCGGCTCGGCCAGGCAATAGCGGATCGCGCGCAGTCCCAGCGCCGGGTTCAGTGCGGTGTGCTCGGTCTGGTCGAGCGGCTTGTCGGCGCCGATGTCGAGCGTGCGGATCGTCACCGGCCGCCCCTTCATCGCCACCACCGCCTTGCGGTACTGCTCGAACTGTTCGTCCTCGCTCGGAATCTTGTGCGCTTGCCCGCCGCGGCCCATGAACAGGAACTCGGAGCGGAACAGGCCCACGCCCTCGGCCCCGCATTCGAGCGCGTGCGGACAGTCGTCCGGCAGCTCGATATTGGCCAGCAAGGTGATCACGGTGCCGTCGCGCGTAATCGCCGGGGTTTTCTTGAGCTTCGAGAGCTTCTTGCGCGCCTTGAGCATGGCCGCCTGGCGCGCCCGGTACTGCTCCAGCACCAGGGTGCTCGGATTGCAGATCACCACGCCGGCATCGCCGTCGATGATCACCCAGTCGTCCTGCTCGATCAGCTGCGAGGCCTGCGACATGCCCACCGCAGCCGGAATATCGAGGCTGCGCGCGACGATCGCCGTGTGCGAGTTCTGCCCGCCGACGTCGGTCACGAAGCCGATGAAGGAGCGGTCGCGGAACTGCAGCATGTCGGCCGGCGAAATGTCGTGCGCGACGACGATCATCTGCGGCTGGAACTGATCGTCGGAGAGCGGCGCCGGCGCCAGTTGGGCGGTGCCCATCAAGACCTTGAGCACCCGTTCGGCCACCTGCTGGATATCGGCCTTGCGCTCGCGCAGGTACAGGTCTTCGATTTCGTCGAACTGCGCCGACAATTCGTCGATCTGGGTCACCAGCGCCCACTCGGCGTTGTAGTGACGCGTGCGGATGATGTCGAGCGGCGCTTCCGAAATCATCGGATCCGACAGAATCAGGGCGTGCACGTCGATGAACGCGCCCAGCTCCGTCGGCGCGTCCTTGGGCAGGTCGGTCCACAGCGCCTGCAGGCCGCGGTGCACGTCGGCCAAGGCATCCTGCAGGCGCTTGACCTCCGCCTCCAGGTGTTCTTCGGCCACCAGGTAGTGCTTGACGTCGAGCGCGGCGGGCGTGAGCAGGTGCGCGCGGCCGATCGAGATACCGCGCGACACGGGAATGCCGTGCAAGGTAAACGATGCCATGGATGAACCGCTGGAGGTGCGTCCGACCGGCATTACTCGCCTTCGCCGAATTTGTCGTTGATCAGCGCGGTGAGCGCCTCGACACATTCCTTTTCATCGGCGCCGTCGGCTTCCAGGGTGACTTTGGCGCCCTTCCCGGCCGCCAGCATCATCACGCCCATGATCGACTTGGCGTTGATGCGGCGCGCGTTACGCGTGAGCCAGACGTCGCTCGAAAACTTCGCGGCCAGCTGCGTGAATTTGGCGGAGGCGCGCGCATGCAAACCCAGCTTGTTGATAATTTCCAGATCTTGTTGAATCATTTTTTTGTCGTCTCTTCACACGGATCCTGCACATTCGCACACCTGGTGGCCGCAGCCACCGCCCAATCGCCTTTTACGCCGGTCCTACCCTGATCCGATTGTCGACCCGTACCGCGCCGCTCTGCGCGCCGGCCAGCGCCATTTCGACCACCACGTCGAGCGTGTCGCGCCGATAGGTGATCGCGCGCAGCAGCATCGGCAGGCTGATGCCGGCGATGACTTCGACCCGCCCGGCGTCGGCCAGCGAGTTGCAGCAGTTGGCCGGCGTGCCGCCCTTGATGTCGGTGATCACCAGCACCCCGGCGCCGTCGTCGAGGCGGCAGATCGCTTCGCGCGCCAGTTCATGCACCTCGCCCAGGTCCTGGTCGGCGGTGACGTCGATCGCCTCGAAATGCTCGGTGGGGCCGCGGAATACGTGCGCCACCGCAGCCACGAAGGCCTGCCCGAGCGGTGCATGGGTCATCAACAGAATGCCTACCATAATATGTTTGCCTTACTTTCCCTTGCTGCGCCGCTCGACGGCGTCGATGAACATCGCCGCCACGTCGAAGCCCGCCTGGTCGGTGATCTCCTGGAAGCAGGTCGGGCTGGTGACATTGACTTCGGTAAGGAAGTCGCCGATCACATCCAATCCTACCAGCAACAGGCCGCGCTCGGCCAGCAAAGGGCCGATCGTTTCGGCGATGTGGATATCGTACGCGGTCAGGGGCTGGGCCACGCCGATGCCGCCGGCGGCCAGGTTGCCTCGAATTTCAGTGCCCTGCGGGATGCGCGCCAGCGCGAACGGCACCGGCTCGCCGTCGATGACGAGGATGCGCTTGTCGCCCTTGACGATCGCCGGGATGTAACGCTGCGCCATGATGGTCCGGGCGCCATTCATGGTGAGCGTTTCGATCACCGAGCCGAGGTTCATGCCGTCGGCGCCGATGAGGAAGATGCCGGCTCCGCCCATGCCATCGAGCGGCTTGAAGATCACGTCGCCATGCTTGGCGTGGAAGGCGCGCAGGCGCGCCGCGTCCGACGTGACCAGGGTAGGCGAGGTAAATTCGGTGAACTGGGCAATCGCCAGTTTTTCGTTGTGGTCGCGGATCGCGGACGGCTTGTTGAAGATGCGCGCGCCCTGCTTTTCCGCCAGTTCGAGCAGGTAGGTGCCGTACACGTACTCCATGTCGAACGGCGGGTCCTTGCGCTGGATGACGGCGTCGAACTCGGACAGGCGCATGGCCGTCTTGGGCGCGGCGCGGTACCAGTCGTCGGCGTCGCCGGTCAGGGTGATGTGGGCGATGTCGGCGCTGACCACGCCTTCTTCCAGGGCCATGTCGCGCTGCTCGAAGGCGTAAACCGCGTGGCCGCGCCGTGCCGCTTCGCGCATCATGGCGAAGGTCGAATCCTTGTACGTCTTGAAGCCGGACAGCGGATCGGCGAGGAAAGCGATTTTCATGGGCGATTCCATTCGGGAGTAATGACTGATTTTAGCCGGAAACGCCGATGTCGGCTTGGGATGAGTCAGGATAGGGTGCGAACGGATGAACTTGGGTTCCCGCCTCTCCAAGAACTGGCTTCTGAACTTAAGGGCGTTAGGTTAAGCGGATTTCTGATCACAAACTTCAAAACCGTCGTTCCCGCGAAGGCGGGAACCCAATTTTGTTCCGTAGCCGTTGGCTGAGCGTCGGACTTGGATTCCCGCCTTCGCGGGAACGACGGAGCTTAAGTTAGCGGCATTAGCCTCTGGACTTGCCTCGTTCTAAGGAATTGGAGGAGTTTCTTGGAAACTGGAGGCTGCGCGGGAACGACGAAGTTAGCACCGGTAGCCTTATATCCGTCGTTCCTGCCATTGGCAGAAACGACTTCCTGCCATTGGCAGAAACGACTTCCCGCGCCAAGGCGGCACTCGGCGGGAACGCATGCGTTCCCTCCAAGTTTGCACCGCAGCCTAGTAAACTTCCGGATTCGGATCCGTGCGTTCCATCTCCAGCGACGCCGCCAGCAGCCCCAACCTTGCCACCACGCCGTACACATAGAAGCGGTTCGGCGCCGCCGTCCCCGGCTTGGCCTTCAGATCCGGCACGGCGTGCTGCTGGGCAAACGCCAGCGGCACGTATTGCGAGCCCGGCGCGTTCAGGTTCTGGTCGATCCCGCGCTCGGCGTGAATCCGGTAGAAGCCGCCCACCACATAGCGGTCGATCATGTACACCACCGGCTCGGCCACCGCATCCTTGATGTTCTCGAAGGTCGGCACGCCTTCCTGGATGATGACGTCGCTGATTTCCACGCCATCCTTGATCACCGACATCTTCTGGCGCTGCGCGCGGGTCAGTTCGCGCACTTCGCTGGCATCCTTGATGGTCAGGATGCCCATGCCGTACGTGCCGGCATCGGGTTTCAGGATCACGAACGGCTTTTGTTCCTTGATCCCGTACTCCTTGTACTTCTTGCGGATCTTGGCCAGCAGCATGGTCACATTGTCGGCCAGGCACTCCGCGCCCTGGTCTTCGTCGAAATTGATCGCGCCGCATTTGCTGTGGAAGGGGTTGACCATCCACGGGTCGACATCGATCAGCTTGCCGAATTTCTTGGCCACTTCATCGTAGGCGGCCAGGTGGTTGCTCTTGCGCCGCAGCGCCCAGCCGGCGTGCAGCGGCGGCAGCAAGGATTGCTCGTGAATATTTTCCAGGATCGATGGAATGCCGGCCGACAAATCGTTATTCAGCAAAATGGTGCAGGGATCGAAATCCTTCAATCCCACCCGGCGGCCATTGCTTGACCGCACCAGCGGCTCGACCACCAGCATGTTCCCGTCCGGCAGCGCCAGCGGCGTGGGCTGGGTGATCTCGGGCGACAGGGAACCAAGCCGTACGTGCAAGCCGGTCTGGCGGAAAATCTGCATCAGGCGCGCCACGTTCTGCAGGTAATGCGGATTGCGCGTGTGCCCTTCCGGCACCAGCAGCAGATTGCGGGCGTCCGGGCAATATTTATCGATCGCAGCCATGGCGGCCTGCACCGCCAGCGGCAGCATCTCGGTGGCAAGATTGTTAAACCCGCCAGGGAACAGGTTGGTATCGACCGGGGCCAGCTTGTAGCCGGCGTTGCGCAAGTCGACCGAGCAATAGAACGGCGGCGTGTGTTCCTGCCACTCCATCCGGAACCAGCGCTCAATGGCAGGCGTGGCCGCGAGGATTTTTTTTTCGAGGTCGAGCAGCGGTCCGGTCAGGGCTGTGACGAGATGGGGAACCATGGTTACTTCCTTAAATGATGCGGGAGGCCGACCCTCCAGGCACGCAGAACACGCTATATTACCTTGCGATAACCCCAAGTCGGGGCGAAATCCTTATTTTAAAGCCCCATGGTGTTGACAACAAAAAACGTGTCGGCAAAATCCCCCCATCGCGCTAACCCTGCCCCGGCTCGGCCTGCGCAGCGGCAGTATCGATGGCCGCCGGCGCGCTTGCGGATGGTCTCAGCTTGGCCGATACCGCGTCTCCGGCACGGAAGGCATCCGCCTCTTCCGGCAAGGCGCGATATGCGACTTCCACCGCCTTGAACGCGTCCGACTTCGCAATCAAGGCAGCGCCCGCCTCGATACGGCGCGCCTTTGCTTCCTCTTTAATGTCGTAATTCTTCACATGCGTCACGTCGGCCTTCCGCACATCCGGACTCTTCTGGAACTCCTCACCCTGCGCATTTTTGTAGTTCTTGAAGGTGGCCAAGGTCGTTGCCTCGGTGACCTTGGCGGCCTGGAGCTCGCTCATCGCTGTCGTCAATTGCGTCATTGCGGTACCCAAGGTCGTGAGCGTATGATTTCGTTTCTTGAGGCCGGTGCCATACATGCTTGTATGGTAAAGCTTCGCTTCGTCCTCCTCGGGCGCCAACAGTCGGGAAGCCGGATTCGCCTCTGCCCGCGCCGCCGCTTCGAGTATGGCGGCGGGAATCTGCTGATGCGGCGGTGGAGCAATCTTGCTTTTGGCAATATATTGCGCAATCATAAAGAATTGCTGCGCATGCCGGGATTCGTGGTACACCGTGCCAGCGACCTCGGCCATTGGCTTTGCCAAGGTTGCTGGCGCCATTTTGAGACCCCAGGACGCGGCATCGAACTCCCCGTTGCGCCCGCCGCCGGCATCCATCTTGCTTATCGTCGGCGCAGGCATGCCGGCCGCCGCAAATTTCTCACTGATCAGCGTTTGAAAATGTGCGATTTTTTCATCGTCCGATTTCGCATTCCAGCCGGCTTCGACCGCCTTCATTTGAGCAACAAAATTATCGATTGCATCCGGATGTGCCAGGCTCGGTTGGTGCGGCTGTTCCAACGCCGCGTTGGAAGCGACATTCGGCTCAGCCGTTTTTGCCTTCTTTGTCATCTGCTCGCGCAGATCCATCTCCAGCTTCTTCGCATTCGGGGACCGCGGTGGCGACAATGCACGTTTGGTACCGGCATGAACTTGGGGTTGAGCCCTGGCTTCGCCATGGCCCTCGGCTTCACGGGGCGCAGTGATGGGTGGGCGGGAAGCGGCATTATTCACCGGATTTGGAAACATTTTTTTACCTTAGCAAGAGAGGCGTGGCAGGAAGCACATCGGCAGCTTGGCGACATGATCGAATATCATCCGGATGAGTAACGCCGAGCCGGCATGGGTTCCATGCGCAAGACAAGAGAACAATGCGTGCGCGATCGGCAGCATGTTCAAGAAATACAGCCTCAATATGCAGCGAGCCCCCAACGTTGATGTCCAACGTTGGGGGCCCGGTAGGGCGCACGGAAGCGCTGCGGACCGGCCCGCAAAGGACCGGCCGTGCCGCCGACGATCAGGAGTGGTAGGCCGACTCGCCGTGGCTGGTGATGTCCAGGCCTTCGCGCTCTTCTTCTTCCGGTACGCGCAGGCCGATCACCACGTCCACCAGTTTGTAGGCAATGAAGGACACCACGGCCGACCACAGAATGGTGGTACCGACCGCGGTCAGCTGCGTGAGGACTTGTCCGCCGATCGAATAGTCCGCCGACGCCTTGTTGGCAACGTAGTCGAAAACGCCCTGGCCGCCCAGCTTTGGCGAGGCAAACACGCCGGTCAGCAAGGCACCCAGGATCCCGCCCACGCCGTGCACGCCGAACACGTCGAGCGAGTCGTCGGCGCCGATCAGGCGCTTGAGGCCGTTCACTCCCCACAGGCAGACAATACCTGCCAGCAAACCGATGACCAAGCCGCCCATCGGGCCGACGAAGCCGGCCGCCGGGGTGATCGCCACCAGGCCGGCGACCGCGCCGGAGGCGGCGCCCAGCATCGATGGCTTGCCCTTGGTGATCCACTCGCCGAACACCCACGACAGGGTGGCGCAAGCCGTTGCCAGCAAGGTGTTGATGAAGGCCAGCGCGGCGATGTCGCCCGCTTCCAGCGCCGAGCCGGCGTTAAAGCCGAACCAGCCCACCCACAGCAGCGAGGCGCCGATCATGGTCATGGTCAGCGAGTGCGGGGCCATGGCTTCGCGGCCGTAGCCGACCCGCTTGCCGATCAGGATCGCGCCCATCAGGCCGGCGACCGCCGCATTGATGTGCACCACGGTGCCGCCGGCGAAGTCGAGCGCACCTTTTTGGAACAGCCAGCCGGCTTTCGCGGTTTCGGTGGCCAGGGTGGCGGCATTGGTGATGGCGTCCGGACCGGTCCAGAACCAGACCATGTGGGCGATCGGCAGGTAGCTGAAGGTGAACCACAGCACCATGAAGGCGAGCACGGCGGCGAATTTGATGCGCTCGGCAAAGGCGCCGACGATCAGGCAGCAGGTAATCGCGGCAAAGGTGCCCTGGAAGGCCACATAAATGAACTCCGGAATGACCACGCCCTTGCTGAACGTGGCGGCATAGGCAAACACGCCCTTGGCCGGGTCATAGATGCCGGACAGCAGCGCGCGGTCGAAGCCGCCGATCACCGCATTGCCTGGCGTGAAGGCCACCGAGTAACCGTAGATGCACCACAGCACAAGAATCAGCGCAAACACGACAAACACTTGCATCAGCACCGACAGCATGTTCTTGGTGCGCACCAGGCCGCCGTAAAACAGCGCCAGCCCGGGAATCGTCATCAGGATCACGAGGACGGTGGAGATGAACATCCAGGTGGTGTCGCCTTTTTGCGGCACCGGCGCCGGCGCGGCGGCGGGAGCGGCGACATTGGCCGTGGTGGCGGCAGGCATGACCGCCGTGGTGGCGGGCGCTTCGACCGGCGTGACCACCGCGGCCGTCGTATCGGGCTTGGGCGCATCCTGGGCCGAGGCCGGCAAGACGCCGCCGATGGCGCACAGGACGGCGAGTCCGGCCAGGCACTTTGTTATCGTTTTATTCATCAGTGTTCCCCTCAGCTTAAAGTGCTTCGTTACCGGTTTCGCCGGTGCGGATCCGCACCACCTGTTCCAGGTTATAGACAAAAATCTTGCCGTCGCCAATCTTACCGGTGCGCGCGGCGCCTTCGATGGCTTCGATGGCCTGTTCGACGATGGCGTCGTCCACGGCCGCTTCGATCTTGGTCTTGGGCAGGAAGTCGACCACGTACTCGGCGCCGCGGTACAGCTCGGTATGACCTTTCTGGCGTCCGAAGCCCTTGACTTCGGTAACGGTAATCCCTTGCACATTGATGGCCGAAAGCGCTTCGCGCACCTCGTCCAGCTTGAAGGGTTTGATGATGGCGGTGATCATTTTCATACCTGGCCTCTTAGAAAGTTTTTGACACGGTCAGCACGGCGCGGGAACGGCCCAGGTCCTTGCCGTTGACCGGACTCACATACATGTCGGTATTGGCGCTGATGACGGCCAGCGCGACCGAGGCGAAACCGAAATCCTTGGTCAGGCCGATCTTGGCATCGTTGTAGCTTAGCGCATGGTTGTGGGCCACGCGCTGGCGTCCCACGTGCAAATTGAGTACCAGGCCGGTGGCCAGGTCGAGATTGGCGCCCAGGTCCAGGTAGCCGCTGCCCTTGCTGTCGGTGGTGCCGAACAGGTTGGTGGTCGAATGCGAATACTTCAGGTAGGCCGGTCCCATGCCGACCTGCCCGTACAGCTCGAAGGTGTTGGCGTTCGGATGCAGGCCGTTCGACGGGTAGGCGTAGTACAGGGCGCCCACGTCGTAGCTGATGCCTTTGGTAATTTCGCCCTTCTTGCCGCCGTACAGGTCGATTTCGACATTGCCGTCGCCGCCCAGGTCACGGGTCCACTTGATGGTCGATGCCCACACGCCGGCGTAGGCGCCGCTCGGATTGTGGGTGTAGTCGGCCCCGCCCTGCACGGCCGGCTTCAGGCGGCTTTGCGACAGGCCGCGGTAGCGATAGTCGCTGGCCAGGGCGGCGTTGAAGCTCACCACATTGTCGGGCACGGGCTCTTCGGCAGACTGGGCCAGCGGCGCTCCCAGGCTGGCCAGCGCCAGGGTCAGCGCGGCGGCGAGAGACAATCGGGTGGACAGCTTATTCATGACGGTTCCCTTATGGTTTTTTAACAGAGACGGCGGTTGGGGTTTAAAATGAAGCCTGACGCATGCACACTGCTTATCCATTAGCAGAAGTCATGCCAGCTCCGATCGCGCTAGGGCGCAACTTGTTTTTGCGCCCGGCGTCCCCAACTTGCTGTTAATAAACAGTAAAACATCCGCGATTCCGGTCGCGGCCGGCGCGAATGCACCAAACTGGCCCACCTGGCGCACCGCTGCGGTGCGCCGCCGATTTCACGAGGATTGCGATGGACATGAACAGCTTTTTTAACGACTTGCAGGGCAAGATCAACCAGGCCATCGAGAGTTCGCCGGCCAAGGATATCGAGAAGAACGTCAAGAGCATGATGAGCCAGGGCTTTTCCAAGCTCGACCTGGTCACGCGCGAGGAATTCGATATCCAGTCCCAGGTGCTGGCCAAGACCCGCGCCAAGCTCGACGCGCTGGAACAACGCGTTACCGAAATGGAAGAGCGCCTGGCGGCCAAACCGCAGGTCTGATCCTGGCAGCGGGATGGGCGGCGGGCGTTCCCATGCACCGCCCGTGCCGCCCTGCCTGAACGCAAGCGTCCGGCGCCAGCCGGCGCCGCGCTAGCGCCCGATCAGCAAGCGTTCGACCGCCTCGATCTGGGCTGCGGAAAAGGCTTTCCGGCCCGGTTCGCGCGTGAGCAATTCGCCCATGGCCCAGGCATAGATCAGTTGCGCCCTCATGCCGGCCTCATCAGTTTCAAACCCCAGCGCCGCCAGCAGGCCCGCCACGAACGCGACACGGCGCTCGTGCACCCGGCGCAGCACCCGGGCCGCATCCGGGTCTTGCGCGCCGAGCGTGTTGATGGCCTCGTACAAGCCGATATCGAGTTCCCCCACGTTCTCCAACAACAGATGCAGCCGCGCGCGCGCATCGGGCGCGGCTGCTTCAACGGCGCCGATGATCTGGTCGGTCGCGATCGATTCCCAACGCTCCAGCACCGCCAGGACAAAGCTGCCGGCGCTGTCGAAATGCCAGTAAAAACTTCCCCGGCTTACCCCCATGCGCTTGCACAGCGGATCGGCCTTCAAGGCGTGCGGACCATCGTCGCGCAACACGACCAGGCCGAAGTCGAGCCAGGTCTCGCGCGATAAACGATGTTGTCCTGGAGAACGGGGGGACGGCATGGCGGCTCCGAAAAAATGGGACGCCGGCGCCAAGGCCGGCGCCGGTGCATGCGGGTCGATGCGCCCGCATCATAGCTTACCGCCTGTAAACCCGACAGCGCGCAACATCGTGTATAGTCCGACCATACACGCTGTATGGTTCAGGCGCGACAGTGCCCGTTCAAGTCGTTTTTTCATCCCAAGGAGCACATCATGTTTGCAAGAGTTACTCATGTTCAAGCCAAGCCGGAAAAAATGGGCGAGGTCGTCGCGCTGTACGCCGAGTCGGTGCTGCCGGTTCTTCAACAGTTGCAAGGCTTCAAGGCCACCTTTCTGCTGACCGATCCCGCCAGCGGCAAGGGCATGTCGGTGACCCTGTGGGAGTCGGATGCCGATCGCCTGGCCGGCGACAGCGCCGCCGCCTTGCGCGGCCCGATCGTGGCGGTCATGCCCCTGCTGGCGGCGCCTCCGGTGGCGCAAAGTTTCGACGCTATCAGCCTGGCATAAAACAAAGCGCATGGCGCTTCCGGCAACGCGTGGCACGGCGCAGTCGTTCTTCAAGTGACGGCAGATGGTCTGCGCCCTGCCCTCAGCTGGTGGTTTTCAAAAGCCGCCAGCCCTGAAGTTGAAGCTCATCACTTTCACCAGCATCGGTGACCACGTGCGCTGCGCCTTCGGGCGCAAGATAGCGCTGGCGTCCGGTATGACTGCATAGGCTGACGATGCCCTCTTGACTTGAGAACGTGCCCGGTTCGCCTATCGCGATCGGCCCCAGCTCGCCAGCCACGCGATACCAATGCTTCTGTAGCACGTAATTCCCATCCCGGTGGAACGAGATGACGACCGATTCATTTCCGTCGCTGCCAGTGAGTTTGTAGAGCCGCGTAAATCGACTGGTTTGCCAGATTTCTCCGGCAAGGCGTGGCAGCCATACAAGGAAGAACAAGGTGCCGATATCGGCAATCCAGGGGAGAAGAAACGTCCAATGCGGTGCGTCGCCCCGCACCAGCCAGACGCCGAGCAGCACTGGTCCGATAAAGGGGACATATATGCCGGATGACCTGCGACCGCTGCGTGCAGCGATGTAGCTGAGTAACAGGGTTAGCCAGCTGATCAACGGAAACAGACATCCGGCTACAAGCAGGAATATGTGCATGCATGCCTATCAATGAAATAATTGCGGTGGGGAGAAAATCGACCTGCTGGCGACTCCCTCACAGCAGGCGCGTTGCCACCACCGGTCTCGCCGGCGAAAGTCGGCCCGGTGCACACGAATTTTACCGCTGGCCGTGGCCAGCTTTATTGCCCTCCGCACGGGGTTTCAACTGGCTCCGCGTCATGCTCCCGTCATCTGGGAGGATTATTCTGATCGTGTTGGTGACATGCCCCTGCATTTCCCACAGGTTAGTCCGGTGACCTCGAACACCGGCACCAGACACGCGCAGCCGGACATCATCCGGCTGCTTTTTTTTGCCTGCGTCAATGCGCCGGCACGCCCGCCACCGCGGATGGGGCGCTCAGGCCGCTGTAAGTGGATGCCTTGACCGTATAGAAGTAGGCCGTCGTGCCGGTGGCGCCGGTGTCCACGAAACTGGTGCCGGTCACCTCGGTGCCGACCCGTTCGAATGGCCCGGCGGCGGCAGTCGCCCTCAACACATCATAGCTGCGCGCCAGCGGGCT
This sequence comes from Massilia antarctica, assembly GCF_015689335.1. GTDB lineage: Bacteria > Pseudomonadota > Gammaproteobacteria > Burkholderiales > Burkholderiaceae_D > Telluria_A > Telluria_A antarctica. The sequence goes on along the minus strand of NZ_CP065053.1, from coordinate 2,828,896 downwards.
TGCGGTCCACTGCACGGCCACACCGCCGCTGCGCGCACTGGCGCTGACCTTGGTGGGCGGCGCCGCCAGGCTGCCGGGCTTCGATCCGATCTTCACGTTCTCGAAACTGGCCGTGGTCGTGGCCACCGGATCGCCCGAGGCCGTGAAAATGCCCACGTACAAGGTGTCCGACAGTTCCGGGTAAATGATCGTGCCGATGGCCGACCAGTCGGTCCCGCCATTACTCGACAGGTAGGCATAGACGAAGTTACCGTGCCGCACCAGCCTGAGCGACATCGGCGCCACCGCCGTCGGGAACCGGCGCGCCGCGTGGTAGCCGCCGTAGTACTGCGTGCCGACACGCCAGAACAGGTGGGTGCCGTTGCCGGAACTGGCCGGCGCCACGTAAATCTGGGCGGCCGCCGTGGCTGGCCGCGCGTCGAGCGAACTGCGCAGCATGATGCCGGCCACGCCGCTGCTCAGGGCCCCCGGGTCGGTGACGGTGGCGGTGACTTCCACGTCGCCCTTGAGTTCCTTGTACGCGAAGTGATAACCCTTCTCGGCGCCGGCGCCGGAGGCCGTCATCTTCCAGTTGGCGCCCGTGTTGCTGGCGTTGCCTGCGGTCTTGACGGTGCCCAGGTCGGCCTGGGTGAAGCTGGTCGCCGCCGTCATCACCGGCGCGGTGAACGGGAACGTGACCGCGCGCGCGGTCGAGCTGTCCTTGGTGCGGCGGTATATCTGGCCCGAGTAGGGACCGCTGTACGGGCCCGCTTCGCCTTGCGACTTGGCCAGCTCGCGGTACTCGCCCACATTCGGCGCCTTCAATCCCTTGCGCACCACATAGTGCGTGTACAGGGTTTCGAACAGGTTGGCCGGCATCGACTGAAGGGGCTGAGCGCCGATCTGGTCGTAGTAGCCGTAGCCGCACGACACCGGATTGAAGGTGAACGGCTTGCCGAGGTTGTAGTTGGCATAGTATTCACCGGCCGTCAGCAGACGGTTGTTGCGCAGCGAGTACAAGTCGATGCCCTGCTTCCATCCGGTTTCGGCAATCGCGCCGTAGGTGGCGAGCTGGCCGTGCGCGTGGCCCTGGTCGCGGCCAGTATCGCCCACCTCGCCGTTGGACATGACTTGATCGAGTCCGCCCGGATCGCTGAGGTAGGCGTTGATGACCTGGTCGAACTTGAGCGGGCTGTCGAGGAAGACCGCCACCGACAGCGCGGCCTTGAGCGCCAGCCCGCCCTGGTTGCACGGCTTGAGCAGGCTGCCGTTGCCGAGCGCGGTGCCGATCGCGGAACTGCCGCCCACTTGCAGGCGCAGCCACCAGACCTTCTCGAGCCAGGTTTTCATGTGCGCCGTGTGGGTCGCGGTCCAGCCGGGATACAGTCCGCGCAGGATGTCGGCGGCAATGATGGCGCGGCCGGAGTAGTCGCCCAGCATCAGCGCCGCCTCGACGCCGTCGAGCGAAGTATTGGTGGTGGCCCAGGCGTCCAGGATCGACATCGATTTCTCGGCGTACGCACTATTGCCCGAGACGTACCACATCAGGGCGTGGTTGTAGGCCATCTGCATGTCGCGCTCGAAGGCACCACGGTTCAGGTCGATATTGCGGTTGGCGGTGGCGAAGGGACCGAGCATCGCGTAGTTCAAGGGCGTGCGCCCGCCGAGATAGTGGTAGCCGCTGGCCCACGGCTCCTCGCCGGCCAGCACGTGCGCCTTGTATTGCGCCAGGTCGGCCGCGTTGTAGCCAATGCCGGGGTGAACGAAACTGCTCACGCCGGTGGTCCAGGCGGCGGGCAAGGCGACCGGCACGGCCGGTGCGGTGACAACCGGTGGGGTGACCACTGGCGGCGTGACGACGGGCGGAGCGACGACTGGTGGAGCGACGACTGGCGGGTTGACTACCGGCGGCGTGACCACCGGCGGGGTGACGACGGGCGGCGCGACCACCGGTGGAGTGGCGACGGGTGCGGTCACGACAGGCACTGTGACCGGAACGCCCTGCTGCGGCACGGACTTGACAGGCACGGCGGCAACCGGCGGCGCGGATGGCACAGGCCCGGCCGGCGCCGGCGTCGGCACGACAACGGATGGCACCGGCGCGGACGGAACGACAACAGGCGGCGCTGACGGGACGAGCACCGGTTTAGCAGCCACAGGGTCGCCAACCGGGGCGCCATCGGTCACCGGCACTGCGTCCGGCGCAGCTTCCGGCGGACCGGCTGCCGGCGCGGTGCCGCTAACCACAGGAGGCGGCACGGCCGGTGCTGCCGGGTCCTGTGCTGGCGGCGCGACAATCGACGCCAGATTGACCGATACGGGCGCGCCCGACGTCGATGATCCTCCGCAGGCGGACAAGACGAGGGACAGCGCCAGGATGGACAAGGCGGGACGATGAATGACGGGGGGCATGACGAACTCCGGCAGGACGATTGAGATGAATGGATGGATCAGCCCGGAGCCGTGTGGATCACGCTATGTCTCGACGCTTAAATTATCCAAATGTAATTTTTCGACGAATATAACAACCGTGTTCCGCCACGTCAATATATGCAATTTGCATAAATAATCACATTCCCGGCATAGCTCCACATCCTGCCGGAGTGGGGCCGTCACGCCGCCGCACGACGCGATGGCGGCCTGCCCGCAAGGGCGGGCGCTGATTGCCGAGGTGGGGGACCAAGGACAGCGCTGCAGGACGCCTGGTCGGGTACAGTCAGGTGCGACGAAGTTCAGGCCAGTTCCTGGGGATTGGCTCGCTTCCAGTTCGCAAACTGCGCGGTGAAGACAGCGAACAGCGCATCGCAGATCTCGGCCGGGTCGTCGTCGAGCACGGGCTCGTCATGACCGTACTGGCCCTGGCGCTTGCCGAACATGGTTTTCAGGTCGGCATTGATCCAGATGTCATCCATGTTATGGAAGTAGACGACGGCAAACCGGCGCAGGCCGGGTTCGTCCGTCAGGTGCGTGTCCCACAAGCCGCGCGTCAGGCCCAGCCGCACCAGTTGCGACGGGCGAACTTCCCTGCGGCGCAAGGCATCGATGAGCTCGTCCTGGCCGGGGAACATGCCGCGTTCGAGCCAGCCGTTTTCCAGCGCCCATTGCAGGAACAGGCCCGCGCCGCTGTAGATATGGTTGGCCGCTTCGGGCCGCGCAAGCTCGCGTCCCTGTGCGATTTGCACGCAGACATGGGTTCGGCCATGGTTCATCCACAGCCTCAGTTCGGTGTCGCGCGCAGCATCGAGCGGCAGGGTGCACGCTTTTTCCACCTCGCCATCGTCGCCGACGGTTTCCTTGTAGTGCTGCGGCAAACGCAGCGCGATGGTGTCCCACAGCGAATCGCCATGCAAGCCGAACAGGACTGGTTCGCTGTAGGCGTCGCCGAGAAACACCCCCTCCAGGAAGGGGCAGATGGCCTTGTTGCTGATTGATACAGGCGCGTAGTTCGGGTTCAACACCTTGCGGCTGAACAGAAAGCCGACGTCGCCTTTTTTCGCGGTGAGCCAGATGCTGTCATCGTGTCTGGCATTGCCGATCGACTGGGGCGGCGCTTTGCCGAAGACCTGTTCGGCGACGGCGCACAGTTCGGGGTCGGCGGCCGTGCGGCCCACCAGGCTGCATAGCATTTTGAGGCGCTCGCCCATGCCGTCGATATGGTCCAGGTAAGCGGGGTCCATCACTGGCGCGGCGCCCTGTTGCGTTGGCGGGGCGCGCCGTTCGGCAGGGTCGCCAGCGGCGTAGGCGGAAAAATCGAACTGCCCGCTCACGGCGGGCGCGGCGATCTTGCTCTTGTTGAGCCAGGACGTGAAGGCCTTGCGCGCCGCCACTTGCTCCGCTTCGAGTTCATCGTCGGCAAGGTCGATCTCGGTCTCGGTTTCGCCCGCATCGATTGCCAGCAGGAAGGCTTCAAACGATTCGGAGAGGGTTCTCAATTCGCCTTCGGAACCGATGTACACGACGGCAGGCGGCTGCACCGCTTCGCACAGGCCGATCAGGGAACCGTCCGGCAGGCTGATGAAGCCCCAGGTGTGCGCGCCCCAGCGCTCCATGCCTTGCCAGGCGGTACCGCCTGCCAGGTTTTCCGGGGCCAGCTCAAAATAGCCGAGATCGCCGTATTCATAGGGCGCGAGCCATGTGAAGAACTTGGCCATGAGGGGTGGTACTGGCCGGCCGATTTCTTTTTCCCATGCCGCTACGTCAAAATCCATCGATAATTCCTGTCTCTGAAAACGTGTGCGAACGCCGCCGGTCGCATTGCCACGGCGGCGGGTGTATGGATGCATTGTATGCGCTAAGTCGGCGCGCGCTGTTTTACATGGTTCTCGCCCACGCGGGCGTCGGCGCCAGTCCAGTTGAAATGGGCGGCAAGATCGTCGAAACAAGGCGGACATACCCATTCGTTGTTGGGAGCGAACAACCAGGCTTGCGGTATCGCCTCGGGGATGTGCGGTTCTGCGATTTTCTGGTGGCAGAATGAGCAATGGTCGTGATCCCAGGCGGCGCTGGGCTGTTTGTAGCTTGTGAAGAACAATACGGCGTCTTGGCACCAGTCAGGTGGGTTGTCCAGGCGCCAGTCGTCGGGATCGGTCATTGCAGCTCCAAAAAGGACATTTCTTCCATTCTAGCGTCCCGCCAGCCTGTCGCCACTGCGTCGTCGGGGCTAGCGTCCTGGCCGCAGGTCGCTGTTAAACGGTCGGCAGCCAGTTGCATGACGATCAAGCCGCTGCCCGAATATTTATAGGTTTCGAAAGGCGCGCGCGCGAAGACGACCTTGCCCACATTCGATGGTGCCTGTCCTTACAGAATCTGGACCATCCAGGCTCCGTAGACGGGCCGTTGCGCCAGCCATGGGATAAGGAAAAGAAATTTGAGCGAGGAGATGACGAATGCCGTAATCTGCCCTCTTTCAAGCTACCGGGAATGACGGAAAATGGCGAATCCAAAGACGCTGATGCGCGACTGCTGCTGGAGCTTTACCGGTTCCATCTTTACTGATCGCAAGGTATTTGAGGCGGAGTTCGAAGCGTATCAAAAGGACATTCGTGGTATCGCGTCCTGGGACCCGAGCGAGCTGGTATTGCATGCCCCCCAGATCCGCGTGCAGTATGCGTGTTGGGAAGGCAATGACGAGATAGAGCCCATCGTGACGCTCTCCGCGGCGGATGGCATGGCGTTCTCTGCAGGAGAGTTGATGTTTCTGCTACACAATGCAGTTGTCGAGCAGCTGGATGAAATCGACCATCACTTTTTCGAATTCCTGACCTTGGCAAGCCAGCAAGAAACTGGGGGGCCTCCGCTGTACAGGCTCGATTGCGGGAGCTGATCAAGACGCCGGGACATGAAAGGGAACTTTCCATGACCGTCAGTGTCACCTCTAACACCGATCGTTTCAAGCTGTCCGTCGTTGGAGACGACTTCATCAATGACTGTTGTTTTGGCGAAGATTTTTCCCACTGGCTTGTCTCGGCCCTTCTTGCCATGGGAATTGAGGCTGAGGTCATTTGCATGGAAGACTTTGGCTGGGCGAATAGGGCCACGTTCGGTGGCTCGTCTTATCTCATTTTCGTAGGCGGTTATTCCCATCAGGATTCCAGCCGTCCCAACTACGGTGAATGGCGTGTCGTCGTGGAGCGTCATCGCACGCTCATTGAAAAAATCCGAGGGAAAAACACGATGGCTGTTTCTGATCCACTCGTCCGGAAAGTTGAGCAGGTCTTGATGGACGAAGGCTTTGAAGATGTCGCAATTGAACCGTGACTGCGGGCGCCGTCGACTTATAAATTGCCAAAGGGACGATCAAAGCGGGTGCTAACTATCACGCCGAGTAAGTTCCCGCCCCCGTTAGCTTCGCGGTTTACCGAACGGCAGCCTCACGGGCGACCCGGGCTGCGGCGCGGCCGCGCTCTTCGCTCTCCCCGGCGGCGCCCCAGTAGTCGAATGTCGTGATTCGCCACTGATGCCAGGCTGGCGCCATGGCCTCGACCACCTGTCCAGCCTGAAACAAAAGGGCACTCGATGATGGTCTGCGGCATGATAGCGAGAGGCCTCTTTGCTGTCGGTTTGTGGCGTGCCATATCCCGATTGAAGACGCATCGTCGCCATTCTCCCGGTACTGGTGGTTTTGCGACGTCGACAGATCGTAGAGTGTGTCAGCGTGACGGAACCAGACGCTGACCCCGGAATACGATCCGTCGCGCGTGGCCTCCAATCCCGAAAAGAAGAAGGTACTGTTCATCTCGGGATCGTCCAAGCGACTGGGAACCGTGAGTTCCAGCGCCTGGCCCGGCCGGCCCATCCGGTATTGCAGCCAGGCCTTGTGAGCGCCATCGCTGCCGCATAGGGACACCACCTTTCCGGACCGTTCCAATGTGCAGTTGAAAAATGTCTTTTCGGCCTTTTGGCAGAGGGTGGGCTGAACGCCGGCAACAGCCCAGCTGGGCACAGTCCAGGCGAATGTGGCGACCACAAGCGTCAAGAAGAAAGCCTTCGCTTTTTCGTGGATTTTTTTGTCGGCGTATTTCATATCGTGGCGCCCTGGCTAAGCATGGAAGATTATACAGTTCAGACCGTTGACGACCGGCCAATGCGGGGCATGTAAAGCTCCCCCGGGCAAGCGCTGCGCAGCTTGCATGGGGAGCACTCGCGTCTCCGGGACCCATCGCACATTTGGTCATCCTCAATGGGGCACAGCGCGCAGCACATACAATCTGCCGGTCCCCTTTGGCCCCTTCGAAGATACCCATGAGCCTTGCCGTACTGCGAAGCCGCGCACTGGCCGGCATGAAAGCGCTTGGCGTCAGTGTAGAAGTGCATCTGGCTAACGGACTGCCGTCGCTGACCATCGTCGGCCTGCCCGACGCCGAAGTGCGCGAATCGAAAGACCGCGTGCGAGCCGCCTTGCAAAACGCCGGCTTTGAATTTCCCTCGCGCAGGATCACGATCAACCTGGCGCCGGCCGACCTGCCGAAAGAATCGGGCCGCTTCGACCTGCCGATCGCCATCGGCATCCTGGCCGCGTCGGGTCAGATTCCATCGAGGGAACTGGGGCACTACGAATTCGCCGGCGAACTGTCGCTGTCGGGTGAGCTGCGTCCAATCCGCGGGGCGCTGGCGATCACCTTCGCCATGCAACGCGAAGGCGGTGCGCAGCGCGGCTTCATCCTGCCGCAAGCGAATGCCGACGAAGCGGCGCTGGTGGCCGGCGCGGTCATTTATCCGGCCGCCACCTTGCTCCAGGTGTGCGCCCATCTTGCCGCCAGCGACGATGCCTGCCGCCTCGCCCGCCACCAGCCGCACGCCGTCACGCGCCTGCCCGACTATCCGGATTTTTGCGATGTGAAAGGCCAGCGCACGAGCAAGCGCGCGCTCGAAGTGGCTGCCGCTGGTGTCCACAGCGTGCTGATGGTCGGGCCTCCCGGCGCCGGCAAGACCATGCTGGCGTCGCGCTTTCCCGGCCTGCTGCCGCCCATGACCGATCAGGAAGCGCTCGAATCGGCGGCCGTGCAGTCGCTCACCGGTGGCTTTTCCGCCGACAACTGGAAGGTGCGCCCCTTCCGCAGTCCGCATCACACCACGTCCGGCGTGGCCCTGGTGGGCGGCGGCGCGGTGCCGCGTCCGGGCGAAATTTCACTCGCCCACTGCGGTGTGCTGTTTCTCGACGAGCTGCCCGAATTCGACCGGCGCGTGCTGGAAGTGCTGCGCCAGCCGATGGAATCGGGCCGGGTAACGATTTCGCGCGCGGCGCGCCAGTCGGACTTTCCAGCGCGCTTCCAGCTCATCGCCGCGATGAATCCCTGCCCCTGCGGCTATCTCGGCCATCCCTCGGGCAAGTGCGATTGCACCAGCGACGCGGTGCTGCGCTACCAGGGCCGGATTTCCGGGCCGCTGCTCGACCGCATCGATATCCAGATCGAAGTGGCGGCGCTGCAGCCGGATACCCTGCTGGCCGATGCCGATGGCGAAGCGAGCAGCATCATCGCGGCGCGCGTGGCGCTCGCCCACCAGCGCCAGCTGGCGCGCCAGGGCAAGCCGAACCAGGCGCTGATCACGGGCGACGTGGAGCGCCATTGCCGCCTCGATCAATCCGGCGAACTGTTGCTGCGCAAAGCCATGCTGCACCTGAACTGGTCGGCGCGCGTGTATCACCGCGTGCTGAAAGTGGCGCGCACCATTGCCGACCTGGCCGATTCGCCGGTCATTCTTGTCGAACACATTTCCGAGGCAATCCAGCTGCGGCGCGGCTTGCGCGAACCCTGAGCGGGCGCCCCGGCATGCCCTTGCCATGCTGCGCGCGTGCCCGCCACCCTCACTGCGGATCGGTCGAGCCAGCGCTGTGATAGCTGCGCTGCCACGCTTCCACCTCGGCGGCATTGGTGGCCAGGAAAGCGCGCATGCGCTCGAAGCGCTTGATGGTCTGGCGCCGGAAAACATGGTGCACCACCGGTTCGATCAGCCAGCGCAGCACACGTGGACCGGCTTCGATGTTGTAGGTGTAGATCAGGACCGAGCCGCCGCCGGCAGTGGGCTCGTGTTTCATCGAGGCCGCCCACTTGGAAAAAGGAAAGGATGTGCCGAGCATGCGCGCCGCCGCCAGGCGCGGGCGCTGGTAACTGACAAACTCGGTACGCATCGACAGCGCGCGCAGCAGGCCGCCGCCGACATTCTCGCTGACCGCGCCGACATGGGGGCAAGGTGCGCCGCCATCGACCTCGGTGTGCGACACCAGGCTGTCCCAGCGCGCACGCCAGCGATGGTAATGAAAAACGTCGAACACCACCTCGCACGAGGCCGGCATGGGAAACGCGATGCGCTCATGCGCCATGGCGAGCCTTCTGGTTCTTCTGGAGACGCTGGCAAGCACACGCGGGTGTGGCCGCCTGGTAAGCATGGTGGGTGCGGCGGGCTACGTAGCCTGCCACCGAATCAAAAAACAGCTTGTCGCGCGCGCTCCGCAATATCATGTCTATTGGCCTAAATCCTTCAGAATACCAACCTTATGGCTGTCGACCCTGAGTTATTTTCCTGAGTCAGCTAAGAACCTGTGTTGAACATGCGGCCTGTGGACTGCAGGAAGCGCCGGGGATTGTCGACGAATCGGGCCGCGGCTGAAGCGTGCAGCGCATCGGTCACAAGCTGTGGCACCGGGGCAATGATGCGACCGCCCTCAAGCAGTACGAGGCAGCAGTTCGCCGCGCAAGAGGCATCAAGCACTGCGGTAAGCAACGCGACGTTGAGATTTCTGCAATCGAGGCGGACATTGACGCTATCTTCCCATATCTGGATGTCGTCCGCTGTTGAGTTGCCATACATCGTCGCTTCGTCGCTCCACGACGTTGCGACTGGCAACATGCTTTTAGCCATCCCATGCATCGACGTGTTATCGATGCCTTGCCAATAGTTGGAACAGGCTTGGTCGGCATCGAAGGATGCGTCAGGCATCCGTGCGGCAAACTCAGGCAGCACGTCCACCATACGACCGTGCATCCTGATAATTCCCGCCACCGGGATCACGACAAACGCAAACTGCCATGCAGCCATGCAAGCACTCCTTGAATACTGTTTGTGGAAACGAAAAAACAGCCGGAGCAACCGCCGTCTCACCCCGCAGGGTGGACGGCAGCCGGTCCGGCTGCGGTAGGACTGACGAAGGACGTATTAGAACGTGTAACGGCCTGCCAGGGTGAAGTAACGGCCAACCGCGCCCGACTGATGCAAGGACGGGTTGTAGTTGATGCGGCCGTAGGTCTGCACGTCCAGCGGTGCTTTCTTGTTGAACAGATTGCTGATCGATGCGGTCAGTTCAAAGTTCTTCGAGACAGCCCATTTGCCGAAGGTGTCCAGGGTGGTGAACGAGGCGATGCGGCAGTTCAGCAGCCCGACGTCGTTTTCATCCACATCCAGGCACTCGCCGCCAACCTGGTTTCTGTCGCTGATGCTGCTGACGTAGTTGACGTTGCCGGTCAGCTGGAACGGACCATTTTCCCAACCCATGGTGAAGCGGACCTTGGTCTTCGGCGTGCCACCGTTACCGGACAGGTTGGTGTCGCCGTGGGTGCCGGCAAATTCCAGTACCGTGCCGTCGGCATTGGTACGGGTGAACTCGCGCATGTAGGTGACCGTCACGCCGGAGCTCAGCTTGCCGCTGCTGCCCATGTTGTAACGGGCGCGCAGGTCGAGATCGACACCGTTGGTTTTGGTCTTGCCGGCGTTCAGGTACGGCGCCCTGACCATCAGGATCTGGCCTGGCAGGTTCGGGAAGTTGGTGGTCGCTTCGCCGCGCACGATTTCCGCATCCGGGTAGCCGGCCGGATTGGCGACGACCGCCCCAGGATCGGCACCGTTGATTTCGCCGTTACGCACGATTTGCCACAGGTCGAGCGACAGATTCACGTTCTTGATCGGCTCGAGCACCATGCCCAGGCTGTAGCTTTTCGATTCTTCCGGCTTGATATTCTTGTTGCCGACGGTGATGGCGCCCACCGATTGGGTCGAGCAATCAAGATTCAACTTGGTGACCGGGCAACGGATCGGATCGTTGGAGATGGTCGTGAACGCCGCCACCGCGCTGTCGCCGTTTTCCGCCGCGCTCGGCGCACGGAAACCTTCCGCATAGGTGCCGCGGAACGCCAGGGTCGACGTCGGGGTGAACTTGAAGCCCACTTTCGGCGTCGTCGAACGGCCGTAATCGGAGTAATCATCGGTACGCAGCGCGAACTGCAATTCCACCGATTTCAGGACCGGCACGGCCAGCTCGGTGTACAGCGCGGTCACGTTGCGCGAACCCTTCGATGCCGAATAGCCGAGGCCGGCGATATCGTTGATGTCGGTGTACGGGGTTGCCTGGCTGTCGGTTTTTTCCTTGCGGTACTCAGCACCGACGGCGATACCCATCTTGCCACCTGGCAGTTCGAACAGCTCGCGCGATGCCTTGAAGTCGAACGACGTGCTTTTCGTCAAGCCGGTGGTGTACAAGGTCGGCGAGATCAGCGCCAGCACGTCCGGCGTGTTGAGCACGCCCTTGCCGATGCGGAAGGTACCGTTGTTGAGCGCCGTGCGCAGCGCGCTGGTACGGTAATAGCCGTTCTGCGTTTTGTCGGTCTTGCTTTCCGCGTACAACACGCCGGTGTCGTAATCCCAGTCGGCGAGGTTGCCCTTGACGCCGGCCAGCACGCGGGTGACCGTGGTTTCCACATCGGAGGCGCGCGGACGCGATGCGTCGATCCAGCGCGGGCGGGCGGCGACGCCGAGGAAATTGTCCGGATGGTTGGCCGGCATCACCAGTTGGTCGGGTCCGCTGTTGGTGTTATTGACCCGTGAATTGACCAGGTCGAAGCCGGCGCCGGTCAAGCCCGACGGGGTGGTGTAGGTCTTCGCTTCCGACTTGAACACGCCCACTTCGGTGTAAGCCTGGGTGGTTTCGCCGAGTGCCAGGGTACCGCGTGTGAACAGGTTCAGGTTCTTGGTTTCTGGCTGGATGGTGGCGTAATCGATCGGATCCCACAAGCAACCGCCGCGGCTGTTGTCGCCCGCCGTGCCGCCTTTCGGATCAAGGTTGATCGCATCGCAGCTGCCCGGCAGGTTGGTGACGTTACCGCCAGGGGAGCCGTCAGCCTTCAATGGACGCAGGGTGCCGATGTAGTTGCTGCCGCCGCCGTTGCCCGCGGTGGTGTGGCCGTTGCGCTGGTCGCGCCCCCCCCATGGACGGGCATCTGCCTGGCCGATCCAGTCCTTGCGGCTGTTTTGATCGATTTTTTTCTGCTGTTTGGCGTCGAGGGTGGCGAAGATGTTGAATTTGTCCTTGTCCAGGTCGCCGAAACCGATCGCACCCGACATGCTGGTGGTAGTACCGTCGCGCTCGCCGGAAGTGCCGGCGCTGGCGGAAATGGTCTTACCGACGTAGTTCTGGCGCAGGATCACGTTGACCACGCCGGCGATCGCATCCGAGCCGTAAATGGCCGACGCGCCGTCTTTCAGGATGTCGATGCGATCGACTGCGTCGAGCGGGATCGAATTCAAGTCGACGAAGCTGCGCTGGCCGTCATCGCCAAAGCCGTAGGGCGCGGTGCGGCGGCCGTTGATCAGCACCAGGGTCGAGCTCACACTCAGGCCGCGCAGGGACACGCCCGACGCGCTGCCGGCAAAGCCGGTGGTGAAGGAACCGCTGACACTGCCGTTGTTGTCGGCGGAAATGCTGCGCACGACTTCGGCAATCGAGGTTTTACCGGTTTGCTCAATATCCTTGCGGCTGAGCGTCTGGACTACCGAAATCGTTTCCGCTTCGGCGCGCTTGATGCTCGAACCGGTGATTTCCACTTTTTGAATGCTGTCGCCTGCGGTCTGCGCATTTGCCATCTGCATACCCAGCGCGATACCGCCAATAAACATCAGACGAATCGACCGCGACAATCTTGTCTCCACCATCATTGCAAAGCTCCTCATTTTGTAAGTATATGAACGCGTTTTGCTCTCGTGATGCAAAACGGCCATGGTTTAATTATATTTGCAATCGTCTCCGGGACGCGTTTCTTGTGATTCGCAGTGCCCAAATCATCGATTCGACATATAACCATCAGGCGCTGTTTCCTGTCAATTAATCATCTTGTACATATATCTATAAAACAACAATTAATGCTTCAACCACGTTAAATTTTCCATCCGCCACTTCCCGGAATGGCACCCGAAGCCGTCTATTTAGGCGCAGATGCCATCAAAAATCGGAATTTTGCTCGCTCTTATGTAAAATTGAGATGTTGAGCGCCGATTCCGCCAGAGGGTGCCGGCAACGCTGTTTTCGCTTCGCTGTGCTATTTTAAGGAAGGCTTAATTCATGCGGATTAAACGAAAAGTAAATACGGCCAACTCCATCGCCTGAAAAGGGGGCAGCTCCCGGCATATTATCGGCCGCGTTGTCGGCCTGGCTCCGCCGGCCACCATGTTTACCTGACCGCGTATTTGCGGGATAGTCCGGATCAAGCGCGCGCCCCAAAGCCGATATTTCCGCCCCGCTTGCGCCGCTCCCCTATCCGACAAAGCCGCGATCCCTGCGGGGCTGGCGGCGCTTGGGTTCCGCCGCAAAGCCCGATAGACTAGCAGGACGATCCCTTCCTTGATTGTGCCGCACCATGCGCTTGCTCATTCTTTCCGACCTGCATCACGAACTCTGGCGCGACGACGCGCCGCGCATCGATCCGGCCCTCTGCCGTCCCGATGCCGTCATCCTGGCCGGCGACATCGACACCGGCGCCAAAGCGGTCGCCTGGGCCGCGCGCACCTTCGCCGGCTTGCCGGTGCTGTATGTACACGGCAACCACGAAGGCTACGGGCGCAATCTCGACAGCGTGCAAGGCGAGCTGCGCGAAGCGAGCGCGGCCGCCGGCAACGTGCATTTCCTTTCGTGCGACGAAAAAATCATCGGCAATGTGCGCTTCCTGGGCGCGACCTTGTGGACCGATTTCCGCCTGTTCGGCGACGACGACCGCCAGGCCGCCATGCGCGAAGCCGAAGCGGTGATGAACGACTACAAGCGCATCCGCCTGGCCCAGAAAAACTACCGCAAGCTGCGCGCCGCCGACACGGCCCAGTTCCATGCGGTCCAGGCCTCCTGGCTGCGCGCCCGGCTGGCCGAACCGTTCGCCGGCGCCACCGTCGTCGTCACCCACATGGCGCCATCGATGCGCTCGGTCCCCGGCGAGTACCTGCAGTCGCGCTTTTCGGCCGCGTACGCGTCGCGCCTCGACGAGCTGGTCAGCCAGGCCGATCTCTGGGTGCATGGCCACATGCACGATCCGGTCGACTACATGGTGGGCACATGCCGGGTTGTATCGAATCCCTGCGGCTACAAAACCCGCGCCGGCGGCACCGAAAACGTCCACTTCGACCCGCACTTCATCGTCGAGATCGCGGGCCAGGCACCCGCCCCGCAATAGGCAATGCATCGTGCGCAAGCTGTTTGCCAATCGCATGGGGGGCGCCAAGGCGGCGCGCCAAGGCGAGGCGCCTTCCTGCTAACATTGAGGCATGCGAACCTCCCACCTCAAACCCCTTCTGATCTCCCTGCTCGCCGGCCTGTCCCTGGCCGCGTGCAGCCCCCAATTCAACTGGCGCGACTACAGCAGCCCGGACGCGCCCTTCCGCGTACTGTTCCCCGACAAACCGGCCACTCATTCGCGCGAGGTCGACCTCGATGGCATGAAGGTCAAGATGACCATGACGGCGGCCCGGATCGACGGCACCATGTTCGCCGTCGGCAGCGGCGAAGCGCCCGATCCCGACAAGGCCGAGGCGGCGGTGGCGGCCATGAAGACGGCGCTGGTGCGCAATATCGGCGCCACCATCAAGAGCGAAAAGACCGGCAAGTCCTCGGCCGTCGCCGGCAGCGCCACGGCGCGCGCGAGCGCCATCGACATCGATGCGAGCGGGGTGCAGAAAGGCGTGCCGATGCGCCTGGTGGGCCATTTCGAATCGCGCAACAAGCGCTTTTACCAGGTGATCGTGATGGGCAAGGAGAAGGACATCGCGCAGGAACAGGTCGATATGTTCATGTCCTCGTTCAAGCTGCAGTAAGCACGTGACAGTCCCCCTGAGCGGTGCGCGCGCGGCACGCGTGTTCCTGTGCTTCGCCTTCGGCTACCTGCTGTCGTACGCGCTGCGGGCGGTCAATGCCGTCATCGCGCCAGCCCTGGTGGCCGAGATGCACTTGTCGAACGCCGACCTGGGGCTGCTGTCGTCGGCCTATTTCGTCAGCTTCGGGGCCATGCAGCTGCCGCTCGGCGTGTGGCTCGACAAATACGGCGCGCGCCGCACCGAGGCCAGCCTGCTGCTGTGCGCCGCCGTGGGCGCGGCCGTGTTTGCGTCGAGCGCTTCGCTGGCCGGCCTGTGGATCGGGCGCGCCCTGATCGGCATCGGCGTGTCGGCCTGCCTGATGGCCGCCTTCAAGGCCTACCGCCAGTGGTTCCCGCTCGAACGCCAGAGCCAGCTGGCCAGCTGGATGCTGGTGGCCGGCACCTCGGGCGCGCTCACCGCCACCGTGCCGGTCACCCTGGCGCTGCCGGCGCTGGGCTGGCGCGGCATTTTCTGGGTGGTGGCGGCGCTGCTGCTGCTCGTCGCCGGCGCGATCTTCTTCCTGCTGCGCGAGGTCGAGCGCCAGTACCAAGACGGCGCCGGCGCGGCCAGGGGCGGCGGCGCCCCGGCGGCCGATGGCGGCTACCGGCGCATTTTCGGCAGCGCCTATTTCTGGCGCATGGGGGTTCCGGGCCTGCTCAATCACGGCATTTTCTTCGCCCTGCAAACCCTGTGGGCCGGACCATGGATGATGACGGTGCTGGGGAAAAGCGCGCAGCAGACCGGCCGGATCCTGTTCGCGTTTAATCTGGTGCTGCTGCTGTCCTACCTGGCGCTCGGCTGGGCCGCGCCGCGCCTGGTGGCGCGCGGCTGGAACACGCACCGTATCATCGGCATCGGGATCGGCGGCATGGTGCTGGCGCAGGCGGCCATGCTGGCCACCAGCGCGCCATCGGCCTGGCTGCTCTGGCTTTTGCTGGCCGCCTGCGTGCCGGTCACCACCCTGGTGCAGTCGCATGTCGCCCTGGCCTTCCCGGCCGCGCTGGCCGGGCGCGCCAACTCGGCCTACAACCTGCAGCTGTTCATCGGCGCCTTCGCCACCCAGTGGGGCTTCGGGGTGGCGGTCGACCTGTTCAAGGCACACGGCGCGCCCGCCGCCGATGCCTTCCGCGCCACGCTCGCCATCGCCGTGCTGCTGCAGGCCGGCGCGCTGGCCTTCTTCCTCCTCAACCGCGCGCAAGCCGGGAAAGCACGACCATGAACACCGACCACGACGACGCACTCCGGCTCACAGGCCTGGTCAAGCATTTCGGCCGTCCCGCGGTCGACCACCTGGACCTGACGGTGCGGCGCGGCGAGCTGTATGCCCTGCTCGGGCCGAATGGTGCAGGCAAGACCACCACCTTGCGCATGGTGGCCGGCCTGCTGGCGCCCGACGCCGGCCGCATCGAGGTGCTCGGGGTCGACCTGGCGCGCGATCCGGCCGGCGCCAAGCGTGCCATGGCCTATCTGCCGGACGATCCGCTGCTGTACGCCAAACTGAAGCCGACCGAGTACCTGGAGTTCGTGGCCGGCCTGTGGGGCATCGAAGCCGGGGAAGCCGAGCCGCGCGCGCGCCGCCTGCTCGACTGGCTCGACCTGACCCCGCACGCGCATGAGCTGACCGACGGCTTTTCGCGCGGGATGAAGCAAAAGCTGGCGCTGGCCGGAGCCCTGATTCACGAACCGCGCCTGCTCATTCTCGACGAGCCGCTCACCGGGCTCGATGCGGCCGCCGCGCGCCAGGTCAAGGACTTGCTGCTGGCGCACGTGGACGGCGGCGGCACGGTCATCCTCACCACCCACATCCTCGAAGTGGCGGAGCGGCTGGCGCAGCGCATCGGCATCATCGAGCACGGGCGCCTGATCGCCGAGGGCACGCTCGACCAGCTGCGCGGCCAGGCCCAGGGCGGCACCCTGGAAGACGTGTTCCTGCACCTGACGGGGAAACACTGATGGCGCGCGCCGGCAGCGCCCTGTGGCTGCTGCGCCATGAGCTGCGCCTGTTCATGTTCGACATTCTGGGCGCGCGCAAGGACCCGCTGCGCACGGGCGTGAACAAGAAGGCGGTCGCGCTGTGGCTCGTTCTCGGGCTGCTGATGCACGGCTTTGCGTTCATGGCGCTCATGGCGGCCGAACTGCCCGCGGGCGCGCCCGCCCTCAAGCTGCTGCTGATGGTCAGCGCGGCGATGGCCGGGGTGTTCACGATGATGATGTCGACCGGGCTCAATACCAGCGTGGCGGCGCTGTTCGAGCGGCGCGACCTCGACTTGCTGCTGTCGTCGCCGATCCCGTCGCGCAGCGTCTTTACCGTGCGCCTGGCGGCGATCGCGGCCACCAGCGCGGCGCTGTACCTGTTTTTCCTCACCCCGTTCGCGCATGCCGGCGTGCTGCTGGGGCAGTGGCGCTGGCTGGGCATCTATCCGGCCATCGCCGGCATGGCGCTGGTGTCGTCGTCGCTCTCGATGCTGCTCACCCTGGCCCTGGTGCGCTGGCTTGGCGTGCGCCGCACACGCGTGACGGCGCAGCTGCTCGGCGCGCTCTCGGGCGCCGCCGTATTTTTGCTGGCGCAGGCGTTTAACAGCGCGCTCGGGCCGGCCTTGCAGCGCTTCGTCAAACGCCTGCTGCCGCAGTTCGAGCAGGGCGCGGCGCTGGGCCCGGACAGCATCGCCTGGCTGCCGGCCAAGGCCGCGCTGGGCATGCCGCTGCCGGCGCTGCTGATGCTCGGCGCGGGCGGCGCCGTGTTCTGGTTGACGGCGCGCCTGACGCACGGCTTTTTCGTGCACGGCGTGCAGCAGGCGGCCGGTGCGGCGCGCGTGGCCAGGGCGCCGCCGGGCGGACCGCGTTTTCGCTTCGGACGCGGCCTGGCGCGCACCATCATGGTCAAGGAGTGGCGCCTGATCTGGCGCGACCCGCAACTGATCGCGCAAGTCGGCCTGCAGTTGATGTACATGCTGCCCTTGCTGGCGCCGATGCTGCTCGGGCGCGCCGTATCGCTGCCGGCCTTGGCCGCGGCGCTGACGTTCTTGTGCGGCGCCTTGAGCGCCTCCTTGGGCTGGATCGTGATCTCGGCGGAAGATGCGCCCGACATGCTGCGCGGCGCGCCCTGCAGCCAGGGCACCATCCGGCGCGCCAAGCTGGCCGCGGTGGTGATTCCGCCGATCGCGCTGGCCTTGCTGCCGCTGTGCTGGCTGGCCCTGCGCCAACCGGCGGCGGCGGCGGTCATGCTGCTGACCTGCACCCTGTGCGCGCTCAACGGCGCGCTGGTGGTGGCATGGTGCGGCCGGCCGGGATCGCGTGGCGACTTCAAGACGCGCGCCAAGGGCAACCTGGCATCGATCGTGTTCGAGCTCCTCACTGGCGCCGGCTGGGCCGCTCTGAGCTTTATCTTGCTGCTCGGCCTGACGCAGGTCGGCTGGAAGAGCGCGCTGGTGATCGCCGCCGTCCTGAACGTGTCGCTACTGCTCGCGTTCGCGGCGACGGCGCGTTTTTTACGCAAGAAAACTGATTGACATGGCGCACACGACGCACGCCGGCACGACCGAAAGCCCCGGTTCGTGTTATCGTTTCACTACGTACGTATAATTAGAAAGTTCCTATGTTAATTACCTTCACCTCCAAAGCAGCATCAGAAGTTTTGATGTACAAGGAACACGCAAAACGCATCCTCGACCTCCTCCACAAAGATGTGGACCGGGGCGTGATCACGGCAGCGGAAGCGCCGCATGCCTTGCAGGTTCTCGAAAAAGAAATCGACGAGAGCCGCCAGCATTCGGTGTCCGAAGATGTCGAGCGCGATGTCCATGCGCATCACAACGAGCATGGCGACGATACCGACCACGAGGAAATCGAAGTGGTCAGTTTCTCGACGCGCGCCTATCCCCTGCTGGAAATGCTGCGCGCAGCCAAGGCCGGCGGCCACGACGTCGTCTGGGGCGTGTAATGCCGGCGCTGGTGGCGCAGCACGGCCACCAGCTTGTCGCTGCCGACGGCACAAGCTTGTTCGTGAGCGATTACCTGCTGCCGGCCTCGCCGCTGCGCGGCAGCGTGGTGCTCATGCATGGCCTGGGCGAACATAGCGGACGCTATCGCCACCTGGCCGCCTTCTTCAACGAATGCGGCTTGTCGGTGCGCTGCTACGACCACCGCGGCCATGGCCGCTCGCAAGGAAAACGCGGCGACGTCATCAACGGCGATCCGCTGCTGCAGGATGCCGAGATCGTCATCGACGATTTCGCCGCGCGCTTTCGCCTGCCTCCCTTTTTATTCGGCCACAGCATGGGCGGCCTGTTCGCGGCGCGCTTTGCCTTATCCAAGGTGTCGCCCTTGCGCGGGCTGATCCTGTCCTCGCCCGCGCTGGGGCTACGCCTGTCGCGCCTGCAAATGCTGCTGCTCGATACCCTGCACGCGCTCGCGCCCTCGCTGGCGGTGCCGAACGGCCTGTCGCCGCGCTGGCTGTCGCACGATCCCAAGGTGGTGGCGGCGTATCGATCCGATCCGTTGGTGCACGGCAAGATCAGCGCGCGCCTGATGCGCTCGATGCTGCGCTCAATTGCCTATTGCCAGGCCAACGCCGGCCAGCTGAGCGTGCCGGCGCTGCTGCTGGCCGCCGGCGACGACCATCTGGTCGACCCGGACGGGGTGCGCCGTTTCGCCGCGCAGCTGCCGCCCGGCCTGGCGCAGCTGCATGTGTACGACGATCTCTATCACGAAATTTTCAACGAAACGGACACCCGTCCGCTGGCGGACCTGCGCGCCTGGCTGGCCCTTCAGGGCGCCTTGTAATACAGCTGGCGCGCGTCCCGCGCCACCAATTTTGCGCCCGCCGGACTCAAGAAAGTTGAATATTCACGCTGCCGGCGACCGCGCGCCGCCGCTCGATCAGCCACACGTACAAGATGCTGACGATCAGGCACGCCCACCACATCGACCACAGGGTGTGGGTGAGAAAGTGGGCGCCGCGCAATTGCTGCATCCAGCCCAGGGCAAAGCCCAGGCCGAGCATGGCGGCGCCCACGCGCAGGGCCGTGCGCGGCTGGCGCGGCAGCCAGAACACCGCCAGCGACACCAGCCACAGCGCGCTCGAGGCATGGCCGGCCGGCATGCAGTGGCCCATCGAGGCGTAGGGCGACACTGCCTGGAACAGGCGCACATAGGTTTCATCACCGCCGAACAGGTCCAGGTCCCAGGGACAATGCGAGGCGCTGAGGTACTTGAGCGTGCTGATCCACGCTGGCACCAGCGCGGCCGCCAGCGCGACGACGCGCAGGCGCAGGCGGAACGGATCGGACCAGGCCAGGCGCGGCCGCAGCAGGTCGAACAAGGCCGTGAGCACCACGGCGCAGGCCAGGGTCGTCAGCGCTATCCTGGCCCAGGCGTGGCTGAACGTTTCGGCCAGCCACGCATGGCGCCACGGGAAGGTGGCGCTGGCCGGGTCGAACATGGCGCGCGCCAGGATCAGGTCGAGATCGGTGAAGGCGTTGATCGACGCGATCGCCAGCGCGCTGGCGGCCAGCGCAAGGGACAAGGTCCAGCCGAGCCGTTTATGACTCATGCGTGCAGGGACTGAAAATATCGAGGCCGGGGTTGTAGACAGCCGTGCTGATGCTGTGCATGCCCAGTACCGAATGGAATACATTATCGTGCGAGAACGCATGGCCGGTGCGCGCCGCCAGGCAGCGCTGGTCGATGTGAAAGCGCGAGCGGAACCCTTCCGACAGCCACAGCATCAAGGGCACTTCGCGCTGCTCGGCCGGGGAAATCACATACGGCGCGCCGTGCAGGTACATATTGTGTTCGCCGAGCGACTCGCCATGGTCGGAAAAATAGAGCATGGCGGTGTTGATCGTTTCCTTTTCAGCGCTGGCCTTGAGCAATTCGATGGCTTGGTTGAGGAAATGGTCGGTGTACAGGATCGAGTTATCGTAGGCGGCCACGATCGATTCGCGCGAGCACGATTCGAGCTGGTTGGTCTGGCACACGGGGCCGAAGCGCTGGAACGCGGCCGGCGCGCGTTTCCAGTAGGCCGGGCCGTGGCTGCCCTTCTGGTGCAGCACGATCACCATGTCCTGGCGCGCGTTGCGGATCAGCTCGGGCAAGCCGTCGAGCAGGCGTTCGTCGAAGCATTCATCGTCGACGCACCAGCGGTTGCCCGGTTCAGGCTTGGACAGGTCTTCAAACTCGACCCGGTCGCAAGTGCCCTTGCAGCCGGAATTATTGTCGCGCCAGAGTACCTTGAAGCCAGCGTGCGAGAGCACATCGAGCAAGCCCTGCTGCGAGTGCGCCTTGTCGTCGGAATAATTTTCGCGTCCCAGGGCGGAAAACACGCAGGGTACCGAGACCGCCGTGGCCGTGCCGCACGATTCCACATCGCTGAAATTGAGCAGGTCGGGCTGGGTCGCCAGTTCGGGATTGGTGACGCGGGCGTAGCCGTTCAGCGAAAAATTGGCGGCGCGCGCGGTCTCGCCGACGACGATGAGGGTGACCGAGCGCTGGCGGTTGCCGCCGCCCGCCATGCGTTTGGTCGCGTCCATGCCCAGCGGCGCGATCACCAGCGCCTGGGCGCGCTGCTGTTTGATATAGCCGTTGATGGCCTGGATGTAATTCGTCGGCGCCAGCAGAAAGCGCAGTTCGCGATGCTCGCGCAGGGCCGGCGCCAGGCTCTTGAAGAACAAGAACAGCAAGAGCGCGGCCACCAGCAAGGAGCCGCTGATGTTGGCCACCTGCAGCACCAGGCCGCGCTTGCCCGCATAAAAGGCGATTTTTGCGCGGCACACGAGCAAGGATGGGACGATGCCGAGCAAGGTAATGGTCAACAACAGTTTCCAGTTGAGCAGTTCGGCCGCTTCGCGGATATCGGTTTCGAGCAGGTTCTGGATCATCGACTTGTCGATGGCGGTGCCGTACTGGTTCATGAAGTAGTACGTGGCCGAGGTCGCCATGAACAGGACCACCAGGACGGGTTTGACGATGAAGCGGAAATTGATGATGTTCAGGCAAGCGTTGAACAGCAGGACCAGCAAGACAAACGTGGCCAGGTGCAGCGGCAGGTGCGCCAGGCTGACGCCGCCGGTCGCACTGATAAAGGTGCGCCAGAAGCTGGCGTTATAGGCGAGAACCAGGAAAATCGAGGTGCCCAGAATGAGCAGTGGAGCAGTAATGCGTGGCGCGATGTTCAGGTTCAACCAAGTCTCCAGGTGAGCGGCGCCGTCCGCCGGGACGGCTCCCTATTCAAGATACACTCGAGAACATCAAGCCAGCGTCAACCGGACGTTAATTTTTTGTTAAAGCTTGATTGAATCTTATCTCAAAAATGCTGCCACCGCCGTCCCGTTCGCTAAATGTCAGGGTGGCGCCCAGATACTCGCAAATGCGCCGCACCAGGGCCAAGCCCAGGCCCGACCCCGCCGATCCGGCACCTGGTACCGCGATTGGCCCGCGCTCGAAGGTGGCGCGCACGGCCAGCGGCAAGCCGGGGCCGGTATCTTCCACCCGCACCAGCCCTTCGGCGAGCCGTACCGTCACTTCGCCCTGCACCGTGTACTGGCAGGCATTGCGGATCAGGTTACCGACGGCGGCGACCAGCAGTTCGGGCGGCGCGGCGATGGCAAAGGCGGGGCCGCCAAGGAAACGCAGCGCCACCGGCCTGCCCGCGACGAGCGGCTGGGAGCGCTCGGTTTCGGCGCGGGCGATCTGCTCGATGCTGGTGACGGGGTGGGCGATGCGGTCGCGCGAGCGCGCCAGGGTCAGCAAGACATTGACGCAGGCGGACGCTTCGTTGGCGGCGCGCAGGATGCGCTCGGCCGCGGCGCCGGTGGCGGGATTGGCGTCGTGCTGGGCGAGGATGATTTCGGCGGCGCCGGTAATCACGGTCAACGGCGTGCGCAGTTCGTGGCTGACGTCGCCGGTGAACAGGCGCTCGCGCTCGAGGTAGATGCGCAGTTCGCTGGTGTGGACGGCGAAGGCGCGCGCCAGGATGCCGAGTTCGTCGTTGCGTTCGAGTAACGGGAGTTCGGAAGAATTGTCGCGCACGGCGGCGGCCAGGGTCGTGATCGGGGTGACGAAGCGGTGTCCGATGAAGCCGCCCAGAAACAGCGAAAACAGCATGATGCCGATGAAGCCGACGCCAAACATCGAATAGACGGCCAGTTCGACCTTGTCGTAATCGCTTTCATGATCGACCACCACGTAGTTGCCGCTCGCATCCGTGCCGCTCAACACGTGCAAACCGATACCGTCGACATGCACGTCGGACACACCTTCGGGCAGATTGCGCAGCGGCTCGGGAATCGCGGCGCCGTGGTGGAAGCTCAGGCCGGCGGGCATGCCGACCGTCAAGCCGCCGGCGTGGCGCGGCGCGGCCCAGGCGGCGGCCTCGGCCAGCCGGTGATCGACCAAATGCACTTCGATGCCCTCCACCGCCACGATGGCGATGGCCGCGAGAAAGAGCGACGAGCCGAGCGCGAACAGCAGGTAAGCCACGGCGATGCGGCGGCGCAGGGAGTTACGCGGTTTCATCGGGAATGACGAGTTTGAAGCCGATGCCGGGCACCGTGCGCAGCATGGGGGCGGGAAAAGGCTTGTCGAGCGCCTGGCGCAAGGCATGGATGTGGGTGCGCAAGGCGTCGCTGTCGGGCCGGTCGTCGCCCCAGATGGCTTGTTCGATGACGTCGCGCGGCACCACCTTGGGCGCCTCGCGCATCAGGCATCTGAGGATAGTGTAGCCGGTTTTGGTCAGGGCCAGGGGCTGGCCGGCGCGGCTGGCCTGGTAGGTGCCCGTGTTAAAGCTCAGCTCGCCCACACGCAGGATGGTGGCGCCACCGACGGCGCCATTGGCGCGGCGCAGCAAGGCTTTCAGGCGGATGTCGAGTTCGACCAGCGAGAATGGCTTGACCAGGTAATCGTCGGCGCCGCTGTCGAAGCCGGCCACCTTGTCCTGCAAGGTGTCGCGCGCGGTCAGCATCAGCACAGGAATGGTGCTGTGGAGTTCGCTGCGCAGTTTCTGGCAGACATCCAGGCCTGTCAGTCCGGGCAGCATGACGTCGAGCACGACGACGTCGTAGATATGTTGGGCCGCGAGGGCCAGGCCGGCGTAGCCGTTGGCGGCCGAGTCGAGGATGTAGCCCTTGGGTTCAAGAAAGCCGTAGAGGTTGGCCACGATGTCGGGATTGTCTTCGATGATAAGAATGCGCATGCGCCTATTCTAGTTGACAAGCAGGAAGGGCGCGAAAAGGCGCGCGTCTTCCCCCCGCCACGCATACATGAGCCCGGCAAATGTGCCGCGCGCAAAGCGTTTGCGAAAAAAATGTCGAATTACCCAGATTGAATGGTGGCAACATTGCGCCAGTGATATACTTTTTTAAAAAGACAACTAGCAAATTTGGCAACAGGACGACTGGCGCCAAGGGGTTGTCACGCATATATCGATCATCACGGAGTCCGTCAGTCATGAAGTCCCCTTTCCCGCATTCTCTTATCCCGCTTGCCATGGCATGCGCAGCGCTCCTGGGCGGCACCATCGTGACCAGCACGGCGCACGCGGACGACGCCCCGGCCGGCAAGGTGAAAGTAACGGGCCAGGCTGGGGTCGTATCCGATTACATCTGGCGCGGGTTTTCCCAAACCTGGGGCAAACCGGCCTTGCAGGCCAGCGTGACGGCCGACCATGCCAGCGGCGCCTACGCCAGTTTTTTCGCCTCGAATATCAGCGCCCAGTATGTACCCAACGGCTCGCTGGAAACCGACGTGAGCCTGGGATACAAAACCGCGCTCAAGGGCGTCGAACTGGACCTGGGGGGCGTGTATGCCTATTACCCAGGCGCTAATTTCAGCAAGGCATCGTTCACACCGGCGTTTAACGATGCCGATCCGCGCACCCTGGAACTGTATGCGAGTGCCACCGTTGCCGGCATCAATCTGCACGTGGGCTATATTCCAGGCGCGTTTTTTGGATGGAATGTGAACAATTCCGGCGTCAACGGCGTCTTTAACGCGGAACAGCCCCAGGCCGGCCTCACCGGCGACTCGAAAGGGGCCGTCAATGTCGAAGGCAGCTATACGTTCGCCATCAAGCAAGGCTGGAGTATGCAGGCGACGATCGGCCGTCAACGGGTTCCGCACAGCAGAGACGTGAACTGGAACTATGGCCGGGTCGGCATCACGGGCGAACTGGGCGCCGGGTGGTCGGCCGGTCTTGCGGCCTCGTTCACCAGCAATCCAAAGGCGTTCAGGAACTATGGTTCGCTGACCAATAACGGCCAGCACAGCAACCCCGGCAAGCGCACGGCCATCTTGTCGCTGTCAAAGGCGATTTAATCCCTGGCCTCGGCAAGACGCCCGGCCGGGCCATCGCGACGATGTGCATGACGCAGCGCGCCGGGCGACAGTCCGGCCCGCGCGCGCCGCATCCGCTTGTTCTTTTGCTTATTCAATCTCATGAAAATCACCGATTCCAACACCTTCAATGCGTTCAAGTCGCGCGCCGTCGTACCCGTCGTGGCACTGCTGACCATCCTGGCGCCGGCCGCCGTTCACGCGGCGCCGGCGGGGGAGGCGACATCCATCGTGCCGATTGCCAAAACGATCCCCGCCACCATCAAGACGACCCACGCCCCGGATGCGGATCCGGGCCACTACCAGGTGCTCGACGGGACCCATTTTTCTTATCGCTGCTACGTTCCCTATACGCTCAAGACGAAAGAAGCGGCGGTGGAAGTGTGCGAAATCGATCCCGTCAAACTGCAGATTCTGGGTTGGCCCGAAACCGAAGTGATTCACCTCATTCGCGGCAAGGTCACGGTCACCGGGCCGGGCGGCGAAGCGAGCAGCTATTCCGATGGCGATATCTTCGTGCTGCCACAAGGCTTCCAGGGGATCTGGCAGCAATCGGACAAGCTCTTGAAAGTGGTCGTTCGTCATCCCTTGTTCTGGAAAGACTAAGCCGCGGCAAGGTGGCATTCCTGTCAGCGCGCGGCCCGGCTCGCACGCTCAACCCAGGCTATGTTGTCGAGATGCGCCTCCAGCGGGGCGCTCTTGCGGATAGCCAACACAAGATCGTTGATCCATGATTCGACCAGTTTATCTAGGCGCTCCCGAGTACGCCGCGGGCAGCTTCGTCACGCTCGACAGCGAGATAGCGGACAGCGCGCTGTGCGCACAGCTGCGGCACGCCGAGCACGGCGCCAATTTTTTCCCGCAATGCGGCTCAAGCATCTTCGAGCTGGTCGATACGGCCATTCAACGGTCCCTTGCCAGCGCCCGTTTGCAGGCGCAGGACATCGATGCCGTGTTCCTGGTCTCGAACATGCTCGACGCCCAGGACAACCTGGAACCAGGCTGGCTGGGCGAATTGAATGCGCGCCTGGGCCTTTCCCACACGGTGCATTACCAGGTGGGGATGGCAGGGTGCGGCGGCTTTCATTGGGCGGCGCGGCTGGCCGCGAGCCTGATTGCGGCGGGCGAGTGCACGCGCATTTTGATAGTCAGTTTCGACAAGGCGGGCGGCAAGTTGCAGCGGCTGTATGGCGCGGGCACCGATTTTCCTTATGTAACCGGCGACGCGGCGGCAGCCTGCATTCTCAGCAGCGAGCCGGACGGCATGGACTATCGCTTGCTTGGCAAGGTCATCAATCGTTACGATGGCCGGCAAATTCTCGCGCCATCGCTGGACAGTGAAATGCGCTGCATTTCGCAACTGATCAAGGCGACCTATGCATCGGCCGAACTGAAAGCGAAGGATATCGATGTTTTCATCACGAATAATTATTCCTACGCTGCCAGTCAGCTCTACTGCCAACTTGCCAGCCTGAGCTACGCGATTGCCTACACCGGCACCATCGCGACGCACGCACACTGTTTCAGCTCCGACAACCTGATCAACTTGCACCACCTGGCCGCCAAGGGCGAGGTAGGCGCCGGCGCGCGGCTCTTGTTGTTCAGCACCGGCCCCTTCCAATGGGGCGCGTGCATCCTCGAAAAGCTCGATAACGGGATGGGGCAATAGATGAACACCATCGTTACGCGCTTTGGCGCCATCGTGCAAGCCCACCCCGACACGACAGCCTTGCTGTCCGATATGGAGGTGCTGAGCTATGCGGCCTTGCACGAACGGGCGTGCCAGATGGCAGCGGCCATCGATGCGTGGTTCCTCGCACAGTTGGGCCGCAGCGCCGGACCGACGGACGTCGTCGGCATCTGCATCGACAAATGCGCCGATCTGTACGTGTCGATACTCGGCATCCTGGGCACCGGCGCCAGCTATGTCCCGATCGATCCGCAATTGCAGCGCGATGTGCAAGAGCATATCGTGCTCAGCTGCCGCTGCCGGCTGATTGTCGCCCAGGGCACGGCGCTTGCGGGTGTCGGCGGCGCGGCCGTGATGGCTCCCGCCGCCCCGCATGCCGCAGGGATCGCAGCCGGCCGCATGGATGGCGCCAACGCCAGTGGCGCTGACGTGTGCTACACGATTTTCACCTCCGGCTCCACCGGACGCCCCAAGGGAGTGCCGATCAGTCACGCGAGTTTGCTCAATCTGGTCGACTGGGCGATCGCGGAATTTGCGCTGGCGCCAGGCGTACGCGCATTGCAGTATTCGACAATCAATTTCGATGCGTCGGTACTCGATATCTTCCCCACCCTGTTGTCCGGCGCGACCTTGTGCATCCCCAGCCAGAAACAGCGTTTATCCGAAGCTGAACTGGCGCAGTTCTGCGCGCGCCGGGAGGTTACCCATGCATTCCTGTCGCCGGCCCTGTTGGCCAGCCTGTCCGCGCAACGCTTCCCCGGCATTACCACCTTGCTCACCGGTGGCGAGGCATGCAGCCCGCAAGCGGTGCGCGCCTGGTGTGTGGGACGCCGGCTCTACAATCTGTACGGGCCGACCGAATGCACCGTCCTGGTCAGCTACAAACGCATGGACGGCGCTTGCCCGCAATCGAATATCGGCCAGGCGATTCCCGGCGTGCGCCTGCATGTGCTCGACGAGAACGGCGCACCTGCCGGCAGGGGCGAACTGTACGTGGCAGGGGTCGCGGTTTCGCAAGGCTACATCGGCGATGCTGGTGCCGGCGCGCAATCGTTCCTGCATGTCGCCGCGGTCGATGCCGGCCGCCTCTACAAGACCGGCGACCTGGTCGAGCGCGACGGGCAAGGCGAGCTGCACTTCCTCGGCCGGATCGACCGCCAGGTCAAGGTGCGCGGCTATCGAATCGAACTCGAAGAGATCGAGGCGGCGCTCAAACGCCTCGGCCATGCCGAGGTGGCGGTCAAAGCCGGCGCGCAGGGAACGCTGGTCGCCTACATCGTCGCCGACACCGCCATCGATGGCGAGGCTCTGCGCACGCGTCTGGCGACCATCCTGAGCGACTACAAAGTTCCGCAGCACATCGTCGGCTGGCCGCGCTTTCCCTACAAGATCAGCGGCAAGGTCGATTATGCGGCCCTGCCCGATTTTGTACCCGTCCCGGCCGCCGGCGGCGTCAGCCACGACGCGCGCTACGCCCCCATCGCCGCATTGTGGGCGCAAGAGCTGATGCTCGACCTCGGCAGCCTGCTGCCCTCCTCCAATTTTCGCGCATTGGGAGGCACCTCGATCAATATAGTCCGCCTGCTCAGCTCTATTGAAACGCACTACGGCGTCCGGATCGATTTCATCGATTTTCTGGACAATCCCACCATCGAATTCCTCGTCAACACCCTCACTGAAAATGACTAATCAACTTCTCCCCGGTCTTAACCATGTCGGCCTCACGGTACTGAGTATCGAAGACACGCTCGACTTTTATCGCAAGCTCACCAGCGTCGAGATTTTCGAAGAAACCGTCCGCATTTCCGGCGATGGGGTCGGCGCGGTGATCCGGGTCAAGAACCCGGACTACAAGTCGTGCATGGCGCGCATCGGCAACCGCAATTTCGAGCTGATCGAACACATCGGATCGAAAGGCAGGCACCTGGTGGCCAATCACAACGACGTGTGCGGCATTCACCTGGCATTCATGGTGGACGACATCGACGACGTGTTCCAGAAGGTGACCCAACTGGGTCTGGAAACGACGACCGAGCAACCGTATGTCGCCACTGAACTGGGCGGCTATCAAGCTTTCTTTTTCCGCGACCTGAATGGCGTGCAGATCGAAATCGGGCAGGTCAATTAATGTCGACGCCATCTACCATGAACATTATCGAATGCGCTGAACAGCACCTGCAGAGCGCGGCAGAACTTTTTAACGACTACCGCATTTTCTACGAACAGGAAAGCGACCTGCCGGCCTGCTACGCCTTCATCCGCGACAACGTCGAAAAGAAACGCTCGCGCCTGTTGCTGCTGCTCGACCCGGCAGGCAAGGCGGTCGGCTTTTCGCAGCTGTACCCGAGCTATTGCTCGATTTCGATGAAACCCTATTACTACCTCTCCGACTTGTACGTCGATCGATCCTGCCGGCAAAAAGGGTATGCCAGGTTCCTGATGCAGGCGGTGACCGAGCAATTCGCGGCGGAAGGCGCACAGCGACTGACTCTCGATACCGCCACCAGCAACAAGATCGCGCAGCATCTCTATGAGTCGCTCGGATATGAGCAGGAGCAGGTGTACATCACCTATCACCAGATGCTGAAACCAGCCGGCTGACGAGGGCCGGCGGCACGGCGATCCAGGCGCCAGTCATTGCTCCTTATTCTGGCAAAACACAGATTTTCTCTTTCAGATCAGATAAAAAATGGACTCAGAACTCAGCAAACATCAGGCGCAGGAGATGCACAGCACGGTGACCGATATGTATACCGAGGTCAATAATGAACTGGGCAATCGTTACCAGCCATTTTTGAACTATGGGTATGGTTATCCGGAGGGCGCGCCGCCGATGCCCCTGCTTGAAGCGCAGGACCGCGATTTCCAGATTTCGGCGCAGCTCTACCACTTCGTCACGTCAGCCACGTCCTTGCCCGGCAAGGACATCGTCGAGGTTGGCTCAGGACGGGGCGGCGGGTCCTACTACATGAAAAAATACTGCGGCGCCAGGAGCGTGGTGGGGCTGGAGTATCTGGGCCAGAGCGTGGACATCGCCAGGAACAGCTTTGCCATCGATGGCTTGTCCTTCGTCCAGGGCGATGCGGAGCAACTGCCTTTCGATACGGCGTCGAAGGATGTCGTGGTCAATATCGAATCGTCGCATTGCTATCCGAACCTTGACAGCTTCTATTCCGAAACCTTGCGCATCCTGAAACCGGGAGGGTATTTTTGCTACGCCGACCTGGTCACGCCGGAAAAGAGCCGCGAGATTGAAGCCAAGCTGCGCAAGCTGCCGGTCGAACTGGCGAGATGCCGGGATATTACGGCCAATGTCCTGGCCAGCCTGGCTGCGGACAATGCCCGCAAAGTGGCGCTGATCAAGGACATGGATTTAAGCGAAGCGCGCGCCGGCTGGTGGCTCAACGAATGGGCATGCGTCGGCACGACAATCTGGGACGAACTCAATCACGGTCAATTGGTCTACGTTTCCTACGCACTGATGAAAATCTAAGCTCTGTTCACCAAGGTCTCCAGCCAGGCTCGCTTGCGGCCCGGCTGGACGGCGCCCCCTCTCTCCATCGGTTTTGCCGGCGGATTTCTCTCTTTAGAAACGGAAAAATAATGGGCCAGCGATCCTCCGCCCCTCCCTCGCCACGCACGCGCGTTCGTCGCATCGCGGAACTGGCGGACTACGAACAGGCAACCCTGCATGCCATTCTGGATGAAGCGTATGTCTGTCATATCGCCTTCCATGACGGCGAAAGCAGCCATTGCATTCCCACCGCATGCTGGCGCATCGACAACCACCTGTATATCCACGGATCGAATGGCAGCCGCATGATCAAGGCGCTGCTGGGCGGCGTGCAGGCATCGGTTGCGGTGACCCATATCGACGGGCTGGTGCTCGCGAAATCGGCCTTCAGCCACAGCATGAACTATCGGTCCGCCGTGATCTATGGCGTTTTTGAGCAGATCAGGGGAAACGCGAAAAAGATGGAAGCCATGGATGTCTTCATGGACAAGCTTGCGCCCGGACGCCAGCACGAAGCACGGACCGGCAACGCCAAGGAACTGGCCGCCACCAATGTGCTGAGGATTTCGCTCGACGAAGCCGCGGCCAAAGTCAGCAACAACGGACCATCCGACAAGGACGAAGATCTCGATTTACCGGTATGGGCCGGCGTCCTGCCGCTGGTGACGATGCACGGCTCTCCGATCGGCACCGGCAATGACGGGGTACCAACCCCGGACTACGTTACACGCTGGGCAAACGACAACAACTAACCTGTTCCATCCAACC
Organism: Massilia antarctica; assembly: GCF_015689335.1. Taxonomy (GTDB): domain Bacteria; phylum Pseudomonadota; class Gammaproteobacteria; order Burkholderiales; family Burkholderiaceae_D; genus Telluria_A; species Telluria_A antarctica. The sequence continues at coordinate 2,798,015 of NZ_CP065053.1, read as the reverse complement.
CGATATCGAGCGCGATATTACAAACTTAAAGTCCCAGTATGAGCATTTCTGCAGAAAACACGATTTATGATCTGATCGGCGTCGGCGTCGGCCCATTCAACCTTGGGCTGGCATCGCTGCTGGAGCCGGTCGATACGCTGAAAGTCAAATTCTTCGAGGCCAAGGAACGCTTCAACTGGCACGAGGGATTGCTGCTGGAGGATTGCCATCTGCAGGTACCCTTCATGGCCGACCTGGTGACCATGGCCGATCCGACCAGCCCTTACAGCTACCTGAACTACCTGCACGCACAGGGCCGCCTGCTGCAGTTCTATTTCTACGAGAATTTCCAGATTCCGAGGGTCGAATACAACCGTTATTGCCAATGGGTCAGCGAGAAGCTCAGCAACCTGGCGTTTTCGCACCAGGTGGTGGGGATCGAGGTGGTCGATTCGCTGTTTCGCATCGTTGTCAAGAACGGCCACACCGGCACCCAAGCCAGTTATTTGGCGCGCAATATCGTGCTCGGTGTCGGCACCGTGCCGAACTGGCCGCGCGCCGCCAGCGATTTCAAAAACAGCGCCGACTGCGCCCACTCGTCGCAATACATGTTCGTCAAGCCTGAACTGCAGCGCAAGAAGCACATCACGGTGATCGGCGGAGGGCAAAGCGCGGCGGAAGTGTTCCTCGATCTGCTGCGCGATCAGCCGCAGTTTGGCTATGAAATCAATTGGCTGACACGCAGCAATGGCTTCTTTCCGATGGAGTATTCCAAGCTCGGCCTGGAACACTTTTCCCCCGATTACGTCGAACATTTCTATGGACTGCCGGACACGCAGCGCAAATCCATCCTGGCAAAGCAGGGCAATTGGTACAAGGGGATTTCCTTCAGCACCATCAAGGAAATCTACGATTGCCTGTATGCGCGCTCCATCGACCAACCCAACCGCTTCGTCTTGCAGGCTTGCAGCCAGCTGGAGAAGATCGTGCGGGTCGATGACGGTTTCCAGCTCCAGTTCCAGCACCTGGAATTGCAGCAGACCTTCGACGTCAAGACCGAGGCGCTGGTGCTGGGAACAGGCTATCAGTATGTCTTCCCGGCGTGCCTGAGCGATCTTCGTCCCTCCATCGAATTCGATGCGGAGAACCGTCCCTGCATCACCCGCGATTACATGTTGAAGACCTCCGCGGACATCCCCGGCATGATCTTCGTTCAAAACGGCGAAATGCACAGCCACGGTATTGCCGCCCCGGACCTGGGCCTGGGTGCCTACCGCAGCGCGGTGATCATCAACAAATTACTCGGCAAGGAACGTTATCCGGCCCGCACCAGGACAGTGTTCCAGAACTTCGGCATCGCCGACCAGTGGCGCGACAGCGCCAGAAACGCATAACCCGACTGTCGACATCCATTTCCCATTATTGGAACAGCAAAATGAACAGAGCTACAGACGAATTTCTGACACACGCCAAGCCGGACCGCATCACCTTGAGCGATGCGGGCAACTATCAGTTCCCGACCAATCCGGCGTTGACCAATCAGGAGAATCTCGAATCCGAGGTGCGCTCCTATCCGCGGCGTTTTCCGATTGCGATCAAACGTGCCCAGGGCGCATTGGTCGAAGACACCAACGGCCAATCTTATCTCGATTGCCTGTCGGGCGCCGGGGCACTGCCGCTTGGCCATAATCACCCCGAAGTGGTGAAAGAAATCATCGACCATATCCGGGCCGACTTGCCATTCCAGACGCTCGATGTCACCACACCAGTCAAGGATGCGTTTATCCGGGAAGTGATGGCCTTCCTGCCGCAGTCGTTCGCAGCCAATGCGTGCATCCAGTTCTGCGGCCCGTCCGGCTCCGACGCCGTCGAGGCCGCCCTCAAACTGGCCAAGCAAGTGACCGGGCGCAGTAATATCATTTCCTTTCACGGCGCCTACCATGGCATGACCAACGGCTCGCTGGCATTGATGGGAAATCTGAATGCGAAAACGCGCCGTAGCGGGCTGATGCCTGATGTCCACTTCTTCCCCTATCCCTACGATTTGCGTTGCAAATTCGGCCTGGGCGGCGAAGCTGGCGAGCGCGCATCGATACGCTACATCGAGTCCGTCTTACATGACCAGGAGAGCGGCATCGTGCGGCCGGCGGCCATCATTCTGGAACCTATCCAGGGTGAAGGCGGGGTGATCGCCGCCTCCGCGTATTGGCTGCGCGAATTGCGCCGCATCACCAGCGAATTGGGAATTCTCCTGATATTCGACGAAATCCAATGCGGCATCGGCCGCTCCGGACGCAATTTTGCCTTCGAATACGCGGGTATCGATCCGGACATCCTGATCATGTCGAAGGCGGTGGGCGGCGGCTTGCCTCTGTCCTGCCTGGTGTTTAAAAAAGAATTCGATACATGGAATCCCGGCGAGCATGCCGGCACGTTCCGGGGAAATCAACTGGCCATGGTCGCTGGCGCCAAGACTTTGCAAATCATCGGGCGCGATGAACTTGCCGCCAACGCCAACCGGATGGGGGAACGCCTGAGCGCGCAACTGCGTGCCTTACAAGATGTCCACCCCTGTATCGCTGAAATTCGCGGCAAGGGTTTGATGTTGGGTATCGAGATTGTCTGCCCCGGCCAGCACGATGTACTCGGTCATCCATTGGCCAATCCCGAATTGGCCAGCCAGATCCAGCGCGCAGCCTTAAAAAATGGGCTGATTATCGAAAAGGGTGGCCGCCACGGCGCGGTACTGCGTTTTCTGCCGCCGCTGAATATCACGGCCGAGCAAATCGACTTTGCCGGGCAAGCATTCGGACGTGCCCTGGCGGCGTGCACCAAGGTGGGCAATGAGTAACTGGACAGAGCATTTCATCCACACGGGTCCTGGCGGCAGCGAGGATTATCGCAACGTCATGGCCAACTGCGCGCAGGAACTTGCAACGGTGTTCGAATCGGCCGCGAGGCCGTATTCGGGCATGGATCCCATGCTGCTGCGGGAGAATATCTTCGGAATGTCGCTGGCAAACGAGGATGCGGAACCGCTCGACACGGTGATCAGGCAAGTGGCCAGGGACATTGCGCGCCATGCGATCGTCGTGCAACACCCTCACTGCATCGCCCATCTGCATACCCCGCCCATGTTGTGCGGGATCGCCGCGGAAAATTTTATCGCGGCGCAGAATCAGTCGATGGATTCGTGGGACCAGTCGGGTTCAGCGACCTTTGTTGAACAACATGTCATTGCCCACTTATGCAGATTGTTCTCCTACCCAAGTGAAGGCGATGGCGTCTTTACCAGCGGTGGAACCCAGGGCAATATCATGGCGTTGCTCATCGCACGCGATTGGTTCGCCCAACAACGTTCCGGCCATAATGTACAGCGCGACGGATTGCCGCCCTACGCTTCCAGGCTCAGGATTATCGGCTCGGCCAAAAGCCATTTCACGCTCGAAAAGGCCGCCTCGGTCATGGGGCTTGGCCAGCAGGCGGTCGTGCGCATTCCGACCAATCCCGACGGGACCATGATCATCGAGGCACTTGAATCGACCTTGCGTCAGCTACAGGTTGACGGCTTGCTGCCTTTTGTGATCGTGGGCACGGCTGGCACCACCGATCATGGCGCCGTGGACGGCCTGCGCGACATCAGCCGCATCGCCAGAGCGTCGAATATCTGGTTTCATGTGGATGCGGCGTATGGTGGGGCGATGATTCTCAGCCAGGCGAAGCAGCGGCTGGCAGGGATCGAGCTGGCCGATTCCTTGATTGTCGACTTTCACAAGATGTGGTTTCAGCCAGTCAGTTGTGGCGCATTGCTGATGCGCGACACGTCCGATTTCAAATATCTGCTGCATCACGCGGACTATTTGAACCGCGAGTCGGATGATTTGCCCAACCTGGTGGACAAAACGATCTCGACGACACGACGTTTCGACGCCTTGAAAGTATTCATGATGCTGCGCGCAGTCGGAACCGACACGCTGGGAGCGATGGTGGATCATTTGCTGCAACAGGGCACAGCGATCGCTCTTCATCTCCGCGAAGACGAGCGCTTCGAACTACTGGCGCTACCTGCGCTGTCGACTGTATTGTTCCGTTATGCCGACCTGCCCGAGACGCTGGGTATCGACGCATTTAATCGTCAGCTGCGCGTGGCCTTGCTCAAGCGCGGTATCGCGGTGCTGGGCGAAACCACCGTGGCCGGCAAGGTGGCGTTGAAGCTGACTATCCTCAATCCCTGCCTGACGATTGGCATGTTTGTCGACCTCTTTAACAAGATCGTCGAACTGGCTGAGACGCTCAAATCGGACGTGCTGGCTGAGCACGTTTAGACGATTTCCTGCACTTCGCGATCCGGGCACTGTCCCGGATCGCCATTCCTGCGCTACTCAAGCGAACCGCTACTTTTCCACTCCTGCAGGGGCAATATTCACAGATCTGCGGACGAAAAAAAACCCCATCGGCACAAAGGCCAACGGGGTTTCTCTCTTATAACTAGCCTGACGATGACCTACTTTCACACTGGTTGCAGCACTATCATCGGCGTAAAATCGTTTCACGGTCCTGTTCGGGATGGGAAGGGGTGGTACCGATTTACTATGGTCATCAGGCATAACTTGGTCAGCTTGGTGCTCCCGATCGGGCAGCACTAGCTTGAATCTGGAAGAAGTATCGTTTTATTGTATTACTTTGGGTAGTGACTGTGCATATCGCACAAAACACAACGCGCATTTCTTATCTCTGCACCTGCTAAGGTTATAGGGACAAGCCGTACGGGCAATTAGTATCAGTTAGCTTAATGCATTACTGCACTTCCACACCTGACCTATCAACGTCCTGGTCTCGAACGACCCTTTAAAGAGCTCAAGGCTCTGGGAAATCTCATCTCAAGGCAAGTTTCCCGCTTAGATGCTTTCAGCGGTTATCTCTTCCAGACTTAGCTACCCGGCAATGCCACTGGCGTGACAACCGGTACACCAGAGGTCTGTCCACTCCGGTCCTCTCGTACTAGGAGCAGCCCCCTTCAAATTTCCAACGCCCACGGCAGATAGGGACCAAACTGTCTCACGACGTTTTAAACCCAGCTCACGTACCACTTTAAATGGCGAACAGCCATACCCTTGGGACCGGCTACAGCCCCAGGATGTGATGAGCCGACATCGAGGTGCCAAACTCCCCCGTCGATATGAACTCTTGGGAGGAATCAGCCTGTTATCCCCAGAGTACCTTTTATCCGTTGAGCGATGGCCCTTCCATACAGAACCACCGGATCACTATGTCCTACTTTCGTACCTGCTCGACTTGTCAGTCTCGCAGTTAAGCACGCTTATGCCATTGCACTATCAACACGATGTCCGACCGTATCTAGCGTACCTTCGAACTCCTCCGTTACACTTTAGGAGGAGACCGCCCCAGTCAAACTGCCTACCATGCACTGTCCCCGATCCGGATAACGGACCAAGGTTAGAACCTCAAACAAACCAGGGTGGTATTTCAAGGATGGCTCCACGAAGACTGGCGTCCCCGCTTCAAAGCCTCCCACCTATCCTACACAGATTGGTTCAAAGTCCAATGCAAAGCTACAGTAAAGGTTCATGGGGTCTTTCCGTCTAGCCGCGGGTAGATTGCATCATCACAAACATTTCAACTTCGCTGAGTCTCGGGAGGAGACAGTGTGGCCATCGTTACGCCATTCGTGCAGGTCGGAACTTACCCGACAAGGAATTTCGCTACCTTAGGACCGTTATAGTTACGGCCGCCGTTTACTGGGACTTCAATCAAGAGCTTGCACCCCATCATTTAATCTTCCAGCACCGGGCAGGCGTCACACCCTATACGTCCACTTTCGTGTTTGCAGAGTGCTGTGTTTTTATTAAACAGTCGCAGCCACCAGTTTATTGCAACCCTTTCACCCTTCTGGAGTAAACCAGTCAAGCTACCGGGGCGTACCTTTTCCCGAAGTTACGGTACCAATTTGCCGAGTTCCTTCTCCCGAGTTCTCTCAAGCGCCTTAGAATACTCATCTCGCCCACCTGTGTCGGTTTGCGGTACGGTCTCGTATGACTGAAGCTTAGAGGCTTTTCTTGGAACCACTTCCGATTGCTTCAGAACCTAAGTTCCTCGTCTCGACCCCTTGAATTACGTGCCCGGATTTGCCTAAGCACCTTCTATGAGTCAAAAACCAACACTTCCAACCGTTGGACAACCTTCCGCGATCCGTCCCCCCATCGCATCATACGACGGTGCAGGAATATTAACCTGCTTCCCATCAGCTACGCATCTCTGCCTCGCCTTAGGGGCCGACTCACCCTGCTCCGATGAACGTTGAACAGGAAACCTTGGGCTTACGGCGTGGGAGCTTTTCACTCCCATTATCGCTACTCATGTCAGCATTCGCACTTCTGATACCTCCAGCATCCTTTACAAGACACCTTCGCAGGCTTACAGAACGCTCTCCTACCATATAGATCAAGATACAAGTATCGAGAAATATATCCGCAGCTTCGGTGACTGGCTTAGCCCCGTTACATCTTCCGCGCAGGACGACTCGATCAGTGAGCTATTACGCTTTCTTTAAATGATGGCTGCTTCTAAGCCAACATCCTGACTGTTTTAGCCTTCCCACTTCGTTTTCCACTTAGCCAATCTTTGGGACCTTAGCTGGCGGTCTGGGTTGTTTCCCTCTTGACGCCGGACGTTAGCACCCGACGTCTGTCTCCCAAGCTCGCACTCATCGGTATTCGGAGTTTGCAATGGTTTGGTAATTCGCAATGAACCCCTAGCCATAACAGTGCTCTACCCCCGATGGTGATACTTGAGGCACTACCTAAATAGTTTTCGGAGAGAACCAGCTATTTCCAAGTTTGTTTAGCCTTTCACCCCTACCCACAGCTCATCCCCTAATTTTTCAACATTAGTGGGTTCGGACCTCCAGGGCGTGTTACCGCACCTTCATCCTGGCCATGAGTAGATCACTTGGTTTCGGGTCTACACCCAGCGACTGTCGCCCTATTCGGACTCGATTTCTCTACGGCTTCCCTATACGGTTAACCTTGCCACTGAATGTAAGTCGCTGACCCATTATACAAAAGGTACGCAGTCACGGAACAAGTCCGCTCCTACTGTTTGTATGCACACGGTTTCAGGATCTATTTCACTCCCCTTCCGGGGTTCTTTTCGCCTTTCCCTCACGGTACTGGTTCACTATCGGTCGATTACGAGTATTTAGCCTTGGAGGATGGTCCCCCCATATTCAGACAGGATTTCTCGTGTCCCGCCCTACTTGTCGCACGCTTAGTTCCACACATCGAATTTCGTATAAGGGGCTATCACCCTCTATGGCACCAATTTCCAGTGGTTTCTACTATCCGTCATGCTAAAACGTGCAGGCTCATCCCATTTCGCTCGCCACTACTTTGGGAATCTCGGTTGATTTATTTTCCTGCAGCTACTTAGATGTTTCAGTTCGCCGCGTTCGCTTTGCATACCTATGTATTCAGTATGCAATGACCTAAAAGGCCGGGTTTCCCCATTCGGAAATCTGCGGATCAAAGCTTGTTTGCTAGCTCCCCGCAGCTTATCGCAAGCTACTACGTCCTTCATCGCCTGTAATCGCCAAGGCATCCACCATGTGCACTTATTCGCTTGTCCCTATAACGTTAGCCTCTGTTCCGAAGATCAAAGAGCGTTACAGAGATAAGAAAGTACAGCGTTGTTGCTTTGTTTTGATACATACAATCACTACCCATCGAACCGCCTGTCGGCGATTCGATTAAAACTTTACTTCTTCCAGATTGTTAAAGAACGAAACAGCTTTTAATCTCTGAAAGATCAAACCTAAACCCAGGCGCCAATTGCGCTGACTTACGTTTGTACTTTCAAGAGTTAAGTAGAGTGGTGGAGGATGACGGGATCGAACCGACGACCCCCTGCTTGCAAAGCAGGTGCTCTCCCAGCTGAGCTAATCCCCCAAGGAATACGTGGTAGGGCTGGTTGGACTCGAACCAACGACCCCCGCGTTATCAACACGGTGCTCTAACCAGCTGAGCTACAGCCCCGACTTGGACACTGCTACTGTTTCTTCTTAATTAAACAGCCGATAAGTGTGGACGTTTGTTGAACCGGCTCTATAGCCTGGTGCAACTCTAGAAAGGAGGTGATCCAGCCGCACCTTCCGATACGGCTACCTTGTTACGACTTCACCCCAGTCACGAATCCTACCGTGGTAAGCGCCCCCCTTGCGGTTAAGCTACCTACTTCTGGTAAAACCCGCTCCCATGGTGTGACGGGCGGTGTGTACAAGACCCGGGAACGTATTCACCGCGACATGCTGATCCGCGATTACTAGCGATTCCAACTTCATGTAGTCGAGTTGCAGACTACAATCCGGACTACGATACACTTTCTGGGATTAGCTCCCCCTCGCGGGTTGGCGGCCCTCTGTATGTACCATTGTATGACGTGTGAAGCCCTACCCATAAGGGCCATGAGGACTTGACGTCATCCCCACCTTCCTCCGGTTTGTCACCGGCAGTCTCATTAGAGTGCTCTTTCGTAGCAACTAATGACAAGGGTTGCGCTCGTTGCGGGACTTAACCCAACATCTCACGACACGAGCTGACGACAGCCATGCAGCACCTGTGTTACGGTTCTCTTTCGAGCACACCTCGATCTCTCGTGGCTTCCGTACATGTCAAGGGTAGGTAAGGTTTTTCGCGTTGCATCGAATTAATCCACATCATCCACCGCTTGTGCGGGTCCCCGTCAATTCCTTTGAGTTTTAATCTTGCGACCGTACTCCCCAGGCGGTCTACTTCACGCGTTAGCTGCGTTACCAAGTTAATTAAAACCCGACAACTAGTAGACATCGTTTAGGGCGTGGACTACCAGGGTATCTAATCCTGTTTGCTCCCCACGCTTTCGTGCATGAGCGTCAATCTTGACCCAGGGGGCTGCCTTCGCCATCGGTGTTCCTCCACATCTCTACGCATTTCACTGCTACACGTGGAATTCTACCCCCCTCTGCCAGATTCTAGCCTTGCAGTCTCCATCGCAATTCCCAGGTTGAGCCCGGGGATTTCACGACAGACTTACAAAACCGCCTGCGCACGCTTTACGCCCAGTAATTCCGATTAACGCTTGCACCCTACGTATTACCGCGGCTGCTGGCACGTAGTTAGCCGGTGCTTATTCTTCAGGTACCGTCATTAGCAAGGGATATTAGCCCTCACCGTTTCTTCCCTGACAAAAGAGCTTTACAACCCGAAGGCCTTCTTCACTCACGCGGCATTGCTGGATCAGGCTTTCGCCCATTGTCCAAAATTCCCCACTGCTGCCTCCCGTAGGAGTCTGGACCGTGTCTCAGTTCCAGTGTGGCTGGTCGTCCTCTCAGACCAGCTACTGATCGATGCCTTGGTAGGCCTTTACCCCACCAACTAGCTAATCAGATATCGGCCGCTCCAGGAGCATGAGGTTCTTGCGAATCCCCCACTTTCATCCTTAGATCGTATGCGGTATTAGCGTAACTTTCGCTACGTTATCCCCCACTCCAGGGTACGTTCCGATATATTACTCACCCGTTCGCCACTCGCCGCCAGGTTGCCCCGCGCTGCCGTTCGACTTGCATGTGTAAGGCATGCCGCCAGCGTTCAATCTGAGCCAGGATCAAACTCTTCAGTTCAATCTCTGTTTAATGTCCTTGCGGACAGATCGCTCACTCAAAATACTGACAGGCCACTTCTTGCGAAGCGCCTAATTTCTTTTTTGTGAACATTTGATAATTTAAGTATTCAACATCGCTTACGCTCTGTTGGCACCTTCATCAAACGCCCACACTTATCGACTGTTAATTGTTAAAGAACTTATTCTGTACTACTTCTGCCGTTTGCTACGAAGCGTTGTGTTCGTTGCAGCAGAGAGGTGAGATTATGCAGCGTTTCGCGTTTCTCGTCAACCCCTTCTTTACTACCGCGTCTCTTTCGGGACGGCCCCAACTGCCTGCTAACTACTTGATTTCGTTAACCCTTTCAGCGGGGAGGCGAACTATAGCAAAGCCCTCGCCACGCTGGCAAGAACTTTCTGAAAGGCCACACATTTCGTCGCCTCCAGCCGACGCCCCGCTCACCAATACACGTATTTATGTGTCGCGCGGCCCCTCCTTCACGCCTGGCAGCGCGTTGAACTCATCGTCAGTGAAGAGCCGGGAGCGCGTCAGGAAGCGGCGCCCCGTCCCATTGTCCAGAGAGAACATGCCGCCATTGCCAGCGACCACGTCGATGATCAGCTGCGTATGTTCCCAGTAGGCGAATTGCTCCCTTCCCATATAGAAGGCGGCGCCATGCAGGTTCCCCAGGTACACATCGGTATCGCTGATATTGAATTCGCCGTCCGGATAGCACATTGGGGCGCTGCCATCGCAGCAGCCGCCCGACTGAAAGAACATGACCGGCCCATGCCGCGCGCGCAACTCGTCGATCATTGCGCCCGCGGCATCGGTTGCGACCACCCTTGGAAGCGCGTCACCCATGCGACACTCCCCTGCGGTTAAAAGAAACCCATCGCGTTCGGGTTATAGCTGACCAGCAGGTTCTTGGTCTTCTGGTAGTGATCGAGCATCATCTTGTGATTTTCGCGCCCGATGCCCGATTGTTTGTACCCGCCGAACGCGGCATGCGCCGGATACAGGTGGTAGCAATTGGTCCATACGCGCCCCGCCTCAATGGCGCGGCCGATCCGGAAGGCGCGCGAACCGTCACGCGTCCACAGACCGGCGCCGAGCCCATACAAGGTATCGTTCGCAATGCGCAGGGCATCGGCTTCGTCGGTGAAGGTCGTCACCGACACCACCGGACCAAAAATCTCTTCCTGGAAGATGCGCATCTTGTTATCGCCCTTGAACACGGTCGGCTGCACGTAATACCCGCCTTCCATATCGCCCGCTTGCATATTGCGCTCGCCGCCGGTGAGCAATTGCGCCCCCTCCTGCTTGCCGATGTCGAGATACGAGAGGATTTTTTCCAGCTGTTCCTGCGATGCCTGCGCGCCGATCATGGTCGACGCATCGAGGGGATTGCCCTGCTTGATCGCCGCCACCCGCTCCAAGGCGCGGGCAATGAATTTGTCGTAAATCGATTCCTGAATCAGCACGCGCGAGGGGCAGGTGCACACCTCGCCCTGGTTCAGCGCGAACATGGCAAAGCCTTCCAGGCATTTGTCGAAAAACGCGTCGTCCGCATCCATCACATCGGCAAAGAAGATATTCGGCGACTTGCCGCCCAGTTCCAAGGTGACCGGAATCAGGTTTTGCGCCGCGTATCCCATGATCAGTCGCCCGGTACCGGTCTCGCCCGTGAAGGCGATCTTGGCGATGCGCTTGCTCGACGCCAGCGGCTTGCCCGCCTCCAGCCCGTAACCGTTCACGATATTGAGCACACCAGGCGGCAACAGGTCGCCAATCAGCTCGATGAGCACCATGATCGACGCCGGCGTCTGCTCGGCCGGCTTGAGCACAACGCAGTTACCCGCAGCCAGGGCCGGCGCCAGCTTCCACACGGCCATCAGGATCGGAAAATTCCACGGAATGATCTGCCCCACCACGCCAAGCGGCTCATGGAAGTGATAGGCATACGTTTCGTGATCGATCTCCGCGACCGATCCTTCCTGCGCGCGAATGCACCCGGCGAAGTAGCGGAAATGGTCAATCGCCAGCGGAATATCGGCCGCGGTCGTCTCGCGGATGGGCTTGCCGTTGTCGATCGTCTCCGCGGTGGCCAGCAGGCTGAGGTTCTGCTCCATGCGGTCGGCGATTTTATTCAGGATATTGGCGCGCTCGCCCTGCGACGTCTTACCCCACGCTTCCTTGGCGGCATGCGCGGCATCGAGCGCGAGTTCGATATCTTCCGCGCTCGAGCGCGCAATCTCGCAAAATACCTGCCCGGTGATCGGCGTGACATTGCCGAAGTACTCGCCATTCACTGGGGCAACGAATTTTCCACCAATGTAATTGTCGTAGCGTTGTTTGAATGGATTGGCCACGCCCAGCTTGCTGATATCTGCGAGATTCATGTCTTCCTCTTCCTTTATGGTTATGTACCGGGAATCTCAGCATAGACGCAGATCAACTGGAGTGCCTGCGCAAACGCAAAGAAACTGTCAACGGCTTCCCACAGGCTAGTCTTTTCGTTAGTGCTACGGCGCACATTAGGGCACCGGGTTCTCCGTGCTCGCTGCAGGATCCGGGCGGCGCGCGTATATTGCGTACCGACGCTAAAAATCCACCGGAGAACCCATGAAGCTGCGCCCGTTTCGACTGAACCACATCGCCACTTTATTCGCCTTGGGTACGGCGGGCATGGCCGCGGCCGCCGATGCGCCATTGGCCGATGTGGTCGTCATTAGCGGAAGCCGGGTCGAACATGGCAGTTTCGACCTGCCGGCCGCCATCGACGTGCTCGATACGGCCCGCATCCGCGACGGCCAACTGCGCGTCAACGCATCGGAATCGCTCAGCGCGGTACCCGGCCTGGTGGCCCAGAATCGCCAGAATTACGCGCAAGACCTGCAGATCTCTTCGCGCGGCTTCGGCGCCCGTTCCGCCTTCGGCGTGCGTGGCGTGCGCCTGATTGCCGACGGCATCCCTGCAACCATGCCCGATGGACAGGGGCAAGCGGCCACCTTTAACCTGGACATGGCCGAGCGCATCGAAGTGCTGCGCGGCCCCTTTTCCGCCATCTACGGCAACCATTCCGGCGGCACCGTGCAGCTGTTCACGCGCGACGGCCAGGGCCGGCCGAGCATTGAAGGCAGCGTCATCGGCGGCGGCAAGGGCACGCGCAAGGTGGACGTCAACGCGCAAGGAGCGGCCAATGGCATCGGCTACGTGATCGACACGTCCCGCTTCGACACCGATGGCTACCGCGCGCACAGCGCCGCCACGCGCGACCAGAGCTTTGCCAAGCTGACACTCGCGCCCACCAGCACCAGCAAGCTGACCCTGAGCGCCAGCGCCCTGAGCCAGGACGACACACAAGATCCGCTCGGCGTCACCTGGGCCACTTACCAGCGCGACCCGCGTGCCGGCGAAACCGATGCCACCGATACACAGACGCCCAAGCGCACCATTGCCGACCGCTACGACACGCGCAAGAGCATTGACCACAAGCAAATCGGCGCCGCCTTCGAGCAGCGCCTGGGCGACGACAAGGTGCGCGCGATGGTGTATGGCGGCAATCGCCAGGTCATCCAGTACCAGGCGTTTTCGAAATTCGTGCAGACGCCCGCCAGCCAGTCCGGCGGCGTGGTCGATTTCGACCGCGATTTTTACGGCGCGGACATCAACTGGCTCAAGGTGCGCAGCGTGGCCGGCGGCAAGCTGAGCACCACCATCGGCATCGATTACGGCCGTTCGACCGACGAGCGCCAGGGCTACGAGAATTTCATTGGTAACCAGTTCGGGCTGCAGGGCAAGCTGCGCCGCGACGAAAGCAATACCGTGTCCAGCGTTGACCCGTATGCCCAGGCCGAATGGCAAGGCGGCGACTGGGTGTTGACCGCCGGCCTGCGCCACAGCCGCATGAAAGTATCGGTGGACGACCGTTTTATTACCAATGGCAACGACAGCGGCAGTGTCAGCTACCGCCACACGACACCCGTGCTTGGCGCCTTGGTCAAAATCTCGCCGGCCATCAATGTCTACGCCAGCGCGGCGCGCGGCTTCGAGACACCGACCTTGAACGAGCTGTTCTATTCCGGCGCCGGCGCCGGCTTCAACTTTGCGCTCAAGCCCGCCACCAGTACCCACGTGGAAGCTGGTGTGAAAGCCTATCTCGGCAGCAACACGCGCATCAACGCCGCGCTATTCCACGTGAAGACCAGCGACGAGCTGGTGGTCGATATCTCTGGCGGCGGGCGCACCAGTTACCGCAACGCCAGTGAAACCCTGCGCAAAGGCGCGGAAGTCTCGCTGGACAGCAACTTCGGCGCGGGATTCAGTGGACGCCTGGCAATGACAGCCTTGAATGCCACCTACGAACAGGGGTTCGGTAACGTCACGGCCGGCAGCCGCTTGCCGGGCGTGCCCAAGGCCAATCTGTTCGGCGAGCTGGCATGGAAGAGCAACGACGATGGCTTCGGCGCGGCGCTGGAAACCATCGCCAGCAGCAAGGTATATGCCGACGACGCCAACGCGGATATCGCCGCGCCCGGCTACGCGATATGGAATGCGCGCTTCCAGGCCAAACAGTCATTGGGCGGGTGGCGCCTGAAGCAGTTCGTGCGCTTGAATAACCTGAGCGACCGCCGGTATGTGGGATCGGTGATCGTCGGCGATGCCAACAAGCGCTTTTACGAAGCCGCGCCACAGCGCAACTGGCTGGCGGGCGTCAGTGCCCAATACGTATTCTGATTTGTCGAGAAACGGCGCAGCAGAAAATGCGTGACTAGCCGTCTTACACGACAAGCAAAGTCAGACCGGCTCCGGATACAGCTTCGCCAGGGTCGCGCGCGCCACTGTCGTCGCGATTGCCTCGACATCGGCCGCCGCCTTGCCGGCCGCGCCCTCCTCGCGCAGCGCCTGCCACAGCCCGGCCAGCTTCCCCGCCTCCCGCGCCACCGCGCTTTCCACTTCCGCCTGCCAGAACGCCGACGCCTCGCCTTCGACGAAGTTGCCGCGCCCGCGCCCGAAGTGCGCCACCGCCAGATAACGCAGGACGCTACCGATCAGCAAGGTTTGCAGGAAATCGTCGGCGAATTGCATCGTGGTGCGGTTGCGGTCGGTGCTGGTGTTAAAGCCCCAGGCCGCTCCGGCCGCCGTCAGCGCGCCCACTACCCCGCCCAGCAAGGCCCCGGCGCCGAAAGTCAATCCGCCCGCCATCAGATCGGCCGACAAGCCGGTCGCCGCGCCCGACACCACCGCCCCCAGCAGCCCCGCCTGGGCCCGGTCGACCGGGGCGCGCACGGTGAAATTCTTGCTCACACGCGCGTTGATCTTGGGCGCCTCGCTCGGATCGAGCTTGTGCAGCGCCAGCAGGCGCGCGGTGGTGGCCGCGATGTTCTGGTTGAGCCGGTCGATCAGCACCCCCATGGCCCGCTCCTGCCGCTGCTGGTCGCTCTTGCCCAGGCCCACCACTTTCAAGGCCGACTTGAGGAAGGTCTTCTCGTCCGCCTCAACCGGTTCGCTATCGCGCGCCGCGCCGGCCAGCTGCGCACCGGTGATGCGCATCGACTCATCGAAGCGCTCGCGGTTGTTCGCTTCCCACTGCGCAAACAGGCGCGCGTATCCGGCCCGCTTGGACTCGTCGACCAGCTTGCCGACCGCCTCGTAAAAGACACGCTCATGCACCCAGCAGCGGGCGAAGGCATCGAGCGCCAGCACATCGCGCACGATCTTGTACTGGTCCAGATGCTGTTTCCAGCGCGCCTGCTCTTCCTGTTCCTCATGCGCGGGACGCGGCGGCCCCAGCTGGTTGAGCAGCACCACGACGGGCTTCCCGAGCCACTCCAGGATGCGCATTTCGGCCGGCATATAGCCAGCGTCGCGCGGATGTTCGGACGAGTTGACCAGATACAGCACCACGTCCGCTTCATCGCGCGCGGTGCGCAGCGCCTGCTGGCTGAGCCAGAACGGGCGGTCGCGGTAGCGGTCCAGCACTTCGCGCAGGAACCAGCCGATCGGATTGCCCGACATGCCCAGCCGCTTGAGCAGGCGCACCGAATCGCCGAAACCGGGCGTGTCCCACAATTGCAGGGTATCGCCCCCGGCTGTCTTGAGTAGCAGGTGCGACTCGGCGAAGATGGTCACGTGGGCGGCATCGCGCACCTCGCCCACGTCGACCCCGACCAGGGTACGCGCCAGGGTGGTCTTGCCGTTGTTGGTATGCGAGATCAGCGCAAACTGGATGTGGACAGGGGTGTCGCTCATGATGCCTTCGATAAACTAAGTCCGGCGCCGGATTCCAGCGAACGGCGCTCCGGATCGAGCAGGTTGACGATGGTCGCCGGGGCGCGGTGGAAGTTGCAAAACTGTTGCCATAGCGCGATGCGTTCGGCCAGCCGCACATCGTCCCCGGCCTGGGCGACGCTGCGCTCGACCAGTGCCGATTCATCGATCAGCACCGCAATGCCGCGCCTGGACGAGCGCACCAGATAATCGAGAAAGGCGCCGTGATTTTCCTTCTCCGGCGTCGCCGCCAGGCTGAACAGCACAGCGGTCACCGTCACGTTCGGGTCGTCCAGGCTCAGGTCGCGCAGGCTGTCCACGGCCTCTTCGCCATAGCTGGACGACGGGCGCAGCATCACCCGCGCCTGTTCGCCGAACAGGGTGAGCGCCACCTGCGAGAGGCCCTGGTGGCGCGGCTCGTCGAGCGTAAAGCTGTACGGCAGCACGCGCAGCACAGCCGGCGCGGTGGTGCCGGCCTCGCCGTTCAGTTTGCGGAAATACGGTTGTTCCAGGTCCAGCGGAAACCTGTTGTGCATCTGTTGCGCGCGCCAGTGGGCAACACCCGCCAGGATCAGGCGCGGCAGCACCACCAGCAGCAGCAAGGTCGCGCCATATAAATGGACCCATCTGGCCCCGCCCGCCCCGCTGGGCGTGCGCGAAAAATGCAAGGCTTCGATATCGGCCACGCTGAAGCCGTCCAGCGGCAACAGCGCCACGGCCGGCGCGAACACGACCGACAGGATGGCATGCACCTGCCCGGCGCCCAGGAAGGTGCTTTCCCAGCCGGCCACATATTCCGACAGAAATCCGCGCGCGTACAGCGACAGGATCGCGCCCATGGCGAACATGGCGGCGGCCAGATGCATGGTGCGCGCCAGGCGCGCGTGCGTCAGCTTTGCGCTCAGCTCGGTCCACTGCAGGCTGAAATCGGTCAGCGCGGCCGCCAGCACATGCGGCAACTTGCGCGGCAGCGACAATTGCGCCCCGCTCAGGCGGCGCAGCAAGGCCGGCGAGACCCAGCCGTTCTTGCGCGCGGGCACGAACAGCCAGGCCAGCAACAGCAGATACACCGCTACATTCCAGCCGATAACCGCCAGCAACGGCGCCGACAGCAGGTCGACCCGGTGCGGATCGCCAATCCGGTCGACCCCGGCGCCGACCACCAGCGCCAGCAGCGGCACGCCCAGCGACAACGCCTTGAACCCACCGCGCCGCCGCGCAATGGCCGCGAAGACGGGTGTGCGCTCGCCCAGCCGCTTGAGGATCTGCTCGGCGCGCTGCTGCAAGAAATGCTCGTTCGTGACCTCCGACTTGCTGTCCGATGCCTGCCATTGCGCCAGTTCCCGCGCGCTACGGCTGGCATACAGGCGATCGTCGTCGCTCAGCACCTCATGCTTGCCATCCATTGTTTCAACGGAGCGCACCAGCACCACATCCCGCGCAACCTGCTCGTTCATGTTCTTCCTATTTTTTTAATACAGTCTTTTGTATGAAACGACAACATTCACAGGCCAATTGTGCCGCACTTTGATCGTCCACGCTGGTCTTGCAGAAACCCCGGAACGCGAGTGTGCTATCTTAGCGCGGAAATTTCTTGACACTTTCTTATCTCTCCACGATGCGCCTCCCTGACATACTTTCCACCCACGACCCACTGCTGGCCAGCGAACTGACCCAAGCGATCGACAACAAGACCAAGCCGCTGGGCAGCCTGGGCGCGCTCGAAACCCTGGCGAAGCAGATCGGCCTGATCCAGCAAACGACCAGGGTCGCGCTGCACAAGCCGGCCATCCTCGTGTTCGCGGCCGATCACGGCGTGGTGGCCGAAGGCATCTCGGCCTATCCGCAAAGCGTGACCTGGCAAATGGTCGAGAACTTCCTGTCCAAGGGCGCGGCCATCAACGTGTTCGCGCGCCAGAACGGCTGCGCGCTGCAAATCATCGACGCCGGCGTGAATCACGATTTCGGCAAGCGCGCAGCCCTGATGGACTGCAAGGTCGGACGCGGCACCGCCAACTTCGCGCAGCAGCCGGCCATGAGCTGGGCCGAATGCGCCGCCGCCCTGGCGCATGGCATGCGCATCGTCGGCAACCTGGAAGGCAATGTGATCGGCTTCGGCGAAATGGGCATCGGGAACACCACCGCCGCCGCTGCCCTGATGCACAAGCTGACCGGCTCGCCGGTGGCCGATTGCGTCGGCGCCGGCACCGGCCTTTCGCCAGAGGGCGTGCTGCACAAGCAAAACGTGATCGAGGCGGCGGTCGCCCTGCATGGCGAGATGAGCGAGCCACTCGACATCCTGGCCACCTTCGGCGGCTTCGAGATTGCCATGATCGCCGGCGCCATGCTCAAGGCGGCCGAGCGGCGCATGGTGCTGCTGATCGACGGCTTCATCGTCAGCAGCGCGCTGCTGGTGGCGGCGCGCCTGCAACCGGCCATCCTCGATTACTGCGTGTTCTCGCACTGCTCCGACGAAGCGGGCCACGCGCGCATGCTCGGTCACTTCCAGGCCAAGCCGCTGCTCAACCTGGGCCTGCGATTGGGCGAAGGCACCGGCTGCGCCCTGGCGCTGCCGCTGCTGCACGCGGCCGTCAACTTCCTCGGCGAGATGGCCACCTTCCAGTCGGCGCGGGTCAGCGGCCAGTCGGCGTAAGTACGGACCATGGCCAGCATCGTCCACCAGTGCCGGCTGTTCTTCATCGCGCTGCAGTTTTTCACCCGCGTGCCGATTCCGGGCTGGGTCGGATTCGATCCGGCCTGGCTGCACCATGCATCGCGCTATTTTCCGCTGGTCGGCGTGGTCGTCGCCGGCGTTGCCGCGGCGGTGTATGCGGGCGCCGCATGGCTCTGGCCCGCGCCGGTGGCGGTGCTGCTGTCGACGGTGGCGGCGATCTACCTGACCGGCGCCTTCCACGAGGACGGCCTGGCCGACATGTGCGACGGCTTCGGCGGCGGCTTGAGCACCGAGCGGGTGCTGGAAATCATGAAGGACTCG
The DNA here is from genome assembly GCF_015689335.1 of Massilia antarctica. Taxonomy (GTDB): domain Bacteria; phylum Pseudomonadota; class Gammaproteobacteria; order Burkholderiales; family Burkholderiaceae_D; genus Telluria_A; species Telluria_A antarctica. The sequence continues at coordinate 2,779,113 of NZ_CP065053.1, read as the reverse complement.
CGCATCGGCACCTACGGCGCGGTCGGCATGGGGCTGACGGTGGCGCTCAAGTGCGCCCTGCTGTCCTTTCTGCCCGCACCCGCCGTCATCGCGGCGCTGTTCATCGCCCATCCCTTGTCGCGCCTTGCCGCGGTGAGCCTGATCTGGGAAATGGAATACGCGCGCGCCGAGGGCAAGGCCAAGCCGATGGCCCAGCATATGAGCAACCGCGAATTCGGCATCGCCTGCGCCTGCGCCGGTGTGCCCGCACTGGCGCTGGCCACGGCCGGCATGGTGCCCTGGCTTGCGCTGCTCACCGGCGTGATGGGCGCCGCGCTGGTGGCGTGGTGGCTGGGCGCCAAGTGCCTGCGCCGCATCGGCGGCTACACCGGCGACTGCCTGGGCGCCGTGCAGCAGGTGGCCGAGGTGGTCATCTATCTGGCGCTGCTGGCGTTTTTCCATCACGGCCTCTGGGGCTGAGAATGCGCCTGTATCTGGTACGCCACCTGGCGCCGCAGGTCGCGCCCAGCGTGTGCTACGGACGCACCGACCTCGCTGTCGATCCGGACATGCAGGCGCTGGCCCTGCCCGCCCTGCGCGCCGCCCTGCCCGCTGGCATGCCGCTGTTTTCCAGCCCCCTGCGGCGCTGCGCCGACCTGGCGGCCGCCTTGGGCGGCGCGGCGGTGCGATATGACGCGCGCCTGGCCGAACTCGATTTCGGCGAATGGGAAATGCGCCGCTGGGACGACATCGACCGCGCCGGCGTCGATGCCTGGGCCGCCGACATGGCCGGCTACCGCCCCGGCGGCGGCGAAAGCGTCGCCGACATGGCGCGCCGCGTGTCCGCGTTTCATGCCGACTGCATGCGCCTGCCAGCGCCCGGCGCCATCGTCATCTGCCACGCCGGTACCATCCGCCTGCTGTCGGCGCGCGCGCGGGGCCTGGCGCCCGAGGCCATGGCGCTGGAAGCGGCGCAGCATCCCCACGCCATTGCCTACGGCGAGACCGTCATCATCGACTGTGTATAATTATCGGGTTTTGGTGCCCGCGCCCATGTCCATGAGCGCAGTTAAACTGGGAAACACGAAGCCTGCAACAGGCCAACGTGTGCTGCCCCCGCAACGGTAAGCAAATGTCGCCCACGTAGCGACGAGCCGCCTCGAACGACCACTGTGCATTTGGCATGGGAAGGTGAGACGGCCGCATTTGCCAGCCCGGATACCGGCCAAAACAGGTGGAAGCGTGCGGCCAGGTCCGCGCGTTTCTTTTCAATCTGGCCAACGGGGACGTCGGCCGGTTGCTCGCAATCGCATTCACTGAAGATTTGTCATGACCTTTCCTGTTGTACGCCACGCGGTCCTGACGTCGCTCGCGCTAGCTTTTACCTCCCCATGTGCCCTGGCCGACAGCGCCGCCGATACGGCCGTTGCCGCCGTCGTCATCACCGCCGCGCGCGCACCGCAGCCGTCCAGCGACGTGCTGAGCGACCATGTGCTGATCAGCGCCACCGACATCGCCCGCTCGGGCGCGGGCAATGTCGTCGAACTGCTGCAAAAGCAGCGCGGCATCGAGATCACGCGTAACGGCGGTCCGGGCAGCGCATCGCAGGTCTTCATCCGTGGCGGCGACGCCAAACAGACCGTGGTGCTGGTCGACGGCGTCCGCATTGGCTCGTCCACGATCGGCATCGCCAACTGGGCCACCCTGCCGCTGGCGAACATCGACCGCATCGAAATCGTCTACGGCCCGCTGGCCACCATGTACGGCGCCGACGCCATCGGCGGCGTGGTGCAGATTTTCACCCGGCGCGGCGCCGGCGCGCCAAAGGTCACCGCCGCCGTGGAAGCGGGCAGCGACAAGGCGCGCTCGATGGCGTTCGGCGTGGCCGGCGCCAGCGAAGGGGAGAACAGCATCAGCTACGCTTTCGGTGTATCGAAGGACAAGGATGACGGTTTCTCGACGACCAAACCGGGCAATTTTTCCTACAACCAGGACAACGACGGCTATGCCAGGGACAGCGCCACCGGCCAGTTGGGCATCGTGCTGGCAAAGGGTCACGAAGCGGGCCTGCTGTACCTGCACAGCCATCTCAAGTCGCAGTACGATGCGGGGCCGGGTCCTTTCGACGTGCGTAGCGTGCAAAACATGGACAACATCGCCGTGTATTCGAAACACCAGATCACGCCCAACTGGAAAGTGAGCCTGCAGGCGTCCGAGGCCGATGACAAATCGGTCAACTTCTCCAGTGCGACAAGCAGCAACCGCATCGACACGCGCCTGCACGCCTACAGCATGCAGAACGACATCGCCCTTGGCAGCGACTTGCTGCAACTGGTGCTGGAACGGCGCGTGGAAGACGTGTTCGCCGACACCACGCGCGCCTTGAACACCAGCCGCGCGACCAATTCGTTGGCCGCCGCCTACTCGCTCAAGCGCGGCAACCATCTGGCCAGCGCCAGCGCGCGGCGCGACGACAGCACCCAGTACGGCGCCAAGGTCACCGGCGGCGTCGGCTACGGCTACAAACTCACGCGGGCGCTGCGCGTGAACGCCAGCGCCGGCACCAGCTTTCGCGCACCGACCTTCAACGAACTGTATTACCCGAACTACGGGGTCGATACCAACAAGCCGGAACATGGCAGGAACGTCGAAGGCGGCGTGTATTACAACGACGGCACGCTTGAGGCCAGCGCGGTCTGGTACCGCAACCGCCTGAGCGACCTTTTGGTCAACACCAGCAAATGCCCGGTCCAGCTGGAGACGCATCCGAACGGCTGCGCCTACAACGTCGACCGCGCCACCCTGGAAGGCATCAGCCTTGGTGCACGCACCCGCATGGGCGCCTTCGACATGAGCGGTTCGCTCGATCTGCAGGACCCGCGCGACGACACCACTGGCAAAAGCCTGCAGCGGCGCGCCAGGCGCCACGCCAAGTTCGCCATCGAGTACAGCGCGGGCGCACTGGCCGCCGGCGCCGGTGTACAGTTATCCGCCAAGCGCTTCGACGACCTGGCCAACCGCAACACGCTGCCCGGCTACGGACTGGTGAACCTGTTTGCCGAATATCGCTTTGCACCCGACTGGTCAGCCGTGCTACGGTTGAACAACGCCGCCGACAAACAGTATGAAACGGCGCGCAATTACGCCACCGCCGGCCGACAGGTGTTTGCCGGCGTCCGCTACGGCATCCGCTAAGGCAGCACATAGGAATCGCATGCATCCGTTCTTTCGCAACATGCGCCATCGGGCCAAGGTCGTCATCACGGCGCTCTGCTTGCTGGCGTTGGCAAGCCTGGTGGTCTCCGGGATGGTCGGCTCGGTGCCGATTCCGCTGGCGGAGATGCCGGGCGCGCTGATCGCGCTGGCGAAAGGCGATACCTCGACCCTGGCCGCCACCCTGCTCGACCTGCGCCTGTCGCGCGCACTGGTGGCATTCGTCACCGGCAGCGCGCTCGCGCTGGCCGGCGTGATGATGCAAGCCTTGCTGCGCAATCCCCTGGCCGAACCGTATGTACTGGGCATCTCGGCCGGTGCGTCGGTCGGCGCGCTGGCCGCGCTGCTGTTCATGTGGGCCATGTGGATGGTCGACGTGGCCGCCTTCGTGGGCGCGGTTGCCGTCTCGATGCTGCTGTACCTGCTGGCGCGGCGCGATTTGCGCGGCAACGCGGCGGCCGAAGGCGGCTCGTCCCTGCTGCTGCTGACCGGCGCGATCCTGTCCACGTCGTGCATCGCGCTGGTGACCCTGATGCTCTCGATCGCGCCCGAAAGCCGCTTGCGCAGCATGATTTTCTGGATGATCGGCGACATCGCCGGCGCCCCTTTGCGCCCGCTGCCGTGGATCGTGCTGGCTGCCGGCCTGGCCTTCGCGCTGCGCAGCGCCCGATCCTTGAACGTGCTGGCGCTGCACGCGGAAGCCGCCGCCACCCTGGGCATTCCGGTCAGCGCCCTGCGCAAGGGCTTGTTTTTCTGCTCCGGCATGCTGACCGCCAGCGCCGTGACCAGCGCCGGCAGCATCGGCTTCGTCGGCCTGATCGTGCCGCATGCCTGCCGCTTCGCCTGCGGCCCCGATCACCGGCTGCTGATTCCCGCAGCCACCCTGGCCGGCGGCGCCTTCCTGGTGCTGGCCGATACCTTGGCGCGCACCGTCCTGGCGCCGCAGCAGTTGCCGGTGGGCGTGATCACCGCGCTGATCGGCGCCCCCGTCTTCCTGTATCAACTCCACCGGCTGAACCGCTCATGATGATCGAAGCGCGCCAACTGCTGCTCACCGCCGGCAGCCGCACCCTGGTGGAAAAGCTCGACTGGCAAGTGCGCGGCGGCGAATCGTGGTGCATTATCGGCCGCAACGGCGCCGGCAAAAGCACCCTGATGCGCGCCCTGGCCGGCCTGCGCGAGCCCGATGGCGGCAGCATCGCCATCGGCGGGCGCGTGCTCAAGGACTGGCCGCTGGAAGAACTGGCGCGCCAGCGCGCCTTCTTGCCGCAATCGCGCAGCGACGCCTTTGCCTACCGCGCCATCGAAACCGTGCTGGCGGCGCGCCATCCCTACCACGCCAACCGCTACTGGGAAGGCAGCGACGACTACGCCATCGCGCACGCCGCGCTGGCCTCGATGGAAGTGGCCGACCTGGCCGAACGCGACGTGCGCACCCTGTCCGGCGGCGAGCGCCAGCGCGTGGCGATTGCCGCCATGCTGGCGCAGGATACACCCCTGCTGCTGCTGGACGAACCGGCCAACGCGCTCGACCTGGCGCACCAGCACAGCGTGATGCGCCTCTTGGAAAAACTGTGCCGCGAGCAGGGCAAGACAGCCGTGATGATCGGCCACGACCTGAACCTGGCGCACCAGGCGTCGAGCCACGCGCTCCTGATGATGGGCGACGGCGAATGGCTGGCCGGCCCGGTCGACGACGTGATGCAAGCACCGGTCCTGAGCCGCTACCTTGGCCACCCGATTGAAGTCCTTCCCCACGGCGCCCGCCGTATTTTTATCCCAACCGAGGAATCCGCATGAGTGACGACACCGCAACGAGCGAACTCAATGAACGCCACCGCGTCCGCATGGAGCGCAAGAAGGCCGTCATCGACCAGAAGATCGCCGAGGCGCAAAAGGAAATCGGCATCATCATCGTCAACACCGGCAATGGCAAGGGTAAGAGTTCGAGCGGCTTCGGCATGGTGGTACGCGCCATGGGGCACGGCATGAAGGTGGCGGTGGTCCAGTTCATCAAGGGTGCGATGTCGACCGGCGAAGAAAAATTCCTGCGCCGCTTTCCCGACGAAGTGAGCTTCCACGCCATGGGCGAAGGCTACACCTGGGACACCCAGAACCGCGAGCGCGACATCGAAAAAGCCGAGGAAGCGTGGGCGCTGGCCAAGGGCTTCCTGTCCGACCCGGCCATCGGCCTGGTGCTGTTCGACGAACTCAATATCGCGCTCAAGTACAAATACCTGGACGTCCACGCCGTCATCGCCGACCTGCTCGACCGGCCCGGCATGCAGCACGTGGTCATCACCGGGCGCGGTGCACCGGAAGAACTGATCGCGATTGCCGACACGGTGACCGAAATGGCCGTGGTCAAGCATGCCTTCAAGGCCGGCATTGCGGCGCAAGCCGGGACGGAGTTCTGATGGCCGACCACGCAGATGTGCGCGTGCTGCTGGTGGCCGCCGTGTCGTCCGGCCAGGGCAAGACCACCGTGACGGCCGCCCTGGCGCGCGCGCTGGTGCGGCGCGGCCAGCGCGTGCGCGTCTTCAAGTGCGGCCCCGATTTTATCGACCCCATGCTGCTGGAACGGGCCAGCGGCGCCCAGGTCGGCTCGCTCGACCTGTGGATGGTGGGGCGCGAGCAGTGCCGCAGCCAGCTGGCGGCGGCCGCGCTGGAAGCCGATGTGATTCTGATCGAAGGCGTGATGGGCCTGTACGACGGCACGCCCTCGTCGGCCGACCTGGCGCGCGAATTCGGCCTGCCGGTGATGGCGGTGATCGACGCCTCGGCCATGGCGCAAACCGCCGGCGCCCTGGTGCACGGCTTGCGCGACTACGGCCCGGTGGAAATGGCGGGCGTGATCGCCAACCGTGTCGCCAGCAAGGGACACGGAGCGATGGTGGCGGCGTCGATGCGCGACATTCCGCTGATCGCCATCCTGCCGCGCCAGACCAAGACCCTGCCCGAACGCCACCTGGGCCTGGTGCTGCCGGCCGAAGTGCAGGATGTGGACGGCCTGCTCGACCTGCTGGCCGACCAGCTGGAGTTCGACGACGCTGCGTGGATGCAACTGCGTAGCACCCGCATCGACCTCACCGCGCGCGTGGAAGCGCCGGCACCGCTGCTGGCCGGGCGCACCATCGCCATTGCGCGCGACGCCGCCTTTGCCTTCCTGTACCCGGCCAACCTGGACACCCTGCGCGCGCTGGGTGCCAGCCTCGCCTTCTTTTCGCCGCTGGCCGACGATGCGGTGCCGGCGCAGGCCGACGCGGTGTATCTGCCCGGCGGCTATCCGGAACTGCACGGCGAAACCTTGGCCGGTGCCGCGCGCTGGCGCGCATCGATCCGCGCCGCGCATGCGGCAGGCATGCCGATCGTCGCGGAATGCGGCGGCATGATGGCGCTGGCCGATTCGCTGGCCGACCAGGCGGGCACGGTGTGGCCGATGGCCGGCCTGCTCGAAGGCAGCGTGACCATGCAGGCGCGCATTGCCGGTCTCGGTTCGCAAGGGCTTGAGATGCCGCAAGGCCTGCTGCGCGGGCACACGTTTCACTACTCGCGCCTGGAAACCGGTATCACGCCGGCGGCGCACACGGTCAAGCATCCGAGCGGCGCCAGCGGCGAGGCGCTGTACCGCGCCGGCTCCTTGACGGCATCGTACTTCCACGCCTATTTCCCATCCTGTCCGGCTGCGGTGGCGGCCCTGTTTTCAAGGAGCCAGGCATGACGACCACGCTGATCCTGGGCGGCGCGCGTTCCGGCAAAAGTTCGTACGCCGAAAAGCTGGCGCTCGAATCGGGCAAAGAAGTGGTCTACATCGCCACCGCGCGATCCGGCGATGGTGAAATGGCGCAGCGCATCGCGACCCATCGTTCGAGCCGGCCGGGAAGCTGGACCACCATCGAAGAGCCGCTGCAGCTCGGTGACGCGATCCTGCGCTGCAGCGAACCGGACACCCTGGTGCTGGTCGATTGCCTGACCCTGTGGCTGACCAATCTGATTTTCTCGGTCGACCAGGACTTCCCGGAAGTGGGCGTGATCGGCCTGCCTGCGATCTTTTACGAACAGTGCGATGCGCTGCTGGCCGCCTTGCCCGAAGCGCCCGGCGACGTCATCCTGGTATCGAACGAAGTGGGACTGGGGATCGTGCCTTACGGCGCCGTGTCGCGCTGCTTCACCGACGAGGCGGGCCGGCTGAACCAGGCCGTGGCCAAGGTGTGCGACCGTGCCCTGTTCATCGTGGCCGGCATGCCGCTCACCATGAAAGGCCAGGCATGCTGAGTGGCCTGACCCTCGCGCAGGTGGCGCTGCTGCTGGCGGGCGGCGTGCTGCTGGACCTGCTCCTGGGCGAAGCACGCCGCTTTCATCCGCTGGTGGGCTTCGGCAATCTGGCCAACCGCATCGAGCGCACGCTCAATCGCGGGCAAGGCCGCCTTGCGCGCGGGGTGCTGGCGTGGATGCTGGCGGTGCTGCCGCTGGCGGCACTGGGCGCGCTGGTATGCGTTAAGACAGGGCTGGCCGCGCATGCTGTCCTGCTGTACTTCTGCCTGGGTTTCCGCAGCCTGCGCGACCATAACCTGCCGATCGCGCAGGCGCTGGAAAGCGGCGACCTGACGCAGGCGCGCCTGCTGACGGCACGCATCGTCAGCCGCGATACCGCCAGCGCCAGCGAGGCGGACCTGGCCAAGGCAAGCGCCGAATCGCTGCTCGAAAATGGTAACGACGCGGTGTTCGGCACCCTGTTCTGGTTCGTGGTGGCCGGCGGCGCGGGCGCGCTGCTGTTCCGGCTGGCGAACACGCTCGATGCGATGTGGGGCTACAAGAGCACCCGCTTCCTGCAATTCGGCTGGGCGGCGGCGCGCATCGACGATGTACTCAATTACGTGCCGGCGCGCCTGACCGCGCTCTCGTACGTGCTGCTGGCCGATCACCGGCGCGCGGCCTGGGAATGCTGGCGCGCGCAGGCGCCGGGCTGGCCAAGCCCGAACGCGGGTCCGGTGATGGCGAGCGGCGCCGGCGCGCTGGGCCTGGCGCTTGGCGGCAGCGCGACCTATGACGGCGTGGCCGAACAGCGCCCGCCGCTGGGACGCGGCCGGGCCGCGCAGGCTGGCGATATCGCGCGCGCCTGGAAGCTGGTGCGCGCCACCGCGCTGCTGTGGCTTGGCGTGGCCGCGGCGGCGGCACTCTTGACGGGAGCAATCCATGCTTGAACACGGCGGCAACCTGCGTGCGGCATCGATCCGCTTCAACCGGCCACTGGACGACTGGCTGGACCTGTCGACGGGACTGAATCCGACCTGGTACCCGGCGCCGCAACTGGCGGGTAATGCGTGGCACCGGCTGCCGGAAACCGATCCTGAATTGACGCGGGCGGCGAGCGCCTTTTACGGCGCGCCGTGCATGCTGGCCGTGGCCGGCACGCAAGCCGCGATCCAGGCGCTGCCCCAGTTGCGCCCCCCATCGCGCGTAGTGGTGGCCGCGCCGTCGTATGCCGAACATGCGCACCACTGGGCCAGGCATGGGCACAGCATGAGCGAGGTGCAATACGATGCGCTCGATGCGGTGCTGCCAGAATGCGACGTGCTGGTGCTGTGCAATCCGAATAATCCGACCGGCGCCACCGTGGCGCCGGAACGCTTGCTGGACTGGGCCGCGCAGTTGGACCAGCGCGGCGCTTGGCTGGTGGTGGACGAAGCCTTTGGCGACACCGCGCCTCAGCTGAGCGTGGCCGCGCACAGCGACCGCCCCGGCCTGATCGTGCTGCGCTCTGTCGGAAAATTCTTTGGCCTGGCCGGCGTGCGCATGGGTTTCGTGGGGGCGCATGCGCCCCTGCTGTCGCAACTCGCCGACTTGCTCGGGCCGTGGACGGTCAGCGGTCCGGCGCAGCAGGTTTCAACGGCGGCGCTGCGCGATGGGGCGTGGCAGGAGACGATGCGCGCACGGCTTGCCAGCGAAGGCGCGCGCTTGCGAACGCTGCTCGCTGCAAATGGCATCGCCTCGACCGGCACCGACCTGTTTCAATGGTGGCCTGAAGCGCAGCCGGAGGCATTCTGGCAGCACATGGCCAAACGCGGGATCTGGGTGCGGCTGTTTCCCAAGGCGGCGCGGGGCATTCGCCTTGGCCTGCCGGCGGATGTTGATGGATGGCGGCGCCTGGCGCTCGCCCTGGAAGAATGGAACCTGGGATCACGATGAAAAAACTGTTTGCGGCATTTGCCGGCATGATCGCGCTGAACGCGGGCGCGGCGATCACCGTCCATGATGACGATGGCAAGCCGGTGACCTTGCAAAAACCCGCCCAGCGGGTGATTGCGCTGGCCCCACACGTAACCGAGATGCTGTACGCGGCCGGCGGCGCCGAGCGCCTGATTGCCGCCGTCGCCTACAGCGATTATCCGGAAGCGGCCAAGCGTCTGCCGCAAGTGGGCAGCCACAGCGGGTTCGACATGGAGCGCGTCGCCTCTCTCAAGCCGGACCTGATCGTGGTCTGGATGCACGGCAGTTCAGAGCGTCAGATCGACCAGATCCGCGCGCTCGGCATTCCCATGTTCCACAGCGAGCCGCGTAAGCTCGACGACATTGCCAGCAACCTCACGCGCCTCGGAAAGCTGATGGGCACCGAAGCCGTGGCCGACCCGGCGGCGGCCGATCTGCGCAAGCGCCTCGGCGCAATGCAGCTCAAATATGCCAAGCGCGCGCCGGTGCGCATGTTTTACCAGGTGTGGGACAAGCCGCTCTACACGCTCAACGACGGCCATATCCTGAGCGACGCCATGCGCTTGTGCGGCGGCGAGAATGTATTCGGCAAGCTGAAAGTCACCGCGCCAGTGGTCACGGTGGAAGCGGTACTGCAGGAAGATCCGGAGGCGCTGTTCAGCGGCGAGCGCAGTCCCACGGACGTAGGCCTTAATCTGTGGAAGCCTTACATCACCATGACGGCGGTCAAGCGCGGCAATTTGTTCAGCATCGACGGCAACCTGCTCAACCGCTCCGGGCCGCGCATGATCGCCGGCGCCGAAATCCTGTGCGAGAAACTCGACATCGTGCGCCAGCGCCGCACCTCGCCATGAGCAGCTTTCCTTATCACACGCTGATGGTGCAGGGAACCACGTCCGACGCGGGCAAGAGTACCGTGGTGGCGGCCTTGTGCCGCCTGCTGAAAAACGAGGGCGTGACGGTGGCGCCGTTCAAGCCGCAGAACATGGCCTTGAACAGCGCGGTGACGGCTGACGGCGGCGAAATCGGCCGCGCCCAGGCGCTGCAGGCGATTGCCGCCGGCGTGGCGCCGCATACGGACATGAATCCGGTGCTGCTCAAGCCATCGAGTAACATCGGCGCGCAGGTGGTCATTCACGGCAAGGTGCGGGCCGAGATGAATGCACGCGACTACCATCAGTACAAGACCGTGGCGATGGGCGCCGTGCTCGAATCGTACGATCGCCTGCGCCAGCAGTACCAGGCAATCGTGGTGGAAGGCGCCGGCAGCCCGGCGGAGATCAACCTGCGCGACCGCGATATCGCGAACATGGGCTTCGCCGAGGCGGTCGACTGCCCGGTGATCCTGGTGGCCGACATCGACCGCGGCGGCGTGTTCGCGCATATCGTGGGTACGCTCTCATGCCTGTCGCAGAGTGAGCGTGACCGGACCATCGGTTTCGTCATCAACCGTTTTCGCGGCGATATCTCGCTGCTGGAACCGGGCCTGGAATGGCTGGAACAGCAGACCGGCAAACCGGTGCTGGCGGTGCTGCCTTACCTGCAAGGCCTGTTCCTCGACGCGGAAGACGCGGTGCAGGCGGTGCAAGCCTCGCACGGCGCCTTCAAGGTGGTGGTGCCGTCGCTGCCGCGCATGAGCAATCATACCGATTTCGATGCGCTGCGCGTGCATCCGGATGTGGACCTGCAGTTCGTGCGCCAGAACGAGGCCAAGCCGGCCTGCGACCTGTTGATTATCCCGGGCAGCAAAAACACGCGCGGGGACCTGGCCTATCTGCTCGACCAGGGCTGGGGGCCGTATATCGACAAGCACCTGCGCTACGGCGGCAAGGTGATCGGCATTTGCGGCGGCTTCCAGATGCTGGGGCGCGAGGTGACCGATCCGCATGGAGTGGAAGGCGAGAGCGGCGTGACCGCAGGCCTCGGCCTGCTCGACCTGCGCACCGAACTGACCACCGACAAGCGCCTGGCGCAGGTGGCGGGCCGCTGCGCCTTCACCGATGCCGAGGTGACGGGCTACGAGATTCACATGGGCGTCTCCAGCGGCGCGGCGCTCGATACGCCGGCGTTTCGCATCGATGGTCGGGCCGAAGGCGCGCGCTCGAAGGACGACCAGATCCTGGGCAGCTACCTGCACGGTATGTTCGACCATCCGCAAGCCTGCGCGGCGCTGCTGCGCTGGGCGGGCCTGGACAGCACGGCCACGGTGGACACCGGCCAGTTGCGCGAGGCGAGCCTGGAACGCATCGCCGAGGCAGCGCGCCCCTTGTACGAGGCGCTGTGTGCGATCAAATAGCACCTCGCTACCTGTTGCAAAAAGGCCAAGCAAGCGACCTTTCGCGATTGGCGTACTTACTACATGTGTAGAATGAGGGCAATAATTTACTCTTTGTGGACGTGCTATGTTGTCAATGATTAAGGTTGTGCAAACCTTTCCTTCGGTGCGGATTCCGTCCAGCTCGGGCGGCCTGCCGGTCGAAGTGTCGTTGATTGCGCAACTGGTGCACGGCTCGGGCAACCATTTGTTCGCCAGCGTATCGGCGCGGCAACAGCAGCACCAGGAATTCGTCGACGAGCTCGACGAACCGTCGGCCAAGCTGGGCGGCACTGATTTCGACAAGGGCGATCCCACTTCCCTGTATTCCTTCGTTGTCGGGCCGAAAGGTCACCCCTTCCACCGGCACGCGGGGCATCGCATCTTCACAGCCATTTCCGGCAGCGGCGGCGCGCAGCTGCGCTTTTCCAGCGCATCCACGGCGCAGATCGAGGAAGACCCGCAAAATTTCCTGCGCGCGCTTCAGTGCATCAATATTCCGCCAGACTGCATGTTCACGGTGCGCTTTGGCGGCGAGACCTGGCACCAGTTCGCGCCGCTCACGCGCAACAGCCCGCATCCGGTGTTTTTCGCGCTGTCCTGCCACACCAACGAGCTCGGCGGCGACTTGTCCGACGATCTGCGGCAACAGGTCATGGCAAACGAAGCCAGCATTCCCTCGCTGACCTCGCTTCTGCCGCAGGAAGTGGCCGATTTGCTCGATGCGGCAATGGCCAAGGGGCAAGTCGCGACCGTCGACCTGTCGCTCGAAGCACCGCCCGGCACCTTGCAACGCGCGATGTGCTACACGGCACGCGGCACCGTCGGCACGATTCTCGGCAAATGGGGCGCGTGGCGCCGCTCGAAGGGTTTCGTATCGCATCACGGCGACGGCACCGACGTGCACGAGCTCGACGCCACGCCGGCCGGGTCCTTGCTGCTCAAGCAATTCGAAAACACGCCGTTTCATCACGAGGATACATTCACCCTGACCATGCCGCTGGCCAGTTTCCAGGAAAGTAATGCAACGGCATTGCTTTCCCGGCTGCTCGATGGCTTCATGGAAAATCCGCCGCGCGGCGTGACGCGCATGATGGCGGTGCGCGGCGTGCTGGTGCGGCCGATGGGATTGCGGACCTCGTCGCTGGGCTGTCCGGTGTCGTCGCTGCTTTCGCCGGACAGGAGCCGGCTGTTTGCGAACCGTTTTCCGGTGCTGGACCAGTACACGGATGAACGCAATACGCGCGCGCAAGTGATACTGGGCGCGGACGACAAGCATTTGTCGTTCCGCTCCTGCGTGGCGGCGCGCATCGTCGCAGGCGGCCAGGTGGAGTTCAGCCTGGGTTCGCGGGTACACTGCAAGAACCTGTTCGGGCGCTTTTACATGGCGGCGATCGACCGTACGCACCGGACGTATGTGACGCCGACCATGCTGCGCATGGCGGTTGAGCATGCGATGGCATCCGTGCCGGCGTTCGCGATGGATGGTGCGGCGCTACCCGGACAGTGAGCGCGTCCGCTACGAAACGGCATCGCTTACAAAGAATTGTGATTTTTTCGGATCGCATGTCGATTCCGGCAGCACCCGCACGTCGTCTGCTTAGTGCGGCGACGAGCAATCAGGCCCGTTTGCCGGCGCCAACGGAGAATGACCATGAACGACAAGATAAAAGGCCCGGCTTCCTATTTTCCTGCCATTGAGGCGAAATATGGGCACCCGGTAGCGTATTGGTTCGGTCTTCTGGAATCGGCCAGCGCGATGAAGCATATGGAGATGGTCAACTGGCTCAAGGCGGACCATCAACTCGGGCATGGACACGCCAACGCCCTGGTGGCCTGGCATCTCAGCCGGGTGAAGCCGTAAGCATCGCGAGTGCGTGTTCGACCCACGCGTATGACAGGCGCTCCTGCTCCATGCGGATGCGCTCTCCGAAGACATCGTCGCGCAGGGCCTCGAACAGCGCCAGCTCGTCGCGCTGCAGGCGTGACGGCTGCCCGCCGAAGCGCTTGTCCCGGTCTTCGGCGCCCCACAGCGCGCGGTGCGCCATCAGGGTCGCGCTGTCCATCAGGATGGAACGCGCGTGCGGGATAGCGGCGCGCAAGCGGTCCAGGATGGCAAAGCCGTGGGTGTCGATATCGCCCCAGTAGACCACCTCGCGCGTGGTCAGCCAGTCCACGTCGGCCAGGCGCTCGACGCCGTAACCGCCGCCGAAAATGACCATCGCATCGGGCAGCGCAGGAAAGGCCAGTCCATTGATTTCGTTTTCCGTGATGAAGACGCGGCGAACATTGGTTTGCAGCGCCGCGAACTGCGCCAGCGGTACGGCGAGGTCGGACAAGCCGCCGATGGCGTGCGCCGGGTCGAGCACGCGAAAGCGCAGCAGCGCCGGTTTGCTCAGCAAGCCATAGCGGGCTTCAAACTGGCGCGCGCCGGTGGCTTTCGGATCGATGGCGCCGGCCGGCAGCACCAGGTCGAGTAATTCGGTCAGCAAGGCTTTGCGCGTTTCGATGAATTTGCTGTCGACACCAGCGATGTCGAGCTGGCGCAGGTATAGGCCCGGGCGCGGATGAGCGGCGAACCATTCCAGGATGGCGAGGATGCGCGCCCACGCCTCGCTTTGCTCTAGCACGACGAGCGCGCGCCGCGCCAGCCAGGCTGCCAGTTGCGGAAATGCGCTGACAGTGGCTGCGGCCATCTGGTCGAAATGGCGCGCCTCGGCCTGGCGCCCGATCAGGCGCAGCGCGTCGGTGTCGCTCTCGAATACCACGCTGCCGGGGACGCGGTTGCGTCCGAGCTGGCGGTGATTGATCTCGCGCCAGACGATCTGGTAGCCGTAGCCGCGCGCCGTCTTGCTGCCGGCGTCGAGCTCCTTGATCCATGCGCGCACCTCGTCGAAGCGTTCGCCGGTTTGCGCCACGGTCGGCTGGCGCAGGCGAAGTTCGAGCGGGAACAGGGATTCTCCTCGCACGCGCGCGGCGAGCAGGCGGCCATCGTCCCACAGGCGCTGCACCTGGGCGCGGATCGTGGCCGCGCTCGACCAGGTGGCCGCGGCGCTCATGCGGCACGCGCGCTGCGCTCGGCCTGATACTGTTCGATCGTCAGGTAGCGCAGCAGCGACTGGCGTCCTTCTTCGCTGTGCACGAAGCCCAGGCCGGACACGTAAGGTTCGATGATGTGGATTTTTTGCAGCGGCGTGACGATCAGCAGTTGCAGGTTCATGCGCTTGAACAGTTCCAGTCCGTAGCGCGCCGATTCATCGGAACCGCGCCCGAATGCCTCGTCGATGACTACGAAGCGGAAGGAGCGCGAGCGCACCACGCCCCACTCCAGGCCGAACTGGTATGCCAGGCTGGCCGCCAGCACGGTGTAGGCCAATTTCTCTTTCTGGCCGCCCGATTTGCCGCCGGCATCGGTGTAGTGTTCGTGCTCGCGGCCATCCTCGCGCCAGCGCTCGGAGGCCGAGAATACGAACCAGTTGCGCACATCGGTGACCTTGCGCGTCCAGCGCTTGTCCATCTCGGCACTGCCTTCGCGGCCGCGAAAGCGTTCGATGATACGTTTGACCTGCAGGAATTTCGCCTCCGAATATTCTTCGTCGGCCGATCCGGTCAGCGCGCCTTCGGTACAGCTGCGCAGGTCTTGCTGGAAGTCGCGCAGGTCGGCGTCGATGTTGTTCTCCGCTTCGAGCGCGATGTAGCGGTTCGGGTTGTAGTCGATCTGGTGCAGCGAACTGTTGATCGTGTCGATGCGCTCGCGGATGGTTTCGCGTTCGCGCTTGAGTTGCGACTGGAAGCCGGCGATCTCGCGAATGGTGTTTTCGTTGAGGAGTTCCTTGAAGCGCCCGGCGAAGCGCGGCAGGTCGTCCGCCTGCAGCACCGCCAGCATCTTGCGGAACTCGGCGGCGGCGTCGATACTCACGTCGACCTCGCGCGCGTCCAGCGGCCAGGCCTGCGTGTAGTTTTGCATGGCGCGGATGATGGCGTCGCGCAGGCGGCTGATTTTCTTCTCTTCCGCATCGATCCGGTTTTGCAGTTCCTGGCGCAGCTCCTTTTCGCGGTTCTCGCACGATTCGACCGTGAGCGTATGCTCGCCCAGCACCTCGGCGCGCAGCGCATCGAGCCGCGGAAAGTACATGGCGCGCGATTGCTCTGGCGTCGCATCGAGCAGGGTGGCGCAGTCGTCCAGGGCGGCGCCGGCTACCTCCAGCTTTTCGGCGGTCTTGGCGTGCTCGATGGTGGCGCTGTGCGCCTGTGCTTCCGTGTCGGCCTGGGCCAAGGTCAGCTCGGCGAGCTGCTGCTGCAAGGTGCGCAGGATGTCGGACGATGCGGCCAACGCTTCCTGTTCGCGTTCGAGCGCATCGATAGCGGAGAGCAGCGGCTTCCAATCGAGGTCGCTGAAGTCCGAGAACATGGTCAGCTTGCCCCAGTTATCCAGCAGCGCTTCCTGGCGGGCGATATCGGCCCTGACCGACTGGATTTTGGCGGCATGCGCCTGTATGCGCGTGGAGAGGTCGCGCTCCTGCTTCGCCAGCGCGGCGATCTTGCCCTGGTTCGACCATCCCAGCACGTAGCGCGAACGGTCGTCGATCCGGTGGCGGTCATCCTTTTCGTGGCGCTCGCCGCCGGCCTTGATCTGGCCGTTGCGGGTGATGGCGCGCTTTTCGCGGCGGAACTGGTCGAGCGTGTCGCAGCAGGCGTGGTCGTAGCGGCGCGCCAGTTCGGCGTCGATCCAGCCGTAGAACGGCGAATCGGGCTTGATGGCGAGCTTGCGCGCCAATGCGTCGGGGTGCAGGCCGTGGTGGTCGGCGCTGACATTGGCGCGCACGCGGAAGTAGACCAGGCGGTTGCCGAGGTTGGTGGAATCGACCCAGGCCGCAACCTGTCCGTAGTGCGTTTCCGGCACCAGCAGCGACAGGCCGAAGCTGTGCAGCATGCGTTCGGCGGCGCCTTCCCATGCGCGCTCCTCTTCGCGCACCTGGATCAACTCGCCGATAAACGGCAACTCTTCCGGCGCGATGCGCAGCGCGTCGCACAAGGCGGCCCGCACCGCCAGCATCTGGCTGGTGATGTTGGAGCGGCGCTGGCGCAGCGAATCGAGTTCGGTGGTGATGGCGCCATGCTGGTCGCGCAGTTCGTGCAGGCTCACGCCCGCCATCATCAACTGGTTTTGCGCGTCGTCGCGGCGCGCGGTGCAGCCGGCTTTGCCATCGTCGATGGCGCGCCGGTTGGCGTCGAACATGCTCGCCTCGGCCGCGCCGGGCAAGCCAACCGCCGCCGCCAGCGCGTCGTACTGGTTCGAGCGGCGCGAGCGTTCCTCGCGCGTAGTTTGCAGGCGCGCGATCTCGGCGCGGATTTGCTCGATGCGGTTGCCGCCGTTGGCCGCGATGGCCTGGGTCATGTCGTCGCGCCGCAGCATCTGGCTGCGTTTCTCTTCCTGCAGGCGGACCAGGTGACCGGCCAGTTTGTCGAGCTCCGATTGCAGAATGCCGATGCGTTTTTCCAGCAGCTCGCCTTTCAGGTGCGCGAACCACGGGCGTAGCGCTTCGCGGCAGCCGCGCAGCTGGACCACCTGTTCCTGCAGCGTCTCGTGACGGTCGCAGTCGTCCACCAGGGGCGTGAGCTGGTCGATCTGCAGCTTGGCCTTGAGCACCGCTTCGTGCGCGCGATTGAGGTCGTCGAAGTGGGCGATCAGGGCGGCGATGCGGGCTTCGACGGGAAACGCTTCGAGCATGTGGTCGCGCACGAAGTCGGTGAGATTGCCGACCGACTTCATCGATACGGTCTGGTGGAACAGGTCCATCGCCTGTTCGCTGGCGATACCGAAGCGGCGCCGGAAGTCGGCGCCGTACGGCGGGAAGCTGTCGTGCAGGGTGACGCCTGCCAGCGCGCGCAGGCGTTTGCGCAGCTGCGCGATATCGGTGCCGAAGCCGGCGAAGTGCTCGGCCACCGACAGCGCGCCATCGGCGACAACGTAGAAGCGTTCGGGCTGGCCGTGCGGGTTCTTGAACCAGAACACCTGCGCCAGGGTGACGGTCTGCTCGAAGCCTTCGTTGTGGAAGACGCCGAGGATCACCGAGTAGCTGTTGTGATCGCGCAGGGCCACGGCGCGCGCGGCCAGGCCGCTGTCGCCGCGCTCGGACTTGTAGTTACCCATGACGTAGGTGCGCAGGCTGCGTTCGCGCGCATCGGCGCCGGCCGCCTTGTTGTAGGCGATCTTCTGGGCCGGTACCAGCAGTGTCGTGATGGCGTCGACCAGGGTCGATTTTCCGGAGCCGATGTCGCCGGTAAGCAGCATATTGTCGCCGCCCGGGTGCAGCCGCCAGACTCTTTCGTGGAAGGTGCCCCAGTTGAATACCTCGAAGTGCTGGAGGCGGAAGCCCGCGCGCTCGAGTGCCGGGTCGCCATCATCGGCCGCGGGAATATCGGCCACGGGAGCCTGAGTCATGCTTCCTCCTCGCCGCTGGCGGCGTGGGTGGCGTAGCCCGAGAGGCGCTGTTCGAAGTCGGCCAGCCATTGGGCATCCACGAACGCCTTGAGGATGCGGCGCACTTCGAACTGGTTGTCCTGCCCGCGCAGCCGGTGCAAAAAGCCGAGTTCCACGACCTTGTTCAGGTGCGCGTCCATGCGGTCGAGCAGGCGCGCTTCGTTGCCGGTCTGCGGCAGGAACAGGCGCACCTGTTCGGCGATCTGGTCGCGGTCGATGACGAGGCGCGTGTCGCCGCCGGTGGCGTCGAATTCGGCCAGCTTCTTGCGCAGCAGGGCCAGGATCAGGCTGACCGGGTAACTGAGCTGGCGCCGCTGGATCAGGCGTGGCAGTTCCGGCTCGCCCACCACGGCGGGGCGCTGGCGCAGGTAGGCGTAGCCTTCGGCCTCGTCGAGAATGAGTTCGAGGCCGATCGTGGCGCCGTAGTCGCGCACGCGCGCCTGCAGGTCCATCAGCGGCTGCCACAGGGCGCTGTCGGTGTCGCGGTACAGCACGCCCTGGAACAGCGCTACCAGCAGTTGGCCGAGGCGGTTTTGATCGTTGAGCGTGGTCGGTTCAGGGTTCATGCGGCGTAAATGATAAGGGGAAGCGTGGCCTGGCGCCGGCGGCCATTGTCGTCGGTCCAGTCGACCGTTTCGGTCTGGGTGTCATCGATGGCGGCGTGCATGTCCTGGGTGGCCAGTTTGAGGTAGGTAGCCAGTTCGGCCAGGCCCTGCTCGATCGGATACTCGCGCGCCAGGGTGCCGAGCGAGACTTGCTGGCGGGTCTGGAGGGCACGCCGGATGTTCGACATGAGGCGCAGCTGGTCCACGTAGATCTGTTCGAACAGCGCGTCCGATGCGATGTCGACGCCGTCGTCGCTGACGATCTGCTGCGTGATCTTCGGCTTGAAGGGCGGATTGTACAGGGTGCGGTCCATGGCCAGGGCGACCGTGGGCGCGGCGTCGTCGATCTCCATGAAGGCGCGTTCGTCGATCTGGCCGCGCAGGGCCAGCGCTTTCTGTTCGATGTCGCGGATCAGTTGCATGATGCGGCGGTTTTCCAGCCAGGCCTGGTCGTCCAGGTAGCGCCGCAGCTGTTCGGACAGGCGCGCGACGGTACGCTGGGTGACTTCGCCCGCTTCCAGCCAGTCGTAGTGGATGCGTTGCAGGCGGCCGTCGGGCTGGAGTTCGCGCACGGGGCCGAGTTTGAGCACGGCGTCGAGCAGGCTTGTCAGTTCATCCTGGCGCGAGGGCGACATCAACAAGTCCCAGAAGGCGCGGAAGCTGCGGCCTTCGTCGGTGTCGGCGATCAGGTCGCGCTGGCCGAAAATGGCTTGCAGCAGCTCGCCCTTGCTGCCATCCCAGGTGGCGATGTGTTCGCGCACCTGGCGGTCGAGCGTGCGGAAGTTGGTGTCGACCGCGCGGAAGTCCGACAACAGGTCGCGCGCGGTGGCGGCCATTTGCAGGAAGCGTTCGCGCACCTGGGTCGGATCCATCAAGGCGAATCTGCCGGCGCCGATGTCGGCGATTTCGGCGTCGATGTCCGCCTTGCGGCGTTTGAGTTCGGCGATGCGGGCACGCGGATCGAGTTCGCTGCCGTCGACGATCTGGTGCAGCAGGTCGAATACGGTCATCAGGCGCGATTCGGTGCCGATGAAGGTGCGCTGGCCGAGGTTCTTGAGCCATTCGAGCGCCTGTTCAGTGGCCGATGCGAGATCGTAGTGGGCTTCGTCGTCGCCAGGCGGATAGTATTTGCGCAGCCAGCCGCGTTCATCGGAGGCCCAGTCATCGAGGTAGGCGGTGGCGGCCTTGGGGAACAGGATTTCGCCGGCACTTTCGTGGAGATGGTACAGGTGGTCGTCCAGCTGCGAGGCTAGGTGCTGGCGGCCGATGGTGCGCTGGTTGGGCGCGATAAAACTCGCGTGCAGGAAGCTCGCAATCATCGCGGCATTGTCGGCGGCGAGCAGGCGCCATGCGGGGTGCGTGCGCCGCTGCGTGATGAGTTGCTGGTAGTCCATCGTTCCGGGATGTGGTTCGGCGTGACCGACACTCTACCACCGAAGGCTGTCGCCTACAGCGTCAGCATCCGACCGTCCCCAGCTTCCAGCGCGAGGCAGGGCCCCGGCGGCGATCGGACCTGCCATGTCGCCTTCGATGATCGCCGGCGGCACAGGGGCAGCAGTGACGCTGTCGCAGGCGCGACAGTTCGGATAACCGGGACCACGTCGTGACCCCGGCAAGGCCCACTTTATTGCACTGTTACGACGCCGTTGCTCAACACCACCTTGGCGCCTGGCAAGGTCACCGTGGCGTTGGCCGAATCGGTTACCGAGATCGTGTACGGCGTGCTCGCTTCGATTGCCGGGCAGTCGAGGCGATACACCGACACGAACATCCCTTTGGTATTGGCCGTTTGGTAAACGTAGCGGCTCCACCAGTGATCATGACGTATCGGCTTGCCGTCCTGCGGAGTTGCGTTCGCAGGATAGCCCAGTGCCGGCGTCTCGCGAGCGATCGGACCGGCGGACTTGACTTGCACGCACATGCGCACGCCATCGATGGTGACCACATCTTCGTTGGACGTACTGTTGAGTTTAGGTTCGACCACGGTATGCAGGTTGTATTCCCACTTCTTGGCGGCGCTTTCGAGCTGATCGTAGACGACGACAGTCGATGGGCGGATAAACACGAGCGTACGCAAAGCCTTCTTCAGGTTCAGTACACCATTGGTCTTGCCATAAGCTTCCGAGGCATCGCCGGTCACCAGATCATACTGAACGGTTCCCTTGGTCAGCGGCTGGCCCCAGGAAACGCCATCATTGGCACTCAGCAGTTTGCCTTTTGCCTTATCCGAGCCGTAAACATCACCCAGTTCCTGCCCGATGCCTTGGTCGTATGTGATCGCGTTATGCGCCTTGGTGGTCTTCGAATAGTTAATACGATGCGCATGCCCGTAATCGGCATTCACACCACTATCCGACGCAAATACTTTGCCCTTGTGATAGATGACAAAGCTGTTCTGATCAGCATGCGCGTGGTTTTCGGAACCAAACGGGCCGCTTTTGAAAAACACCGAGGTGCGATTCGGATCGCTCAGGCTACTGTGCATCGCGCCGATACCGACGGAGGGGAACCAGTAGCGCAGGTAGGGCGTCGGTTCGGCCACCACCGTGCTGTCTTCGCTCGGGCTGAGCAGGAAGTCGAGCCGCTGGATATCGCCGTATTTCGGGCTGGCGTATTGCGCATTCGCCGGGGAGTTAAGGCGGATATTGTTCAGGTAAGTGTTCTTGAACCATCGGCTCACCTGGGACGAGGCCGAACGGCTGAAAATAGCGCGCAGAAAGCGTGCCCGTTCTTCGGTCCGGTCGACCTCTGCGCCGTCGCCAAATGCACCTTCCGGCGATTCAGGCGGGAGAGTAAACAGCTCGAAGTTTGGCAGATATTTGACGAAATCCCTTTTTTCGTAAGGCGAATAGCCAAGCACCCGATCGAACACGTCCCACATCGGCAGGTACGGAGCGGTATCAAATAGCGAATAAGCGGACGAATTCGCGTAACCACCGTCGTTGCCGCCGAACATATGCAGCCTGCCGACGTACGCTTTGGTCATGGCGGGCAGATAGTCAAACGCCGGCTTGATGTCGTCTTTGACAAATTCCGCATCGTTATGGACCAGGAGCATACCGGCCGCGAATTTCGCCAGTGTGTTCGATTCCATATTTTGATAGGTGTTGGGCGTGTTCACGCTCGCTAACGTCGATGGTGCAGCGACCGCTACGCATTTAGCGATCACGTCGGCGATTTTTTTCTTATAGACATCGGTTAAACCTTGCTGCGCGAAGTCATACGCCAGGCCGAAATACCAGACATATTCGCGCCGATAGTAATTGGTGTCTCCTATGCTGATTGCCGTCCCGTTCACCGGATATTCCCTGCAACCACGGTCGATAATTGGCTGCGCTAACACATCGAGCCGTTTGGTCACTTCCGCCAGGTAAGTCGGATCGCCTTCGACGTAGTAGGCGTACGCCGCCTCGGCTGTCGCTTCGACCTGCCGGGAAATCTCGTTCCAGGTGGTGCTGTCGATGTTCCCGACTTTAAATGAGTCGAGCTGGGTGACGTACACGGTCTTGAGCTTTTCGACCGAGTATCGGCCATCCCCCGTTGCGCTCTTCGGGCCGCCGGAAAACACGCGAATGACGTTGTTTAACGCGTATTTGCCTTCGTCCGTATTGATCGCTTTGTTGACGATCCCCTTGAACTCAGTCGATCCGTTGAGAAAACGGGGATGTGGCTTGGTGGTGCTGTTGACCTCGCTGAGCTTGCTGATTGCCGTGTCGAGTTCGGCATCGGTGGCTTGTACGCTGCCGATGCAGCCTAAGGTTAAAAGGAGTGTCAAGGGGACGGTTGTGCGTGGATATCTGAGCATGTTGTACCAGGGTGATGGGATGGAGCGCGGCAGGCGGCGCCAATGGATTCGGCCGCGCGCAAAAATTGTCTGATAACATTGCGATAATTAAATCGCCGCAATGTTATCAGAAATTTATCGTGATCGAAAATTTATTAGCGTGGTACACGGTTGAGTTCGCCGTGCACCTGCCAAGCGGGTCAATAAATATGCCGCTAAGAAACGAAATCGCGTGGGGAAGCAGGTAATCTCGTCTTTTATCGCCTCGTCCGACTGCCGCGGCGGCTGGCGAAACCGGCAATGCCGAGTCCGGCAAGAAGCATCATCCAGGAAGACGGTTCTGGCACCGGCGAGGTCGTGTTGAAGACGCTACTCATCGCGTCAGCAATCCAGGCATTGGTGGTGCTGTAGGTGTGGCTGTTCGATACTGTGAGTTCAAGCCGCGTCAGAAAGGTTGGCCCGGACGTTGCATACCAGTTTTCGCCGGCCCATGTGTCCTCCTCTTTGCCTCCGATATCAGATCGTGCCCCCAAGCCGACTTGTGAAAAATTATGGTATGCACCTGGCGTTCCACCGCCGCTAACGTCGGCGGAAAAAATAACGGCAGTATTGGGCGTCAATATGAAAGGCATCCAGCCTGTCGCCGCTTCTGCGTCCCAGCGCCAGGGCTCTTTCGTACCCGGCGCCTCCGGCGCGGACGTCAGCGATGTGTGCAGCGTGAGGTTTTTCCCAAATTCGCCAGTGACGCTGGCCGATCCACCGCCGTGCAAGGTGGCCTTGCTCACGGAGACAGGGTCGAGCGGTCCGGTTCCATCTACGATTACACCATCGTGAGTTTGTAGATTGCCGCCGCGCACAGACGCCACGGAATTGGGGTATGGCAATTCAGATACAAGGACTTGCCAGCTCAGCGATGACGCAACCCCATCGTTCGGATTCAGATCAATCAACTGATATGAAAAATTGGACATGGTGACCGTAGCCGTCATCTGGGCGCTTGCCGCGCCAGAGACGAGAACACAGATGAGCCCGAACATACGAGTTTGCTTCAACATCGCGCCTCCTGGAAATTAATTAGGAGGCAATTTTACGTTAAAAGCCACATACAATGCGGGCGTTGTAGCGTGCGCGTTTTAAAAGGTACAGACGAAAAAAAACCCCATCGGCACAAAGGCCAACGGGGTTTCTCTCTTATAACTAGCCTGACGATAACCTACTTTCACACTGGTTGCAGCACTATCATCGGCGTAAAATCGTTTCACGGTCCTGTTCGGGATGGGAAGGGGTGGTACCGATTTACTATGGTCATCAGGCATAACTTGTAAAGCTTGGTGCTCCCGATCGGGCAGCACTAGCTTGAATCTGGAAGAAGTATCGTTTTATTGTATTACTTTGGGTAGTGACTGTGCATATCGCACAAAACACAACGCGCATTTCTTATCTCTGCACCTGCTAAGGTTATAGGGACAAGCCGTACGGGCAATTAGTATCAGTTAGCTTAATGCATTACTGCACTTCCACACCTGACCTATCAACGTCCTGGTCTCGAACGACCCTTTAAAGAGCTCAAGGCTCTGGGAAATCTCATCTCAAGGCAAGTTTCCCGCTTAGATGCTTTCAGCGGTTATCTCTTCCAGACTTAGCTACCCGGCAATGCCACTGGCGTGACAACCGGTACACCAGAGGTCTGTCCACTCCGGTCCTCTCGTACTAGGAGCAGCCCCCTTCAAATTTCCAACGCCCACGGCAGATAGGGACCAAACTGTCTCACGACGTTTTAAACCCAGCTCACGTACCACTTTAAATGGCGAACAGCCATACCCTTGGGACCGGCTACAGCCCCAGGATGTGATGAGCCGACATCGAGGTGCCAAACTCCCCCGTCGATATGAACTCTTGGGAGGAATCAGCCTGTTATCCCCAGAGTACCTTTTATCCGTTGAGCGATGGCCCTTCCATACAGAACCACCGGATCACTATGTCCTACTTTCGTACCTGCTCGACTTGTCAGTCTCGCAGTTAAGCACGCTTATGCCATTGCACTATCAACACGATGTCCGACCGTATCTAGCGTACCTTCGAACTCCTCCGTTACACTTTAGGAGGAGACCGCCCCAGTCAAACTGCCTACCATGCACTGTCCCCGATCCGGATAACGGACCAAGGTTAGAACCTCAAACAAACCAGGGTGGTATTTCAAGGATGGCTCCACGAAGACTGGCGTCCCCGCTTCAAAGCCTCCCACCTATCCTACACAGATTGGTTCAAAGTCCAATGCAAAGCTACAGTAAAGGTTCATGGGGTCTTTCCGTCTAGCCGCGGGTAGATTGCATCATCACAAACATTTCAACTTCGCTGAGTCTCGGGAGGAGACAGTGTGGCCATCGTTACGCCATTCGTGCAGGTCGGAACTTACCCGACAAGGAATTTCGCTACCTTAGGACCGTTATAGTTACGGCCGCCGTTTACTGGGACTTCAATCAAGAGCTTGCACCCCATCATTTAATCTTCCAGCACCGGGCAGGCGTCACACCCTATACGTCCACTTTCGTGTTTGCAGAGTGCTGTGTTTTTATTAAACAGTCGCAGCCACCAGTTTATTGCAACCCTTTCACCCTTCTGGAGTAAACCAGTCAAGCTACCGGGGCGTACCTTTTCCCGAAGTTACGGTACCAATTTGCCGAGTTCCTTCTCCCGAGTTCTCTCAAGCGCCTTAGAATACTCATCTCGCCCACCTGTGTCGGTTTGCGGTACGGTCTCGTATGACTGAAGCTTAGAGGCTTTTCTTGGAACCACTTCCGATTGCTTCAGAACCTAAGTTCCTCGTCTCAACCCCTTGAATTACGTGCCCGGATTTGCCTAAGCACCTTCTATGAGTCAAAAACCAACACTTCCAACCGTTGGACAACCTTCCGCGATCCGTCCCCCCATCGCATCATACGACGGTGCAGGAATATTAACCTGCTTCCCATCAGCTACGCATCTCTGCCTCGCCTTAGGGGCCGACTCACCCTGCTCCGATGAACGTTGAACAGGAAACCTTGGGCTTACGGCGTGGGAGCTTTTCACTCCCATTATCGCTACTCATGTCAGCATTCGCACTTCTGATACCTCCAGCATCCTTTACAAGACACCTTCGCAGGCTTACAGAACGCTCTCCTACCATATCCTTGCGGATATCCGCAGCTTCGGTGACTGGCTTAGCCCCGTTACATCTTCCGCGCAGGACGACTCGATCAGTGAGCTATTACGCTTTCTTTAAATGATGGCTGCTTCTAAGCCAACATCCTGACTGTTTTAGCCTTCCCACTTCGTTTTCCACTTAGCCAATCTTTGGGACCTTAGCTGGCGGTCTGGGTTGTTTCCCTCTTGACGCCGGACGTTAGCACCCGACGTCTGTCTCCCAAGCTCGCACTCATCGGTATTCGGAGTTTGCAATGGTTTGGTAATTCGCAATGAACCCCTAGCCATAACAGTGCTCTACCCCCGATGGTGATACTTGAGGCACTACCTAAATAGTTTTCGGAGAGAACCAGCTATTTCCAAGTTTGTTTAGCCTTTCACCCCTACCCACAGCTCATCCCCTAATTTTTCAACATTAGTGGGTTCGGACCTCCAGGGCGTGTTACCGCACCTTCATCCTGGCCATGAGTAGATCACTTGGTTTCGGGTCTACACCCAGCGACTGTCGCCCTATTCGGACTCGATTTCTCTACGGCTTCCCTATACGGTTAACCTTGCCACTGAATGTAAGTCGCTGACCCATTATACAAAAGGTACGCAGTCACGGAACAAGTCCGCTCCTACTGTTTGTATGCACACGGTTTCAGGATCTATTTCACTCCCCTTCCGGGGTTCTTTTCGCCTTTCCCTCACGGTACTGGTTCACTATCGGTCGATTACGAGTATTTAGCCTTGGAGGATGGTCCCCCCATATTCAGACAGGATTTCTCGTGTCCCGCCCTACTTGTCGCACGCTTAGTTCCACACATCGAATTTCGTATAAGGGGCTATCACCCTCTATGGCACCAATTTCCAGTGGTTTCTACTATCCGTCATGCTAAAACGTGCAGGCTCATCCCATTTCGCTCGCCACTACTTTGGGAATCTCGGTTGATTTATTTTCCTGCAGCTACTTAGATGTTTCAGTTCGCCGCGTTCGCTTTGCATACCTATGTATTCAGTATGCAATGACCTAAAAGGCCGGGTTTCCCCATTCGGAAATCTGCGGATCAAAGCTTGTTTGCTAGCTCCCCGCAGCTTATCGCAAGCTACTACGTCCTTCATCGCCTGTAATCGCCAAGGCATCCACCATGTGCACTTATTCGCTTGTCCCTATAACGTTAGCCTCTGATCTTGACGATCAAAGAGCGTTACAGAGATAAGAAAGTACAGCGTTGTTGCTTTGTTTTGATACATACAATCACTACCCATCGAAACGCCTGTCGGCGATTCGATTAAAACTTTACTTCTTCCAGATTGTTAAAGAACGAAACAGCTTTTAATCTCTAAAAGACCAAACCTAAACCCAGGCGCCGATGCGCTGACTTACGTTTGTACTTTCAAAGTTAAGTAGAGTGGTGGAGGATGACGGGATCGAACCGACGACCCCCTGCTTGCAAAGCAGGTGCTCTCCCAGCTGAGCTAATCCCCCAAGGTATATCTAAAGACATAACTGGTAGGGCTGGTTGGACTCGAACCAACGACCCCCGCGTTATCAACACGGTGCTCTAACCAGCTGAGCTACAGCCCCGACTTGGACACTGCTACTGTTTCTTCTAAATTCAACAGTCGATAAGAGTGGACGCTTAATGAACTGACTCTATAGTCAGGTGCAACTCTAGAAAGGAGGTGATCCAGCCGCACCTTCCGATACGGCTACCTTGTTACGACTTCACCCCAGTCACGAATCCTACCGTGGTAAGCGCCCCCCTTGCGGTTAAGCTACCTACTTCTGGTAAAACCCGCTCCCATGGTGTGACGGGCGGTGTGTACAAGACCCGGGAACGTATTCACCGCGACATGCTGATCCGCGATTACTAGCGATTCCAACTTCATGTAGTCGAGTTGCAGACTACAATCCGGACTACGATACACTTTCTGGGATTAGCTCCCCCTCGCGGGTTGGCGGCCCTCTGTATGTACCATTGTATGACGTGTGAAGCCCTACCCATAAGGGCCATGAGGACTTGACGTCATCCCCACCTTCCTCCGGTTTGTCACCGGCAGTCTCATTAGAGTGCTCTTTCGTAGCAACTAATGACAAGGGTTGCGCTCGTTGCGGGACTTAACCCAACATCTCACGACACGAGCTGACGACAGCCATGCAGCACCTGTGTTACGGTTCTCTTTCGAGCACACCTCGATCTCTCGTGGCTTCCGTACATGTCAAGGGTAGGTAAGGTTTTTCGCGTTGCATCGAATTAATCCACATCATCCACCGCTTGTGCGGGTCCCCGTCAATTCCTTTGAGTTTTAATCTTGCGACCGTACTCCCCAGGCGGTCTACTTCACGCGTTAGCTGCGTTACCAAGTTAATTAAAACCCGACAACTAGTAGACATCGTTTAGGGCGTGGACTACCAGGGTATCTAATCCTGTTTGCTCCCCACGCTTTCGTGCATGAGCGTCAATCTTGACCCAGGGGGCTGCCTTCGCCATCGGTGTTCCTCCACATCTCTACGCATTTCACTGCTACACGTGGAATTCTACCCCCCTCTGCCAGATTCTAGCCTTGCAGTCTCCATCGCAATTCCCAGGTTGAGCCCGGGGATTTCACGACAGACTTACAAAACCGCCTGCGCACGCTTTACGCCCAGTAATTCCGATTAACGCTTGCACCCTACGTATTACCGCGGCTGCTGGCACGTAGTTAGCCGGTGCTTATTCTTCAGGTACCGTCATTAGCAAGGGATATTAGCCCTCACCGTTTCTTCCCTGACAAAAGAGCTTTACAACCCGAAGGCCTTCTTCACTCACGCGGCATTGCTGGATCAGGCTTTCGCCCATTGTCCAAAATTCCCCACTGCTGCCTCCCGTAGGAGTCTGGACCGTGTCTCAGTTCCAGTGTGGCTGGTCGTCCTCTCAGACCAGCTACTGATCGATGCCTTGGTAGGCCTTTACCCCACCAACTAGCTAATCAGATATCGGCCGCTCCAGGAGCATGAGGTTCTTGCGAATCCCCCACTTTCATCCTTAGATCGTATGCGGTATTAGCGTAACTTTCGCTACGTTATCCCCCACTCCAGGGTACGTTCCGATATATTACTCACCCGTTCGCCACTCGCCGCCAGGTTGCCCCGCGCTGCCGTTCGACTTGCATGTGTAAGGCATGCCGCCAGCGTTCAATCTGAGCCAGGATCAAACTCTTCAGTTCAATCTCTGTTTAATGTCCTTGCGGACAGATCGCTCACTCAAAATACTGACAGGCCACTTCTTGCGAAGCGCCTATATTTCTTCTTTGTGAACATTTGATAATTTAAGTATTCAACGTCGCTTACGCTTCGTTGGCACCTTCATCAAACGCCCACACTTATCGACTGTTAATTGTTAAAGAACTTATTCTGCACTACTTCTGCCGTTTGCTACGAAGCGTTGTGTTCGTTGCAGCAGAGAGGTGAGATTATGCAGCGTTTCGCGTTTCTCGTCAACCCCTTCTTTGCTACCGCGTCTCTTTCGAGGCGCCCCCAACTGCCTGCTAACTAATTGATTTCGTTAACCCTTTCAGCGGGGAGGCGAACTATAGCAAAGGCCCCGATCGCTTGGCAAGCCCTTTTTGATACAAAGCCGGTAAACTCAGCCGCAATTCCAAAATCTGCTCTATCAAGCTGCTGCATGCATGGGCGCACTTGCCCTTGCGGCGCTGCTTAGTCCCCTATGTGCGCGATGGACCGGCGCCGGCCTCCTGTCGATGCGGGTGAGCGTTGCGCTGGCGGTGATCAGCGTCGCGCTGATCGGGATTGCCGGCTTGGCGAACAGTGAGGTAAGCGCACAATATTGGCCAGCTTTGCTGACGTTGGCCGCGACCGCTGCCGCGTTTTCGTCGCATCGCTTGTTCGATGTGTTTTCGTTGTGTGGCATCGGACTTGCCCTGAATGTACTGCTGATTGGCTTATAGGCCCATCCTCCTCGCCGATCACGAGAACTGGTCTATTCCCAGCCTGTTGGTGCTTGGCCTGGTAGCCGCGGGCTTGCTTGCCGCAACGGTCAGCATCGTTCTCGCTCTGTCCAAGCGCGGCCCGGTGCGCGGAGGTGCACAATGAAACGGTCATTCAATGAGATTATCGCCGACGCAACGGCGGCCGGCATTCTTCCGTCCTTCGCGGCCGCCTCTATTCAGCATCAAGGGTATCGCCCCTGGCCCGTCGTATTGTTGACGGCGCTGGGAGCGTGGTTGGCGGCCATTCCACTGATGGGAATCGTCTTTTTGTCATGCGGCGATCTTCTGGGCCGCGACAGCCGCACGCTGTATCCGGTTTCGCTCGTTATCTGCGGCGTCGCAGTGGCGATTTTGCGCCGCGCTTCCCTCCCCTTGTTTATCGAACAGCTGGCAATTCGAGCATTGCTGGCCGGCGCGGCGGGCATGAGTGCGGCTTTTTACATCGACAAGTCCATTGGCAATGGCTCGGTCGGCGTCGCGCTATTGGCCATCATCCTGGCTGTGCTTATTCCCCGCAATTGGCTGCGCGTTCTGCTGGGCGCGATTTCATGCGCATTCATCATGACGGCTATCGTCACGCTTGCATCCAATCGCGATCGCGATGGATTCTGGATGGTGGTGCATGGTGCGATGGGAATCTGGCTGCTCACCGACTTCGTCCAGCGACAACGTCTTCGTAGCGTGCTGGTGGACAGAGTGGCGACAGGGTGGGTACTCACTATCGTAGCAGGCCTCGCGCTGTGGACAGGAATGACCTTCCTGGCCGGCGCCGCCATCCATATCGGTTCCGCCAGCACGATGGCTCCGCTGTCGCAACCACTGGCATCCTTTGCCCGGTATGTGTCGGCGGTGCTGACGCTTGGCGCGGCTGCCTGGCTGGCTATGCGCTGGGCGGCGTTACGCAAGCCGTGGTATGCGTGTGCGGCTGCGGTATTCACGGGACTGGCGGTGCTGATGCCGTCGCTCGGCGCGGTGCTGACGATTCTCGCTGTAAGCGCGAGCAGCGGGCGCTCGGGCATCGCGACGGCTGCGGGCGCCGCGGCGGCGCGGATTATTGGCGCGCTGTATTACCAGCTGGTGTATCCGCTTGCGACCAAGGCGCTCATCCTGATCGGCCCGGCGCGCTGTTCACCTTGATCGCCTGGCTTGCAATTCGCGATGGCGCACCGGTAGTCCGTGACGGCAAGGCGGCCCCCGCTCCGAAAGAATCTGGGACCGGGCGGATAGGCATTGCGCTGACGGCGGTCCGCTGCTGGTGGAACTGGCGCCCGTCGATCCGCGTTCGCTCATGCAGGGCGATTACAGGCGCTTGAATTTCAAATTGCCGCAGGAAGTATCGCAATTAGACGATGGCGTGACGGGAAGCGCGCGATGGAAAGTCGCCGGCAAGGCGAACGAGAAGGGAATCGTGGAGCTGACCCGGCTCCACGACCGCAAGCCGCTTGCCCCTGGTGAGATCATGATCTAACTTACCCCTCGCCACGGTGGCCATACCCTGGTGACCGATGCCTGGTATTTCCAGGAAGGGGAAGGAAAACGCTGGGAAGCGGCGAAGTACGGGGAGTTCCGTGTCGATGACAATGGAAAGGCACTCCTGGTCGGCATGCGCGAAGCAAATCTTGAAGTTCTCTGATATGAGAGCCGGTCGGTCCTGCCAATGATCGGCTCGATATGGACAGATCCGGGCTAGCCTGGCATCGCCGCGTCGTTTCGGACAATGCCAGGCGCAGTAAGACACGCGCGGCGCGCGCGGCCCAGCAATCAATAGAAGAAGAATGCGCCCGGCAGATCATGTCATCCGTAAGCGGCGCGGCTCGCGCGTGTCGACGTGCTAGTTGGTCTTCCGTTCCACGGTCAGGACAACAGCCATCGCCCAGGTCGCGCTACTCAATGGCCATCTGAGCAGCTTGACCTGATCGCCTTCGACCTGCGCCTCCCACAAGGCGTAAAGCTTTCGATTAAAACCGGGCAAACGCACGCTCTGGCAAGCCAGTGGTCCGCCATCAAGGTTAAGCGCGACCTTCAGATCGAGCGGCGACTCCTTTAGAAATTGGGCCAAGCGGGCCAACGAGAAAAATGCGTCCTTGGTAGTACCGACGATGATGCGCCCCTGCCTGTCTTGAGCAACGAAACTGCGGTTGGCCAGCCACCGGCTGTTGCTGCTCACATGGGTCTGTCCGTCGTCTCCGATGAGGAGTGGGTAGGAGACCATTGCATTGCTAGCCCCATCGAGCGCCTGCTGCCAGTTTCCGTCGCGCAGGTCCCTGACGCCGGCACCGTTCTTGTCGGCGACAAAAGTGCCGGCGCGGGCGTTGTAACGGCGCGGGCCCATCACCGTTTCCTCGCTGATGAAGGGCGTATCGGGCAAACCTTTCAGACCATAGAAGCTGCCGTTAACGATCAATAGCGCTTGCGGCAATACGCGCTCCCATTCATCGATGCCCTTGTCGCCGTCCGGAGCATTGCGCACGATAAAGCGATACTGCGACGGATCGATACGCGCCAGCAGGATACGGTCGACCTCACGGCCGCCGACCATGACCGGCAGCTCGGCCACTTCAAATCCTTTCTCGCGTTCCTGCCAGTTCATCGGGCCGGACGTTGCAGCAGGTACCGGCACCGTGAGAGCAAGGCGCATCGCTGGCGACAGGCGTGGATCGTCGGTCTTGACATTGACCCAGTAGGTTCCGCCGCGGCGCCACAGTACATTGAAGCCATAAGCCCCGTTGCGCTCCCACACCCACCAGCAAGCACCCGCCGCCGCGAGCAGCAACAGCGCAAAGCCGGCCATGAGACGACGTTTCAGGATCATTCGTCCCGCTTTTTTTAGTGGTGCGGACAACTTTCGCGCGGCCTGCGTGCCCTGTTTCTTATTCATTATTTCCTCCATCAGCAGATTTGCCGGTGCAAGGAAGATAAACTTTCAGTGTGAAGCACGGATGAAGTAATGGTGAAGTCTGGCTGGAATATGCATCCAGTATTTGAAACAGTGATCGGCCGCTGGTTTAATGAGCGTTGAGGGAGAAATGTAGAGGTCTAAAACTGCGGACGAAAAAAAACCCCGGTTTGCACTAAGCGCGATCTTGAGCGCGCTTAGGCTTACCGGGGTCTTTCTCTTATAACTAGCCTGACGATAACCTACTTTCACACTGGTTGCAGCACTATCATCGGCGTAAAATCGTTTCACGGTCCTGTTCGGGATGGGAAGGGGTGGTACCGATTTACTATGGTCATCAGGCATAACTTGTACAGCTTGGTGCTCCCGACCGGGCAGCACTAGCTTGAATCTGGAAGAAGTATCGTTTTATTGTATTACTTTGGGTAGTGACTGTGCGTATCGCACAAAACACAACGCGCATTTCTTATCTCTGTACCTGCTAAGGTTATAGGGACAAGCCGTACGGGCAATTAGTATCAGTTAGCTTAATGCATTACTGCACTTCCACACCTGACCTATCAACGTCCTGGTCTCGAACGACCCTTTAAAGAGCTCAAGGCTCTGGGAAATCTCATCTCAAGGCAAGTTTCCCGCTTAGATGCTTTCAGCGGTTATCTCTTCCAGACTTAGCTACCCGGCAATGCCACTGGCGTGACAACCGGTACACCAGAGGTCTGTCCACTCCGGTCCTCTCGTACTAGGAGCAGCCCCCTTCAAATTTCCAACGCCCACGGCAGATAGGGACCAAACTGTCTCACGACGTTTTAAACCCAGCTCACGTACCACTTTAAATGGCGAACAGCCATACCCTTGGGACCGGCTACAGCCCCAGGATGTGATGAGCCGACATCGAGGTGCCAAACTCCCCCGTCGATATGAACTCTTGGGAGGAATCAGCCTGTTATCCCCAGAGTACCTTTTATCCGTTGAGCGATGGCCCTTCCATACAGAACCACCGGATCACTATGTCCTACTTTCGTACCTGCTCGACTTGTCAGTCTCGCAGTTAAGCACGCTTATGCCATTGCACTATCAACACGATGTCCGACCGTATCTAGCGTACCTTCGAACTCCTCCGTTACACTTTAGGAGGAGACCGCCCCAGTCAAACTGCCTACCATGCACTGTCCCCGATCCGGATAACGGACCAAGGTTAGAACCTCAAACAAACCAGGGTGGTATTTCAAGGATGGCTCCACGAAGACTGGCGTCCCCGCTTCAAAGCCTCCCACCTATCCTACACAGATTGGTTCAAAGTCCAATGCAAAGCTACAGTAAAGGTTCATGGGGTCTTTCCGTCTAGCCGCGGGTAGATTGCATCATCACAAACATTTCAACTTCGCTGAGTCTCGGGAGGAGACAGTGTGGCCATCGTTACGCCATTCGTGCAGGTCGGAACTTACCCGACAAGGAATTTCGCTACCTTAGGACCGTTATAGTTACGGCCGCCGTTTACTGGGACTTCAATCAAGAGCTTGCACCCCATCATTTAATCTTCCAGCACCGGGCAGGCGTCACACCCTATACGTCCACTTTCGTGTTTGCAGAGTGCTGTGTTTTTATTAAACAGTCGCAGCCACCAGTTTATTGCAACCCTTTCACCCTCATGGAGTAAACCAATCAAGCTACCGGGGCGTACCTTTTCCCGAAGTTACGGTACCAATTTGCCGAGTTCCTTCTCCCGAGTTCTCTCAAGCGCCTTAGAATACTCATCTCGCCCACCTGTGTCGGTTTGCGGTACGGTCTCGTATGACTGAAGCTTAGAGGCTTTTCTTGGAACCACTTCCGATTGCTTCAGAACCTAAGTTCCTCGTCTCGACCCCTTGAATTGCGCGCCCGGATTTGCCTAAGCGCCTTCTATGAGTCAAAAACCAACACTTCCAACCGTTGGACAACCTTCCGCGATCCGTCCCCCCATCGCATCATACGACGGTGCAGGAATATTAACCTGCTTCCCATCAGCTACGCATCTCTGCCTCGCCTTAGGGGCCGACTCACCCTGCTCCGATGAACGTTGAACAGGAAACCTTGGGCTTACGGCGTGGGAGCTTTTCACTCCCATTATCGCTACTCATGTCAGCATTCGCACTTCTGATACCTCCAGCATCCTTTACAAGACACCTTCGCAGGCTTACAGAACGCTCTCCTACCATATAGATCAAGATACAAGTATCGAGAAATATATCCGCAGCTTCGGTGACTGGCTTAGCCCCGTTACATCTTCCGCGCAGGACGACTCGATCAGTGAGCTATTACGCTTTCTTTAAATGATGGCTGCTTCTAAGCCAACATCCTGACTGTTTTAGCCTTCCCACTTCGTTTTCCACTTAGCCAATCTTTGGGACCTTAGCTGGCGGTCTGGGTTGTTTCCCTCTTGACGCCGGACGTTAGCACCCGACGTCTGTCTCCCAAGCTCGCACTCATCGGTATTCGGAGTTTGCAATGGTTTGGTAATTCGCAATGAACCCCTAGCCATAACAGTGCTCTACCCCCGATGGTGATACTTGAGGCACTACCTAAATAGTTTTCGGAGAGAACCAGCTATTTCCAAGTTTGTTTAGCCTTTCACCCCTACCCACAGCTCATCCCCTAATTTTTCAACATTAGTGGGTTCGGACCTCCAGGGCGTGTTACCGCACCTTCATCCTGGCCATGAGTAGATCACTTGGTTTCGGGTCTACACCCAGCGACTGTCGCCCTGTTCGGACTCGATTTCTCTACGGCTTCCCTATACGGTTAACCTTGCCACTGAATGTAAGTCGCTGACCCATTATACAAAAGGTACGCAGTCACGGAACAAGTCCGCTCCTACTGTTTGTATGCACACGGTTTCAGGATCTATTTCACTCCCCTTCCGGGGTTCTTTTCGCCTTTCCCTCACGGTACTGGTTCACTATCGGTCGATTACGAGTATTTAGCCTTGGAGGATGGTCCCCCCATATTCAGACAGGATTTCTCGTGTCCCGCCCTACTTGTCGCACGCTTAGTTCCACACATCGAATTTCGTATAAGGGGCTATCACCCTCTATGGCACCAATTTCCAGTGGTTTCTACTATCCGTCATGCTAAAACGTGCAGGCTCATCCCATTTCGCTCGCCACTACTTTGGGAATCTCGGTTGATTTATTTTCCTGCAGCTACTTAGATGTTTCAGTTCGCCGCGTTCGCTTTGCATACCTATGTATTCAGTATGCAATGACCTAAAAGGCCGGGTTTCCCCATTCGGAAATCTGCGGATCAAAGCTTGTTTGCTAGCTCCCCGCAGCTTATCGCAAGCTACTACGTCCTTCATCGCCTGTAATCGCCAAGGCATCCACCATGTGCACTTATTCGCTTGTCCCTATAACGTTAGCCTCTGATCCAAAGATCAAAGAGCGTTACAGAGATAAGAAAGTACAGCGTTGTTGCTTTGTTTTGATACATACAATCACTACCCATCGTCTGACCTGTCGGTCAAACGATTAAAACTTTACTTCTTCCAGATTGTTAAAGAACGAAACAGCTTTTAATCTCTGAAAGATCAAACCTAAGCAACGATGCTTAGGTTTGCGCTTTCAAACGCTGTTCTTCTTGATTGACAGTCGATAAGTGTGGACGCTTGATGAATCGGCTCTATAGCCTGATGCAACTCTAGAAAGGAGGTGATCCAGCCGCACCTTCCGATACGGCTACCTTGTTACGACTTCACCCCAGTCACGAATCCTACCGTGGTAAGCGCCCCCCTTGCGGTTAAGCTACCTACTTCTGGTAAAACCCGCTCCCATGGTGTGACGGGCGGTGTGTACAAGACCCGGGAACGTATTCACCGCGACATGCTGATCCGCGATTACTAGCGATTCCAACTTCATGTAGTCGAGTTGCAGACTACAATCCGGACTACGATACACTTTCTGGGATTAGCTCCCCCTCGCGGGTTGGCGGCCCTCTGTATGTACCATTGTATGACGTGTGAAGCCCTACCCATAAGGGCCATGAGGACTTGACGTCATCCCCACCTTCCTCCGGTTTGTCACCGGCAGTCTCATTAGAGTGCTCTTTCGTAGCAACTAATGACAAGGGTTGCGCTCGTTGCGGGACTTAACCCAACATCTCACGACACGAGCTGACGACAGCCATGCAGCACCTGTGTTACGGTTCTCTTTCGAGCACACCTCGATCTCTCGTGGCTTCCGTACATGTCAAGGGTAGGTAAGGTTTTTCGCGTTGCATCGAATTAATCCACATCATCCACCGCTTGTGCGGGTCCCCGTCAATTCCTTTGAGTTTTAATCTTGCGACCGTACTCCCCAGGCGGTCTACTTCACGCGTTAGCTGCGTTACCAAGTTAATTAAAACCCGACAACTAGTAGACATCGTTTAGGGCGTGGACTACCAGGGTATCTAATCCTGTTTGCTCCCCACGCTTTCGTGCATGAGCGTCAATCTTGACCCAGGGGGCTGCCTTCGCCATCGGTGTTCCTCCACATCTCTACGCATTTCACTGCTACACGTGGAATTCTACCCCCCTCTGCCAGATTCTAGCCTTGCAGTCTCCATCGCAATTCCCAGGTTGAGCCCGGGGATTTCACGACAGACTTACAAAACCGCCTGCGCACGCTTTACGCCCAGTAATTCCGATTAACGCTTGCACCCTACGTATTACCGCGGCTGCTGGCACGTAGTTAGCCGGTGCTTATTCTTCAGGTACCGTCATTAGCAAGGGATATTAGCCCTCACCGTTTCTTCCCTGACAAAAGAGCTTTACAACCCGAAGGCCTTCTTCACTCACGCGGCATTGCTGGATCAGGCTTTCGCCCATTGTCCAAAATTCCCCACTGCTGCCTCCCGTAGGAGTCTGGACCGTGTCTCAGTTCCAGTGTGGCTGGTCGTCCTCTCAGACCAGCTACTGATCGATGCCTTGGTAGGCCTTTACCCCACCAACTAGCTAATCAGATATCGGCCGCTCCAGGAGCATGAGGTTCTTGCGAATCCCCCACTTTCATCCTTAGATCGTATGCGGTATTAGCGTAACTTTCGCTACGTTATCCCCCACTCCAGGGTACGTTCCGATATATTACTCACCCGTTCGCCACTCGCCGCCAGGTTGCCCCGCGCTGCCGTTCGACTTGCATGTGTAAGGCATGCCGCCAGCGTTCAATCTGAGCCAGGATCAAACTCTTCAGTTCAATCTCTGTTTAATGTCCTTGCGGACAGATCGCTCACTCAAAATACTGACAGGCCACTTCTTGCGAAGCGCCTATATTTCTTCTTTGTGAACATTTGATAATTTAAGTATTCAACGTCGCTTACGCTTCGTTGGCACCTTCATCAAACGCCCACACTTATCGACTGTTAATTGTTAAAGAACTTATTCTGCACTACTTCTGCCGTTTGCTACGAAGCGTTGTGTTCGTTGCAGCAGAGAGGTGAGATTATGCAGCGTTTCGCGTTTCTCGTCAACCTCTTTTTTACTACCGCGCCTCCTTGGAGACGGCCCCAACTGCTTGCTAACTACTTGATTTCGTTAACCCTTTCAGCGGGGAGGCGAACTATAGCAAACCCTCCGCCGGCTTGGCAAGGCGTTTTATGAAGCCCACTGTTGAACACCTACTTTCGCAACGCTTACAGCGTCGTCAGATGCGCCAAAACGTTACGCGTGATGCGCACCACAACCGCATTGTTCCCGGAAGCAAGCACCTGTGCCCAATCTGTCGTGCCTGTGGTGAAAACTGCTCCCTTGCGCGTATGGATGCCCATCGTGGCCGCATGCACTCCTTCTCTTGCCGCAAAACCGGAACGCGCCGGGAGCTCCTGCCAACCCTCGCCCAGCATGTTCGCCGCCAGAAGGACAAAGCTGGCCGGGGTTCCATTGCTGCCGGCCTGCGTTGCCAGCCTGACGACCCCATCAGCCCCGTCCATATACGCAAGCTGCGCGCCATCGCACTCGTAGCCAACCAGGGGTGGCGACGACACCGCGTCGAACACATCGCCGTTCTTCATCCCCGTTCCGGAAAAAACCCAATGACCCGCTTGCTGAACCACGTAGCCTTGGGTGGACCGCGGACCATCCCACCAGCCACCTCCATGCCGGTAGCTCACGCCGGCGAGCGCATCCTCAGGCCGGCCTGCTCCCGTGACCGGCCACCAATGATCGCGCGCGCCGTACGGTCCACCCTGAAGACAAACAATCGCGCCCCCCTCGTCCACATAATGGATGCGCCTCCAGCACACGTTCGCCGCGAAGAAAGCGACATTGCCCCCGCTGCCGATAAAGTCCTCGACATGGTCGCGTGCATCTTCGCTCCAGTATTCGTCGTGTCCCACGCTGAGCAGCAAGCGATATCCACGCGCCAGCAAGCCCACGTCGTGATGGATATCCGAGTTGAGACAGAAATCCGCGCTGTACCCTTCCCCTGCGAGCCAGCGGATGAACGGCGCGTCCCAATGAGCGAATGTTTGCCGGGCAGAGCCTTCATCGTAATAGTCGGGCGCACCCCAGGGCTCGCCGCCAATCCCGCCACCCGGGCGCAACAGCGACAAGCGGGTTCCTGGCGGCGACCTCGAACGCGGCGGATTCGCGTAAAGGCATCCCCCGCCGCTATAGTTATAGGCGTGGAAGGTCGCCAGCGGTATCTTGTAGAGCACGTCCGCGCCACCACGCCCCCTGACAACGAACAGCGCGGCCGCACTGCTCAGGGCGATGTCGAACGGCGGCCCGCCCTCATCCTCCAGGTAGGCGATATACACCGATGAAGGCCATGCGAGAGGAATCGCAAACTCATAGCGGGGCCAGTGCCAGTCCTCATCGGCGCCCCTGGCCGGCGCGAAACGGCCGGAATGCCACTCCGAACGCAACATCAGCTCCGCCCCGTCCCACCAGCGGTAAAACCATACCCTGAAGCGCGCGGCATCGGTCGACACATGCAGCGCCAGCCGCTCCCCCGGAACCACACTGGCGCGCGCGGGATAGCCGCGTATCACGGCCGCTCCAGTACATCGCCGCGCAACAGCCCCTCCCCCTCCCGCTTTCGCAGAGATACGGCGGCATGGCCAGCGCATGGATTGGCGTGGCGCGGAAGGTCGCCACCGCTTCCGCGGGCGTTTCGACGATCGGTTCCTCCCTGCGATTAAAGGAAGTATTGAGCAGCACCGGCACGCCGGTACGCGACGCGAACTCGCGCAGCAGGCTGCGCAGGAATGGATCGTCATCCGGTCCCACCGTTTGAAGGCGGGCCGTGCAGTCCACGTGCGTCACCGCCGGAATGAGCCGCGCCGCCCGCTGGCGCACGGGAGCGGCATACTGCATGAACGGCACCGGCCGGCACACATCGAAAAACTCCTCGGCCCGTTCAAGCAGCACCACCGGCGCCAGCGGTCTGAACCATTCTCGCTGCTTGATCCGGGCATTAATAGCGTCGCGCATAGCGCCGAAACGCGGGTCGCCGAGGATGCTGCGGTGCCCGAGCGCACGCGGGCCGAATTCGCTGCGGCCCTGGTACAGCGCCACCACGCGCGCCTCGCACAGCAGGTCAACCATGCGCGCGCACATGGCAGGCCGATCGTCGATGCGGTCGACCAGCAGGTCCGCGCAACTCTGCGCCGCCGCGTCGATCAGGTCCGGCACCGGTTCCGGACCCAGATAATCACTCGTCCAGCGAAAATCACAGGGCGCACCGCCCAGCTCGGCCACCCCGTACAAGGCGCAGCCGATGGCCGTGCCCGCGTCGCCGGGCGCCGGTGGAATGAATACGCGGCGAAACGGCGTCTCGCGCAGCAAACGCTCGTTGGCCGAGCAATTGAGCCCGGTACCACCCGCAAAACACAGCTTGCGCGCGCCGGTGCGGGCATGCAGCCAACGCGCCACCTCCAGCAACGCCTCTTCAAACGCCCGTTGCCCGGCCGCGGCGAGATTGACGATATCGGCAAAGCGCGCATCGTCCGCCCCGCCATAGCGAAAGCGGCCGCGTTTGGCAAACAGCTCGCGCCAGCGCGCCGGAATCGTCACCCGCCCGTCTTGCACATCGAGCGGCGGCAAGCGCAGCGCCGTCGCCTTGCCATGCGGTGCCAGGCCCATGACCTTGCCTTCGTTCCCCTCCCCGGGAAACATCGCCTGCGTCAGCAGAAAATAGAACATGCCCAGCCCCACGGGCTGGCGCTCGTCGCGGTTCCACAGCTGCTTGCCGAGACATTCCACCCGCTGCCGGTCGGCGCGGTAGAACGATGCCACCTCGCACCAGTCGCCCGGCACGCCGGCGGCGCCCGCCCAGGTTTCGGTCAGGTCGGCCATGCGGCTGCCCTGGCCGTCGATGACCATGACGGCCGCATCCTCGAAAGGGGAAGGATGAAAGGCACTATAGACATGCGAGAGGTGATGCGAGACGCGCGCGCGCCGGCAACCGGGCGCCAGCGCCAAGGTAGCCGCCAGCTCGCGTTCGTACTCGGCCACCCGGGCAAACTCGGCGTCGCAGGAGTAGCACTCGACCAGGATATCGATGGGCTTATCGAGTCCGGGCAGGCGCGGCCGGTAAATATTGCGCACGTCGTCCAGCCGGCCCCAGTGGTGCTTGTGCCGCGTCAGGCGCTCTTTCTGGATCGCCCACACCAGCTCGGCCCCATGCATCAGGCAAATACTTGCATCCTGCGTCCGGTTAATGCCGAGAACAACAGGCACGCCCTGGTCTTGCGTCACTGACTGCTTCCACATGATGCCGCCTCCGCTCCACCAAGTGAGTACACTTCATTGGAGCAGCCGGCGGCATTTAAGTTCAAGATTGATTCAACGCAGGCTGAGCGTCTGGCGTTTCCATGCAGGATCTTGCCAACGGTAGAAGCCGCTGAGCGCATCGGGCCGGTCGGCGCTTTTCTCCACCGCCAGGCTATCGATGTCGACAATCTCGAACGCACGCTTGATACGCCCCTCGATCCTCGCCTCGCGCGCGACCAGCACCTTGGGCGAACCGGGGACCCAGCCGGCAAATTCGGCGTAGCCCAAGGTCGGTTCGATCGGCGCCGGCGGCAGCACATCGATGCGCCAGCCGCCCGCGCCCCGATGAAACAGCCACAGTTCGCGCCAGCCATCGAGCGGCTGCACGGCCAGCGCCAGCGCATAGGCCTGCGCATTGGCGCGCGCCGACGCATTCCACACGATGCCATACGTGCAGCGCGAGGCCAGCGGCGCGCGCTGGTCGTGCTGCGCGTCGACCAGCAGCACGCAGGTTTCGCCCGGCTGGCCGGGCCGCGTCACCACGTTCAGTCCCGCCGGCGCGGCCACGGGTGCTTCCGCCGCCCAGCGCACACTGCCCGCGCGCACCGCCGCTTCGGCATAGGCAGTACGGTCTTCCTCCGCCAGTTCGGCCTTGTTCACGCTGGCCAGTTCCAGGATGGCGCGGTTGGCCGCCTGCGCCGGCGCCGCGTTCTTGCGCGCCAGCTCGAAGGCGATCGAGGACCACACCGCCGCGCGCCGCGTGTACACGCGGTTGCGCACATGCTCGGGCAAGTCCTTCACGTCCACCTTGTCGAGCACCTCGGCACGCCACTGGTCAAGCGCGTTACGCTGCGCCACCGGCAGCGCCGGATCGATGCACTCGTCGCGCGTCAGTCCCAGCGCCGCGCTGGCGCGCTGGGCCGGGCTCGACGCCATCGCCAGCACCCGCCGGAATGCCTCGCCGTCGTAGCACAGTTGAATCGCACCTTCGCGCTCGTAGCTGCGAATGATCACGCCGTAGTTGGCGACCACTTCCAGGTGCGCCGCCACGACCGCCTCGCTGCGCTTGTCCAGCCGCGACGATGCGCGCCGCGCCAGCCGTTCGGCCATGCTGCCCAAGGCATCGAACACCTCCGCGTCGATGGCGATCGCCGGCGCGGCCTTGAGAAAAGCGGCCGCGTAACCGATGCCGAGCGCCTCCGCGCCGGGCGTGTCGCGCACGAAGCGCACCACGGCTTTCAGTTCGGGCGCGGCCGCCGGGGCCAGATCGATCTGGCGCACCTGGGCCATGCGCACATAGCCGGCCCGCTCGCGCCGGTGATCGTAGACCTGCAGGTACTCCATCTTGACGCCGCGGATTTCAAGGCTGTCGCCCTGCCACAGCACGGCCTGGGAGGGGGCCGAATCGCGCGGCGCGGCGCGCAGCTGCATCTCGTCGCGCGTGACGATGGCAATGGCGGCTGCGGCGCTCAAGGTAGCGAGCATGGTTATTGTTCCTCTGCTGCGGTATCGGCGGCGGGATCGGCTGCCGTGGCGGCGGGTGCCGGCGTGCCCTTGCCCTGGCCCAGCAGCGCGGCGCCGATAAAGCCGCCGTCGGTCGGCGGCGCGGCGATGATTACCGAGACCTTGTCGGACAGCTTGTCGGCCATGGTTTTCTGGATCAGCAGCGGGTGGCGGGTGATGACGGCGCCGTCGCGTTCCATCTGCGCGGTGTTGACCTTGCCGACCACGTCCTGGCGGTACGCTTCGGCGTCGGCCAGCTTGCGGCGCGAGTCGGCTTCGCCGGTCGCTTCGATCACGCGCGCCTGGGCCGCGCCTTCGGACGTCTTGATGCGCGAAGTCTTTTCGGCCTCCGCTTCCAGCCTGCGCTGCTCGATCTGCTTCTGCTTGAACGGCAACACGTGCGCCATGGCCTGTTCCTGCGCCCTGGCGGCGATAATCTGCTCGTTGCCGGCCGCTTCCGCCGCCTTCTCACGCTTGATCTTGTCGGCATCGGCTTCGAGCGCAGTCTGCTTGACCTGCTTTTCCTTCAGTTCGAGCGTGTAGCGCATCTTCTCGGTCTGCAGTTCCTCGGCCAGCAAGGTTTCCATGCCGGCCATGTACTCGCGCGGCAGCGTGATCTTGCCGATCGTGACATTGCGCAGCAAGATGCCGTCCGCGGCCAGCTTGGGCTTGAGTTCGGCCTCGATCACCTGAGCGATTTCGGCGCGCTTGCTGGAAAAAATCTCGCGCACGGTGTAGCGCGTGACTACTTTATAGATCACGCCCTGCACCGCCGGGTCGATCACGGCGCTGCTGATATCGTCCGGCAGGGTTTGCGCCACCGCGACCAGCTTGGCCGGGTCGATCGCATAACGCACGCTCAGGTCCACGCCCAGCGCCAGCCCTTCGACCGACTGGTAAGGCTGCTCGCCGCGACCGGCCGGCTTGTAGATCTGGTCCAGCACCGGCAACTGGCGCAATTCATGCACACCGGGTATCAGCATCACGGTACCGTCGCGCACCACGCTGGC
This sequence comes from Massilia antarctica, assembly GCF_015689335.1. Lineage (GTDB taxonomy): Bacteria > Pseudomonadota > Gammaproteobacteria > Burkholderiales > Burkholderiaceae_D > Telluria_A > Telluria_A antarctica. Next base: position 2,735,232 of record NZ_CP065053.1, on the reverse strand, counting down.
CGCGCCGCTCAACTGGTTGAGGCGGACGCCGACATGGCCGCGCTCAATCTTGGCTACCGGAGGATGCTTCACCAGCAGGTATCCGGCGCCGCCGATGGCGCACAGCGCCAGCACGCTGCGCAGGCCCGGGCGCGGCATCACGCCCGCGCCGGAACGCGCCACCGCGCCGAAGCCCGCCACGCCCTTCGCCAGCACCGCACGCACCGCCAACACACCCTTTTTGATCCGATCGGACATTTGCCTCACCTTTTCAGTTTGCCGGTCCTGCACCCGCATGACCCTGAAACGCATGGTGCGCGCCACAGGGTGGAAGTATCAATCCGTGCCCCGGGCCAGAACCCTCACCGGGCGGAGCTTTCGCAGCGCCCTGTGAAGAAAAGCTCACAGGCCCCGTATGACTTTTCGGCCGAAAGCGTGGATACTGGCACCCTCACCAATCAGCAGGAGCAACCCATGCCCAGAGTGGCCGTCATCGAGGACGACCTCCCGACCAGTAACCAGCTGCGCAGCTGGATCGAGGCGGCCAAGCCGGGCATCGTCGTCGACCAGTGGTTCAACCGCGACGAGGCCGAGGCGGCGATCGCGCGCGAGCGCTACGACCTGGTGGTGCTCGACATCGAACTGGGACGCGAGCGCCATGCGGGCGTAGCGATCATCAACGCCATCAACAAGAAGCAGGCGACGCCGGTGCTGGTGGTATCGGCCATGCCGGCCACTATCTACCGCAGCATCATGAAGGCGCTCGACGCCTGGGACTATCTGCAAAAAGCCACCTTCGAGGAAGCCGACTTCACCGATACCTTCCTGGAGATCCTGCGCGCGGTAAAGGAGCGCGACAAGCCGGCCCTGGACGCCGACGAACTGGCCATGGACCCGCTGCGCCAGCGCTCGCCCACCTGGCGCGGCCAGCGCATCAACCTGCCGCTGACGGCGCAGCGCATCCTGGCGGCCCTGTTCGCGCGCCGCGGCCAGGTCGTGTCGTACGAGGAGTTGTACGAGGTGGTCAAGAGTGGCCGCAACCGCGACAACATCCGCAAGCACGTGAGCACCATCCGCGACGCCTTCCGCGAGATCGATCCGGCCTTCGAGTGCATCGAGAACGTGCCGATGCGCGGTTTTCGCTGGGCCGATTAAATGGCACCGCAGCGGCGCTGGTTCGCGCCCTACCGCCTGCGCATCCTGCTGCGCGCGGCTTTCCTGCTGCTGGCCCTCGCGACCCTCGGCCTGGCGGTTTCGGTGCTGCAGCAGGAAAAGCAGCTCAGTTACACCAGTTACCAGGCCAGTTTCCGCAAGACCGGGGAGCAGATCAGCGCCACCCTGCGCCATCCGGCGGGGCAGCTTGCGCTGCTCAATCCACCGTTGGCCGGTGCATCCGCGCCTGGCCTGCGCCCGCTGCTGTTGCCATTTCCCGCGCTCGATTTCGACGACCAGCAAAAGGTGCAGCAAGCCGTGGCCATGTCGGGCTGCATGCGCCAGTTCGGCCCCAGCGCCAGCCTGTGCGCGGCCATTGGCAACAATCCCTGGGCCGGGGGCTTCATCTACGTGGCCGGCAGCGTCGACCTGGCGCGTCTGGTCTCGCACCGCAGCGGCGACGAAGTGCTGAACCAGTCGCACCGGGTGCGCATCAAGGTATCGCTGCGCGGGCGCACCTACCAGTGGGTCGCCCCGTTCGAGGAAGAGCCGCGCCAGCCGGGCGGCCCGTACGCGCCCCTGCGCGGACGGCTGACCGGCTTTAACGCGGCCGACGAAGGCCGCAAGCACACCCGCCCCGTGAAGGACTTCCGCGGCTGGATGTGGCAGAACGCCCAGTGCAACGCGCCCGCCGCCGGCGCCAATCCGGCCACCTGCCCGCGCAACGCCTTCTTTTCGGTGCGCCTGCCGGTCAGCGTGCTGCAGGAAGACCTGTTCGGAGACGACAGTGCCCGCCGCGTGTGGCCGCCGGCCGATCTCGACCAAATCCGCGTCAGCGTGGTGCTGCTCGCCCCCGGCGAAAATGCGGTGGTGCTCGACAGCGACCAGACCGGCGCGGCGAGCGGCTTCTCGCTGGCCGACCTGGCGCCCATGCTGCTGCCGGGCGAAACACTGCGCATCGAAAAAGTCGGCTCCGCCGGCGCGGCCACGACACCCGCGCTGGTCAAGCTGGCCGGCGCCAGCGGCACCGAAGACGCGTCGCAGCACTTCCTCACGGCCCTGATCCGGCGCCTGCCGGTCGACACCTACGACACGCCGCTGACCGCGACCCACCGCATCGCCACGCCGCTGGGCAGCTACGACCTGGTGCTGGCCGGCGACGTGCGCAGCGTCAGCCAGAGCCTGAGCGTGGTGGCCAGCCGCATGGCCTGGTTCGTCGGCGCCATGCTGCTGGCGCTGATGCTGGCGTGGCTGGCGATCGAGATCGGCATCATCAGCCGCATCAAGGAACTGATCGAGCGCGCCGATTCGGTGGCGCGCACCGTCAAGGAGCGCGGCGACGCCTCGCAGCCGGACCTGTCGGACCTGCGCGGGGAAGATGAACTGGGCGTGCTGGCCACCTGCCTGCACGACCTGCTGCGCCGCGTGCGCGAGGATGTCGAGCGCGAAGCCATCCGCGCGGAACAGGAGCGTGACATGTGGCATGCGGTCGGCCACGAGATCATGTCGCCGCTGCAATCGCTCATCGCCCTGCACGGCACCGAAGGGGGCGACGGCAACCAGAGTGCGCGCTACGTGCTGCGCATGCAGCAGGCGATCCGCGTGCTGTACGGACGCGCCTCGCCGAGCGAAGCATTCCAGTCCACCGTGCTGCAAGTGACCGAAGTCGATCTGACTGCCTTTTTGCGCAACGTGGCGGCCAACGCTCCCTGCGCCGGGATCACCGACGTGGTCTTTCACGGCGCACCGCAGGCGGTGCTGGTTCGGGCCGACGAATATTCGCTGGAAGACGTGGTCACCCATGTGCTGGTCAACGCCCAGCGCTACCGCCTGCCCGGCACCAGCATCGACATCACACTCGACACGAGCGAAACGAGTGCCGGCGTCACCATCGCCAACCGCGGCCCGACCATCGCCGCCGATGTCATCGGCACCATTTTCGAATACGGCGTATCGGACCAGGAGGAAGCCGGCGCGCACGGCAACCGCGGCCAAGGCCTGTTCGTGGCCCGGACCTACATGGCGAAGATGGGCGGCACCATCGTCGCCAGAAACCTCGACGACGGCGTCGCCTTCGTGCTCACCTTGCAGCGCGGCGCCGCCTAGATTTTCATTGCCTGATTTACAAGCAGTTCTGCCCCGGGTTACTATTCATCTCTATTCAATTATGGGCAGACGCGGTGAGACTGATTCGTACAACCCGCCTGGTACGCAGGCAAAAACACAGCGTGGTCGAGTGCGAAGTCGACCTGTGCGCACTGCCCGACGGCGATGACCGCTACCTCGTCAACGTGCGCCAGGGCCGCAAGGGCGACGAGTGGCGCGAGGCGACGCGCACGCCGCTGCCGGTCGGCCTGCCCGTGGCGGAACGCCTCTTTAATCAACTGCTGGCCGAACGCCAGGCCCAGGGCTTCACCGACGCGGCAGCCCTGCCGCCGGCGCGCCCGGACGATGCCGCGCCACCCGCGCCGGCGACACCAGAACGGCGCGCGGCCGACGCCGTGCTGCTTGGACGGCTGGACGCCGGCGTCTGGCGGCGCCTGAAGGACCAGCAGCGTACCCGCACCGTATGGCGCATCGGCGAACGCCGGCTGGCCGCCGCGGTGCCGCTGATGGTCGGCCTGATCGGGCGCGGCACTTCCGCACTCGATTACTGCCTGGCCTGGGCCATCGGCCGTTGTGGCGACACCGGCGCGACCCAGGCCATGCTCGAACTGACCGCACGCGGCAGCTCCGATGCAGTGCGCCGCATCGCCCGGCAGGCGTGGCTGCAACTGGCCGGGGAAGCGGCGCTGGCCCGGCACGCCGCGCAGTTGACGGGCGACTGGCCGGCGCGCCTGCGCGAAGCCTGGGCCGCGCGCGACGAGGAAGCGATTGCACAGTTGTGCGCGCACCCGGATCAATGGACTGCGCTGTCGCTGTCGGACTGGCTCGAACAGCTCGACCAGGTAGCGCTGGCCGACCCGCTGGCGCGCAGCATCCTGCTGGCACAGCTGCGCCAGTTGCCCCTGCGCGCGGGCACCTTCCGCGCCGTGCGGCATCTGTACAAGGCCGCCGAGATGCGCGACGACGGCGAGCTGTTTGGCCTTTTGCAGCAGCGCTTCGACACCACCGCGGCGCAGACCTCCAGCACCTATGTGCGCATCGAGCGCAAATGGGTGCCGTACGCGGAAATGGCGGCGCGCCCCGACAGCACCGTGGCGTACAGCACGCGCACGCGCGCCTACCTGCGCCTGCGCGGCTGGCGCACCTTGCGCCGTCTCGCCCAGGACGGCGACCCGGCCTTCGTCACGATGGCGCTCGGCACCCTGATGGCGATGGATGATGCCGACGCCGGCCAGCCCTACACGCGCGAAGGCCGCTACTTCATGCGCGCCAACCGCAGCTACGACACCTACAGCCACTGGACCATGTTCAACCGCCTGCTGCGCAGCCATGGCGCCTGGACCGGCAACCGCAGCGGCAGCAGCTGGTTCCAGGTAGGCCCGATCGTGCCCGCCAACGGACGCGAAGAAGCGTTTCCCGCGCTGTGGGATGCGCGTCCCGCCGCCCTGCTCTGGCTGATGCAGCGCAGCCGCTGCGAGGGCGTGCACGCCTTTGCAGCGCGCGCCCTGATCGACAACACCGCCTTTTGCGACCGCATCGCGCTCGACGACCTGGGCGCGCTCCTGCGCAGCCCTTACAGCCCGACCGCCAGCTTCGCCTTCCAGCTGTGCCGCCAGCGCTTTGCCGACGGCGTGCCCGATACCCGCTGGCTGCTGTTGCTGCTGCAATCAAGCCTGCCGGAAGCGCGTACCTTCGCGCTGGAATGCATCAGCCGCGCCCCCGACCACTACTGCGCCGACGCGCTGCTGGTCGCCACCCTGGCCTGCTCGCCCGATGAAGCGGTGCGCCGCCACGGCCGCATGCTGTGCCAGTGCGCGCTGGCCCTGCCCGGCCAGGCCGACGCCATCGTCCTGCTGCTGCTCGATTGGCTGGACAACTGCGGCGACCTTGATCAGGCCGAGATGGTGGTCCCCGCCATCGCCGCCGACCTGGTATGGCTGCTCGACCGCCCCCTGCGCGCGGCCGCTGCGCTTGCGCCGTATGCGCGCCTGCTTGCCCTGCTCTCGCACCGGCTTGCCAGCGTGCGCATCGCCGCCGGCGAATGGCTGCTGCGCCACGCCGAGCCGGCGGGCGCCATTCCGCCGGCTACCCTGGCGGCGCTGCTGCAGGAAGCGGATGCTGGTGTGCGCGCGGTCGGCATCAAGCTGTTCAGCGCACTGCCGGAGCACATGCTCGCGAGTCAAGCCTTGCTGTTCGCCGTGTTCTGCACCCACCCGGATGCGGACGTGCGGCGCGCCATCGACGGCGCCTTGCAGCGCATCGCGCCAGGCGACGCCACGTTCCGCGCCACCCTGCTGCCTTTGCTGCTCGATACCCTTTTCCACAGCGAACCGGCGGACGGCGTGCATGCGGACCTGATCGCATGGATCCTCGGACCGCTCAATTCGGGCGCCGACCACCTCGACCGCGCGCTGCTGGTGCGCCTGTTGGCCGCGCGCAGCAAGGGCGCGCAACTGCTCGGTGCCCAGATGCTGCCGCGCTTCGCCAACACGCAGTTCAGCGTGGCCGAGTGGGCGCAGTTCGGCCATAACGAAAACGCCAGCGTGCGGCGCTGGGCCTGCGCGGCCTTTACCGAACACGCAGCCCTGGTGCGCACCCAGATGGAAGCGGCGCTGCGCCTGCTCGACAGCACGTGGGACGATACTCGCGCTTTCGCGCGCGAGTTCTTCAGCAAGCAATGCGGCAGCGAAGACTGGAATCCGTCCCTGCTGGTAAGCCTGTGCGACCACCTCGATCCCGAGGTCCAGCGCTTCGGGCGCACCATGCTCACGACCCATTTCGACGTCGCCGACGTCACCGAATACATGCTCAAACTTAGCCAGCATCCGTCCGCCAACATGCAGCTGTTCGTCAGCGGCTGGCTCGCCAGCGCAAGCGCCGGCGACCTGTCCAAGCTGGAACGCCTCGAACCGTACTTTTTGAACGTGCTGTCACAGGTCAACCGCGGCCGGGTGGTCAAGAACCGCGTGCTCGACTTCCTGCGCGCGCAGGCACAGGCATCGGAGGCGATTGCCGCTTTTGTCGCGCGCCTGTTCGCGCGCCAGGTGCTCACCGTCGCCATCGCCGACAAGGCGCAGTACATCGAGGGATTGCGCGCGATCCAGGAGCGCTTTCCGGCGCTGCCGGCGGTGATGACGATCGAGCCGCCGCGTGCGCACGCGAACCTGCGGGGGCCACAATGAAATTCGAATACCGCTACTACGGCTCCAGCACCGTCAGCAACAGCGCCTCAAGCACCGAGATGCGCTTCGCGCCCGACACCCTGCGCCCGCCGACCCATTTCGTCGCCCAGCTGAACAAGCACATTCCCTTCCGCGAAGCCATCTCCGCGCTGCACGACGTGGTGGTGGCCGACCAGCGCTACCAGGCGCCAGACAAAACCGCCTACCTGGCATGGCGCGCCCAGAACGAAGACCCGGCGCTGGCGGAACTGATCGACCGCAATGCGGACCTGCGCGCGCGCATGGCGCCATTGAGCGAGGAGCTCAAGGCCCTGCGGGCGCAAAAGAGCATCATCCTCAAGCCTTTCGCCGCGGCCCAGGCCAAATACTTCGACTATATATACAAGGCCAATTTCGACACCTGGGTGGTGCTCGACCCGGTGATCACGGTGCACCCCGACCGCGTGTTCTTCGAGTGCTTCAGCCGCGACGAATCGAGTTACGCCTCGCTCAGTTGCAGTCACAATGTGTTCGACCGCGTGGGCGACTTCGCCTGCGGCACCACCAATGTCGACTACTCCGAAGGGTTGTACGGCGAATTCCAGAAGATCCGCGACTATAAAACGACCCAACTGGCGATCGATCCGAGCGGCTTCCAGGTCGCTACCGCTGGCGATCCATCGTTCAAGGAAGAGAAGATCGACGTGCCCGAAACCTGGGTGCGCGGCTTTCTGCAAGTAAGCAGCGCAATGAACCTGCCGGCGCGCAGGCTCGATCTGCATCCGATGGATGTGCACAATTTCTGCCACCTTTTGCGCCACAAGAAGGAAAGAGTCGGCCCGCGCTCGATCCGCTTCGTGCTCACGCCGGGTGAACCGATTCGCGCGCTGTTCGAGCCGTGGAACGATGAACTGGTGTGCCGCCGCTCGATCTACCAGGGCAATGCGGCCGAAGAAATCCGCATCTGGGGGCGCCGCCGCCTGATGCTGCTCGAACGCCTGATCCCGGTGGCGCACAGCTTTACCGTGCACCTGATGGGCAGCGGCATGCCAAGCTTCTGGATCGCCAACCTGCCGGACATGCAGCTCACCTTGGGCCTGTCCGGCTGGACCGCCAACGACTGGGCACGGGCAGGCCAGTTCGACCTGCTGGCGCCGCGCGGCGCCGTCGATGACGATAGCAAGACGCGCGTCTTCGCGGCGCTGGGACAGCGCTGGTTCGCCACCGCCGACCAGTTGGCGACGGACACCGGCCTGACGCGCGCCATCGTCGAAAGCGCGCTCACGTTGTACACCCAAGCTGGACGCGTGATCTACGACCTGACGCAAGGCGTGTACCGCCTGCGCGAGCTGTCGCGCGAACCGTTGCCGCTGGATGTGCTGCGCTTTGCCAGCGCGATCGAAGAAAAGGCGGCGACCCTGCTGGCGGTGCAAAGCCTCTCCGAGCAGGCCAGCGAAGCGCTGCCAGAGGGCGGCTTGCGCCTGCGTGCGCGCAGCAAGGAAAACGGCCGGCCGTACCAGGTCATGCTGCGGCTCGACGCCGACCGGCGCATCGTCGACGGCAGCTGCGAGTGCAACCACTACACCCAGAACCGCATGCACAAGGGGCCGTGCGTGCACATGCTCGTGCTGCGCATGGACCAGGCCAGGCGTGACGCCGCGTGAGCGCGCGGCGCACGCATCTTCACTAACCCACATATTCAAACCAATGCTTGAGGAGCCCGGAATTCACCTGTTATACTCGCATCAACAAGCACGGCGGGATGGCTCTTGCAAACCGGACGGCGGATCGCCGTCCACGTTGTCAGCTCTTCCCACGCGTCACTGGCACGCTCTTCACTGTGCCGTACCTGCACCAGTAGCGCGACACGGTTTGGCTTCCCTGAAGCCGATCAGCGCTACTGGTGCGGTACGGCGTCGAGTGGAGCGCTCCAGTCCTGCAGGCCCTTCGATGATTATCCTGCCGTGCTTGTGTAGTTTGCGTTTTCCCGACAGTGTTTTCCGTGGTGTTCCTTGCGAGACCAGGACACGATGACTTCCCCTACTCCCTCTCCCTCCGAACTGACGCGCGCGCAGTTGTACGAGCGCATACGCACCAGCTCCAAAGAAGAAGTCGTGCTGACCGAGATGCAGCGCCTGGGCTTCTGGCCGGCCGACAGCGGCCAGCCCTCGGTCGAAGCGGACCTGATCCGGCGCGAAACGGAACTCACGCAAGCCTTGCAGAAGCTGGGCAGCGAGCTGCATCACCTGCAAAATCCCGAAGCGGCGTTGCGCATGCTGCGCAAGGAGCGCATGGCCAAGGCCAAGGCGCGGCGCGAGGAAACGCGCCAGAAGCGCGCGCTGGTGCGCTTCGAGAAGGCGCAAGCGTGGCGCCAGCGGCGCGAACACGAAGTGCTGTATCTGGGCGCGGGCGTGTCGGGTGGCCTCGGTCGTGCCGACAGCGACGCCGGAAAACTGGCCGGACTGGCCATGCCGGTGCTGCACAAGGCGGACCAACTGGCGCAGGCGATGGGCATCACCTTGTCGGAGCTGCGCTTCCTGGCGTTCGAGCGGCGCGTCTCGCGGATCAGCCATTACCGGCGCTTCGCCATGCCCAAGAAGACCGGCGGCGAACGGATTATCTCGGCGCCGATGCCGCGCCTGAAACGCGCCCAATACTGGGTGCTCGACAACGTGCTGGCGCGTGCGCCGCTGCACCAGGCGGCGCACGGCTTTGTGCCGGGCCGCTCGATCGTCAGCAACGCGGCGCCGCACGTCGGCCAGGCGGTGGTCATCAATCTGGATCTCAAGAATTTTTTCCCGTCGATCGGCATGCCGCGCATTAAAGGCGTGTTTGCGCAGCTGGGCTACAGCGAGCAGTTGGCAACCGTCCTGGCGCTGCTGTGTACCGAAGCGGCGACCGACGAAGTGCGCATCGATGGCGAGACGTTTTTTGTCGCGCACGGATCGCGCGCCTTGCCGCAGGGCGCGCCAAGCAGTCCGGCGTTGACCAATATTTTGTGCAGGCGGCTCGATGCGCGTTTGCAGGCTTGCGCGGCCAAGCTGGGTTTCAAGTACACGCGCTATGCGGACGACCTGACGTTTTCGGGCGACGCCGATGCGCGCAAACTGGCCGGCAAGCTGCTGTGGCGCGCCAAGCAGATCGTCATCGACGAGGGCTTCACGCCGCATCCCGACAAGCAGCATGTGATGCGCGACGCGCAGCGCCAGATGGTGACCGGGATCGTGGTCAATCAAAAGCCCTCGCTCGAACGCGAGACCCTGCGGCGTTTTCGCGCCACGCTGTTCCAGCTCGAAAAGGATGGTCCGGAGGGCAAGCAGTGGAACGGCAATACCAATGTCATCGATGCGCTGGAAGGATACGCGCAGTTCATCCGCATGGTCGATCCGGCCAAGGGCTTGCCGCTGCTGGTGCGCGTGCGCGCCGCGCGGGCGCGGTGGGGAGTGGCCGGCGTCGACATGAAGCTGACACAGTCGAAGCGCAGCAGCGCGTTCCGGGCGCTGTCGGCCCAGGGCAAGGCACCGTGGGACGGATGGTGGCAAGCCACCCTGGCGTCAGCGCCGGTACTGGAAAAAACCGCCGCGCAGCTGGCAGCGGAAAAGAAGGCGAGCAAGGCGGCCGAGGCGTCGCCGACTCGCGTCAACATGGAAAAGCCCGTGGCTGCGGATACGCGTGCCGTGACGCCGGCCGCAGCGCTTCACCCGCCACCGGCAGACGATGTTCCGGCCAATGCGGCCCATACCGGCAAACCGGATGGCGATAACAATTTTCGGGTGGCGATCGCGGTGCAGCTTGCACTTGTTTGCGCTTTTGCGCTGGCCACGCAACGCATTCTGCCGTCCGTCTGCATGGCGGCGATCGTGCTGCAATCGGCCATGTTCCGCAGACCGCGCTGGGGGTGGTTCCTGTTTATTGCCCTGGTCTGGAGCGCGATCACGCTCAAGTGGTAAGGCGCGGCTGGGTCAGGCGCTGCGCTTGCGCAGCGGTACCGGTTGCGCTAGCGCTGTCGATTCCTCCTCAGTTGCCGCCGCCGGTTTCCAAAAACGTGCGGCCATGCGGTCCAGCAGGTCGCGCGTGGCGCCACCGAGCTTCACTTCCAGATAGTGGTGCGAGAGTGCCGCGACCGGAATCGCGAACAGGGTCGTAATATATACGCGTCCCCACGCTTGAGCAGGGATGCCATGCTCGTCCAGCCAGCGGCTGAGCACGAACTGGACCAAGGTATGGAACAGGTACACCGAATAGGAAATGGTGCCCAGCCAAACCAGGAAACGCGGCGGCGCCAGATTGACCGTTTTGCTGGCCAGCGCAATGCACAGTACCATCAGCGCAAGCAACCATCCCCATTTCGTCGGTCCGTGAAAGTCTGCCGCCGTCGTGTAGTTGCACCATACGGCAAAGCCGATACTCACCCACATCAGGTTAAGGCACAGAATGCGGCTACTCAAACGCAGATTTCGCGCCAGGTAGATATGGGCAATTCCGACACCAGCCATGAAATCAACGATGATGGAATTGGTGATCAGGTTGAAATAGTCGAAGCTGAAGTTGAAATTGGTGCGCACGTTAAAAGCATGGTTGTGCTCGATGAGCGGAATGGCAACGACCGTGGCGAGCATCCAGGCACACAAGGCAAGCCAGCGCCCGCGTCCGAACAGCATGCTGATGCAAAAAACCGCATAGAAATAGACTTCGAATGCCAGCGTCCAGGCCAGCGGCAGGGTAAAACCGAAAAACGGTACGTCCGAACGGACGGGCGGAAAGAGCACCAGACTTTTCAGCAATATCGTCCAACGGCCCGGCTCGGCAAAATACGCCATGCCATCCTTGACTAAGATGACATAGGCAATCGTGGCGACGGCGTACACCGGCCAGATGCGGGCGAAGCGCTTGATGGAAAAATCGATGCTGGACGCTACGCTGCCGTCCGACTTCTGCGTGGTGTACACCATGATGAAGCCGGAAATGATAAAAAAGAGATCCACCCCCATGGCGCCCGGACCGAGCCAACTATCGACCACACCCCATTCCGGGGTGCTGAGGAAAAAGTAACGCGCGTGACTGAGCATCACAGCCATCACGGCGATTCCTCTGAGTGCCTGTATCCAGTCGAGTTTTTGATTTACAAGTTTCATGCTTCTCCGTTTCGTCTGCAAGTTCCACCTTGCAAACTTGACGTCTTTTTAATAATAATAAAAACTTAACATTTATAGCACAAGTTGGAGCGATTCGCTTGAAAGCGCGGTTGTGATTTGGATGCGGGCGCCTCGATGCCGTCATCAGCCGTGGTGGCGGTGATAGGGTCCGAGCAAAACTGCAGACGAAAAAAAACCCCGGTTTGCACTAAGCGCGATCTTGAGCGCGCTTAGGCTTACCGGGGTCTTTCTCTTATAACTAGCCTGACGATAACCTACTTTCACACTGGTTGCAGCACTATCATCGGCGTAAAATCGTTTCACGGTCCTGTTCGGGATGGGAAGGGGTGGTACCGATTTACTATGGTCATCAGGCATAACTTGTACAGCTTGGTGCTCCCGACCGGGCAGCACTAGCTTGAATCTGGAAGAAGTATCGTTTTATTGTATTACTTTGGGTAGTGATTGTGCGTATCGCACAAAACACAACGCGCATTTCTTATCTCTGTACCTGCTAAGGTTATAGGGACAAGCCGTACGGGCAATTAGTATCAGTTAGCTTAATGCATTACTGCACTTCCACACCTGACCTATCAACGTCCTGGTCTCGAACGACCCTTTAAAGAGCTCAAGGCTCTGGGAAATCTCATCTCAAGGCAAGTTTCCCGCTTAGATGCTTTCAGCGGTTATCTCTTCCAGACTTAGCTACCCGGCAATGCCACTGGCGTGACAACCGGTACACCAGAGGTCTGTCCACTCCGGTCCTCTCGTACTAGGAGCAGCCCCCTTCAAATTTCCAACGCCCACGGCAGATAGGGACCAAACTGTCTCACGACGTTTTAAACCCAGCTCACGTACCACTTTAAATGGCGAACAGCCATACCCTTGGGACCGGCTACAGCCCCAGGATGTGATGAGCCGACATCGAGGTGCCAAACTCCCCCGTCGATATGAACTCTTGGGAGGAATCAGCCTGTTATCCCCAGAGTACCTTTTATCCGTTGAGCGATGGCCCTTCCATACAGAACCACCGGATCACTATGTCCTACTTTCGTACCTGCTCGACTTGTCAGTCTCGCAGTTAAGCACGCTTATGCCATTGCACTATCAACACGATGTCCGACCGTATCTAGCGTACCTTCGAACTCCTCCGTTACACTTTAGGAGGAGACCGCCCCAGTCAAACTGCCTACCATGCACTGTCCCCGATCCGGATAACGGACCAAGGTTAGAACCTCAAACAAACCAGGGTGGTATTTCAAGGATGGCTCCACGAAGACTGGCGTCCCCGCTTCAAAGCCTCCCACCTATCCTACACAGATTGGTTCAAAGTCCAATGCAAAGCTACAGTAAAGGTTCATGGGGTCTTTCCGTCTAGCCGCGGGTAGATTGCATCATCACAAACATTTCAACTTCGCTGAGTCTCGGGAGGAGACAGTGTGGCCATCGTTACGCCATTCGTGCAGGTCGGAACTTACCCGACAAGGAATTTCGCTACCTTAGGACCGTTATAGTTACGGCCGCCGTTTACTGGGACTTCAATCAAGAGCTTGCACCCCATCATTTAATCTTCCAGCACCGGGCAGGCGTCACACCCTATACGTCCACTTTCGTGTTTGCAGAGTGCTGTGTTTTTATTAAACAGTCGCAGCCACCAGTTTATTGCAACCCTTTCACCCTCATGGAGTAAACCAATCAAGCTACCGGGGCGTACCTTTTCCCGAAGTTACGGTACCAATTTGCCGAGTTCCTTCTCCCGAGTTCTCTCAAGCGCCTTAGAATACTCATCTCGCCCACCTGTGTCGGTTTGCGGTACGGTCTCGTATGACTGAAGCTTAGAGGCTTTTCTTGGAACCACTTCCGATTGCTTCAGAACCTAAGTTCTTCGTCTCGACCCCTTGAATTCCGTGCCCGGATTTGCCTAAGCACCTTCTATGAGTCAAAAACCAACACTTCCAACCGTTGGACAACCTTCCGCGATCCGTCCCCCCATCGCATCATACGACGGTGCAGGAATATTAACCTGCTTCCCATCAGCTACGCATCTCTGCCTCGCCTTAGGGGCCGACTCACCCTGCTCCGATGAACGTTGAACAGGAAACCTTGGGCTTACGGCGTGGGAGCTTTTCACTCCCATTATCGCTACTCATGTCAGCATTCGCACTTCTGATACCTCCAGCATCCTTTACAAGACACCTTCGCAGGCTTACAGAACGCTCTCCTACCATATATGCAAGCATATATCCGCAGCTTCGGTGACTGGCTTAGCCCCGTTACATCTTCCGCGCAGGACGACTCGATCAGTGAGCTATTACGCTTTCTTTAAATGATGGCTGCTTCTAAGCCAACATCCTGACTGTTTTAGCCTTCCCACTTCGTTTTCCACTTAGCCAATCTTTGGGACCTTAGCTGGCGGTCTGGGTTGTTTCCCTCTTGACGCCGGACGTTAGCACCCGACGTCTGTCTCCCAAGCTCGCACTCATCGGTATTCGGAGTTTGCAATGGTTTGGTAATTCGCAATGAACCCCTAGCCATAACAGTGCTCTACCCCCGATGGTGATACTTGAGGCACTACCTAAATAGTTTTCGGAGAGAACCAGCTATTTCCAAGTTTGTTTAGCCTTTCACCCCTACCCACAGCTCATCCCCTAATTTTTCAACATTAGTGGGTTCGGACCTCCAGGGCGTGTTACCGCACCTTCATCCTGGCCATGAGTAGATCACTTGGTTTCGGGTCTACACCCAGCGACTGTCGCCCTGTTCGGACTCGATTTCTCTACGGCTTCCCTATATGGTTAACCTTGCCACTGAATGTAAGTCGCTGACCCATTATACAAAAGGTACGCAGTCACGGAACAAGTCCGCTCCTACTGTTTGTATGCACACGGTTTCAGGATCTATTTCACTCCCCTTCCGGGGTTCTTTTCGCCTTTCCCTCACGGTACTGGTTCACTATCGGTCGATTACGAGTATTTAGCCTTGGAGGATGGTCCCCCCATATTCAGACAGGATTTCTCGTGTCCCGCCCTACTTGTCGCACGCTTAGTTCCACACATCGAATTTCGTATAAGGGGCTATCACCCTCTATGGCACCAATTTCCAGTGGTTTCTACTATCCGTCATGCTAAAACGTGCAGGCTCATCCCATTTCGCTCGCCACTACTTTGGGAATCTCGGTTGATTTATTTTCCTGCAGCTACTTAGATGTTTCAGTTCGCCGCGTTCGCTTTGCATACCTATGTATTCAGTATGCAATGACCTGTAAAGGCCGGGTTTCCCCATTCGGAAATCTGCGGATCAAAGCTTGTTTGCTAGCTCCCCGCAGCTTATCGCAAGCTACTACGTCCTTCATCGCCTGTAATCGCCAAGGCATCCACCATGTGCACTTATTCGCTTGTCCCTATAACGTTAGCCTCTGATCCGAAGATCAAAGAGCGTTACAGTGATAAAAAAGTACAGCGTTGTTGCTTTGTTTTGATACATACAATCACTACCCATCGTCTGACCTGTCGGCCAAACGATTAAAACTTTACTTCTTCCAGATTGTTAAAGAACGAAACAGCTTTAATCTCTAAAAGACCAAACCTAAACATCTCACCCGACGGTGTTGCTTACGTTTGTACTTTCAAGATTAGTAGAGTGGTGGAGGATGACGGGATCGAACCGACGACCCCCTGCTTGCAAAGCAGGTGCTCTCCCAGCTGAGCTAATCCCCCAAGGAATACGTGGTAGGGCTGGTTGGACTCGAACCAACGACCCCCGCGTTATCAACACGGTGCTCTAACCAGCTGAGCTACAGCCCCGACTTGGACACTGCTACTGTTTCTTCTAAATTCAACAGTCGATAAGAGTGGACGCTTAATAAATTGGCTCTATAGCCGGTGCAACTCTAGAAAGGAGGTGATCCAGCCGCACCTTCCGATACGGCTACCTTGTTACGACTTCACCCCAGTCACGAATCCTACCGTGGTAAGCGCCCCCCTTGCGGTTAAGCTACCTACTTCTGGTAAAACCCGCTCCCATGGTGTGACGGGCGGTGTGTACAAGACCCGGGAACGTATTCACCGCGACATGCTGATCCGCGATTACTAGCGATTCCAACTTCATGTAGTCGAGTTGCAGACTACAATCCGGACTACGATACACTTTCTGGGATTAGCTCCCCCTCGCGGGTTGGCGGCCCTCTGTATGTACCATTGTATGACGTGTGAAGCCCTACCCATAAGGGCCATGAGGACTTGACGTCATCCCCACCTTCCTCCGGTTTGTCACCGGCAGTCTCATTAGAGTGCTCTTTCGTAGCAACTAATGACAAGGGTTGCGCTCGTTGCGGGACTTAACCCAACATCTCACGACACGAGCTGACGACAGCCATGCAGCACCTGTGTTACGGTTCTCTTTCGAGCACACCTCGATCTCTCGTGGCTTCCGTACATGTCAAGGGTAGGTAAGGTTTTTCGCGTTGCATCGAATTAATCCACATCATCCACCGCTTGTGCGGGTCCCCGTCAATTCCTTTGAGTTTTAATCTTGCGACCGTACTCCCCAGGCGGTCTACTTCACGCGTTAGCTGCGTTACCAAGTTAATTAAAACCCGACAACTAGTAGACATCGTTTAGGGCGTGGACTACCAGGGTATCTAATCCTGTTTGCTCCCCACGCTTTCGTGCATGAGCGTCAATCTTGACCCAGGGGGCTGCCTTCGCCATCGGTGTTCCTCCACATCTCTACGCATTTCACTGCTACACGTGGAATTCTACCCCCCTCTGCCAGATTCTAGCCTTGCAGTCTCCATCGCAATTCCCAGGTTGAGCCCGGGGATTTCACGACAGACTTACAAAACCGCCTGCGCACGCTTTACGCCCAGTAATTCCGATTAACGCTTGCACCCTACGTATTACCGCGGCTGCTGGCACGTAGTTAGCCGGTGCTTATTCTTCAGGTACCGTCATTAGCAAGGGATATTAGCCCTCACCGTTTCTTCCCTGACAAAAGAGCTTTACAACCCGAAGGCCTTCTTCACTCACGCGGCATTGCTGGATCAGGCTTTCGCCCATTGTCCAAAATTCCCCACTGCTGCCTCCCGTAGGAGTCTGGACCGTGTCTCAGTTCCAGTGTGGCTGGTCGTCCTCTCAGACCAGCTACTGATCGATGCCTTGGTAGGCCTTTACCCCACCAACTAGCTAATCAGATATCGGCCGCTCCAGGAGCATGAGGTTCTTGCGAATCCCCCACTTTCATCCTTAGATCGTATGCGGTATTAGCGTAACTTTCGCTACGTTATCCCCCACTCCAGGGTACGTTCCGATATATTACTCACCCGTTCGCCACTCGCCGCCAGGTTGCCCCGCGCTGCCGTTCGACTTGCATGTGTAAGGCATGCCGCCAGCGTTCAATCTGAGCCAGGATCAAACTCTTCAGTTCAATCTCTGTTTAATGTCCTTGCGGACAGATCGCTCACTCAAAATACTGACAGGCCACTTCTTGCGAAGCGCCTAATTTCTTTTTTGTGAACATTTGATAATTTAAGTATTCAACATCGCTTGCGCTTTGTTGGCACCTTCATCAAACGCCCACACTTATCGACTGTTAATTGTTAAAGAACTTATTCTGTACTACTTCTGCCGTTTGCTACGAAGCGTTGTGTTCGTTGCAGCAGAGAGGTGAGATTATGCAACGTTTCGCGTTTCTCGTCAACCCCTTCTTTACTACCGCGTCTCTTTCGAGGCCCCCCCAAATGCCTGCTAACTACTTGATTTCGTTAACTCTTTCATCGGGGAGGCGTACTATAGCAAAGCCTGCGGCAAACTGACAAGGACTCTTTTCATGCCGTCGCACGAACGGTACAGGTACTGCGCTGCTCGCCCTCTTCCAAGGTGATGGCAACCGGCAGAAAACGGCCGATGACCTCCGCATTGGTGATGGCATGCTGCGAGATCACGTCTGCGGTAAAACTGCCCCCGCCGGCCAGCGCCATGGGCAGCATCAGCTGGTCCGCCAGGTGTTCGCCGACCGCCGCCTGGGAGGCGATATAGCGGCGCGCTTCATGCATGGCATCCTTGGCGACGGTCTCGGCCCGGACCATTTTTTCGCCAAAAGCGCAAAACACCTCGGTCGCGTGCTCGTATTCCAGGGTAATGAGCAAGGCATTCCCCGGCCCCTGCTCGCCCGGCAATCCACGCATGCGCAGTTGATCGCCGGTCCAGTTCATCCCCAGGCCGACGCATTCCAGTTCGCGCAGCGCAATCGACGCGGGCAAGCCTGCCACGATCCCTTCGGCATATCCCTCAACGCGGGCACCGCGCTCCATCAGCGTCAACTGCCGCAATTGTGGGCAGGGAGCGATCGTCGCCACGACGCAGCCGCCGCCGGCCGGGTAAAACCCGGAGCGCAGCAGCTCGATATCGATATCGGCACCCATCTTGCGCAGCAACGGAATATAGGCGCGCTGGAGGAACTGCGCCGGCGGCGCCATCGGATTATGGGTGCCGCCGCTGACGCGCACCGTCGACGGCCCGTCCGCATGCAGCAATGCCAGCATCACCGTTTGCAGCACCAAGGTGCAGCTGCCCGCCGAACCGATCGCGAACTGGTAATCGCCGCCCTTGATCGCCTTCGGCGCAAAAACCAAGGTCTGCGAACCCAGTTGCGCCCCGGTGACCGTGGCATCACTGATCTGCGTCGCTGCCTGCACCGCCACCAGATGCTGGCGCAGCAGCCCGGGCTTCTTGCGCCCTGCCCGGATATTTTTGATGCAAAACGCCTGGCCGGTAATCATGGACAAGGTCAGCGCGCTACGCAGAATTTGCCCGCCGCCTTCGCCGACGGCGCCATCTAATTCAATCATTTTCAACTCTTCTTCTTATATATAGCAAACAACAGCGGCATCAACCTTTGACGCACACCACCTGCTTGAGGATATGGACCACCTCCACCAGATCGCGCTGGGCGTGCATGACCGCGTCGATATCCTTGTACGCCATCGGAATCTCGTCAATCACATTTTCATCCTTGCGGCACTCCACGCCCTCGGTGGCCTTGATCTGGTCATCGAGCGTGTAGCGGCGCTTCGCTTCGGTACGGCTCATGGTGCGGCCGGCACCGTGGCTGCAGCTGTTGAAGCTGTCCGGATTCCCTTTTCCGCGCACGATGAAACTCTTCGCTCCCATCGACCCCGGGATAATTCCCAGCTCGCCCGGACGGGCCGACACGGCGCCCTTACGGGTAATCAGCACATCCTTACCGAAGTGATGCTCCTTCTCCACATAATTATGGTGGCAGTTCACCGCTTCCACGTGCGTCTCGAACGGCTTGGTGATCACGGTACGCACCGCCGTGATCAGGTTCTGCATCATCACATCGCGATTGGTGCGCGCAAATTTCTGCGCCCAGCTGACTGCCTGGATGTAATCGTTATAGTGCTGCGTACCTTCCGCCAGGTAGGCTAGATCCTGATCGGGCAGGTTGATGAAGTGCGTGCGCATATCCTTCTTGGCCAGTTCGATGAAGTGGGTGCCGATGGCATTCCCCACGCCGCGCGAACCCGAATGCAGCATGAACCACACAAAACCCACCTCGTCCAGGCACACCTCAACGAAGTGGTTACCGCTACCCAAGGTACCGAGGTGACGATAGTTATTCGTGGTTTTCAGCTTCGGCGTTTTCAGGCAAATGGCGTCGAATTCATCCTTCAACTGGCCCCAGGCCACGTCGACAGCCGCAGGCGGCGTATTCCACGAACCTTCATCGCGGCCACGGAAGCCGCGCGTTTTCGGCGACATACCATGCGGGATCGCACGCTCGATGGCGCTACGCAGCGCGGACAGGTTATCCGGCAGGTCGTTTGCCGTCAGGGTGGTCTTGGCCGCCATCATGCCGCAACCGATATCCACGCCCACCGCCGCCGGAATCACCGCACCCAGGGTCGGGATCACGCTGCCGATGGTCGAACCCTTACCCAGGTGGACGTCCGGCATGACCGCGATATGCTTGTAAATGAAGGGCATCTTGGCGGTATTGGCCAGCTGCTTCTTGGCCACGTCCTCCACCGGAACGCCTTTGGTCCACATTTTGACATGGCGGCCATCTTCCACGTTCAGGACATCGTAATTTTCGTTTTTCATAATTTTTCTCAGTATAAAAGGTGATGACAAGGGTGATGAAATAATGAGCCAGGCACAAGGCCGACCGGAGTCGAACCGGATTTGCCGAAGCACGCTTCAGCGCTCTACCATGTAATTTCATCCGCATTCATCGAAACAAGGGTGGCGACAACATCGCCCGGACATCTGCTCTACCAATTGAGCTACAGCCGCTCGCGCAACCGCCCGGAGTCGAACCGGGAACGCAATGTAATCCGGACTGCATTCGCCCTGAAACCATTCCCGACAAGATCGGCAGGACACTTGTTGCCGGCGTCAAGCCAAAGCACAACATCGATGTAGTCCTGCCCGCATTCGGGGTAAAACGATTGAGCGCAATGCGACAAAAAAATCGATGCGAAGTAAATTTTAGAGGATGTATTCGCATCAAGCATTCGCACTGCACTCAAAACCTGTACAACAAAGTCCCGACAAGGAGCGGCAAGACGTGTCAGTTGTCGGACGCGAAGCCCTGGCAACCGTGGATGTAGTCCTGCCTGCATTCGGGGTAAAACGATTGAGCACAGTGCGACAAAGAGTCGATGCGAACGGAACATGGGAAAATGTATTCGCAATCAGCATTCGCGCTGCACTCAAAACCGGTACTTCAACGTTCCTTACTCCAGCGCGATCGATTCGATCTCGCCCACCCAGTGCCCCGCACCCAGCTGGCCGGCCGAAAATGCGGCGATGATCTTGAATACGTCGTCCGAAAAACCGCCCACATTCAATACATCGCTGCGCTCCGCCGCCTGGCTGGTACTGTTCGGCGTGCAGTCGATGCACACCAGCCGCGCCGCCGGATTGCGCTCCTTGAACAGCGCCCACTGCGCCATCGTCGCCGTGGCCCCGGCACGCTGGTCGATCCACGATTCGTTGTCGGACACGTACACCACCAAATCCGCCATCACCTTCTGCTTGTTCATCTGTGCCAGCGGCGCGCTGCAATTGGTACCGCCACCGCCGATCGCCGCCAGTTTCCGTGCATTGGTCATGACCGTATCGCGGGCATTCAGGTCGCACACCCGCACATAATTCTCGAACGGCAGTACCAGCGCATCGGGATTTTTGCGCAGCATGGCCGCGGCAATCAATCCGGCCACGTCGATACAGCGCACCGTCGATGTGGCCGTTCCACGGTAACCCGACACCGGCGACTGCATCGATCCCGACACATCCGGGCAAATCACCACCTTGCCTTCAACCTCGGGCACATTGGACAGCGACAGTTCCAGCGCATCCTGCAAGGCATCCTTGATGGGCCGCGGCACATCGCTTGACGCCGCCATATACGCGGACATCAACTGATAAGGAAACACACCTGCCCTGGCAATCGCTTCCGGATCGCGCAGCTTGTCTGCGATAACTTCGATCATGCCCGGCAGCTCATATACACCGTTGCGTCCGAACGTATTCAGATTCATGCGCACCATGTGCCAGCCGCCCTGGCGCGCAATCTGCGCCCATGCCTGCGCCGACAATGTCAGCGATGTCAGCATCTGAAACGGCACTTCCGGCACCGGCTGCGACTGATCTGCCTTATACGCCTCGAACGCCTTGAGCGCATCCGGCAGCGCCAGCGCATCAAACGGCTTGCCGATCAACCAGGCGAAAAAGGCTTCACGCCAGGCTTGCGATGGCTTCGGGTGCACCATCTTCACCACATCGCCCAGGGAAGGCATATTCCCGATCGACGCCGACAGCAGCTCCTTTTCCGAAGCGCGGTTCAACCATTGCTGCACCAGCTTTTTCGGGCGGGTGCCCAGCGATTTACGGCCCGCCGCGCCGGAGCGGATGATCTGCACCACATTGCGCAGCATCTTGCCGTTATTGACGACCCGGCGAAATACCGGCGTCAGTTCCGGCGCGCCCTTGGCGGCCAGCACGGCCGTCAGCAGCGCCGGCATGTCCTTCATATAACCACGTTCGCGGCAGTAGATCGCCGTTTGCGCGATGAATCTGGTATCGACCTTTTCGCACAGTTCCAGCACCGTTGCCAACTGCGATTGCGCATTGACGTAGTACGTCGAATTCAGGCATCCGGTGGCCGCATACTGCGCCAGCTGGTGCCGCGGCGTCATGGTGTAAGCCGGAGCGCCTGCCGAATTAAGACCGTCGGCACGAGGGACAAAAATTCCCTTCAAGGTCTGGAACAACTGTGCGTTTGCCATTTTTACTTCCTCACTTATCTCGTTTGTATCTCCTCTATTGCAAATGCTGTGCCAGGTCTGCGGCCAGCTCGACCACAACAACTTAAGTCGTTGATTTAAAAAAGATTATCAATTCCTCAAGCCAGAACGGCGAGAAATAGACAAGCTGGCAAGTCCGTGATATTTTATCCGACAAGATAAATTTTTATACTCATATGAAACAAAAACGCATCGTAGTCATCGGTTTCGTCGGCACCCAGCTCGACAGTGGCAAAGGCGCGGCGCGCTGGGAAAAGTGGCGCCCCAGCATCGCCATTACCCAGCACGAGGAATACGCGGTCGACCGCTTCGAGATGCTCTTCAGCGGCAAATTCGGCCCGCTGGTCGACGCGGTCACGGCCGACATCGCCGCCGTCTCGCCCGAAACCACGGTCGTCCCGCACCACATTGCGATCAGCGACGCTTGGGATTTCGGCGAGGTCTACGGCGCCCTGTTCGACTTCGCCAAGACCTACCCCTTCGACCCGGATAACGAGGATTACTGGATCCACATCACCACCGGCACCCACGTCGTGCAGATCTGCATGTTCCTGATGACCGAAGCGCGCTTCTTCCCCGGCCGCCTGCTGCAAAGCTCGCCGCCGCGGCGCCAGTCGACCACCGAACCGGGCAGCTACGCGCTGATCGACCTCGACCTGTCGCGCTACGACCAGATCGCCCAGCGCTTTTCGCGCGAGCAAGCCGAAGGCGTGGCCTTCCTGAAATCCGGCATCGCCACCCGCAACACCAGCTTCAACACCATGATCGATGAGATCGAGAGGGTCGCCATCAAGTCGCGCGCGCCCATGCTGCTGATGGGCCCGACCGGCGCCGGCAAGTCCTTCCTGGCGCGCCGCATCTACGAATTGAAGAAGACGCGCCACCAGCTCGACGGCAAATTCGTCGAGCTCAACTGCGCCACCCTGCACGGCGATGGCGCCGCCTCGACCCTGTTCGGCCACGTCAAAGGTTCCTTCACGGGCGCCGCCGCCGACCGCCCGGGCTTGCTGCGCAGTGCCCACAAGGGCTTGCTGTTCCTCGACGAAATCGGCGAACTCGGTCCGGATGAACAGGCGATGCTGCTCAAAGCCATCGAGGAAAAGCGCTTTCATCCGGTCGGCAGCGACAGCGAAGTGCAGAGCGACTTCCAGCTGATCGCCGGCACCAACCGCGATCTCGCCAGCGAGGTGGTGGCCGGGCGCTTCCGCGAAGACTTGTACGCCCGCATCAATTTATGGACTTACGCCCTGCCCGGCCTGGTCGACCGGCCCGAAGACATCGAGCCCAACCTGGTCTACCAGTTGAACCAGTTCAGCCAGGAATACGGCCAGATGGTGCGTTTCAACAAGGAAGCGCGCGAACGCTACATGCGCTTCGCGATGTCGCCCGAGGCCGTCTGGGCCGGCAACTTCCGCGACCTGTCGGCCTCGGTGACCAGGATGGCCACGCTGGCCGAGGCCGGCGGCATTTCCGACAGCATCGTCGGCGCCGAAGTGGCCCGCCTGCAAAAACTGTGGCAGCACTACACGCGCGCCCCAAGCGCGGCCGAGGTCGACCTGGCGGAACTGATGGGTGACGAAGCAGCCGCCGGCCTCGACCTGTTCGATGCCATCCAACTGGCCGCCGTGGTCAAGGTATGCCGCCAGTCGACCACCTTGTCCGATGCCGGACGCAAGCTGTTTGCCGTCTCGCGCAACGCCAAGAGCAAACCCAACGACGCCGACCGCCTGAAGAAATTCCTGGCGCGTTTTTCCCTGGAATGGGGCCAGGTTTGCGGCAAATCGTAGACCGAGCGCTCTGTCGGTATTGTCGAGGAAACAACACCTATCACTAAAAATGGTTGTATTTGCGTCATTTCCTGATGTATTCTGCATACATATGCTTATGGCATATTTAGCGCAATGCTAAGGCGTTATCGGGAGAGTCTGTCGGTTACAAGCTGGTCTTGTATGCCGGCGGCGCCGAAGGAGCAACCGCCCCGGAATCTCTCAGGCCCAAGGACCGATAACCCATTTGAACTCTGAAGAGCCACCGGAATTCGTCATCCGGTGCACCGAAGGAGCAAACCGTCCACGCATCGCGCGTTGCCGGCGAATCTCTCAGGTCCAGCACAGAGGGGGTATCCGACGCGCAGCAGCGCGCGGACTCCCTATCTGACGTTTCTGGAATCCGGACGGCACATGAAAACCATTGCAGTAATTGGCGGCGGCATCACCGGCGTCACGACCGCTTACGCCCTGGCGAAACGTGGCTTTGCCACCACCCTGCTGGAACAACATCGCTACGCGGCGATGGAAACCTCGTTTGCCAACGGCGGCCAGCTGTCGGCCTCCAATGCGGAAGTGTGGAACCACCGCTCCACCATGCTCAAGGGCCTGAAGTGGATGTTCCGGCGCGACGCCCCGCTACTGGTCAACCCCAAACCGAGCTGGCACAAGCTGTCGTGGTTCGCCGAATTTGCCGCCGCCATTCCCCACTACCGCAGGAATACCGTGGAGACGGCGCGCCTGGCGATCGCCGCACGCGAGCACCTGTTTGCGTGGGCCGAGGCGGAGAAGATCGACTTCGACGTCAAGCGCGAAGGCATCCTGCACATCTACCGCGACAAGGCCGGCTTCGAGCACGCCGCCACGGTCAGCAAGATGCTGGCCGCTGGCGGCCTGGCGCGCCGCGCCGTGACCCCAAGCGAAATGCGCGGCATCGAACCGACCCTGGCGGGCGACTATTACGGCGGCTTTTTCACCGACAGCGACGCCACCGGCGACATCCACAAGTTCACCACGGGTCTGGCCGCTGCCGCCCGCCGCAACGGCGTGGACTGCCGCTACGGCATGCGCATCGGCGCCGTGCGCACCGATGGCCGTCACGCCCAGGTCACCCTGGACGACGGCGAGCGCACCCAGACCGAGACCTACGACGCCGTCGTCGTCTGCGCCGGCACCGCCAGCCGCGCCCTGGCCGCGAGCCTGGGCGACCGGGTCAACATCTACCCGGTGAAAGGCTACTCGATCACGGTCAACCTGCTTGACGCCGCCAGCCAGCGGGCCGCGCCCACCGTCAGCCTGCTCGACGACGCCACCAAACTGGTGACCAGCCGCCTGGGGATGGATCGCTTCCGCGTGGCCGGCACGGCCGAATTCAACGGCTTTAACCGCGACATCCGCGACGACCGGATTCGCCCGCTCATCGACTGGGTGCATGAATGCTTCCCGAGCGTGAATACCCGCAGCGTGATTCCGTGGGCCGGCTTGCGGCCGATGATGCCGACCATGCTGCCCAAGGTCGGCCGCGGCAAATCGCCCTGCGTCTTCTACAACACGGGCCACGGGCATCTGGGCTGGACCCTGTCGGCCGTCACCGCCGACATGATCGGCGACTTGATGCACCGTTCCCTCGATTTTCCAACGCACTGACGACGTGCGTTGACACCGGTGTCCGGCATGCGTGCATGCCATTGCTGTAGCAGCACTCACCCCGTTTGGACAGGCGGGGTTTTTGTATCAATCTATGTGAGGAGAAGTCAATAATGCAAACAAAAATGCTCTCAACCCGCACCATGCTCGCCGCCCTGCTGTGCGGCGCCAGCCTGGCCCTGGCGGGCGCGCCGGCAATGGCCCAGTCGGATGGAGTCAGCACCTTCAAAGCGGTGCCAAAGCGCGCCGCGGCGGCGGCGCAAGCGGCGGCCCAGCGCGACTTCGCCCAGTTCGTGACCCACCAGATGCAGGTGCGCGGCACCACCGGCACGCCGGTCGACTTCCCGCTTGAAATCAACGACATGCAGGATCTGAAAGACGCGAAAGTCGGCTACGGCTTCCCGGTCTACACGATCGATCCGAACGAACTGCTGGCAGGGCGCGGCAGCATGAAGCAGATGGCCAAGGCCACCGGCCAGTGGCGCTTCGTCATCCTGCTGAACCAGCGCCCGATCGGCATGGCGACGGTGGAACTCAATAACGGTAACTACGAAACAGTCGCCTACGGTGCCGCCGTACTGGCGAAGGATGTGGATGCATCGATGGGCTACTACGGCGACGCCGAGCGCACCAATGTGCGCTTCGTGCGCATCTACCAGGCGCGCGCGGATCTGCTCGAAGTGGTTGGCCGCGAAGATGGCCGCACGCGCTACGCCCCATTGCATTCGGCACGCGAATCGCTACTGATGCAGCAGCGTTCCGTCAAGGAAGGCAAGGCCAGCGAGGCGCTGATGGACGAGACAGATATCCTGCAGCCGCTGCGCAGCGCGGTCAAGCAAACCATGGACGCCTCCAAGTAAGCCCGGCATCGGCTACACCATCCTTAGAACGAATCAGGAGATAACATGAACACAAACATCAAAAAGCTCGTCATCGGTGCTTCGCTTTTACTGGCGCTGCCAGCGGCCATGGCGCAATGGCGCACGCTCAGCGTTCCGCTCACTACCCAGGAACACAGCCAGTGGTGCTGGTCCGCGTCGAGCAAGGCGGTGCTGAACTACTACAAGAAGACACCGAGCCAGTGCCAGATCGTGAACTGGGCGTTCGGCTTGAACTACGCCTGCGGGAACACCTACTTCAACTGGAACAGCTACGCCAACCAGCCGAACAATATGTACGGCTCCAACGGCAGCGTGCAAGGCATCCTTAACGCGTGGGGCGTTTCGAACGGCGCGTATAACGTGGCCTCGTCATGGAACAGCGTGGTGTACGACATCAACGCCAACCGCCCGTTCGTGATCCGCTACGGCTGGAGCAACGGCGGCGGCCACATTCTGGTGGGACGCGGCTACGAGACGTACAACGGCACCAACTACGTCTACATCATGGACCCATGGCCGGGTGAAGGCCAGACCTACCGCACCTACAACTCCGCCGTATCGGCGTCGGACCACCGCTGGACGCATACCCAGCGCATGAGCATCAACGGACCAACCTAAACGGTCTGCATTGCAAAACCGGGGGCTGTCCCCGGTTTTGCAAGTATTTTTATCCGCGAGCGCTTGACCCTCTCATTACGTGACGGTTTACCATTTGATAAATGGAGGAACCGGCATGCTATTGAAAATAGGACAACTGGCGAAACGCAGCGGCTTGAGCGTGCGCGCCTTGCGCCATTACGACGATATCGCCCTGCTTACACCATCGGTCCGCTCGGACAAGGGCTACCGCTTGTACGACAGCGGGGATGTCGCCCGTCTTTACCGCATCCAGGCGCTGCGCCGCCTCGACCTGTCGCTCACCCAGATCCAGGCCATGCTGGCCGATGGCGGCGCCAGCCTGCCGCAAGTGGTGGAGCAGCAGATCGCGTCGCTCGAACGCCAGATCGCCCAGGCATCGGCCCTGCACGGCCATCTGCGCGACTTGCAGTCGCAGCTCGCCGAGCACCATGAACCATCGATGGACAACTGGCTGGCCGCCCTCGAACGCATGGCCGCCAGCGCGCGCTATTTCACCGACGCCGAACTGCACACCCTGAAAACGCGGCGCCAGCAACGCAGCGGCGACAACACGCACCTGACCTCCACCTTGCGCGATCTGATGGAGCGGGGCCTGAAACCCGACAGCCCTGAGGCGGGTGCGCTTGCGCAATGCTGGATCGCCGCCCTGCTCGACGAGGTGGGCGGCGACGAGGCCATGCTGATGAAGCTCTACGCCATGAACTGGAACGAGCCCACCCTGCATATGCTCAATGGTGTCGATCGCGCGGCGATGCAGTTCATCTCGCAGGCCATGGCGCACCGGCGCCTGGCCATCTATGCCAACTACTGCAGCGAAGCCGAGATGGCCCTGCTGCGCCAGCACTACATCAAGCAAACCGACGCCTGGCCCATCCTCATCTGCGCCCTGCGCGATCAGCTGACCCAAGGCACGCCGCCCGCCAGCGCAGACGTGCAAGCGCTGGCGCGCCAGTGGCAGGCGCTGTCGCTGTCCAAGGCGGCGGGAAATCCCGCACTCCAGGCCAAGCTGCGCCACGCCTTCGAGCAGGAACCCGAACTGCGCATCGCCTCCGGCATCGATGCGCCACTGATCGCTTACGTTCGCGCAGCCATGCAAAGTCTCTGAACTCACCAAGGAACACCATGCCGGGCCATTTTTTTACCGGGAACTACGCTTCCCTGGACAGCGAACGCGACATCGACACGCTGCCGGTCCGGGGCGCGCTGCCGCCGCAACTGCGCGGTGCGCTGTACCGGGTCGGACCTAATCCCCGCTTCGCGCCGCGCGACGACCGCTATCACTGGTTTTCCGGCGACGGCATGGTGCACGCCTTCTTCATCGAGGACGGCAAGGTGGCCTATGCCAACCGCTGGGCGCGCACGCCGAAATGGCAGCTCGAACACGACGCCGGCCACGCCCTGTTCGGCACCTTCGGCAACCCGGCCACCAGCGACCCGTCGGTCCACGGAAAAAACAGCGGCACCGCCAATACCAGCATGGTGTGGCACGGCGGGCGTCTGTTTGCGCTGGAAGAGTCGCACCAGCCGTTCGAAATCGATCCACACACGCTGGTATCAAAGGGGCACCAGGATTTCGGCGGTGCCGTCAACAAGCGCTTCACCGCGCATCCCAAGGCCGATCCGGCGACCGGGGAGCTGCATTTTTTCGCCTGGCTGCCCGACAGCCCCGGTGAACCCAACATGCTGTACGGCGTACTCGATGCGCACTGCGAGGTGACCACGCTCGATACTTTCCGCGCGCCATACGCAAGCATGATGCACGACTTCATGCTGACCGAACGCCACGTGCTGTTTCCGGTCACGCCGCTGACCATCAGCGTGGAACGCGCCATGAAAGGACTGCCCCTGTTTGCGTGGGAAGCGGACAAGCGCAGCTACATCGGCATCGGCGTGCGCGGGCAGCCGATGGACACACTGCGCTGGTTCGCGAGCGATGCCTGCCACGTATTCCACGTGATGAACGCCTGGGACGATGGCGGCCGCATCGTGGCTTACGTGATGGAGTCGGCCAGCGCGCCGGGCATGCCCAACGCCGATGGCAGCCGGGGCGACCAAGCCGGCATGGCGGCGTGCCTGTGCAGATGGACGTTTGACCTGGAGAGCGATGGCGACGGCTTCGAGCGCACCATCCTCGACGACCTGGCGGCGGAATTCCCGCGCATCGACGAGCGCTATACCGGGCGCCGCAACCGTGTCGGTTTTTACTGCTGCCACAGCGAGCAGCGTATCAGGAGCGGATCGGAGAGTGTGCTGTACGACTCGCTGGCCTGCTTCGACTTTGCGTCGGGCATGCGCCAGCTATATACACTGCCGGCTGGCGATGTCATCTCCGAACCGGTATTCGTCGCGCGCTCGGCGCAGTCGCCCGAAGGCGACGGCTGGCTGCTGGCGGTCGCGTGGCGCGCACAGGAAGGCCGCAGCGACCTGCTGGTCATCGACGCCGCCGACGTGGCGGCCGGCCCCGTGGCGACGGTATGCCTGCCGCACCGGATACCGTTCGGCTTTCACGGCACCTGGCGCGCCAAAGACTGATTTACAGGCCGTCGAAGTTGGCCGGGCGCTTGGCCAGGAACGCCTGCATGCCTTCCTTCTGCGCCGGCGTGCCGAACGCCGCGTGGAAGTAGCGGCGCTCGTAGCGCACGCCTTCGGTCAGGGTGGTCTCGAACGCGCGGTTGACGCTGTCCTTGATCGCCATCGCCACCGATACCGACATCGAGGCGATCGTGGTGGCCGCGGCCAGCGCTTCTTCCATCACCTTGTCGGCCGCGACCACGCGCGATACCAGGCCGGTGCGCTCCGCTTCGGCGGCATCGATCATGCGCGCCGTGAGCAGCATGTCCATGGCCTTGGCCTTGCCGATGGTGCGCGGCAGGCGCTGCGTGCCGCCGGCGCCCGGGGTGACGCCGACCTTGATTTCGGGCTGGCCGAACTTGGCGGTGTCCGCCGCGATCAGGAAATCGCACATCATGGCCAGTTCGCAGCCGCCGCCCAGACAGAAGCCCTGCACCACGCCGATGACGGGTTTGCGCACGTTGAGGATGTGTTCCCAGTTGCGGCCGATGTAGTTGCCGCCGTAGGTGTCGCCGTAATCGTAATCGACCATCGCCGCGATGTCGGCGCCGGCCGCAAAGGCTTTTTCGCTGCCGGTCAGGATGATGCAGCCGATGCTGCTGTCGGCGTCGAACTTGTACAGCGCGTCGCCCAGTTCGTCCATCATGTTGTCGTTCAGGGCGTTGAGCGCCTTGGGACGGTTCAGGCGAATCACGGCTACTTTGCCGTGGGTCTCGATCAGCAGGTCTGCATAATTCATGGAATCCTCTTTCAGAAAGCGTGGAGTAATGTGCGATTGTAGCGAATCCGCGGCCGCATCAGGGATTGGGCAGCAGCACCCAGAGCTGGCCGCGCTGCTTCATGCGGCCCGCATTTTCCATCGCCTCGTAGCCAAAGCCGAAGAAGAAGTCCGCCCGCACCGCGCCGCGAATGGCGCCGCCGGTATCCTGCCCCATCACCAGGCGCTGCATCGGCACCTCGCTGCCCGCTTCGGTGGTGGCCAGGTAAATCGGCGCGCCGAGCGGTAAATACGTGGGGTCGATGGCCACCGAACGCGCCGGCGTCAATGCCACGCCCAGCGCGCCCTTTGGCCCGACCGACGGATCGGGCAGGCGCTCTTCGCGGAAGAAAATGAAGCTCGGGTTGGCGTTGAACAGTTCCTGGCGCCGCTCGGGATGCGTCGCAATCCACGCCTTGATGCCCTGCGCGGTCGCTTCCGCCGATGTCAGTTCGCCCTGCTCGATCAGCCAGCGCCCGATCGCCTTGTACGGGTGGCCGTTCTGGTCGGCGTAGGCCACGCGCACGGTCTCGCCGCTGTCGGCCAGCTTGACCCGCCCCGAACCCTGCACCTCCAGAAAGAAGGCTTCGACCGGGTCGTCCACCCACAGCAGCTCCTTGCCGGCGAGGCCGGCGCGTTCGATGTCAGCGCGGCTGTCATACGGGATCACCTTCTTGCCCACCAGCCGCCCGCGCAGGCGCTTGCCCTTGAGCTCCGGGTAGACGCTGGCCAGGTCGATCGTCAGCAGGTCGTCCGGCACCCGGTACAGGGGCGTCTGGAAGGCGCCGCCGCGCTTGCGCGCGCCGCGCAGCAAGGGCTCGTAGTAGCCGGTGATCAGGCCCGTGTCGGCACCATCCGCCGCGCGCACCTGGTTTGGAACGAAGTACGCTTCGAAATAAGCGCGGATGGCCGCGCCGTCGTTTGCATCGACCGTGCGCGCGGCGCCGCACGCGGTTTTCCATTCTGGCTTGCGCATCAGGACAGCGCAGGATGTCGTGAAGGCCGGCCATGCCTGGCGCAGGTCGTCGCGCTCCCAGCCGGGCAGCGCGCCGAAGGTCGATGGCGTCATCAACGGCGCCGCTTCGGCCTTGGCCGGTGGCGCCACCGGCGGCGGTATCTGCATCACCGGCGGCGGCATGACGACCGGCGGCGGCACCGGCCTGGGTTCAGGCGTGGTGCATGCCGCGAGGGCCAGCGCGACGGCGCCGGCCGAAACGAGTAAACTGCTGCGTGTTGAAGACATGGGAGTCAATATGTGGGCATTAATACTTGAAGCAGGCGTGGCGCTGTTCCTGCTGGTGTTTATCGTGTGGTGGACGATGTATTCGGGACCGAAGCCGACCAATAACGGTCAGGAACTGAACGCGCCGGAAAAGAAAAAGGAACTGCCCGACGACACCGCCCACTGATCGCGCAGTTCAGTGCAGGGTGCGCGGCAGCGACAGCACGAATTCGGGAATCTTGGTCTCGAACTGATGGCCGTCTTCGGCCACGCAGAAGTATTCGCCGGTCATCGAGCCTTGCGGGGTGGCCAGCTGGGTGCCGCTGGTGTATTCGAACTGTTCGCCCGGCTGCAAGAGCGGCTGGTGACCGACCACGCCCAGGCCGCGCACTTCGTCGACGTGGTTGTTCGCATCGGTGATCACCCAGTGCCGCGAAATGAGCTGCGCGCCGACGGTGCCGGTGTTTTTGATCGTGATCGAATAGGTGAACACGTAATTGCTTCGGCTCGGATCGGACTGCTCCGGCAGGTACTGGGTCCTGACAGTGACAGTAAATTCGTAAGCGGCCATCTGGATTTCCTTGATTGAGACTGTAAAAGTTGCCCGAGTGAATTTTCAGGCACCGGTCCGACAAAGGCCCGGCGGGGCATCATACATTGCACCGCAAAATCGGCCCCGCCGCAAGGGCGCTCCGTGGGACAGCGTAAAATAGCGCATCTTCATTTACCGCAAGCTCCTTGCCAGCCGCCATGACCACATTCCGCATCGCTCCCAGCATCTTGTCCGCCGATTTCGCCCGCCTGGGCGAGGAAGTGCGCAATGTCGTTGCCTCGGGCGCCGACATCATCCACTTCGACGTGATGGACAACCATTATGTTCCCAACCTGACCATCGGCCCGCTGGTGTGCCAGGCGATCCGCCCGCACGTGCAGGTGCCGATCGACGTGCACCTGATGGTCAAGCCCGTCGACCGCCTGATTCCGGATTTTGCCAAGGCTGGCGCGAACATCATCACCTTTCACCCGGAAGCGTCCGAGCATATCGACCGCTCGCTCCAGCTGATTCGCGATAACGGCTGCAAGGCCGGCCTGGTATTCAATCCGGGCACCCCGCTGCACTTCCTCGACCACGTGATGGACAAGATCGACATGATCCTCATTATGTCGGTCAATCCGGGCTTCGGCGGCCAATCCTTCATTCCGGAAGCGCTGAAGAAAATCGCGCTGGCGCGCCGCATGATCGACGAGTCGGGCCGCGACATCCTGCTTGAAGTCGATGGCGGCATCAAGATCGATAACATCGCCGCTGCCGCCGCAGCCGGCGCGGATACCTTCGTGGCCGGTTCGGCCATCTTCGGCCAGCCGGACTACAAGGCCGTCATCGACGCCATGCGCGTGGAGCTGGCCAAGGTTGGTCCAGAGGGCCGCGCGTAAAGCGGCGCCATGCCGTATTTCGACCTTCGCCTCGGATTTGCGCCGTCGTTCCATCGGGGCGGCACTATCCGGGTCGAGGGCGACGTTACCGGCGCGGCGACATTCGAAGCCGATCCCACAGGACTTCTCCCGGGCCTGGTTTTCACGCTCCCGGTGGACGCGCGTGGCATGGCGGCCATCCACGATGGTTGCTCGGCCATGCTGGCAGGATGGGATGACCGGTGGAGCGAATCCGGCTTCGATGGCATGTGCCTTGGCGGCACGTTCGCGTCACCCGACGTTCAGCCGCGACATTTTTCGCTGTGGAGTCCCGATCAGGACACTGCGGCGCACGCCATGCTCCGTGCTGTATTCGACTGTTTTCCTCCCGAGCGCTGCGCCGGAGTCGCCGAGGCACAGCTCGAGAGCATCCGCGGCTACCTCGGCTTGCAGCCTCCCGTGACCATGTACGACGAAGTTCCCCTGCGCCTTCGCCTTGCTCCTTGTGCGCATCGAAACGACGCGAACGAGATCGAAACGCACGTGCGCGCACTGCCCGACGACTGCGATTTGATCGTCGACGTATCGGGCCTCGACGGCCTTTTCCGGGCACTGGCGCAGATACTCCCGATGGATTTGCTTCTGAAACGCAGCCCTGCCGTGCGCTGGCGGGTACAAGGCAAGGCTGGCGAAGCACTGATTGCGTACGGAATTGCAGCGTCGGCGATCAGCACCATCGAACGCGCGCCGATATCGGAGGAGGGACATCCTGTGGTGCTTGGCGGGTATGTCATTTCATCGCCTGAATTGATCTCTCTTGCCCAGGACGGCGCACGGATCGCGCTCGTGAGCGCCCTGCGAAGGCAATGTGCTATGACGGTTCTGGACGGGGCCAAGGCGGCTGCGGAACTGATCCACATCATGGAAACCTATCCGCGTCAATCCTAGCGAGTAACTGTTCAGCCTCTACGAAAGGTAGGGAAAAAGTCTGAATTTTGCTGAAAAATTGAGCAAATAACGGCGTTTTTGCACGTTTTTTAAGCAAGATTTACTGATTCCTGATAGCCCTTCATAGGTGCTGAACATTTACCCTAGCGATTAATAGCGATGTTTCCTGATTCGCCGCCGGCCATCACGAGATCGCTCTACGCAGGAGAACTACTTTGACGCTATCGCTTTCACCAATGGCAATCCACTGCCCCGACATTTGGTTCAGGGATCCCCGGATCGATTATGGCGCCCGCACGATCAGCATGGCGGCAATCCTGCCGCGCGTTGGAGCGCGCATGTCGGCCGGGTTCACGCCCATTACCTGCCTGCGCGCGGGTGATGTAAAAACGCTTCTGTGGAAGCCTCCGATCAGCGAACTGAATGGCTGGAGCGAGCAACCCTCGGAAATCGCGCAGAGCTATCTGGTCGGGGCCCGAATTATTAAAGTCGCCGTCGAGGGGGATCATCTGCCTGGCTCTTCGCACCTGTATCGGCATGACCTCGATATTTTGTCATGCGTGCCGCTTCTGCCCACGCTTCGTCAACTTGATGACGGCGTGAACAACTGGAGCCTTGCCCGGATTGGCCATGGATACATTACCCCGCCTACGTTTTCGCTGGTCTGGGATGAAGTGCATTGGTGCGGAACCGCAGCGATCGACGGACTTATCTACATAGTCGGCACCGCTTGGGAATCACATATGGAACTCATCGTCGAAGAAATTGATGATGAGTTATTCGGGCTCTTTAATGGATATATGAACCCCGGCAGCGAGAGCTACGATCTGGGAAGACGCAGGCTCGATGAACGGGAGCAGAACAGCATCAGGCAGGCGATTCACAAGTCGCACCGGCTTGCCGACACGTTTCCAGCGTACCTGGCCGAATGAATGCGGGCGACATCATAGGTCAAACCAGTAAATCATGCTGCAAGTATCGGTGGGCTTCGCTGTTCGCCATCATGTCGGTTGTCAAACGGCAGTCCGCCAACACAAGCGCATCTTTTGTCGACACGCCACCAACATTCGGGGTGTATCTGTCGGTATGCGGCTGTATTCCGGCGACTGGCGCCCAGTCGTCATGGAGGTGGCGCCCGACCATGCAATTGCAGAGCTCTCATGGATCGGCGACCGTAGCGGTCCCTTGATCGGAACTGTTTTCACATCGCGCGCGCATTGACGCCATTGGCGGAGAGCGGAAAGTTCTTCAGCCCGTGAGCACCGGCGCGAATGCGCAGTTTTCCGGCCAAATTGGCGGTTTCGCAACGTCGGACAGGCCAAGAACACATGCCAATTGATGAATTGCCGATTTCAGATCATACTCGCTGCCTGTATTTATAAACTTGTCTATTTGCACGAAATCTTGACGAAAGTATCACTTCAACATGAATAAAATCTCGCTCTGCTGCATCCTGTCGCTTGCCTTTCTGAACACCGCCTCCGCAGCGGAAGACGTGGCGCCAAAATCCGACCCGAACGACTTCTGCTTTTTCGCCGGCGTGCCGCCAGCCGAGTTTCCATACAAGGTGATCCGGAAAGTCAAAGTGGCCAAGAAAACGTACGGCGGCGTCTCCGAGCTGGTCGGGGAATTGTCCGAACGCGCCAAAGCGGAAGGTGGCGACGCCATCATTCACTATGCCGGTTCGCAACGCTTTGGCTTGCTCCCATGGCGCCTCGTACGCCCTGTCGTGCGCGGCGAGTCGATCAAGTGGACCGGTGCGGCACCCGATTGCGAAAAAGCCGGCGGATCGACGCTCACGATGATCGTCCGCACCAACAAGGCCCCAGGCCAAACCGGCCAGGCAGACGCACCGGATGCGTCCGAAACATCAGAGCCTGAGACCGAGGCAGCACCAGCCAAGTAAGCGCATCTCCTCGCCGCCTGACATGATCCAGGCGGCGCGGCGATGGTGCCACCCGGGCTGCGCACGAACAGGCCGCCAATCCCGGATCAACTGGTGCGCCGCGCCATCTACCGACTTCCTTCCATGTTTATCAACTCTACCAACGCCAGCCACACCCCGATCCGCGCGGTGATCATCGACCTCGATGGCACCATGCTCGACACCCTGCCCGACTTCCACGTCGCCATCAACGCCATGCGCGGACAGTTCGGCTACGCGCCGATCACGCGCGAGCAGATCGCGCTGATGATCGGCAAAGGCTCGGAAAACCTGATCCGCAGCGTGCTCGCGCTGGAGCTCGACGCCGCCAGTATCGAGCAGCGCTTCGATGAAGCCATGGCCTTCTACCAAGGTCACTACCTGGCCATCAACGGCGACCATAGCGCGCTGTATGACGGCGTGATCGACGGCCTGGAAGCGATGAAAGCGCAGGGCCTGCGCTTGGCCTGCGTGACCAACAAGCCGATCGCCTTCGCCACGCCGCTGCTGGCGCAAAAGGGCCTGGCGCCGTATTTCGAGATCGTGTACGGCGGCGATTCGCTGCCACGCAAAAAACCGGACCCGATGCCGATGCTGCAGGTGTGCGCCGACTTCGACCTGGCGCCGGCGCAGGTGGTGGCCATCGGCGACTCGTCCAACGACGCCGAGGCGGCTCGCGCGGCCGGCTGCTTTGTGTTGACGGTACCGTATGGTTACAACCACGGGCGGGCTATACACGAAACCGATTCCGATGGTATAGTTAGCTCGCTGTTAGAAGCAGCAAACCTGATTCGTTCGCATAACAACGACGCAAACTGAACCTCCACCACATGTTTTTCATCAAAAAACACAATGTAACCCAAACCGGCTCGATTGAGGCCTGGCTTTGGCGACGCTGGCAATCCTGGGCTAAGTAACCCCGTATTGATTGCTGTCGGCTGCTTCCGTGCGCCGGCAGGTTTTTTGAACCCCACCGCCCGCGAACACGCCATGGCGGCATGGAGAAAAGCATGACCGAACTCGAATTCAAATCGCTGGCCATCGAAGGCTTCAACCGCATTCCATTGATCGCGGAAGCCTTCGCCGATCTCGAAACGCCCCTCACGCTCTACCTCAAGCTGGCCCAGACCCAGAACGCTGGCAAGAACACCTTCCTGCTCGAATCGGTGGTTGGCGGCGAGCGTTTCGGACGCTATTCCTTCATCGGCCTGCCCGCGACGACGGTGCTGCGCACGTTCGGCACGCGCACCGAGATCGTCAAGAACGGCAAGGTGATCGAAACCCACGACGGCAATCCGCTCGACTTCATCGAACAGTACCAGGCGCGCTTCAAGGTCGCGCTGCGTCCGGGCCTGCCGCGCTTTTGCGGCGGCCTGGCCGGCTACTTCGGCTACGACACGGTGCGCCACATCGAGCGCAAGCTGGCCGACACCCAGCCGAAGGACGACCTGGGCCTGCCCGACATCCAGCTGATGGTGACCGAGGAACTGGCGGTCATCGATAACCTGTCAGGCAAGCTGTATCTGATCGTGTACGCCGACACGTCGCAGCCGGAAGCGTATTCCAAGGCGCGCCAGCGCCTGAAAGACCTGCGCATGATGCTGCGCCGCGGGGTCGACGCGCCGGTCACATCGAGCTCGGTGCGTACCGAAGCGGTGCGCGACTTCAGCAAGGAGGATTACCTCAAGGCCGTCGCCCGCGCCCACGAATACGTGATGGCCGGGGACCTGATGCAGGTACAGATCGGCCAGCGCATCCGCAAGCCTTACGTGGACAATCCGCTGACCCTGTACCGCGCGCTGCGCTCCTTGAATCCGTCGCCGTACATGTACTTCTATAACTTCGGCGACATGCAGATCGTCGGCGCCTCGCCGGAGATTTTGGTGCGCAACGAAACCGCCTCCGACGGCACCAGGAAAGTGACCCTGCGCCCGATCGCCGGCACCCGTCCGCGCGGCGCCACCCCGGAACGCGACGCCGAACTGTCGAAGGAATTGCTGGCCGACCCGAAAGAGATCGCCGAACACGTCATGCTGATCGACCTGGCGCGCAATGACCTGGGCCGCATTTCCGAAACGGGCAGCGTCAAGGTCACCGAACGCATGGTCGTCGAAAAGTACTCGCATGTGCAGCACATCGTCTCCAACGTCGAAGGCACTTTGAAGAGCGGCATGTCCAACCTGGACGTGCTGCGCGCGACCTTCCCGGCCGGCACCTTGACCGGCGCGCCGAAAGTGCGCGCCATGGAAGTGATCGACGAACTCGAACCGACCAAGCGCGGCATCTACGGCGGCGCCTGCGGCTACCTGAGTTTTGGCGGCGAGATGGACGTGGCGATCGCGATCCGCACCGGCGTGATCAAGGACGGCATGCTGTACGTGCAGGCCGCCGCCGGCATCGTGGCCGATTCGATCCCCGAAATGGAATGGCAGGAAACCGAAAACAAGGCGCGCGCTGTCCTGCGCGCAGCCGAACAAGTGCAAGACGGCCTGGATGGGGAGCTCTGAGATGCTGCTGATGATCGATAACTACGACTCGTTCACCTACAACCTGGTGCAGTATTTCGGTGAGTTGGGCGAGGAAGTGCGTACCGTGCGCAACGACGAAATCACGATCGACGAGATCAGCGCGATGCAGCCGGACCGCATCTGCATCTCGCCCGGTCCCAAGACCCCGGCCGAAGCCGGGATCTCGGTCTCCATCCTGGAGCAATTCAAGGGCAAGCTGCCGATCCTCGGCGTGTGCCTCGGCCACCAGGCCATCGGCGCAGCGTTCGGCGGCAAGGTCATTCGCGCCAAGCAGGTCATGCATGGCAAAACTTCACTGATCGCGCACACCGGCGTGGGCGTGTTCAAGAATCTTCCGAGTCCGTTTACGGTCATCCGCTACCACTCGCTGGCGATCGAGCGCGCGTCGCTCCCGGCCTGCCTGGAAGTGACGGCATGGACCGACGACGGCGAGATCATGGGCGTGCGGCACAGGGAGTTCGATATCGAGGGTGTGCAGTTTCACCCCGAATCGATCCTGTCCGAGCATGGCCATGCCTTGCTGAAGAATTTTCTCGAACGCTAAGCCTTCGTAACGCCCTGCCCAGATCAAGGAGCTGTCATGCCGATCACCCCACAAGAAGCACTGCTGCGCTGTATCGAACACCGCGAGATTTTCCACGACGAGATGCTGCACCTGTTCCGCCAGATCATGTCGGGCGAAATGTCGCCGACCATGATCGCCGCGCTCACCATCGGCTTGCGCGTGAAGAAGGAAACCATCGGCGAAATCGCCGCCGCCGCGCAAGTGATGCGCGAATTTTCGACCAAGGTGCCAATGGCCGACACCACCCACCTGCTCGACATCGTCGGCACCGGTGGCGACGGCGCCCACACTTTCAATATTTCGACCACGGCGATGTTCGTGGCGGCCGCCGCCGGCGCGCGTGTGGCCAAGCACGGCGGCCGCAGCGTGTCGTCATCATCCGGCAGCGCCGATGTGATCGAGTCGCTGGGCGCGAACATCAACCTGTCGCCCGAGCAGATTGCGCAGTCGATCGCGCAGACGGGCATCGGCTTCATGTTCGCTCCCAACCACCACGCCGCCATGAAGCATGCGGCCCCGGTGCGGCGCGAGCTGGGCGTGCGCACCATCTTCAACATCCTGGGTCCCCTGACCAAT
The DNA here is from genome assembly GCF_015689335.1 of Massilia antarctica. Lineage (GTDB taxonomy): Bacteria > Pseudomonadota > Gammaproteobacteria > Burkholderiales > Burkholderiaceae_D > Telluria_A > Telluria_A antarctica. Next base: position 2,695,932 of record NZ_CP065053.1, on the reverse strand, counting down.
CCGGCCGGCGCGCCGAATATCCTGATGGGCGTGTTTCACCAGGATCTGGTGGGCATCCAGGTGCGCGTGCTGCAGCGCTTGGGCGCCCAGCACGCGGTGGTGGTATATGGCCGCGACAATATGGATGAAGTCTCGCTCGGCGCGGCCACCATGGTCGGTGAACTGGTCAACGGCGAGATTCGCGAGTACGAGATTCATCCGGAAGACTTCGGCCTGCAGATGATCGCCAGCCGCAATCTCAAGGTGGCGAATGCGGAAGAGTCGAAGACCAAGATGATGGAAGCGCTCAACGGCGAGCCGGGAGCGGCGTACGACATCGTGGCGCTCAATGCGGGTACGGCGCTGTACGCGGCCGGCGTGGCATCTTCGATCGAGGATGGCCTGAAAAAAGCACGCGCCGCCATCGAATCGGGCGCCGCGCGCGCCAAGGTCGACCAGTTTGTACAGGTGACGCAGCAGCTTGGTGTATGATCGTTTTAGTATCGATGTAGCTCCCTTTGCCTTACAACTCAAAACCGTCATTCCCGCGCCAAGGCGGCACTCGGCGGGAATGTCGGCTAGGATTTCGCCATCATGTTCGGCATCCACGACCTCCCCCTGTTCATTCTCTCCGGCCTGCTGCTCAACATCATGCCCGGCCCCGACTCGCTGTTGATCATGACGCGCAGCGCCACGCAGGGCTGGCGCGCCGGCGTGGCCGCCACCTTGGGCATCGGCGCCGGCACCATGATCCACGTGCTGGCCGCGGCCCTTGGCCTGTCGGCCATTCTGGCCACCTCGGCGACCGCCTTCATGGTCGTCAAGTACGTCGGCGCGGCGTACATTCTCTACATGGCGATTGGCCTGCTGCGCAGCAAACGGACCGACCCGGCCGTCGCCGTCGCCATTGCTCCCCTGCCGTACGCGAAAATCTTTGCGCAGGGCTTCCTGACGAATGTCCTGAACCCCAAGGTGGCGGTATTCTTCCTCGCCTTCGTGCCGCAGTTTATCGCGCACGATGCGCCCGGCAAGGCGCTCGCCTTTATCGTCCTTGGCTGCATTTTCAACCTGAACGGCATGCTATGGTGTACCTCGCTGGCCCTGTTCACCGCGCAGGCAAGCGCCCGCATCAAGGTCAGTCCCGGCATATCGCTTTGGCTTAACCGCGTGACCGGCGGCTTGTTCATCTGGCTTGGCATCGAGCTCGCCCTCTCCAAACAACACTGAGACCTCATCATGTCCGATATCCTCAACAAAATCCTCGCGGTCAAGGCCGACGAAATCGCCACCGCCAAAAAATACCGCGACCTGGCCAGCCTGCGCAGCGAGGTCGAAGCCGATGCCGAAGCGCGCCGCAACCTGCGCGGCTTTGAAGCGAGCCTGCGCAAGCACATCGCCGCAGGCCAGGCAGGCGTGATCGCCGAAGTAAAAAAGGCGTCGCCGTCGAAAGGCGTGCTGCGCGCGGACTTCCGTCCCGCGAACATCGCCGAAAGCTACGCGCGCCACGGCGCCGCATGCCTGTCGGTGCTGACCGACGTGCAGTTCTTCCAGGGCCACGTCGAGTACCTGAAACAGGCGCGCGCCGCCTGCGAGATCCCGGTGATCCGCAAGGACTTCATGATCGACATGTACCAGGTGTACGAAGCCCGCGCGATGGGCGCCGATGCGATTCTGCTGATCGTGTCGGCACTCGATCATGGCCTGATGGCCGAACTGGAAGCCTGCGCGCACGAACTGGGGATGGACGTGCTGGTGGAAGTGCACGACGGCGACGAACTGACGGCGGCGCTCAAGCTCGATACGAAACTGGTCGGCATCAACAACCGCAACCTGCGCACTTTCGAAACGTCATTGCAAACGACCATCGACCTGCTGGCGCGCATCCCGGCCGACAAGCTGGTGGTGACCGAATCGGGCATCATGACACCGGCCGACGTCAAGCGCATGCGCGACGCGAACGTGCACGCCTTCCTGGTCGGCGAAGCCTTCATGCGCGCGCCGGAACCGGGTGTGGAGTTGCAGCGCCTGTTCAGCTGAAACCCCCTTATTTAACTCACCCGCATGCCGCGCGCCGAACTGACCTTGAACAAAGAAGACGCCGTCGCACAATAAGCGTTGACGGGCATCGACTGCCCATCCCGATGCAAGCGCCCGGGCCACGGATCTGTACTCGTCGGCACCGGGCGTAAAGCCTTACACGTCGCTCGCAAGCGTCTCAACGCACCGCGCTTGGCCGCGCCGGTCCGGCGCCTTTCTTGCGCTCGTCGACCAGCGACAGTTTTACGTCCGGCACCCGGTCGCCTTGCAGCTGTACGCTGAACGTCATCAGCTCGTCGCGCCTGAAGGCGTGCACCGCGACCGTGTCGCCCACCTTGTAGCGCGCCAGCAGCGCATCCAGATTGGCCGGGTTGCCAGACACGCGCAAACCCTCCACCGCCACCAGGACATCGCCCGCCGACAGACCAGCCTTATGGGCCGCGCCGCCTTCATGCACCTGGGTCAGTTTGCAGTCGCCGCCATCGCGCCCGGTGCCCACGTCGAAGGCCGGTTTCGCATTCTTGCGCGTGTCCTCGACCTTCACGCCAAACGGCGCGTACAGCTTGGCCAGCGGCAGGTCGGCCGTGCCGCGCACGTATTTGTCGAACAGGGGTTTGAGTTTCAGGCCGCTGATGTCGTCGAACAGCGCTTCGACGTCAGCTTCGGTCACGCCGCGCCCCGCGCTCGCATAGAAATCGCAGCCGTAGCGCTGCCACAGCGCCAGCATCATATCGTCGAGCGACTTCTTGCCGTCGGTTTTGGCGCGGATGGTCAGGTCGAACGCCAGCGCGATCAGCGAGCCTTTGCCGTAGTAGCTGACGATGGCGTTGGGCGCATTTTCGTCCTGGCGGTAGTATTTGCCCCAGGCGTCGAAGCTGGAATCGGCCACGCTTTGCTTGGTGCGTCCGCTGCCGCGCAGCACGCCGCTGACGGCTTTGCCGAGCAGCTTGAGGTAAGCCGCTTCGCCGATGATGCCGCTGCGGACCAGCATCAGGTCATCGTAGTAGCTGGTGAAGCCCTCGAACAGCCAAAGCAGCGGCGTGTAGGTTTCGTTCTGCAGGTCGTAGGGCGCGAACGCGGCCGGCTTGATGCGCTTGACGTTCCAGGTGTGGAAATACTCGTGGCTGCACAGGCCGAGGAACTTGAGGTAGCCTTCGCCGATGTCGGCCGCGCGCGGGGACGCGGTGCTCGGCAAATCGGCGCGCGCGCAAATGAGCGCGGTGGACGCGCGGTGTTCCAGCCCGCCGTAGCCGTCGCCCACGGCCAGGGTGAGAAAGACGTAGCGGTCCATCGGCGCGCGCCGCGTGCGCGGCTCGAAAAAAGCGATCTGGGTTTCGCAGATCGCCTTCAGGTCGGCCTGCAGGCGCCCCATGTCGAGGTTGGGTACGCGGCCGGAGACGACGATGTCGTGCGCGATGCCGTGCGCCTTGAACGTGGCCAGCGCGAAGTCGCCCATTTCGACCGGATGGTCGATCAGTTCATCATAGTCGCCGGCGACGTAGGTGCCGAAGCCGTAGCGCTTCGCGCCCAGTTCGGGCAGCGAGGTCGCCACGCGCCAGGTCTTGGCGGCGGCATCGGGCGGACGCTGGATGTCGACTTCGTGCGCAGTTTGTTCCTGTCCCAGCACGCGCAGGTACACGCTGGTGCCGTTGAAGAAGCCGTGGGTCTGGTCCAGGTGCGCGGCGCGCACCGACAAATCCCAGGCATAGACTTCGTACTGCACGCTCAAGGGGCCGGCCACCGGGGCGGCTTGCCAGGAATGTTTGTCGAGCTTCGTCAGCGCGACCGGCTTGCCGTTCGATTCGGCGCGGATCTGGACGATATTGCGCGAAAATTCGCGGATCATATAGCTGCCCGGGATCCACGCGGGCAGCGCAAACACCTGGCCGTCCGGCGACGGCGCGGCGACGGTAACGGTCACGTCGAACAGGTGCGCACCCAGGTCTTTGGGAACAATGGCGTACTTGATGGCAGCCGCCTTCTTGGATGTCGTTTTTTTCATGATCAATGGGTAGTTCGTGGAGATGGACCAGCGCAGGCTGTCGACCTTACGCGAGTGTACTTGTTTTTAACAGGTCCGCGACGGTATCGATGTCCGAAAAAATGCCCGGATCGTCGACCGCAACAACACTCACCGCTTGCGCTTTGAGGATGGCGCGCGCGCCCTGGTCGCCCTGGAGCGCCAGCAGCGCGTCGAGGTGGACACGGCCAAAGCCGACCGGATTGCCGCGCTGGCCGGCATGCAGCGGCACCGCGATCGGCGCGCCCTGCTCCAGCGCGGCGCGCAGCGCCAGCATGGTGGAGCCGCGGACATGCGGCATGTCGCCCAGCGCGATCAGCCACGATGGAGCGTCGGGCAGCGAATGGCGGATCGCATGCACCAGGGACGCGGCCATGCCGCTGTCGGCGTCCGGACAGACAGTGACGATGCAGCCGAGCGCGCGCAGGCAGTCGCCCACGCCGCCATCATCAGGCCGCACGACGGCGATCACTTTGTCTACAGAGGAGAGCAAAACGCGGGCGCTGGCGGCGACGACCAGCTCGCCGCCAGGCAAAGGCTGGAGCAGCTTGCTCGCCGCGCCAGTCGGATCGAAACGACGCCCCCTGCCGGCGGCCAGCAGAATGCCGACAGGGGTCATGGCCGCATGCGCGGTCAGGCCGCCTTCAGGTCGAACGGCAGCTTGCGCAGGCGCCGGCCCGTGAGCGTGAACAGCGCATTGGCAAACGCCGGCGCCAGCGGCGGCAGGCCAGGTTCGCCCATGCCGGTCGGCGCGGCGCTCGACGCCACTGTGTAGACGTCCACCTGCGGCATGTCGGTCATGCGCGCCACAGTGTAGTCGCTGAAGTTCTGCTGTTCGACCACGCCATCCTTGAGCGTGATCGCCGCACCCGGCAAGGTGGTGCCAAGCGCCATCAGCACCGCGCCCTGCACCTGCGCTTCGATCGTCAATGGATTGACGACCTGGTTGCAGTGGATGCCGGCGGTGACTTTATGCAGCTTGGGTACGCCCTTCACGACGGACGCTTCGACCACATACGCGACCACGGAGCCGAACGACTCGTGCAGCGCCACGCCCCATGCGCGGCCCTTGGCCAGCTTGCGCTTGCCGTAGCCGGATTTTTCGACCGCCAGGTCGAGCGCGGCCAGGTGGCGCGTGTGCTTCTCGCCGATGAGCTTCTTGCGGTAGGCTACCGGGTCCATCTTGGCCGCGTGCGCGGCTTCGTCGATCAGGGTTTCCATCACAAAGGCGGTGTGGGTCGAGCCTACGGAACGCCACCACAGCACCGGCACGTTGGCCTTGGCATTGTGGACGGTCAGTTTCATGGGCACCTCGTACGGCGCGCCCATGCCTTCGACCATGGTGGCATCGACGCCATCCTTGATCATGAACGGCTCGAACGGCGTGCCGCTGATGATCGACTGGCCGACAATGGCGTGATCCCAGGCGAGGATATTACCCTTGGCATCGAGGCCGATATCGGCGCGGTGCACGTGCGACGGACGGTAGTAGCCGCCCTTGATGTCGTCTTCGCGGCTCCAGATCACTTTCACCGGGCCGCTCTTGCCGGCCGCCTTGTAAGCCTTGGCGACATTGACCGCTTCGACCAGGTAGTCCGACGTCGGCACCGCGCGCCGGCCAAAGCCGCCGCCCGCCGTCATGGTGTTGAGCGTGACCTGTTCGGCCTTCAGCCCCGCGGTGGCGGCGATGGCGGCCTGGTCGACCGTCTGCATCTGGGTACCGGCCCACACGGTGCAGCTGTCGGCCTTGAGGTCGACGACGCAGTTGAGCGGCTCCATCGGCGCGTGCGCCAGGTAGGGGAACTCGTAGAAGGCCGAAATTTTCTTCGGCGCGCCCGCCAGCTTGCTCACGTCAGCCTGTCGGGCGACAGTGCCAGCCTTCTTGGACAGCGCCTTGTACTCCGCCATCTGCTTGCTGGTGGTGACTTTCTCGACCGCGCTGGTATCCCAGTCGATCACCAGCGCGTCGCGGCCCTGCTTGGCCGGCCAGTAGCCGTCGGCGATCACCGCCACGCCACGCCCGCCGCGGTCAAGCGCGATTTCCAGCACCTCGATCACGCCCTTGATCGCGCGCGCCTTGGCGGCGTCCAGCTTGGCGACTTTGGCGCCGAACACCGGCGGGTGCGCCACCACGGCCACCTTGGCGTCAAGCAGGGTGAAGTCGATGCCGAACTGCTGCTTGCCGCTCGACTTGGCCAGAGAGTCGAGGCGCTTGACCGGTTTGCCGATGAAGCGGAAATCCTTGGCATCCTTGAGCACCACCGTGGCCGGCATGGGCTGCTTCATGGCGGCATCGGCGAGCGAGCCGTAGCTGGCCTTGCGGCCGTCCGGGTGAATCACGAAACCGCTGGCGGTGGTCAGCTGCGCGGGGCTGGCCTTCCACTGCTCGGCGGCGGCGGCGATCAGCATGGCGCGCGCCTTGGCGCCGATTTCGCGGTACTGCATGAACGAGTGGGCGATGGTGCCCGAACCGCCGGTGATCTGCATCCCGAACACCGGGTCCTTGAAGGCGTCGCCGGCGGGCGCGAGTTCGCCGCGCATCTGCGACCAGTCGGCGTCAAGTTCCTCGGCGATCAGCATCGGCAGCGCGGTGTGCACGCCCTGGCCGAATTCGAGCCGGTTGACCATCACCGTGACGCTGTTGTCCGGCGCGATGCGCAGGAATGCGTTGGGCGCGTACACCGGCTTGGCGGCGGCATCGGCCGCGCGCGCGAACTTGTTCGCACCCGGCATGAAGAAGCCCAGCACCAGGCCACTGGTGGCCACCGCGCCGGCTTTCATGAAACTGCGGCGCGACATGCCGCCTTCCGGCGGACGTGTCAACGCCGCCTGGTTAATCCATTCTGTACGCATGCGGCTCTCCTCAGGCTAAGGTGGTGGCCGCGTCCTTGATGGCTGCGCGGATGCGTTGATAGGTACCGCAGCGGCAGATATTGCCGCTCATGGCGCCGTCGATATCGGCGTCGCTCGGCTTCTTGTTGGTGCGCAGCAGGGCCGTGGCGCTCATCACCTGGCCGCTCTGGCAGTAGCCGCATTGCGGCACGTCGTGGCGCACCCACGCATCCTGCACCGCCTTGCCGACCGGGTCGGCCTCCATCGCTTCGATGGTGGTGATCTTCTGGCCGGCGGCGGCCGAAATCGGCGTGATGCACGAGCGGATAGGATCGCCGTTCAGGTGCACGGTGCAGGCGCCGCACAGGGCCGCGCCGCAGCCGAATTTGGTGCCCGTCATGTTCAGGTTATCGCGCAACGCCCACAAGATGGGCGTAGCCGGATCGGCGTCGACCTGCATCTCGCGGCCGTTGATATTCAATGTGACCATCTGTTACTCCCTCTTGGTGGTACTGCGCTTTGGACTGCTGTTTTATTCTGCTTTATTTTTTCGCGACGGCGGCAGGTGCCGCTGCCGCCACTGCGGCCGCCGGCTTGGCCGGTTTGCCCGGCGTGCCCAGGCTGGCGAATTTGGCTTCCAGGCCCTTGGTATCGATCGCGCCCGGAATGCGGCTGCCGTCGGCGAAGAAGATCGCCGGCGTGCCTTCGATGTGCAGCTTGCGACCGAGTTCGAATACCTTCTCGTTCGGGCTGGCGCAGGCAGCGGCGGCCACCGGCGCGGCCTTGTTGTCGATCATCCAGTCATCCCAGGCCTTGTTGCGGTCGGGCGCGCACCAGATGTTCTTGGACTTGACCGAGGAATCCTCGGACAGGATGTTGTACATGAAGGTGTACACCGTCACGTTGTCGATTTCCTTGAGCGTGGTCTGGCGGAAGCGCTTGCAGTAGCCGCAGTTCGGGTCCTCGAAGATGGCCATCATGCGCTTGCCGTCGCCCTTGACCTGCTTGAGCGCGTGTTCGAACGGCAGCTCGGAGAACTTGATCATGTTGATCTGTTCGACCCTTTCCTTGGTCAGGTTGCGCTGCGTCTGCGCATTGATCACATTACCGAAGAACAGGTACTTGCCGCGCTTGTCGGTGTAGACGATGTCGCCGTGCGCGCGGATTTCGTACAGGCCGCCGTAGGGCGTCTTCTTGATCGACTCGATTTTCACGTCCTTGCCCAGCTTGGGCTCGACCCTCTTGCGGATGGTTTCTTCCACGGTCGGCTTGGCGCCCGCGGTAGCGGCGAACACGCCCGTCAGGACGAGCAGCGCGAATTTTTTGTTTAACATGATGATCTCCGATTCATTAACAGCGCTACTTGCCCATGGCGTGCGACATCAGTCGACGCTTGAGAACAGGCAACTTATCCAGCAAGTTTAATCCCAAATTACGGGCGATGCGTAGCGGCTCCAGATTCGTGCCGAACAGGCGCGCCAGGCCGTCCGTGGCGACCTGCATCAGGAGAATGTCTTCCTTGCGCGCGCGGGCGTAGCGCGCCAGCACCCGTTCGTCGCCGATGGCGCGCTGCGGCGCGCGCGCGGCGATGGTCTTGAGCAGGCCGGCGACATCGGCAAAGCCCAGGTTCATGCCGTGGCCGGCCAGCGGATGGACCACGTGGGCGGCGTCGCCCACCAGCGCCACGCGCGGCGCGACGATGGCGTGCGGGCGGATCAGCACCAGCGGCAAATCCTTGACCGCCTCCGGCTGCAGCGGTTTGAGTTCGCCCAGCTTGTCGCCGGCCAGCACGGCCAGGCGCACGGCCAGTTCGCCCAGGCTTTCGTTCATCAGGGTGTCGGCCAGCGGATCGGGCGCGGACCAGACCAGCGAGACGCGCTTGCCGGGCAGCGGCAGCAGCGCCACGATGCCCTCTTCGCCGGTGAACCACTGGTGCGCCACGCCGTGATGCGGCTTGTCGCAGGAAAAATTGGCCACCACCGCGCGCTGGTGGTAGGCGCGGTAATCGACGCCGATATCGCATTGGCCGCGCACCCACGACTGGCCGCCGTCGGCGCCCACCACCAGGGCGCTGGCGATGGCGCTGCCGTCGTCGAGACGCACGGTGGCGCCATCGGCTTCCAGCGCCAGGCTGACGGCGCGGCCCTGGACGATGGTGACGTTGGCGGCGAACCTGAGCGCGGCGTCGAGCGCCTGGTTCAGGTTGCGGTCCTCGACGATCCAGGCCAGCGCGCCGACATGGGCGCCGAAGGCGTCGAACGCCAGGTCGCCGGGGTGGGCGCCATCGCCATTGACAGCCATGGTGTCGACCGCGGCCACCCGCTCCATGTCGAGCGCGCCCCAGACCTTGAGCGAGGATAGCAGTCCGTGGGCGGTGTGGTTGAGCGCGTAGACGCGCACATCCCAGGGCTGTTCGCCGGCGGCGGCCGGGGTGGATGGGGGCGATGGCGGGACCAGCATGGTGACACTGTGACCGGCCTGGGCGAACCCGAGGGCGGCGGTCTTGGCGATGGCGCCGTTGCCAACGATGCACACCGCGCTCTGATGACGCGCGGAAGAGGAATTTGGACTAGTCATATAGAGCATTATAGCGGTTGGCAAGGAGACAGTTTTCGCCCCGGCCAGAGGATTTGTCGAGAAAGTTGTCGGTCGGACTTGCAAAGCGCGGATCGGGTGTCTATAATCATGCCTCTTGGCCTGGTAGCTCAGTCGGTAGAGCAGAGGATTGAAAATCCTTGTGTCGGTGGTTCGATTCCGCCCCGGGCCACCAAGAATTCATTTTCGCCGCCTCAGGGTGGCGTTTTTGTTTGTTGGAGTTGCCCCTCGGGGGGCGAATGTTGTAGATGTACTTGGCCTGGTAGCTCAGTCGGTAGAGCAGAGGATTGAAAATCCTTGTGTCGGTGGTTCGATTCCGCCCCGGGCCACCAAGAATAAATAAAACGCCACCTTCGGGTGGCGTTTTTGTTTCCGGGATCCGCCGCCCGCAGCGCCCGCCGCCCTCCGGCCGCACCCTGCAATGCCGACTAGGGGGGGAGCGGACGCATCACGCAGTTTAGCCGGCGGCACGAACGAGCCGCGCAGCAGACTAGCGCGCGAGTGCCGCCAGATATGGGCGCCTCCCCTTCTTGAGCCGCTCAGCTCGAAAAAACGCCTGCCGCGCTTCGTCATTTTTCTGTCATGGCAATTCTCATCCGGGAACGTTGACAAAGCACAATAGAGTTACCAAGAACAATGTGGGTAATTGCAAGGCAGGCGTCACGCTGACATTGGGGCGACAACGACCCTGACCTTCACCGTAGCACGCTACGGATGAATGCCAGCATGTCGGCGCGGCAGCGCCTGGACTCGGCCAACAGCTCAATGAAGTAAAAACTGTGCGGCACGTCGCGCCATACCGTCAGACGCACTGGCGTGTTCGGCGGCGCGCCGGCTGTCGTCAAGCAGGATTTCCTGGCTCGAGACGTGCAGGTGGATCGGGGTCAGACCCGTCCAGTCGCCCAGCAGCGGCGAGGCGTCCGGATGGTCGGGCGACGTAGCGCCGAGATAGACCTTCCACGTCCACGGCCAGGCGTTCGGTCCCATCATGCAATCCTTGGCCGCATTGGTCGCGGCGGACGGACTTGCGGCCGTCAGGTCGAGCGGCGCGGACATCAGGATCGCACCGCCCGGCTGCGGCAGGCCGGCGCGGCGCGCGCGCATCAGCGTGGCCAGCGCCAGGTTGGCGCCGGCCGAGTGGCCGGTGACGACGATCCTGGTTGCGGGAACGCCAGCGGCCAGCAAGCCGGCATACACGGCGCAGCAATCGTCGAGCCCGGCCGGGAACGGGTACTCGGGGGCGAGGCGGTAGGGTACGAGCAGGACCGGCCGGCCCAGCTTGCGCGCCAGCCACCCGCCGAAGCGCCGCTCGGTCAGCGTTGGGCGCATCGCGAAGCCGCCGCCGTGCAGGTGGACGAGCACGCCTTCACGCGCCAGGTGCCGCGGCCCGATCCATTCCACGCCCACGCCGCCGACCTCATCCAACGCCACGGCCACGCGCTTGCGGCCGATCGCACCGAGACGGTCGGCGTTCGTGTAGGTCTTGCGCATGACGGCGACGGTGGGCAGCTCATCCCACAGGTGTCGTATCGTGCGCTTCAGCGCGGCGTTAACCAGGGTTCGGATGAGCATGAAATCGGCTGTAAGGGTAAGCGGTCACAAGGCGTTGTATGGATGGCGTCCGGCCAATCGCGGCGGTCGATGACCGCGAATAGCTTACCCGGCAGCGGATCCTTCGGATCCTGGCAAGCAGGCACCGGGATCATTCCAACGAAGCCAGCACCTTCGAAAATTTGGGAAGCTTCAGGGCGGCTGACTTGCGTTGAAACGCGAGCGCCGTCAGAGGGCCTGTCACGACGTCGCTTGGCTCGGCGTAGGACGTATCGTTCATGGAGTCTACGATGAAATAGTGGGTTGTGCTGCGGTCGTTGGCGGGGTGCTGTTTTGCTACCAAATAACGCCCATCCCACCCTACCGCAAACACGGTACTACCAACTCTATCGATAAAATTACCGCCATCGAGCTGGCGGCAAATCGCCATATTTTCCGAAGTATCGATCGAAAGCAGTACGTACGGACCGGCCCTCCATGCGATTCCAGAGTCGAATAGTCCGCACGAACTCAAGAGCCCGTAGATCGTAATAATGATGAGACACCGAAATCGTTGATGCATATCCCGCCTATCGTCGTTGAACTCACCGGAGCGTGTCCGCACGCTCCGGTGACATGTTTACTGCGTATTTCCCCCGCCGGATTTCCATACTCAAAACGGCTGCCCACCAGCTTCCGGCTTCGGATAAAGGCCAGCACTCGCCCAGGCGGTGTTGCCGCCCGCTTTATCCGGCGACCGTTGCCGCGTTCCCATCCGCACGAGGCACCATTATGGCTGTTGCAGCCTTCGGGCCGTTTTATCGACGGTAACTTTCAACACGCTCGGGGATATCTTCGCGCCCTCAAACACGTATCGTTTAGCCAGCCGGAAAATCATCGGCAAGAGTGCATCGTCATCTGGCCGCTATACTGCGCCCGGCGGCCAATTGCGGTCGCCTCCGCTCAAACGCTTGCCAACACCCGGGATCTCATTGTCGATGCGCACTTTTTCATACTGGCTGTGCTTCGGGCTGGTCGCCCCTTCGTACACTATCGGCCCCGTCTTTACCTTGCTGCAACTGGCCGGTATTTCGCCTCCCGGCGTGGAACTGCTGCAGGTATTCTTCCCGTTCGGCTCGCTCGTCCCAGGCTCACTTGGGTTCTTCCTGCCGCCAATTCCGGCATGGCTGCAGTTTTTCGTGTTGCTCGCCCTTGTGGTGCGCCGCATATGGCTTTGTTACGCCCGCGGCAAGCGCGTACCGCCGACGTACGCCGGCCTGCCTCAAGTGCTTGGCTACATTGGCACCGTGTCCGTCATTATCACGGCCATTGTGTTGGTGCTTATCATCGTGTTGAAAGCCGGAACGATCGCTCCGGCAGGCATAACGCTGCTGCCCGCAGTGTTCTGCGTACCGTGGGCATTTTTTCTTGCGGAGCTGTTCAGCCTGCGCAAGTGGAATAAAATAGAAACCGCGAAGAAGCGAAACGCCGGCGTTGGACGGCGTTTTTACTGCTCACGCGCTCATGAACTGTGCGTCCCCGTACGATAACGGGCGAAATACGGGCGAGCCGGCGATGATGAAAATCCCCCGCCCGCACTCCGTATCAAGCAGGCGGGTCGCCATCCTTGCGCCCCATGCCGGGCGCAATCTCCATCCCCATACCGCCGCCCCCCATATCGCCGCCGGCTCCTTTATTATCGGCCCTGTCGGCGTCGCCCTTGCCACGGCCAGCGCTGCCTTGCGCGCGCGTCGGTCCTTGCAGCGGAATAGTCACATCACCGGGTATTGGCGCCAGATCGAGAGCCGCGCGAATGAAACTGCGCAGGGAAATGACCAGCTCCGCCGTGTGGATCGGACGGCCGGCTGCCAGGTCGCCCGCAGCCTGCCCCGCCAGGCGGCAGTGCTCTTCCGTGCCGAGCAGCAGAATATCGGCCAGCGCGGCTTCGACGGCATCGCGGATACGGCGCGAACGATCCGAGCTCGGTTTCCCCTCCTGCGCGCCGGTTTCTTCCGGGCCCGATTGCGCGCCGCCGCGCAAGTCGCGCAAATGCGTCGGATCGACCGTCAGTTGTCCGGTAAACGATCCGCCCAAGGTGCGATAAGCGGACATCAGTGTTTTAAGCCGTTCGTTGATCTGGCGGTTCTGGCGCTCGCGGCGCTGCTGAATGGTCTGCATCATCAGCATGCGGATGCCCACGCCGAGCAAAGTGAATATGGCCAAGCCTACGATGGTCGCCATCGCCCCTCGCCACGAACTGAAATCCATCATGCGCATCCTGGCCTCGACAGCTGTTTTCGATAAAAAGCAGTGTACCTGCCGGGCGCAAAACTGCTCGGCGCATTCGATTTGTGCGCCGCCGCGCGATCGAGCCACAATGCGCTGTGCAAAAGCGACGAAAGAGCCGGAACAGGACGCCGCCCCTTTTATACTTTTGGTCGTTATGACATCCTTCCGGAAATATTTCTTGGCGATGAATAACGTGCTCGCCGAGGTCCCTATGCCCCCACCCCGACACACCGAAAGATTCACGATGACCCGTTTTCCCCTGAAGTTCATGATGGTTGCCGCCGCGTTGGCCCTCGGCGGCTGCGCCAGCATGCACTCCCACCCAGCAAGTCAAGGTATCGAGCAATCCGGCGGGCGCCACCGTCTACACGGCGGTGAAGACGACCGATAATCAGGGCAACGAAAGCGTGACCAACAAGGTTCCTGTCGGCGTCACCCCGCTGACCGTCACCCTGTCGCGCAAGCACGGCGCCCTGTATGTTGAAAAAGCCGGCTTCACGCCCGCCGAAGTGGCGCTGACGACCAAGATGAACCCATGGATGTGGGGCAATATCCTCCTGACCAGCCGACTGAGCACCTCGATCGATACCTCGACCGGCGCCTCGCGCGAATACGATCCCGGCGAATACATGATCGACCTGCAACCGGTAGCCAATTAAGCCACATGGGCGGCATGATCACCCTGGCCGCCCTCGCCCTGACCGGCATGCAAGCCGGTGCATCCGCGCCGGCCTGCGGCTGCGGCCAGTTCGCGCTTGACGCCATCCCCGCCGCATCGAGCCAGGCGGTTCTCTCCGCCGAGGCCCGCGTCCTGCGCGACTTTGCCCTGTTTTTCCACCGCCGCATCGGCGCCGATCTGATCCGCAAGCAGGGACCGTATCTGCAGACCGTCGCCGCCTACTTCCCGCACTGCGCCAATGACACGGTCAAACTGGCGTGGCTGCGCCAGACACTCGCCAGTGCCGGCGACACACGCCTGTTCGCCGAACGCCTGGCGCAGCAGTATGACGCCGGCCGCACCTGCTCCGTCCCAAACCCATGAGCATGCGCCACTTCATCCTGGCCGGCACCTGCCTGGGCGTGTGCGCAAGCCACCCCGCTCTGGCGGTGGCCGCGTCGCTGCAAAGCGATGCGCGCCGGGTTGCGGACGAACGCATCGCGCAGGATCCAGGCTGGCTGGCATTGCTGCACTACCGCGAACGCAGCGACGGCAGCATGCGCAGCCAGGCTGACCAGCCGCGGTTTTTCCTGTCCCCTGAAGGTAAAAATTCGCCCGCCACCGAGCTGCTGGCCGGCGTGGCGGCGCTGCACGCACCCGCCGCGCGCCAGGATTTCGCCTGCCGCTTCCCGGCGCGCTACGAATGGCTGCGCACGCGGCTGGGGCACGATGGCGCCGACGACCTTATCGGCCAATGCCCGCAACTGTCGCAATGGCTGGCGGGCTTTCCGGGCCAGCGCATCAGCATCAATTTCGCCTCCGGTTATCTGGAAAATCCCTCGTCGACATTCGGCCACACCTTCCTCAAGATTTACCGCCAATCCGGCAGCGAACTGCTCAGCCCCACCATCAACTACGCCGCCCGCACCGACGCGCGCGACGGCGCCCTGGCGTTCGTGTTCAAGGGCTTGTTCGGCGGCTTTCCCGGTGTGGCCGACGAGCTGCCCTTCTATCGCCGCCTGCGCACCTATACCGAAAGTGAAGGACGCGACATTCACGAATACGAACTCGCGCTCACGCCCGGCGAAGTGCGCAAGCTGCTGCTGCACACCTGGGAAATCAAGGACGGCGCCTTCGACTACGCCTTCCTGCACGAAAACTGCGCTTACCGCACGCTCACCCTGATCGACGTGGTGCGCCCGCATGCCGGACTGCTCAAGCGCTTCGGCATGGTGACGGTACCGGTCGACACGATTCGCGCCCTGCGCCACGCCGGCATGCTCGGCGCGCACCGGGTATGGCCATCGGCCCCCAAGCGCGTGCGCGATGTGGAAACCCAGGTGCCGGCGCAGGACGCCACAGCCGCCCACGGCATCGCGCTCGGCCAGGGTGGCATCGGCGCGATCGGCCGGCTGCCACCGGTGCGCCGCGCGGGCACCTTGCAACTGGCCTACGAATACGCCTCCGTCCTGATCGACCGCGACGAAGGCGAGCGCGCCACGCGCAAGGCGATTCTCGGCGCAATCACCAGGGCGCGCCTGGAGCTCGACGATCCCGAGCCGCTCGCCAGCCGCAGCGGGCCGGCCACGCCGGAAGACGGCCACGATGGCGGCCTGATTGGCAGCGGCCTGCGCCAACGCGCCGGACAGCGCAGCGTCAGCCTGGAGTACGCGGCATTCCAGCACACCTTGACCAATCCCCTGGCGGGCTACGAACCGCATGCCGGGATCACGGTGCTCAATCCGGAACTGCAAGTGGAAGGCAAGCATGCGCGCTTGCGGCGAATCGACTGGCTGGTGGCGCAATCGACGATTCCTGCCTCGACCCTGTTCCAGCCACGCGCCTGGCGCCTGCAACTGGCCACCCGCAGCGAGACCTATGCCGGCCGCGATCACATGGCCACCAGCCTGGCCTACCATTCCGGCATGGCGTGGGCTCTGGGAAGCGATACGGTGTCCTCGCTGCTGCCCGGCGCGCGGATCGAAACCGGCGGCGGCCTGCCCCACCATGCGGGTGTGGCGGGCGCGCTGCAAGCGGAAGTAACGCGCCAGGGTACGCAATGGTCGGCCCAGCTGGCGCTGCAAGCCGAAAAATTCATCGCCGGCTCCACCATGCGGCGCCTCGACGTGCGCGCCACGGGCGAGTTGCGGCTGTCGCGCAATCTGTCTGTCGCGCTTGGCGCCGGCCGGACCTGGGCGCCGCGCCACGTGTCAGAACTGAACGTGAGCCTGAAGTGGCGCCAGCGCAGCCTTGCCAATCCGCTCGGCCGCGACTGAGCGCCGCTCTCAGGCCGGCGCCGCCTGCGCGCTCAAGGGCGCGAAGATGGCCTGCAGGTCGTCCTGGGTGATCTGCAAGCCCTCGGTATCGCCGCCACTGAGCACCGCGCTTGCCAGCGCGGCCTTCCTTTGCTGCATCTCCTGGATTTTTTCCTCCAGCGTGGCCTTGGCGATGAGTTTGTAGACGAAGACCGGCTTGTCCTGGCCGATGCGCCAGGCGCGGTCGGTCGCCTGGTTCTCCACCGCCGGGTTCCACCAGGGATCGTAATGGATCACCGTGTCGGCCGCCGTCAGGTTCAGGCCCACGCCGCCCGCCTTCAAGCTGATCAGGAAGACCGGCACCGCCCCGCTCTGGAACGCCGCCACCTGGGCGCTGCGGTCCTTGGTGTCGCCGGTCAGCAAGGCATAGCCGATCTTGCGCGCGCGCAGCTCGTCCTCGATCAGCGCCAGCATGCTGGTAAATTGCGAAAACACCAGGATCTTGCGGCCCTCGTCGAGCAACTCGTCCAGCATGACGGTCAGCTCGGCCAGCTTGGCCGACTGCGCGCCGCTCTTGCGTCCGCCGGCCAGGCTCACCAGGCGCGGATCGCAGCACACCTGGCGCAGCTTGAGCAAGGCTTCCAGGATGACGATCTGGCTGCGCGCCACACCCTTGCTGGCAATCGCCGCGCGCACCTTCTTGTCCATCGCCAGGCGCACCGTCTCGTACAGGTCGCGCTGGGCGCCGGCCAGGGTGACTTCCCTGAGCATTTCTGTCTTGGCCGGCAATTCCTTGGCCACATGGTCCTTGGTGCGGCGCAGCAGGAATGGCTTGATGCGGCGCGTCAGGAAAGCGTTGCGCCCGGCATCGCCGTCGCGCTCCACGGGCTTGCGGAAGTCGCTGTTGAATTGCTTTTCGTCGCCCAGCAAGCCGGGCAGCAGGAAATGGAATTGCGACCACAGTTCGCCCAGGTGGTTTTGCAGCGGCGTACCGGTCAGGCAAAGGCGATGGCGCGCGCGCAGCAGGGTGGCCGTCTCGGCCGCCTTGCTGCGGTGGTTCTTGATGTATTGCGATTCGTCGAGGATCAGCAAGTGGAACTCCTGCCCCAGCAAGGCCGCTTCGTCGCGCGCCAGCAGCGCGTAGGTGGTCAGCACCAGGTCATGGCTGCCCATGGAGTCGAAGCGCGCGGCGCGGTCGGGTCCATGCAGCAGCAGCACGCGCAGCGCCGGCGCGAAGCGGGCCGCCTCTTCCTGCCAGTTGCCCATCAGGCTGGTAGGCGCCACCACCAGGGCCGGGCGGTCCAGCCGTCCGGCCTCCTTTTCCAGCAGGATGTGGGACAAGGTCTGGATGGTCTTGCCCAGGCCCATGTCGTCGGCCAGAATGCCCGCCAGGCCATATTCGCGCAGAAACTGCATCCACGCCAGGCCTTCCTGCTGATAAGTGCGCAAGGTCGCTTGCAGGCCGCGCGGCGGCGCCACCGCCTGCACACCGCCAAATCCGGCCAGGCGCCGGCCGAGGACGCGCAAGGTCTCGCCGCCCATCCAGCGCAGCCGGGCGCTGGCCTCGAGCTCGGCCAGGCGGGCCGCGTCCAGGCTGGGCAGGCGGATGGCGTTACCGACGCGTTCGAGGAAATACAACTCCCCCAAGGTGGCCAGGATGGGCCGGATGCGGCTCCAGGGCAGGCCCACGCGGCCGCCGCCGGGCAGGCGCGCCATCAATACCTCGTCGTCGGCATGGGCCGCCATCGCCTGCGCATCGAACTGCGCGGGCGCGCCGCGGATCAGTTGCAACAGGATCGGCAGCAGGGGAACGCGCTCGCCGTCGACCACGATCCCCAGTTCCAGCTCGAACCAGGCGTTGCCTTCGCCGCCCTGCTCGACGTCGGCGTACCAGTCGTCGATCTGGCGCACGTCGAAGCGGAAGCTGGGCGCCAGTTCCAGCAGCCAGCCCTGCTCGCGCAGGGCCGGCAAGCCGCTGCGCCCGAAGGCCAGCCAGGCGTCGGTGCTGGCCAGTTCCATGGCGCCGAAGAAACGCTCCAGCGCCGGCGCGCTGCTGCCCTGGAAGCCGTAGCCTGCCAGGGTGGCGTGGGCGAGCGCCTCGGCGTGATGGTCGCGCTCGATGCGCTCGCTGCCGCTGGCCGTGGTGCGCATCAGCACCTGGCTGGCATCGACCGAGGCCCGCTTGCCATCGTAGTCGAAGGCCAGCACCGCGTAGTCGTGCCAGGCCGATTCACGGCCGCCATGGATGCTCTGCTCCATGCTGCCCAGCAAAAGATAGGGGGTCGGACGGATATCCACGCGCACCGTCAATCCCATGGCCGGCGGGAGCGGCATCAGGCGGTCCAGCTGCAAGGCTTGCATCTCGGCGGCGAGGCGGACCGCTTGCACCGCCTCGACCTGGGGCGCCTGCTTCACCATGTCCAGCAAGGTCGCGGCGGGCAGCGCGCGCAGCGCGGCCGGCATCTCGAGTTCGCCCAGTTGGCCGTCGTGGAGATACATGGGCGGATCGGTCGGGAGGATCGTGCCGATGGCGCCGCCTTCGGCTTCCCATACCAGGCGCATGACCTTGTTCTCGGGGCGCCAGGCCAGCGCGGCGGCGCGGCGCGCACCGCGTACCAGCGGCCGCAGCTTGCCCTTGAGTTCCTTGCGCGAGCCGGCCTGCAGCAGCAGGCCCTCGTCCAGCAATTGAGAGAGCAACTGCGCGCCCAGCGCCTCGCGCGGCTGTGCCACCGTGCCGTAGCTGTCGCCATCGGGACGCAGGGCGAGGAACAGGCGGACCAGGGCCCGCTGGCGCGCGCCGGAAGCGTCGACGGCCAGCTCGTAGCAATGGCTGATCGCGGTGGCGCTGGTGTAGCCGCCGCCGGGGCGCGCACGCGAGCGGCACACCACCAGCTCAAGCTCGCCCTGCTTGCCGGGGACGAATACAAAGACCAGCTGCGACGCCGCCTTGTCCGCCGCCTCCTCGCGCTGCGGCAAGCTGGTAGCCTGGACCAGACGGTCGAGCCAGGCCGAGCTGGCGTAGGGAAGGGCGGCGCCGGAGGGGACCTGGACCGCCTGTTGTTCCAGGTAGGCATACAGCACAGCGACCACATGCTTGCAATTGTATTCCATGGGACAAGTGCAACTGCCGTCGATCATCACCCCGCCATCGTCGCTCACATAGACCGTTTGCTCATACACATAGCGGCCGCTGCCGTCGACCACCCCCTCGATGTCTTCCCCGTTGACGTGGCAGGCCTGTACCTTCCCACGCCGGAAATAGTCGCTGCCGCGCTTGCAGGTTGCGTCGTCTATATTGTTAAGAATGTCGGCCTGGTCGAAATAAGGGATTTGCATGGGGATGTCGGTTAGCGAAAAATTGGCGCTATTATCGCCGCAAGCGGGCGGCGCCAGCGCATGCACTTGCTGCATAAGACCCGTTTACGGCGCTGTTGTTCCCGCCGGCGCGCAATCGCGCCTTCTTGCGCAGACGAAAAAAAGCCACCCGAGGGTGGCATCGTCGTTTGCAGCGGCACGGACTGGCCGCGCCCGGTCCGGCTTTCAGGCCGGGGGCGGTCCCCTCAGTGAAAAAGGAAATACAGAACCACCAGCACGACGGTCGGCACTCCCAGCATCCATCCAATGACATATTTACCCATGATTTTCTCTCCCGTTAATGTGTGCGATGTCGATGTGTCCAGAATGCCGTGGAAAACCGGCCTCGTCCGTACGCTACATCACGCAACAGCGACTTCGGCACCCGGCGCCACTGGCCCGGTCGCGCTGCGGATGCCCCTGGGTCCGCCCCGCCCCTGCGCCTTCGCGCGAATTTCCGCGCCTCACAGGCGCTCGTCTCGCCTAAAATACCGCCACCGAAACGTCGCTACGAGCGCGCCACCCATGAAAATCCTCGAATACAGCAACTTTTGCCCGCCGCGCAACAAAGCCCACTACGACAAGGTGCGCCAGGCCATCGAACGCGACGACTTTCGCGCGATCGATGTCAAGAAATTGACCAATCTGACCCACGCCAGGATCTATCGCGCCAAGCTCGACTACGCCGACCGCCTGCTGTTCTCCACCATCCGCTACCACGGCGAAGTCTACGCGCTGCTGCTAGAAGTGATCGAACAGCACGACTACGACAAGTCGCGCTTCCTGCGTGGAGCCCGGATCGACGAGAGCGCCATCGCCACGGCCGACACCGCCGAAGCAATCGCGCAGGCAGCGCCCATCCCCTATCTGCATCCGCAACGGCGCCAGGTGCACTGGCTCGACAAGGTGATGTCGTTCGACGATGCGCAGCACGCCGTGTACATGCAAAACGCGCCCCTGGTCATCGTCGGCAGCGCCGGCAGCGGCAAGACCGCGCTGACGCTCGAAAAGATGAAGCAGGCCGAGGGCGAGGTCCTGTACGTGACCCACTCGGCCTACCTGGCGCAGTCCGCGCGCGATCTGTATTACGCCGACGGCTTCGAGCAGAGCGGTCAGGAAGCGACCTTCCTGTCCTACCGCGAGTTTCTCGAATCGGTGCGGGTCCCGCGCGGCCGCGAAGCCACCTGGCGCGATTTTTCCGCTTGGTTCGCGCGCATGCGCCAGCAATGGAAGGCCATCGACGCCCATCAGGCATTCGAGGAAATCCGTGGCGTGCTCGCGGCCGATGCCGCCGGCGTGCTCACGCGCGAGCAATACCGCGCCCTCGGCACGCGCCAGTCGATCTTCGGCGCGGCCGAGCGCGATACCCTGTACGATCTGTTCGAGCGCTACCGCGCGTGGCTACAGCAGGCCGGGCTGTTTGACCTGAACCTGGTGGCGCACGACTGGCGCGCCGAAGTGCAGGCGCGCTACGACTTCGTGGTGGTCGACGAGGTGCAGGATCTGACCGTGGCGCAACTGGCGCTGGTGCTCCAGGCGCTCAAGAAACCGGGCCAGTTCCTGCTGTGCGGCGACTCGAACCAGATCGTGCACCCGAATTTTTTCTCCTGGAGCAAAGTCAAATCCCTGTTCTGGCGCGACCCTGAACTGGCCGAGCGCCAGCAGTTGCAGGTGTTGCGCACCAATTTCAGGAACGGCACGCAAGTCACGCGGGTAGCCAACGCGCTCCTGAAAATCAAGCACCGGCGCTTCGGCTCGATCGATCGGGAGAGCAATTTCCTGGTCGACGCCGTCAACCAGGAAGCGGGCACGGTCAGCCTGCTGGCCGACAGCGATAGCGCGCCGCGCGACCTGAACGCGCAGACGCGCCGCTCCACCCGCTGTGCGGTGCTGGTACTGCGCGACGAAGACAAGGAGGAAGCGAAGAAACACTTCGACACGCCGCTGATCTTTTCGGTGCACGAAGCCAAGGGCCTCGAGTACGACAGCATCGTGCTGTTCCGTTTCATCTCCGACAAACGGGCCCGCTTCGGCGACATCGCCGACGGCATCAGCGCGGCCGACATCGCCAGCGACGATCTGCAGTACAGCCGTGCCAGGGACAAGTCCGACAAGTCGCTCGAAATCTACAAGTTCTATGTCAATGCCCTGTATGTGGCCTTGACCCGGGCGATTCGCCATGTGTATCTGATCGAATCGGATACCGCGCATCCGCTGTTGCGCTTGCTCGATATCGCGCAGGCGGGCGCCGCGCCCAAGCCCGATACGCCCGCGTCCAGCCTGGAAGACTGGCAAAAAGAAGCGCGCAAGCTGGCCTTGCAGGGCAAGCAGGAGCAAGCCGACGCGATCGAGCGCCTGATCCTCAAGAGCACCCCGGTGCCCTGGCCGGTGTTCGGCGAAGCCAGGCTGCGCGAGAGCCTGGCCAAGGTATTTTGCGAGCGCGCCCCCGGCAGCAAGCACAAGAGCCAGCTGTACGAGTATGCCGCCTGTTTCGATGAATCCGTCCTGGCCGACGTGCTGGCGCGCTGTGCCGGCTACGAGCAGGCCTACAACTTCCGCAAGCTCGGCGCCACGCTCGGGCGGCGCCATTACATGCCCTATTTCGCGCGCAACATCAAGGATGTGCTGCGGCTGTGCGACAAGCATGGCGTCGAGCATCGCACGCCGATGAACCAGACGCCCCTGATGGCGGCGGCGGCGGCCGGCAACGTCCCCCTCATCGAGGCATTGCTGGCGCGCGGCGCCGACCTGTCCGCCACCGATCACCTGGGCCGCAACGCGCTGCACTGGGCCATGGCCACCGCCCTGCGCGACAATGCCTACGCCAGCGGCCCGTTCGGCGCCGTCTACCAGTTGGTGGCGCCGCCCAGCATCGACGTCATGGCCGGTGACCGCCTGGTGCGCATCGACCGCCGTCAATCCGAGTATCTGCTGTTCCAGACCATGTGGGTGCTCTTCAAGTCCTGCTTCGGCCGGGCCGATGCCAGCGAGCGCGGCAGCTTCGACGCCGGCATGCTGCTGGCCGCCTACGAAAAGTGGCCGCCCACGGTGCTGGCGCCGGAACGCGGCAAGCGCGCCTTTATCTCGGGCGTCCTGGCGCGCAACGAGGTCAACCGCGACTATGCGTATAACCGGCGCCTGTTCAAACGCTTGTCGACCGGGCGCTACCAGTTCAATCCGGCACTCGCACTGCGCCGGCCAGGCCAGGAAGGCGATGGCTGGCATGCCGCGTTTGCCCTGCTGAACCTGGCTCTGGTCAAGGAACTGGCCGATCCTGGATACGCCGATTACATCGACTCGCTGCTCACGCTTGCCGGCATGCCCGCTGCGGGTGAACCGCTGTGGCAAGCGGCCGTCATGCGGCACGCCGCGCATGCGTCATGATGGCGCGTGACTGGCGCTCCCGTGCGCGGCGTCGTGTCCGTGCCGGCAAGGGCTTGGTCCTGCGCTAGCGAACCGACCAAGGCGCAACGGACTTCAAACAGGCTTGCGCTGGACGATCGGCGGCGGCCCTGGCCGCGGCATTGGCGGCGGCGGATGCCGCATCGACCACGTCCACCACACAGGCCGTGTCCTTGCCGATGCGCGCCACCACAAGGACCGCACGCCGCTTCGGGCGCTCCGGGTCGCTTTGATCCATCACGCTCAGGCGCACGATCAAGGCCACCGGAACCGACTTCCCAGCGATGTTGGCAACCCGCCATTCAGCTTTTTTGCCGAGGGTGGAAAATCCAGGAGTGACGACGTCCCAGTAATTGAGCGAAAAAATCCTCGCATCCGGGCTCACGATGTCAATCGAATTGCGTCCGTCGTCGTCGAGGATGTGCAGGCGGTACTTGCCCACGCCGGGACAGGTCAATGTGTAGGCGCCACAGACCTTGTCATCGACCGATTTCTGGCACGACTTGCCGGCGATGTCGGTGTACACGCTGGTCGGATTCGGCTGCGCATCCGCTCCCGCGCTACAACCGATTGCCATGGCAGCCATGAGTCCCATCAAGCGGATGTTCAAGACGATCCTTTCGTCGGATAGGCAAATGGCAGCAGTCCACTCCCTCGCTACCCTGATTCCGGACCGCACCGGTGGCCGCACAATCGCTTGCCACGCTCTGTTTGACGGCAGCTGCCGAGTTGTAAGCAATTAGCGCAACTTGTAAGCGCGTGTAAAGGCCGTCAACGCCTTGGTTGCGGGCGGCGTTTTCAGCTCAGTGACACGGCAAATGTGCACCGAACCTCAACCCAGAAAAAGGACTGACCATGAAAAAAGTAATCGCTACCCTGACCGTCGGATTGTTCGCCAGCGCCGCATTCGCTCAGTCCCCGGCCCCGGCCCCGGCACCAGCAACACCGGTAGCGAAGGCTGAAGTAAAGGTTGATACCAAAGCCGCAGTCAAAGCACCAGCCCAGGACATCAAGACCGCCACCGAAGCCGCCAAGCCGGCTCCGCAGGCAAGCAAGTAAGCAAGACGCTTCACACAAACAAAATAAACCGTTTATACCAATTCTAAGGAAATCACATCATGACCAAAATTATCGCTACCCTGATCACCGGCCTGTTCGCTACCGCTGCTTTCGCTCAAGCTCCTGCTCCTGCCGCCGCAGCTGCGCCAGCGGTAAAAACCGAAGCGCACGTCGTCAAGACCGAATCGAAGGAAACCAAGGTCGTGAAGACCGATGTCAAGGACGCGCAGGTGGTCAAGACCGAAACCAAGGAAACCACGGTTACTCCGGGTGCCAAGGAAGAAGTCACCACCACCAAGACCGAAGTAAAAACCCACAAGAAGTCCGGCAAGGCCCACGCCAAGGCAGCGAAACAAGCCAAGGCAGCCAAAGAAGCCATGCCAGCGGAAAAAGCCGCCAGCGCGCCAGCAGCGGCACCGGTTGTCGCTGCAGCCGCGACCCCGGCCGCCAAGTAATCCCCGCCATCCCCCGCTGCGGCGGGGATGGTCTTGACCGCCGTAGCGGCAAGCGAAACGCCAACCCATGCAGGTTGGCGTTTTTGTTTCGAAACCGATACTCCGCACCGGCCGGTGCCCCTGTGGCGACGCCGCACCCGCGCGTCCATGCCGCTCGTGGCGTGAATTGACTGTATTTTGTCATTTACGCCAAAACCACCTCCTCGTAAGATGGCCCTGCTACCCGCCGGCGTTGACGTCCGCGCCGGCGTTCCGCGACTTTACCGATGGCCTGACAGGAGTTTCAAACATGACTGGATTCACGCGCTTGGTGCTCATCGCACTTGCCTCCCTCGCCTTGACGGCGCCCGCCTCCGCCCAGCAGGGCACGCCCGTGGTGGCAGCGGCCGTGACCGAGGTCCGGCCCGGCGAAAAAATCGACGCCTACGCGCCGCGTTTCGGGCGTACCCGCCCTGTCATCGCGGTCCTTGGCGAAAACAGCGGCACGGTGATGTCCGACTTCGTGCTCCCTTACGGCGTGCTTGCCCAATCCGGTGTCGCCGACGTCGTCAGCGTGGCCACCCAAGCCGGCCTGCTGCAACTGCCGCCATTGAAAATCGCCCCGGACAATACCGTCGCCCAGTTCGACCAGCGCTATCCCGACGGCGCCGATTACGTCGTCGTCCCCGCCATGAACAAGAGCGGCGATCCGGCCCTGCTGGCCTGGGTTGGCGCCCAGGCGGCGAAAGGCGCGACCATGGTCAGCATTTGCAATGGGTCGATCGTGCTGGCCAAGGCCGGCCTGACGCGCGGCCACCGCGCGACCGGCCACTGGAGCACCCACCAGTCGCGCGTGGCGGCCTTTCCGGAGACGGTCTGGCTGAAGAACACGCGCTATGTCGCCGATGGAAAAATCGTATCGAGCGCCGGCATCAGCGCCGCCATTCCGACCGCCCTGGCACTGGTCGAAGCCATTGGCGGCAGCGAACGCGCGCGCGTCGTGGCCACGCAGCTCGGCGTCGGCAACTGGGGCAGCGCCCACAGCAGCGACTCTTTCCGCATCACCTTCGGCGACCGCGTGACGGCCGTCATCTCGTATTTTCTGCGTCCAACCCAGGATATCGGCATTCCCGTGGCCGACGGCGTGGACGAACTGGCGCTCTCGCTCACCGCCGACGCCTATACCGCCACCCTGCGCGCGCGCGTCCACGCGCTTGCGCAGTCCGACTCTCCGGTCAGGACGCGCAACGGCTTGATGCTGGTTCCCGACATGGTCGCCGGCCGGGGCAAGCAGCCCGAGTCGATCCTGCCCGGGTTCGACTCCACGCCGTCGGCGCTGGTGCTCGATAAAGCGCTGGACGACATCACCACCCGCTACGGCGCGGCGGCCGCCCGTTTCGTCGTGCTGGAAGCGGAGTATCCATGGCAGGGGCGATAATGCGCCTCTTCCTACTGCCTGAATAAGGAACCCCCATGTCCGGTCCGACCACGCGGCGCATTGTCTTTCTCGCTTACGAGGACATGAACCTGCTCGACCTGGCCGGCCCGCTGCAGGCGTTCGCCACGGCCAACCGGCTTGGCGAGGGCGCCGGCGCGCAAACGCTGTATGAAACCGTGGTCGCCTCCGTCGGCGGCGGCAGCGTCATGTCCAGCGCCGGCCTGGCGGTCGACACGCGGACGCTGGCCACCCTGGACGGAACCGATATCGATACCTTGATCGTCGCGGGCGGCTGCAAGGGCGAGGAATTTTCCGTCTGTCCGCAACTGGCGGCCTGGATCGCCGGCCGCGCAGCCGGCGTGCGGCGCGTATGCTCGGTGTGCACCGGGGCGTTTGTGCTGGCCGCCACCGGCCACCTGGACGGACGCCGCGTGGCCACGCACTGGGCCTGGGCCGATCGCCTCCAGCAGCGCCACCCGCAGGTACGGGTCGACCCGGATGCCCTGTTCATCCAGGATGGCGCGCTGTGGACCTCGGCCGGCGTCACCGCCGGCATCGACATGAGCCTGGCCCTGATCGAAGCGGACCATGGCCACCAGATCGCGATCCAGACCGCGCGCCAGCTGGTGATGTTCATCAAGCGCGCCGGCGGACAATCGCAATTCAGCGTGCCGCTGGCCACGCAAGCGCGCGACGACGGCAATTTCGCCAGCCTGCATTCCTGGATCGCCAGCCACATCGATCAGGATCTCGGCGTGGCGCGGCTGGCGGAGATGGCCAACATGTCGCTGCGCACCTTCGTGCGCGTCTACACCGCCACGGTGGGCCGCACGCCGGCCAAGACCGTCGAGGCGATCCGCATGGAAGCGGCTTGCCGCGCGCTGGAATCGAGCACCCTGCCCCTGAAAGCCATCTGCCTGAAGATCGGCTACGCCGAAGAACAAACCTTGCGCCGGGTATTTTTGCGCAATTTCGGCGTCAATCCGCTGCAGTACCGTGCCCGTTTTTCGGGCCGCGCGGAACCGGCCCGCGCGCCCTGAACGACGCGCCGCACCCCGCTACCACATCAGGTCATCGGGAATCTGGAACGCCGCGTACGGATCGTCCGCATCGACTTCGGTGCTGGTTTTATTCACGCGCACCACGATGGAAGCATCGCGCTCGGCGATTTTATCGGCAATCACGCGCGGCACCAGTTCGGTGGAATCGCCCTGGCGAACGATCACCAGGCGACCGGCCACCAGGTGCGCCTGCACTGCGGCCGACACATAGAAACGCTCGATCTTGTTGTTGTGCGTGAAGTTGTAGGCGATGTCGCCATTGCCCTTGCTCTGGCGATTCTTCTGCACCATCTGGGTGATCTGCGCGCCGATCGCTTTCTCGTTCGCGGCCGCGTCGCGCTGGGCATTGAGTTCGCGCGCCCGCTCGGCGTTCTTGCGCTGGGTTTCGAGGGCGGCCAGGCGCGCTTCATCGACGGTCTCGATGCCGGTGCGGCGCTCGACCTTCTTCTGCTTGCTCTTGTCCTGGTGGGCCTGTTTGACCTTGTTTTTGTCGACCAGGCCGGCTTTCAAAAACTGCTCTTGCAACGAGGCCATATGCACTACTCCGTAAATGAGGTTCGCCGGCCCGCGCACACGCGCCGGCCGGTGGAAAAACGCTAGCATAGCAAATATGCGGGCCCCACTGCCCGGGAATCGGCCAAATCGACCCGCGCGGCGGGCGCTGTTAGAATCGCCGCCATGACGACCCTCGCTCCCCACACCGCACCGCCGCAGGGATCCATCCGCACCCGGCTGCGCTGGCTGGCCGCCAGCCTGCTCCTTGCCGCACTGCCGGCCAGCGCCCAGCAGGGCACCACGCTCATCGAGCTGATCAACGCCTACCGCGCCGCCCCGCACACCTGCCAGGGCCGCTCCATGGGGCCGGTCGCGCGGCTGGTGCCGCATCCGGCCTTGTCCAGGGTCCAGCTGCCTCCCGGCGTCTTGCTCGACAAGGCGATCGGGCGCGCCGGCTATCCGGTGGCGCAAGCGGACGCGATGTTCGTGGCCGGCGTGTCCGATCCCGCCCGGGTCCTGGCCAGCCTCGAACGCAGCTATTGCAAGACGCTATTGAGCACGCAGTTTTCCGAGATCGGTGCGCGCCGCACCGGGGATAGCTGGATGATCGTGTTCGCCCGCCCGGCCCCGCCCTCGGCCGCCTCGCGCCTGCCGCCGCCGCGCGAAGCCGGGCAGCGCATCCTGGAAGCGGTCAACCGGGCTCGCGCCAGCGCCCGCAACTGCGGCACGCAAGCATTCGAAGCCGCGCCGCCGCTGGCCTGGAACGAGGAGCTGGCCAGCACGGCGCTGGGCCATAGCGGCGACATGGCCAGGCAACACTACTTCAGCCACACGGGCAAGGATGGCCGCATGGTGGACCAACGCGCGCTCGAAGCCGGCTATCGCTGGCGCCGCATCGGCGAAAACATCGCGGTCGGCCAGGACTCGGCCGACGACGTGGTCGCCGGATGGCTGGGCAGCCCGGGCCACTGCGCCAACGTGATGGATGCGCAATATACCGACATGGGCGCCGGCTACGCCATCAACCATGCGGGCGAGAGCCCCCGCATTTACTGGACCCAGGTGCTGGCGACACCCGGCGAGGCGGTCCCGCAAGCGCAGCCCGATGCGCCCGACACCAGGTAAGGTATATTGCATTGTTGTTCATACATCAACCGCCCCCCACGGAGGAAACATGAATCGGAACGGCATTGCCCACGCACTCATCCTTCTGCTGACCGTCGGCACGCCGGCCTGGGCGGAGCCGCCGCCGCCGCCCGGCGCCAGGGTTGCGCCGCTGCCGCCCGGCTTTTCCAGGAAAGTGGTCGCCACCGGCTTTGCCAATCCGCACAACATGGTGCTGGGACCGGATGGCCAGTTATGGCTGACCGAACAGATCGGCAAGCGCGTGCTGCGCGTCGATCCCGACAGCGGCACCAAAATCGTCATCGCCACCATCGACGAGGCGGTCGTCTCGGACAAGGCGCAGGATGGCCTGCTCGGCCTGGCGCTGCATCCGGACTTGCTCGCCAAGCGCGGCCACGATTATGTGTATGTATCGTTCTCCTACGCGAGCGGCGACGGCGGCCAGTTTCCCAACCGGACCGCGATCCGCCGCTACACCTACGATGCCAAGACCCGCACACTGGGCTCGCCGACCGACCTGATCAAAGGCTTGCCGTCCTCGCACGACCATCAATCGGCGCGCCTGCTGTTCGGTCCCGACCGCAAGCTGTATTACTCGATCGGCGACCAGGGAGCCAACCAGATGAGGTATCTGTGCGTGCAGAACCAGGCCCAGGTGCTGCCGAGCGCCGCCGAGGTGCGCGCCGCCGACTGGAGCCGCTATCGCGGCAAGATCCTGCGCCTGAACCTGGACGGCTCCATCCCGCTCGATAACCCGGTGATCCACGGCGTGAAAAGCCATGTGTATGCCTGGGGCATCCGCAATACCCAAGGCATGGCCTTCAGCCCTTCCGGAGAACTGTACGCCACCGACCAGGGGCCGAATACCGACGATGAACTCAATCTGATCCTGGCCGGCCGCAATTACGGCTGGCCGAACGTGGCCGGCCGCAAGGACGATGCCGGCTACGCCTACGCCAATTATTCGGCGGCCGAAGGCGGCTGCGAAGGCGTCAAGGACCCGGCCCTGAACGGCACCCAGGTGCCGCCCGGCGTGCCGGTGCAGCGCGAATCGTCGTGGTCCGATACGGACTTCGTCGAACCGCTCAAGACCTTCTACACGGTCGACAGCAGCTCCAGTTTCAAGGACCCGGTGTGCGCCGAGAACAGCCTGTATTACATCTGCTGGCCCACGCTGGCGCCGTCCTCGGTCGCGTACTACAAGGGCGGCGGCAAGGCCGCCATTCCGGGATGGGAGCATTCGCTGCTGATCGGCAGCCTGAAACGCGGCACCGTCTACCGCGTGCGGCTCGATCCGGCCGGCCACCTGCCGCTCGGTGACGCCGAGCCGCTGTTTCGCTCGGTGAACCGGTATCGCGACGTGGTGGTCAGCGCCGATGGCGCCACCATCTACGTGGCGACCGATATCGAAGGTTCGCTCGGCACCAGCGACAGCGGCGCGCCCACGGCCAGGCTGGAAAATCCGGGCGCGATCCTGGCGTTCAAATACAGCGGCGCCAGATAAGCCGCCGCCGCGGCGGGACCGGCCGCGCCGTCACCAGTGCGCCGGCCGGCCCTGGTCGCCGAAGCGGTAATCGCATACGCCTTGCGGGAAAATCCGCTCCAGCCATTCCTTGTCGCGCGCGCTGAAGCGGGCCGCTTCCGGATAGGTGCCATCCCTGAGCGCCGCCGCCACCGGTTTCAGCTTGCACTTGAAGACATCACCCTTGATCGACTCGCCGGCCACCATGCGCGGACTCGCATAGACGGGAAAGGCGGCGCTGCAGGCGCCTTTCGGCCGTTGATTCAGGATGCCGTCCCAGACCGACGCGCCGGCCGCGATCACGGCGCCGCTGGCGTCGAAACAGGTGTCGGCAAATTGCGCCGGCGCGCTTCCCGTGCTGAGGTAACGGTCGAGCACCCCCAGCGCATCGATGGCGTGCGCCGGCTGGTCCGCTTCGGACGTCGTGAACCAGATCACCTGGTTTTTTGCCGCCGTGCGGTTTGTGTCGAGCAGGCGCGCGCGCACCGAAAACGATTGGCGCGCGTTGTGCATATTGAGCACCGGTTCCAGGTAGGGTCGCAAATCGATCATCGGAATGTCCAGCCGCTGCCCGGTGAACACGTGACCCGACGTGTAGGCCGCGCGCATGGCCGGCAGGTCGCCCGCGCGGCGTGGCGCGGGCAGGCCACCCGGGTCGCGGCAGGTGGCGCTGCGCTGCATGTTGCGCGCGTCGAACGGGTCGGCCGCCATATCCCACATGACGAATTGGGACGGCACTTTCCAGCTGCCGACGCAGGCATTGATGCGCAAGAATTCATCCTTGCCGATCTGCCCCGCCGCCAGCGCGCCCAAGCCGTACTGCACGCCGACGTTATCGAGCGAATTCGGCGCAAAACCATCGCTGTCGGTGCCGTAGATATTGGCCAGGTCGTTCCAGTGCGTCCATTTGACCTTGGCAAAGACGTCCGGCGGATAACCGTAATTCTGGACCACCAGATCATAGCGGGGGTCTTTGTAGACCGGATTGACCACGGTCGGCACCGCGCCCTGCCAGCCGTTGATGCACTCGCTCGATCCCGGCTTGTCGGTGATGGGATTGACCACCGTGTCGCTGGCGTTGCTGCCCTCGATCAGGGAGCGCCGGCTCCAGGTCTTCCACGGTGAGGCGGGATCGAGCGCCACCTCCTCGCTGAAATACTGTTCCAGCAGCGGGCAGTCGGCCACGGGAATCGTTTGGGTGACCATGTCCGGATACGATTGCACCGGGATGCCGGCGTCCAGCAATCCTGGCCGGTTTTGCGCAAACAGATACTGCTGCACCGCCCCACCCGAGCCGCCGACGCCGACCGTGAAGAGCGGCTGGCCGACCGCCTCGATGAAGCGTTCCTTGGTCATGGCGGCCGTTTCCTCGGCCAGGCGCATGTTGTAATGTACGCCTGCTTCATTCCCGGACGAACTGGCCACCGCATACCCCTGCGCGAGTATCCTGGAAATGATCTGGCGCTCGGCGCCGCGCATGCCGCCGCTGAACCAGATTGCCGTGCCCTGCTGGTGGCCGATGCCCACGCCACCGCGCAGCCAGTACACCAGCTTGCGGTTCCAGGCCGCGGTATCGAACCGCGGCGCCGCATCGGCGCGCGCGGCGGACGGTGCCAGCATGGCGATGGTGTACACGAAGCGGTTGATGGTGCCGGCTTCGACCCGCACCACGAACGGCACGCTGGCGCCATTGAGGACGATGGTTTTCAGGTCCGCCGGCGGCGTCGTGTAGCCGGTGGCGGGATCGAACGGCTTGAATCCCTCGCCGGTATGGTAAAAATAGTGAACCTGGGTGTTGATGGCGCAGTAGCGGCTGTACCCTACCACGTGCCTGCCCGGCGCATCGATTGCCGCAGCATCGAACACCGGATGGCCGATGCCCTCGTGATTATCCACCAGCGGCTGGCCCAGGCCCGATTCCTGGGTGCGGCACACAAAAGGCTGCTGCTGCGGGCCGGTGAACATGGGTCCGGTCACCGGGTAATTGACCAGCACCAGCCTGGCCGATACCTCCCTGCCCCCATGATCGGTATAACTTGCTTCCAAGGTATTGCGGCCCTCGGCCAGGCCCGACACCACGCCTTCCATGCGCGTGCCGGCGGCCACCATCGGCGGATCGATGCGCTGGCCGTTGAGCCGGAACGTCAGCCCGCCGGGCAGGTCGCCTGCCGCGCTGACCGCAATGCGGGCATCGCCCCCGGACACTTCATTCGGCTTGCTCGACAACACGGTGAGCGAAATATTCCGGTCCGGAACGTGTACCGCGCCGCCGCATCCGGCCAGTACGAGTGCCGCGAGCGCGCAGGCGGCTGTTGGGTTGCAAGCTGTCATGGCGATTGCCTCCGAGTGATTGAACGGGACCAAGCAGTCTTCAATCTTGCTCTGCGATGCCTGAACAGCCTTGACCATAGTCAATTTCCTGAGGCGGGAAACGTCTCTTTCGGAACGCTGAGCTAACACTATTGAACATAGATGACGTATGGCCTCCTGTCAACATATCCCGGTGGACGGTCCGAAGGCCATCGCCCGCCCCACGGCGCACGCTAAAACAACACCCTCGGCGCACGGCGCGCGCGTGCTGTTTTTTACGCAAGCCGCATGGCGCGCCAGTCGCCCGTAGAGGAAATGGAAAATGGTCCGCGCGCGCGCCGGCGCCGGCGCCATGGCAGGCTGGCCGCCCTGTCCTGGACGCGTCGGATTTTGTTTGCATGGGGCATTACTCAGAGTAGACTGGATCATCAACGCAAGCCGGGGAAATCCGAAGCATGCCTGCCCGCTATCGCACCGCCGTTCACCCATCGACTCTCCCGGCCCAGCCCGGCGGCGCGGCCCTTGTCCTGTCCAAACCGTTCCGTTTGCCTCTCCGTTCACCACGCCGCGACTGACCTTCAAAGGAAGCCCCATGCCCGAACTCTCCGCATTTTTTCAGAACGTCAAACTCCCGGTGATCTCCGAAGTAGCCCATGCCCTCATCAAGACGCTCGATGATGAAGATGCCTCGGCCAAGTTGATCAGTTCCATCATCGCGCGCGATCCGGCGCTCACCGCCAAGCTGATGCGCCTGGCCAACAGCGCCCGCTTCGGCGTCACGCGCGGCGTCAATTCGCTCGACGACGCCATCGCCATGACCGGCATGTCGCACGTGCGCACCCTGGCCCTGGCGGCCTGCTTCGCTGAAACCTTCCCCGACTTGCCGGGCCTCGACAGCGATGAATTCTGGAAAAGCAGCATGGCCTGCGCCGGCTATGCCAAGTGGCTCTCGTCGAGCCTGGGCAGCGATGGCCAGGATGCCTGGCTGGCCGGGATGATGGTGCGTCTGGGCGAACTGCTGATCTACCAGGCCGAGCCGGGCGCATTCGCGGAAATCGAACTGCAGCCGCACCTGCCGGGCGGACGCTGGGAACGCGAACAGCGTTTGCTGGGTTTTTGCGAAGGCGACATCACGGCCGAGCTGTGCCGGCGCTGGAACTTTCCCGAAACCATAGTGCGCGCGCTGGAATGCTCGTCGGACCCGATGGCGGCCCATCCGTTCAGCAAGCTCGGCGGCATCATCCACTTGGCCAGCCTGCTGGCCGATACCCCCAGCGACGACCCGGAGATTCTCGACACCTTGCCGCAGGACATAGTCACGGCCCTGCAACTGAACCGCGAGTGGATAAAGGCCAAGTTTCCTTCGCACGGGTCGTTCTCGGCGGCGCCCTAAGCATCCATTTGAACCCGCGGCAACTGCGTGAGCCATTGCGCGCTCACGCGGGCAGCGGCGGCCAGGGTCGCTTCATCGCCGCATCGTGATCGCTCAATCGCCGGCCAGCGCCAGCCCGCCCATGGCCGGGTCGCTGATCGAATCCTTGCCCGTTTCCACCCTGCCGGCAAAGCGCCGCACGTAGCCGGGCAGTTCCGTCACGCGCACGCTGAAGTCGTACCAGTTGCCGCAATCGCACAGCGGCCAGGCTTGCTCCGACAGCGCACCGGCCGCCACCGTCACGTTCCACGCCGGCGCATCGAGGTAGGCATTGGCCTTGAGCACGAAGGTCGCCGCCACACTGCCGTTGTTGCGCAGTTTGGCCGACACACCGCCGTTGACAATGTCGTAGCAGACCTGGATTTCCGGCTGCGGCCCCTGGCGCGACGCAGTGCCGCTGAAGTGGCGGTGAAAGCCGTTCGGCCCCAGCACCCACAGATCGTACATGCCCTGCTGGTCGCCCAGGGGCCAGACGCCGTTCAAGTCCTTGCCCGCCTCCACCGTGTAGCGGCGCGGGGCCTGGGTCAGGCGATTCTGGTCGTACACATGGAACACTGCCGCCGCCGCACCGGTGTTGGAAAACAGCAGCTCCACGTCGACCGTGTCGGGATGCACCCGCGCACTGACGTGCAGCTCGTACGGCAAGGCACGCGAGGGCCGGGTGCCGGTCGCCTGGGTCGGCAGTTCCGGCAAGGGCGGCAGCTCCGGGGTGGTGGTCTCGCCCAGCGCACGGGCGCGCGCGGCCAGCGCCTTGGTATCGGGCAAGGCGCCGGAAAAGGCCGCGCCGTCCGGGTCCTTGAAGTTGAATGCACTCATCAGGTCGCCGCAGACGGCGCGGCGCCACGGGGTGATGCCCGGTTCCATCACGCCGAAACGGTTTTCGATGAAGCGGATGACGGAGGTGTGGTCGAACACTTGCGAGTTGACCCAGCCACCCTTGCTCCACGGCGAAATCACATACATCGGCACGCGCGGACCCAGGCCGTACGGGCGGTGCATGAGCGCGGGCGTTTCCATCGTTTCGGCGGTCGCGAACTCATGGTATTCGCCAACGGTGCTCACGGTCGAGGCGCCAGCGAGCACGGCTTGCTTCGCGTCGCTGTGCCATTGCACGTACGATGGCGCGGCAGGCGGTGGCACGTGGTCGAAAAAGCCATCGTTTTCATCGAACATCAGCAACAGCACGGTCTTGCTCCAGACCTCGGTGTTCGAGGTCAGCGCGTCCAGCACGGCCGCCGTGTATTCGGCGCCCTGCGCCGGGCTGGACGGCCCGGGATGCTCCGAGCCTTCGGCGGTGGCGACGATGAACGACACTTGCGGCAGCTTGCCGGCCTGCACGTCGAGTTTCAGCTGGTCGAGGTCGCGCGTGCTCATGCCCCGTTCGCGCAATTGCGGGTCGGACCCGGGCGCATTGGCGAAGGCATCGCGAAAGCGCTTGAAGCCCGCCAGCGGGTTGTCGGTGAAGTTGTCGGCCATGTTCTGGTACACCTGCCAGCCGATGCCGGCCGCCTGCAACCGTTCCGGATAGGTGAGCCAGGCGTAGCCGCCGGTCGGATCGTGCTCGACGCTGTCGTAGCTGTTGCCGATCACCGGGCCGTTACCCTGCTTGAGCGGGTCGTTGGCGCCGGTCCAGGCAAACACCCGGTTCGGATTGGTGCCGCCCTGGAACGAGCTGTGATAGGCGTCGCAAATCGTAAACGCGTTGGCCAGCGCGAACTGGAAAGGAATATCGGCTTCCTTGTAATAGCCCATCGCATGGTTTTGCTTGTGCGCCGGCCAGTTGGCCAGGATGCCGTGGTTCCACGCGTTCTGCGCGTTCGGCCAGCTGTGCGGGGTGCCGGCCACCCGCATCGCATTGAAGCTTTGCTGGGTATTCAGATGGAAGGGTGCGATCACGCGCGGCGCCGCCGCCACCGCATCGTTGAGCTGGTACCAGACCCGGTGCTTGCCCATCGCGCCAGACGCCGGCAGCGGGATCGGGAAGCGGTCGCCGAAACCGCGCACCCCTTTCAGGGTGCCGAAGTAATGGTCGAAGGAACGGTTTTCCTGCATCAGGATGACGATGTGCTCGACATCCCGGATGGTGCCGGTGCGGTTGTTGGCCGCGACCGCGAGGGCCCTGCCTATCGCGGGCGGGAACAGGGAGAGCGCGGCGGCGCTGCCGCCGATGCTGGCGGCCTTGCGCAAGAACGCGCGTCTGCTGTTGGGTGTCATCGTCATGGTCGGGAATGCCTATCGGTGGCGCGGGGGGAAACCGCGCTCATGGGGCGCAGCGCATAGTGGCGGACTTGGCGCCGCAGGCGCGCGAGGGGTCGGCGGCGCCAGGCGCGGACGGCGGATCTTGCAGCGCCGGCGCCGATGCCAGCGGGGCCGGGTCGTCGTTGCCGCAGGCAGCCAGGCTGGCGCCCATCAGCGCGGCAAACAGGACGCGCGCGGCCAGCGGCATGGAACGGGGTCTTGGTGTGGAATACAACATGAGCATGTCTTTCCTGGAAAATCATCTGGTCACAATCTATCGGGCAAGCAAGAAAGATAATATTGCCGTTATGTTACGACAGAGTGACCACCGGATGACCTTGCTATTACACATTATTTGCAACATCTATATTCAATGCCCATCTGGCCTGTTGCTTTTCAAACGGAACGGCGCCAAATGCACGGTCATCGGCATCCTGTCATTGACTCTCCCATTTCTATAAAGTAATCTTTTTCATCGATATTTCATTGTCGGCATGACGGCAGCGCCGATTCCGCTTTGCCTTCCTGCCCGCCTGCGGGTTGCCGCGCTCACCCGCGCCAGGCCGGCCGGCAAGCCTGCAGCGATGCGGGAGCGCAATCGCATTCTGTCGCCAGCCAGCCCGGTGGCTTTTCAACAGCATCACGCGGCGCGGCGCGAAAGCCGGGCTCGCAGACTGCACGCAAAGGATGTCGCCATGACTATTCCCTTTCTCGAATCGATGAGCATCGCCAGGAAGCTCGCCACCTTGATCATCAGCAGCATCGTCGGCATCGCGGTGCTGACCGCCCTGTTCCTGATCTCCGAAAAGCGCCTCATCCTGGAAGAGCGCCAAAACAATGTGCGGCAAGCGGTCGAAACGGCGCACGGCATCGTCGCCTACTTTCACGGCCTGTCCGAAAAAGGCGGCATGAGCAAGGCCGAGGCGCAGAAAAACGCCCTGGCCGCCATCAAGGTGCTGCGCTACAACAAGACCGAATACTTCTGGGTCCAGGACCACACGCCGGTGGTGCTGATGCATCCGATCAAGCCGGCGCTCGACAACACCAACGTCAGCGCCACCAAGGACACGACCGGCAAGCAGCTCTTCGTCGAATTCGCCGATACGGTCAAGGCCAGCGGCGCCGGCCTGGTGTTCTACATGTGGCCCAAGCCGGGCAGCGACGCTCCGGTGCAAAAAGTCTCATACGTCATGGGCTTCGCGCCCTGGGGCTGGATCGTCGGCTCGGGCGTGTACATCGATACCGTCGACACAACCATCCGCGCACGCCTGCTCACCTTTTCGCTGGGCGCGCTGGTGCTGGCCGGCCTGCTGCTCGCGCTCGGACTGGTGATCGGGCGCGGCCTGCTGCGCCAGCTCGGCGGCGAGCCGGGCTACGCGGCCGGGATCGCGCGCAGCATCGCCGAAGGCGACCTGAGCGTCAATATCGACCTCAAGCACGATGACAGCACCAGCCTGCTGCACGGCATCCGCACCATGCGCGACGACCTGGCCAAGATCGTGATGCAGGTCCGCATGGGCACCGATACCATCGCCACCGCATCGAGCCAGATCGCATCCGGCAACCTCGACCTGTCTTCGCGCACCGAGCAGCAAGCCAGTTCGCTGGAAGAAACCGCCGCGTCGATCGAAGAGCTGACCGGCACCGTCAAGCAAAACTCGGACAACGCGCGCCAGGCCAACCAGCTGGCCGCCACCGCGTCCGACGTGGCCATGCAGGGCGGCGCGGTGGTGGCAAAGGTGGTCGACACCATGGCCTCGATCAATGACTCGTCGCGCAAGATCGTCGACATCATCAGCGTCATCGACGGCATCGCCTTCCAGACCAATATCCTGGCCCTGAACGCGGCGGTGGAAGCGGCGCGCGCCGGCGAACAGGGGCGCGGGTTTGCCGTGGTCGCCTCGGAAGTGCGCAACCTGGCCCAGCGCAGCGCCGCGGCCGCCAAGGAAATCAAGGCCCTGATCGGCGACTCGGTCGAGAAGGTATCGGTCGGCAACAAGCTGGTCGCCGACGCCGGCGGCACCATGGACAATGTGGTGGCCAGCGTGCGCCGCGTGACCGACATCATGGCCGAGATTTCCGCCGCCAGCCACGAGCAGAGCGCCGGCATCGCCCAGGTCAACCAGGCCATCGCCCAGATGGATGAGGCGACCCAGCAGAATGCCGCGCTGGTCGAGCAAGCCGCCGCCGCGGCCGCGAGCATGCAGGACCAGGCCGCGCGCCTGTCGCAGGTGGTGGGCGTGTTCCGCCTCGACGGCGTGAAAGGCGCCCGCGGCGCCCCGGCACAACGCGCGCCGCGCCAGGGACGGCTGACGTAAGCGGCCGCAGCGGAGCGTTGTCAATACAGCGCACCCGCCCTGTGGGATGCCGGACGGCATGGGGACGACACGCCTTTTAAACGGCGCACCCGTCCCCATGTGGGTAAAACTGCGCTGCACAATCAGAGGCCGCGCCAGCCCCCTTACCGTCCCAAGGCACCGATGATGATTCCCTTTTCCGTACTCGACCTGTCCCCGATCACCCAAGGCAGCAGCGCGCGCGTATCGTTCCAAAACACGCTCGACCTGGCGCAGCATGCCGAACGCTGGGGCTATAAGCGCTACTGGCTGGCCGAGCACCATGGCATGCCCGGCATCGCCAGCGCCGCCACCGCCGTGCTGCTGGGCTACGTGGCCGGCGGCACCTCGACCATCCGGGTCGGCGCCGGCGGCGTGATGCTGCCGAACCACTCTCCGCTGGTCATCGCCGAGCAGTTCGGCACGCTCGAGTCGCTGTATCCCGGCCGCATCGACCTGGGCCTGGGGCGCGCCCCCGGCTCGGACCAGGCCACCGCACGCGCCATGCGCCGCAACCTGCAATCGGACGCCGACGAGTTTCCGCAAGACGTGGTCGAGCTGATGGATTACTTTGCCGACACGCCGCGCCGCCCGGTCATGGCCGTGCCCGGCGCGGGCTTGAAGGTGCCGCTCTGGATCCTCGGGTCGAGCCTGTTCGGCGCTCAGCTGGCCGCCCAGCTGGGCTTGCCGTATGCCTTCGCCTCGCACTTCGCCCCGGCCCAGATGATGCAGGCGGTGGACCTGTACCGCGCCCGCTTCCGCCCATCGGCCCAGCTCGACAAACCCTACGTGATGCTCGGCTTTAACGTGTTCGCCGCCGATACCGACGACCAGGCCGCGCTGCTGGCCACCTCGATGCAGCAAGCCTTCGTCAACCTGCGCAGCGGCCGCCCGGGACGCCTCCAGCCGCCCGTGTCCGGCTACCTCGACGCCCTCGGCCCGCAGGAAAGGACCATGCTCGACCAGGTGCTGTCGTGCTCGGCCATCGGCGCGCCGCAGACGGTCGCGCGCCAGTTGCAGCAGTTCATCGAGCGCACCGGCGCCGACGAGCTGATGATCACCTCGCAGATCTTCGACCACCAGGCTCGCCTGCATTCCTACGAAATCGTCGGCCAGATCCATGCCGCCGCGCACGCGCTTGCCTGAAATCGCCACTATTCTTCACCCTTTTCCCATCAACGCCTCAGACAGGAGCATCTACCCATGAACAGCAACACCTCGCCCGCCCCCATGGTCGACCTCGGCATTGCCGACGCCGACCGCAAGCAGATCGTCGAAGGCCTGTCGCGCCTGCTCGCCGACAGCTACACCCTGTACCTGAAGACCCACCAGTACCACTGGAATGTCACCGGTCCCATGTTCCAGACCCTGCACACCATGTTCATGACCCTGTACAACGAGCAGTGGCTGGCGGTCGACCTGATCGCCGAGCGCATCCGCGCGCTGGGTGAACTGGCGCCCGGTTCCTACCAGCAATTCGCCGCGCTGACCTCGATCACGCCGACCAGCGGCACGCCGAGCGCCAAGGACATGATCCGCGACCTGATGGAAGGCCAGGCCACCGTGGTGCGCACCGCGCGCGCCCTGTTCAAGGTCGCCGAAAAAGCCAACGACCAGCCGACCTGCGACTTGCTGACCCAGCGCATGCAGACGCACGAAAAATACGCCTGGATGCTGCGCAGCCTGCTGGAAGACTGATCACAAGGCGGCGCCGGCCTTGTGCCCGGCCGCCGCCTGCCTGCTGCCGAACGTGGCATCAAGCTCACACTTGGCCCTGCCGTCACCAGATGCTGCATCGCAGCATGCTAGTATTGAAAAATCAATCACTCTCCCGGGCCGGCAAATGAAACGTGTGATTTTCAACCAGAAGGGTGGCGTCGGAAAGTCGACGATCGCGGTCAACCTGGCGGCCATCGCGGCGCAGCAGGGCAAGAAAACCCTGCTGATCGACATCGATCCACAATGCAACGCCAGCCGCTACCTGCTCGGCGCGGCCATGAACGACGTGACGCCGACCATGGGCGCCTACTTCGAGCAGATGCTCAACTTCATCGTCTTTCCCAAGCCCGCCAGCGATTTCGTGCACCCCACGCCGTTCGAGAACCTGTCGCTCATGGTGTCGCACCCGGAACTGGGCGACCTGCAAGCCAAGCTCGAATCGCGCCACAAGATCTACAAGCTGCGCGACACCCTGACCGAACTGGCGCAAGACTTCGACGAGATTGTCGTCGACACCCCGCCTGCCTACAATTTTTTCACCCAGTCAGCCCTGATCGCGGCCGACCGCTGCCTGATTCCCTTCGATTGCGACGATTTTTCGCGCCAGGCGCTGTACACCCTGGTGGCCAACGTGGCCGAGATCAAGGCCGACCACAATCCCGCGCTCGCGATCGAAGGCATCATCGTCAACCAGTTCCAGGCCCGCGCCCGGCTGCCGCAGCGCCTGGTGGACGAACTGAGCGCGGAAGGCTTGCCGGTGCTCGCCAACAAGCTCTCGAGTTCGATCCGCATCCGCGAATCGCACGACCGCAACCTGCCCATGATCCACCTCGACCCGCGCCACAAGCTGAGCCAGGAGATGCTGGCCCTGTACCACGAACTGCAAGCCGCCTAAGCCTGCTGGACGACGCCGCACCGGCATTTGTGCCACACTGCCAGGATTGCTTCTTTCCCAACACTGGAGTCCACATGAATGTATTGATGGTATTAACCTCGCACGACAAACTGGGCGACACCGGGCACAAAACCGGCTTCTGGCTCGAGGAATTCGCGGCACCGTACTACGTGCTCAAAGATAAGGGCGTCAATGTCGTGCTGGCCTCGCCGGCCGGCGCCCAGCCGCCGCTCGACCCCAAGAGCGACGAACCCGATTCGCAGACCGACTCCACGCGCCGCTTCAAGCAAGACCCGGCGGCGCAGGCAGCCCTGGCCGCCACCTTCAAGCTGGCGGACATGAAGGCTGCCGAGTTCGACGCCTTGTTCTATCCGGGCGGCCACGGCCCCCTGTGGGACCTGGCCGAAGACAAGCATTCGATCAGCCTGATCGAAACCATGATCGCCGCCGGCAAGCCGGTGGCCGCCGTCTGCCACGCACCGGGTGTGCTGCGCCATGTCAAGGGTCCGGATGGCAAGCCGCTGGTCGCCGGCAAGCGCGTCACCGGCTTCACCAACACCGAGGAAGAAGCGGTCGGCCTGACCAAGGTAGTGCCGTTCCTGGTGGAAGACATGCTCAAGGAACATGGCGGCATCTATTCCAAAGGTCCGGACTGGGCTTCGTACGTGCTGACCGACGGCTTGCTGGTCACGGGCCAGAATCCGGCCTCGTCGGAAGCGGGCGCCGAAGCGCTGCTCAAGCTGCTGTAAAGTCCCCCCTGCCGCGTGGCGCGCAGCGGTTTCGCGCCACGCTGGCAATCCGGCCGACGCGGGTATCGCCGGCAGTGCGAGCGGCATCGGCAATGCCGGCACTGGCAGCAGCGGCAGTAGCGGCGCAGGCAGCGAGGCAGGCGGCGAAGCGATGACCGGATCGGGCGCAGACGGCGCGGCAGGTAGTTTTGCCAGCGCTGGCAGCGGCCAGAGCCGTGCGGCGATGGCAGATGGAACCCGTAGCGGTCAAGGCGGCGCGGCCACGGAAGATGGCAACGGTAGCGCCCAGGGCAGTGCGGAAGCGGGCGCCGGCGCGATGGCCCAATCCCGCTCCACGGACCAGACCGGCGGCACCGCCCTCGCCCGCAGCGGCGTCCTGATACCGCCGGTGGACGTGATCGAAGACGCCAACGGCATCACCTTGCTGGCCGACATGCCCGGCGTCTCCCGGGACAAGCTCGACCTGCGCCTCGAAACGAACAGCCTCACCATCAACGGCGCCGTGTCGCTCGACGTGCCGCCAGAGATGGAATCGCGCTACGCCGAGGTCAAGCACCAGCACGACCAGCGCAGCTTCGCACTGTCCAGGGAGCTCGACGGCGAGCAGGCGAGCGCGGAGCTGACCAATGGCGTGCTCAAGATCCGCATCCCCAAGACGGCGCACGCCCAGCCGCGCAGGGTACAGATCAAGGTCGCCTAGCACCGGCGACCGACCCAGGCCGCTGACGCATGCTGGCCAGGCTGCCCGGATCGGGTCGGGGCGGCGTGTCTGCGTTCCCTTAGATGGCATGTCCCCCTCCTCGATCGGCATGCAAGGCACGCTGTTGTACGTACGCGCCTATCCATGTATGATCCGGCGCGGCACCCGCCCCATGGGCGGGACGGCCGGTCAAAACAACTATAACGAAAGAGAACTCATGAAAATCAAGATGCTCGTCATCGCAAGCGCCTTGCTTGCCAATGCCGCGATTGCCGGTGATGCCGACTTCACGCTGGTCAACAAGACCGGCTATCCAATCCGCTCGGTCCACATCGCGCCAGCCAAAAGCAAAACCTGGGGCGACGACCGTTTGGGCGAGGGGATTCTGTCGCCCAACAAAGCGCGTCTGATCAAGTTTGCAAGCAAGGCGCACTGCCTGCAAAGCCTGAGCATCACCTTCGACGACGATGGTTCGGAAGTCGAGTGGGACGACTTCGATCTGTGCGAGCTGAACAAGATCACGCTCAAATACAACCGCAAGACCGGCGACGTGTCGGCTGACGAAGAGTAAGCTTTTCCCCACGCCATGCCAGCGGCCCCTGTCGACGACGGGGCTCGCGGGCGGCCCCGGCCGCACCCGGTGCGGCCCCTTCCCTACGGGTGGCCGACCACCGAAGCGCTGGCCATCAGCTCGTCGATCAAGGCCAGCGAATTCTTGCCGGACATGGCATGCGGGTTCAGCCCCGGCAAGTCGGAAAAACGCAGCAGGGTCGATGGATTGATGCGCGCCAGGTTCGCCTTGCCCATGGTCCAGCCGGCATAGCGGCGCTCATTGATTTCTTCATAATGCAGCAGCACCACATCGGTGTGGCGCGGATCGTGCACGATTTTCGCGTACAGCGCGTTGACCGCCTCGCGCCCGCCTTCGAGCACTTGCATGTAGACATGCTCGCTGTGGCACAGGACGCCCGTGATGCCATGGCCAGGATTGTGCGCGTGCGCCTGGCACATGATGTCATGGATCGTATCGGGCTGCGGCGAAGCGACA
Source organism: Massilia antarctica (assembly GCF_015689335.1). GTDB lineage: Bacteria > Pseudomonadota > Gammaproteobacteria > Burkholderiales > Burkholderiaceae_D > Telluria_A > Telluria_A antarctica. The sequence goes on along the minus strand of NZ_CP065053.1, from coordinate 2,652,420 downwards.
GCGCGGCTGGAGTACAGGAGACGGACGAGCATGGTGTGATTCTCCGAAGGATCAGCGTTTAATCAGGGACAAAAATTCGCGCCGCAGCGCCGGATCTTTCAAAAACGAGCCGTGCATGACGCTATTGATCATTTTCGCATCCATATCCTTGACGCCACGCCACTGCATGCAAAAATGGTCTGCTTCCATGACCACGGCCAGGCCGTCCGGCTGCATCTTTTCCTGCAACAGGTCGGCCAGCTGCACCACCGCTTCTTCCTGGATTTGCGGACGGCTCATGATCCAGTTGGCGATGCGCGCGTATTTCGACAGCCCGATCAGCGCCGAATGCTCGTTCGGCATCACGCCGATCCAGACCTTGCCGATCACCGGGCACAGATGGTGCGAACAGGCGCTGCGCACCGTGATCGGGCCGATGATCATCAGCTCGTTCAAATGCGATGCATTGGGAAATTCGGTCACCGGCGGCATCGGCACATAACGGCCGCCGAACACTTCGTTGATGAACATCTTGGCCACGCGGCGCCCGGTATCCTGGGTATTGTGGTCGCTGACGGTATCGATCACCAAGCTTTCGAGCACGCCTTGCAGCTTGGCGCTGACTTCATCGAGCAGCTCGTCGAGTTCGCCCGGCTCGATGAAACGCGCGATATTATCGTTGGCGTGGAAGCGCGTCTTGCTGGCGACCAGGCGCTCGCGGATGCGCTCCGACACCGTCACGGTGCTCGCTTGGTATTCGGTAGTCAATCCGTTCGACATGCTCAGTTCCTGTGAAAGATAATAAAAAGTGGTCCGGCTTACGCCAGCCCATCCGGCAGCGGCAAGCCCTCGGTCCGCGCCAGCCGCAGCAAGGCGTTTTCCAGCAGGGTGCGCGCCTGCGCCGCCGCCTGGCCCAGATCGTGGTGCAAGGCGGCGTCGCCGGGATTGCGCGCGCCGCACTGCGTGCTGTAGCGCTCGAAACTGCCGATCATCGTCAGGATATCGGCCAAATGCCGCGGGCACTCGCACATCACGCTATTGCTGGCCGCCGCCAGGGCCGCAAGGGCTTGCTCGTCGAGCCGGCGCGGCGCCAGCGCTTCGCCGCAGCGCGGCGGCGCAACGCTGGCCGGCGCGGCCGGCGCCGCGCGCCGCGCCGGAAACGCCACCTGGCACAGCAATGCCACCTCGGCCATATCGGACGGCGCGCGCGCCACCAGGCAGCCGAGGGCGCGCAGATGGCGGATCGTGGCGCTGGCGCAAAAACGGTACAGCACCACCACCGCCGGCGTGCCGCACGCCAGGCGCGCGGCGGCCACCCGCGGCAGGGCCGAATCGTCGAGCTCGGACAATTCGATCAGCAGCACGTCGGCGGCCACCGCGCGCAAGGCCGTGGCCGCCTCGTCAAGGCGGGCGCACGACGCGCGCACGTCGAGCGCGAGCCGCTCGCGGCCACCGGCCGCCAGCTGGCGCGCCAGACCCGTGCCCACCACCGCCACCCGGATCGGACCGCTGGCGCCGGTGTCGGCCGCCAAGGGCTCGGCCAGGTGCTGGAGCTGGTCGAGCGGCAGACGGGCCATGGCGCCGATCGGATGGCCCTGGTCGACCAATTGCTTGATCAGGCTCAGCCGGCGCACCTGGGCGCTCGAATACAAACGCTGCCCGCGCGCCGAGCGTTGCGGCTCGGACACGCCGTAACGGCGCTCCCACACCCGCAAGGTTTCGACGGGCAAGCCCGCCAGACGCGCGGCCACGCCGCTGCGGTAAGCGCCGGTATCGTCGGAGCGCACCGTATCGTGGTCGGCAGGAAGTGTATTCATGGCGTCATCTTTCTTTTTGAACCGCTTATGAACCGTGAAAAACCAATTATACCGCTTCAAATCATGGACAGTTGGAAGCGCGCCAAAAAGCGCCGGCCGCAAGAAAAAGTGCTTGTGCCGGCGCCTTCTGACGTATATTTACTCCGTTGCACGCCAGAACAACCCAACTACCGAGGACTAGCCCGATGAAAAACATGTTGATGACCTGCGCCCTGCTGGCGTTCACCAGTGCCGCCTTCGCCGCGCCCGCCGCCGCGCCGGCGCCCAAGTCGGCCCAGCAGAACAAGATGGTGACCTGCAACGCCGACGCCAGCGGCAAGAAAGGCGACGAGCGCAAAGCCTTCATGAAGGGATGCCTGAGCGCCAAGCCAACACCCCCGGCCGCCACGCCCCAGCAAAACAAGATGAAGACCTGCAACGTCGAAGCCACCGGCAAAAAGGGCGACGAACGCAAAGCCTTCATGAAAACTTGCCTGAGCGCCCAGAAATAAGCCCCTGCCCCGCTGCCAGGCCCTGACAGCGGGGCGCGCGCCGTGATGGCGTTCGCCTGGCGCGCCTTGCGCCCGGCCCGGCCCGCCTTACGGCAATGACCGGGAGCGGGCCTGCGCCACCCGGCCGCCGCGCTTGCCAGCGCCGCCGGGGAAAAATAATTTGGCACCAGACCGGCACTTTCTTGCAGTGCGGCTGTCTAACACGATTGGCGGATGCAGAACGAGTTCCGCCCCCTCTGCCGCAGGGAGCCCGTGTGCCGATGCCAGCCGCCTTACCCGACTCCATCCCCGAGGTCACGATCGACGCCTTGCTCGAGCATATCGTGCTGATCGACCAGCGCGGCACGATTCTGTCGGCCAACAAGGCATGGCGCGACTTCGCCCTCGCCAACGGCGCCGACCCGGCCCGGGTCTGCGAAGGCGTCAATTACCTCGACGTGTGCGACCGCGCCGCCTCGTCCGGCTGCGGCGACGCCGTCCAGGTCGGCCTGCTGGTACGCGATATCCTGGCCGGGCGGCGCCGCAGCGCCACCTTCGACTATCCCTGCGACTCTCCCGGCCAGCCGCGCTGGTTCTCGCTCAAGATCGCTTCGCTCGACCATGCCGGCGCCCCGGCCGTGGTGCTGGTGCATGACAACATCACCGACCTCAAAATCTGCGAGCAGCAAATCCAGTTCCAGGCCAGCCTGCTGGCCTCGGTCGAACAAGCCGTCATCGCCACCGACGTGGCCGGCATCATCCAGTACTGGAACCCCTTCGCCGAAAAACTCTACGGCTGGTCGGCCGCCGAAGCGCTGGGACGCAACATCATCGAGCTGGTCCCGGCCGAGAACTGCGCCGACCGGGCCGCACAAATCATGGCGCGGCTGCAGGCCGGCTGCAGCTGGTCGGGCGAATTCCTGGTGCGCCACCGCAGCGGCCGCACCTTCCCCATGCACGTGACCGACTCGCCGATCCGCGACGAACAGGGCCGGCTGGTCGGCATCATCGGCATTTCCACCGACATCAGCGAATGGAAAAAGACCGAGCGCGCCCTGAACCTGTCGGCCATGGTGTACGAGGCGATCGGCGAAGCGATCATGATCACCGAGCCCTGCGGCCGCATCGTGGCCGTCAATCCCGCTTTCGTCCGCCTGAGCGGCTACACCGAACAGGAATTGATCGGCCAGCCGGCCAGCCTGCTGCTGTCCGGCGTGCTGGGCCAGGTCCACAACGGCGACGTGCTGCAGCGCCTGGAAAAAGCCGGCCATGCCCAAGGCAAGGTCTGGGCGCGCCACAAGAACGGCGACGAGTGCGCCGAATGGCTGCGCGTGGACACCATTTACGGCGAGCGCGGCCAGGTCAAGTTCCGCGTGAATATGTTTTCCGGCATCACCGACCAGAAACTGGCCGAAGACACCATCTGGCGCCAGGCCAACTTCGACTTCCTCACCGGCTTGCCCAACCGCAGCATGTTCCATGACCGCCTCGAACACGAATTGCGCAAATCGCGCCGCTCCGGACTGCCGCTGGCGCTGATGTTCATCGACATCGACCACTTCAAGGAAGTCAACGATACCCTCGGCCACGATACCGGCGACAAGCTGCTGCGCGAGGTGGCCGCGCGCCTGTCGGCCTGCATCCGCCAGGCCGACACCGTGGCGCGCCTGGGCGGCGACGAATTCACCGTCATCCTCGGCGAGCTTGACGACCTCGACAGCGTCGAGCGGGTCGCCCACGCCATGCTGGCCGCCCTGGCCGAACCGTTCGCCATCAAGGCCGAAACCGTGTATCTGTCCGGCAGCATCGGCATCACCCTGTTCCCGCACGACGCCACCGACGTCGACACCCTGCTCAAGAATGCCGACCAGGCCATGTACGCGGCCAAGAACCGCGGGCGCAACCAGTTCGGCTACTTCATGCAATCGATGCAGCGCGCCGCGCAAAAAAAGATGCGCACCCTGAACGACCTGCGCGCCGCGCTCGCGCTCGACCAGTTGCGCGTGCTGTACCAGCCCATCGTCGAACTGTCCAGCGGGCGCATCCGCAAGGCGGAAGCCCTGCTGCGCTGGCAGCATCCGCAGCGCGGCCCGGTCAGTCCGGCCGAATTCATCCCCCTGGCCGAGGAATCGGGCTTAATCGTCGGCATCGGCGACTGGGTATTCCAGCAAGCCTTCCACCAGGCCATGCGCTGGCGCGGCAGCATCGATCCCGACTTCCAGATCAGCGTCAACATGTCGCCGGCCCAGTTCCGGCGCCACTCGCCCGGCGCCAGCCACGCCTGCCATCCGCCGCACGTGCGCGCCCATCCGGTGCTGGGGCGCTATGTCGGCACCGAAATCGTGGTCGAAATCACCGAGGGCATGCTCATGGAATCGACCCACAGCATCCGCGAACAATTGCTCTCGTTTCGAGAAAGCGGCATCCAGATGTCGATCGACGATTTCGGCACCGGTTATTCCTCCTTGTCCTACCTGAAAAAATTCCACATCGATTACCTCAAGATCGACCAATCCTTCGTCCTCAAGATGGTGGCCGGCTCGGACGACCTGGCCTTGTGCGAAGCCATCGTCGTCATGGGCCACAAGCTCGGCATCAAAGTCATTGCCGAAGGCGTCGAAACACAGGAACAGCGCGACCTGCTGACCGCCGCCGGCTGCGACTTCGGCCAGGGCTATCTGTTTTCGCGGCCGCTCTCCGCGCCCCAGTTCGACCTTTTGCTGCGCAGCCACGATTGCGGCGCCTGAAGCGCACCAATATGGACGCGCCACCATGGTGCAGCGGCCCGGACACCGCCGCCCTTGGCGCACCATTTTCCCATCAAATCAAATACTTAGGCCATCGCACCAAAATGGAACGATTATTGCTTTCTTTAAGGGCAGCAACACTTTCATGCACCTTTATCGGGAATCGTCCAATGAACGCAAGCAACCACGCCGCCGACGCGCTTTTCATCTTGCTCGGCGCCATCATGATCCTGGCCATGCACGCCGGTTTCGCCTTCCTGGAACTGGGAACGGTCAGGAAAAAAAACCAAGTCAACGCCCTGGTCAAGATCCTGGCCGACTTCGCCGTCTCCACGATCGCCTATTTTTTCATCGGCTACGGCATTTCCTACGGCGTCGATTTCTTCGCCAGCGCCGACGTGCTGGCGGCGCGCAACGGCTTCGAGCTGGTCAAATTTTTTTTCCTGCTCACCTTTGCCGCCGCGATTCCCGCCATCATCTCGGGCGGCATTGCCGAGCGCGCCAAATTCCACCCCCAGCTGATCGCCACCGCCTTGCTGGTCGGCTTGGTCTACCCGCTGTTCGAGGGCATCGCCTGGAACCAGCGCTTCGGCATCCAGGCCGCGCTCAAGCTCGCCTTCGGCGCCGAATTCCACGACTTCGCCGGCTCGGTCGTGGTGCACGCCGTGGGCGGCTGGATCGCCTTGCCCGCCGTGCTGCTGCTCGGCGCGCGCCGCGGGCGCTACGGGCGAAACGGCGCCATCGCCGCCCATCCGCCCTCCTCGATTCCGTTCCTGGCGCTGGGCGCCTGGATCCTGGCGGTGGGCTGGTTCGGCTTTAACGTCATGAGCGCGCAAACGCTCGACAAGATGAACGGCCTGGTGGCCGTCAACTCGCTCATGGCCATGGTCGGCGGCACCCTGGCCGCGCTGGTGCTCGGCAAGAACGATCCGGGCTTCACCTACAACGGCCCGCTGGCCGGCCTGGTAGCCGTGTGCGCCGGCTCCGACCTGATGCATCCGCTCGGCGCGCTCGCCACCGGCGTCATCGCCGGCGGCATTTTCGTGGCCATGTTTACGCTCACCCAGAACCGCTGGAAGATCGACGACGTGCTCGGCGTGTGGCCGCTGCACGGCCTGTGCGGCACCTGGGGCGGCATCGCCGCCGGCGTGTTCGGCCTGAAAAGCCTGGGCGGCATCGGCGGCGTCTCGTTCGCCGCGCAACTGGCGGGCACCGCGCTCGGCGTGCTCATCGCCCTGGCCGGCGGCGTCCTCGTGTACGGCCTGCTGAAAAAGACCATGGGCTTGCGGCTCGACCCCGAGCAGGAATTCCAGGGTGCCGATTTATCGATCCACCACATTTCATCGACCCCGGAGCGCGAATCGAACTGGTAGCGCACACATGGGAGAGAGCCTTGCAACATTAGCCATAGCAAACTAAAATCAGGCGAGCATGCACACACCCTCCCTCACGCCTTACCCCGGATCCAGCAATCAATGAAGAAACCCTCTGCGCCGCAAGAATCGAACTCGGCTGAGCCGCGCCTGTACCGTGTGGTGGCCACCCGGATTCAAGAACTCATCCGCGACGAGAGTATCCAGGCCGGCGAACGCCTGCCGGCCGAGCGCGACCTGGCCGCCAAGCTGAGCGTGAGCCGGGCCTCGCTGCGCGAAGCGCTGATCGTGCTCGAACTGAGCGGCATTGTGGAAGTGCGCGGCGGCTCCGGCGTGTACGTGAGCGAACAGGCCACGGCGCAGGCCGATGTGCCCGAAGTCGGGCCGGGGCCGTTCGAAGTGCTGGCCGCGCGCCGCATGATCGAATCCGAAGTGGCGGCGCTGGCGGCCAAGATGGCCACCGATTCGGCCATCGATGCGATCCTGACGGCGGTGCTGGAAATGGAGCACCACCACGAAGACCGGGCCAGCAACGAGCAGGCCGACCGCAATTTCCATCTGGCGATCGCGCGCGCCACGGGCAACACGGCGCTGGTCGGCGTGGTCGATTATCTGTGGAACCAGCGCGGCAGTCTGTGGCACAAGCTCAAGGAGCATTTCCAGACCGAGGAATTGCGCGTGACCACCCTGACCGATCACCGCAAGATTTTGGAGGCGATTGCCTCGCACGATGTCGCCGGCGCGCGCCAGGCCATGCGCGCGCACCTGGAGCGCGTGACCCGCACCTTTTCGCGCGGATAAGCCGCGGCGGCCCTCCCCGCCGCTGGCGTCGCCCGCCGACCACCGCCAACCAGGAGTCCGGCATGTCCTATATCGTCGAACCCGTTGCCTTCGTTGAGGCGGCGCGCAGCACACCCGAGGATGACCAGTGGGGTGGCGAAGCGGCACGCATCGTTCTTGTGGATACCCTGCAGCCGGACGCCCTGGCCGGACTCGTGTCGTTCTCCCATGTCGAGGTGCTTTTCCTGTTCCACCAGGTGCCACCGGAAAAGATCACCTACGACGCGCGCCACCCGCGCAACAACCCGGACTGGCCCAAAGTCGGCATTTTTGCCCAGCGCGGCAAGAACCGGCCGAACCGGATCGGCAGCACCATCTGCCGCGTCCTGTCCGTCGAGGGCAGGATATTGACGGTGGCCGAACTCGATGCCATCGACGGCACCCCGGTGCTGGACATGAAACCCGTGATCCGCGAATTCCTGCCGCGCGAGTCGACCCGGCAGCCCGCATGGGCCACCGAGCTGATGCGTGATTACTGGTCCGCAAAGCCGTAGTCCGGCGCAAACCATACCCCGCACGCCGCCAGTCCCCGCGATTGGCAAGTCCACCTTGATTAATTGGTCAGGCCAAATTAGAATTGGTCCAACCATAAAAATAATCAATCAGGAGACTCTCCGTGCCCACACCATCCCGGTTCCCGCAACCGACCCTGCTGCTTTCCGCCATCGCCATCGCGGTCCTGACCCTCACCAAGCAGGCCGCGGCCCAGCAAGCCGACCTCGCCATGGCGCGGGTGGAAGTCACCGGCTCCTCGATCAAGCGCCTGGCCAGCGAAAACGCCCTGCCCCTGACCACCATCAAGGCCGAGGAACTGGTCAGCCGCGGCCTGACCACGATGTCCGAAGTGGCCACCTCGCTCACCGCCGGCGCCACCAACGAACCGGTGGGCGGCGGTGGCGGCGGCACCATGATCAATCTGCGCGGCCTGAACACCAACCGCACCCTGGTCCTGCTCAACGGCCGCCGCCTGGCCAACGAAGCCATCGGCGACAGCTCGATCAACGTCGACGTCATCCCGATGAGCGCCATCGAACGGGTCGAAGTGCTGCGCGACGGCGCCTCGGCCATCTACGGCACCGACGCCATCGCCGGCGTGGTCAACTTCATCACCAAGCGTTCGATCGCCGACACCACCGTCAGCGCCAGCCTCGTGGCGCCCGAGCGCAGCGGCGGCGGCGGCCAGCGGCGCTTGAGCCTGACCACCGGCAGCGGCGACCTGGCCAAGGATGGCTGGAACGTCTACGCCGCCTTCGACACCCAGAAACGCAGCGCCCTGATGCAGCGCGACCGTCCCAACATCAGCGATCCGGACGACATCGCCCGCCTGGGCGGCACTGCTTTTACCAGCAACACCTCCGGCTCCTCGTCCGCGCCGGCCAACTACACCGTCTACGCCAACGGCAAGCCGACCACTGTCACCGGCAACCCCTACTTTGGCGCCGGCTGCATCGCCCCCTACCCGGGCCAGTACAGCGTGCCCTCGACCAAGCCGGGCGGCGCCGGCAGCAAAACCTGCGTACTCGACCCGAACCTGTACCCGCAACTGCTGGCCGACAACAAGCAAACCACCTTGCTGACCAAGGGCAGCCTGCGCCACGGCGACGGCAACATGCTGACGGTCGAACTGCTCAGTTCCGAATCCTACATCGACGCCTTGAATCCGCCCCAGCCCTTCGGCGCCCAGACCGACTACGACAAGCTCAATCCCGGCCTGCGCAAGCCCCTGATGATCACCAAGAAGAGCCCATGGTATCCGGGCGGCACCGGCGGCGTGCCCGCCGTGGCTGGCCTGAACGGCGCCGACCTGGCCCTGACCTGGAGCCTGGATGAACTCGGCCCGGCCATCACCGACGACCGCCAGAACAGCCACCGCCTGGTGCTCACCGAAGAAGGCCAGTTCAAGGGCTGGGACTACAAGGCGGGCTTCAACTACGCCTACAGCAAGCGCACGGTCAGCTTCCTGAGCGGCTACGTGCGCACGCCGGAACTGTACAAAGGCGTGGCCGACGGCGTGCTCAACCCGTTCGGCCCGCAGGACCGGGCCGGCCAAGCCTATCTGGACAGCATCTCCGCCGACGGCCTGGTCAACCGCCGCGCCGAAGTCCACTACTACGGCCCCGACCTGACCCTGAACCGCGAACTGATGCCGCTGGCCGGCGGCACCCTGGCCCTGGCGCTCGGCGCCGACCTGCACCGCGAAACCTACCGCGACGCCTCCGGCGACATCGGCGATGCGGTGGTCTACAAAGTGTCCGGCACCCCCAACCGCTACCCGCACGGCGCGCGCACCGTGCTCGGCACCTATCTGGAACTCGACGCCCCCTTCACCAAACAGCTCAACGTGAACCTGGCCGTGCGCGCCGACCGCTTCAGCGACTTCGGCACCACCTTCAACCCCAAGGCCAGCGTGCGCTACGAGCCATCCAAGGCCCTGATGCTGCGCGCCACCGCCAGCACGGGTTTTCGCGCCCCCACCCTGCCCGAGCTGTACGGCACCCCGCAAACGCGCGTGCCATCCACCTCCAAGTGGGACGATCCGGTGCTGTGCCCGAGCGCCACACCAGGCATCAGCGGCACCGGCACCCTCACCACCGACCCCAAATACGCGGGCCTGAACCTGGATTCGGCCAAGGTCTGCGGCAGCACCCTGACGGTACTGACCGGCGCCAATCCCGACCTCGCACCGGAAAAATCGAAGACCTTCACCGCCGGCATCGTGATCGAACCGGTCAAGCACCTGGTCGCCTCGCTCGACTTCTGGAACGTCGACATGAAAGGCACGATCGCGCAGATTTCCGAAGACACAATCTTCGGCGACGTCAACAAATACAACAAGCTATTCGTACGCAATGCCGACGGCACCCTGGCCTACATCACCAAGACGCGCCTGAACATGGGCGGCCTGCGCACGCGCGGCATCGACACCAGCCTGAACTACACCCTGCCGACCGCCGGCATGGGGCGCTTCGGCCTGTCCTTCGACGGCAGCTACGTCAACAAATACGAAGGCCAGAACGAACAAGGCGGCGAGTGGATCGACAGCGTCGGCCAGCCCGGCGCGCTCTCGACCGGCGCCACCTCGGCCAACACCTACATCTTCAAATGGAAGCACAACCTGCGCCTGTCGTGGAGCAAAGACAGCTTCGGCACCCAGCTGACCCAATCCACCACGTCGAGCTACATCGACACCAACGCCCTGCCGAGCCAGAAGCCGGGCCAGCCGTTTTATAACGAGATCGCGCCGTACATCCTGTACAACCTGACGGCCAACTACGCGTGGAGCAAGCAGCTCAAGTTCACCCTGGGCGTGAACAACCTGCTCGACGTCGACCCGCCGCTGTCGAACCAGCGTCTCAGCTCGCGCGTGGTATTCGCGCAAAACATCGCCAAGCCGATCGGCCGCGCCTACAACGTACGCGTCAACTACACCTTCTGATGATGAAGCCATTTCCTGCTTTGATAGCAAGCGCTTGCCTGGCCATGGCGGCCAGTTTGCCCGCCTATGCGGATGGCGACGCAGCCCGGCCGGCGCGCATCATCCTCGTCGGCGACTCGACCATGGCGACCCGGTCCGGCTACGGCGACGCCCTGTGCCAGCGCCTGCGCGCGGAAGTCGCCTGCATCAACCTCGCGCGCGGCGGACGCAGCTCGGGCAGCTTCCGCGCCGAGGGGCGCTGGGATGACGTGCAAGCGCTGCTGCGCGACGGCGCGGCCTACAGCGCCAGCTACGTGCTGATCCAGTTCGGCCACAACGACCAGCCGGGCAAGCCCGGGCGCTCGACCGACCTCGTCACCGAGTTCCCGCACAACATGGCGCGCTACGTCAGCGAAGCGCGCGCGCTGGGCGGCGTGCCGGTGCTGGTCACGCCGCTGACCCGGCGCAGCTTCAAGGGCGCGTATCTGCGCGACGACCTGGGCCCGTGGGCATCGGAAGTACGGCGCGTGGCGCGCGAAAGCGGCGCCGTCCTGATCGACCTGAACAGGATCAGCGCCGACGCCGTGCAAGCGATGGGATCGGCCGAAGCCGACACCCTTGCGCAAGCGCCGCCGGGGCCGAATGCGACGACGGCAGCGGCGGCAGCGATTCCCGGCGCCGCGGTCGAACCGCAAGGCACGCCGAAAATCAGCTTCGACCGCACCCATGTCGGTGCCAAGGGTGCGTCCCTGTTTTCCGGCATGGTCGCGGACGAGCTGCGCCGCCAGGTTCCCGCCCTGCGTCCCGCCTTCGCCCCCGAGCCCTGAGCCAACTCCTACAACCGGGGTCAGACCTCCAATTAGAAATGTTTCGCATCGGAGGTCTGACCCCGGTTGGGAAACTACCGTGCGTTCCGCCTTCCCCCTGAACCCTGAGCCATGTCCATGCGCCTGACCTCCCCTTTGCTCCTCGCCCTGCTGCTGCCCGCCGGCGCTTTGGCTGAAAAACAGGTAAAACCTCCTACAACCGGGGTCCGACCTCTGATTAGCAATGTTTCAAATCAGAGGTCAGACCCCGGTTGGCTGACACGACCTCTGATTAGCAATGTTTCGAATCAGAGGTCAGACCCCGGTTGGCTGACATCGGGCCCCAAGGCGCTTCGTCTCGACCAGGGACCGGCCGCCGTGCGCACGCTGTTGCAGCACGTGCCACCCGCCGCCGACTATTTCATCGAGGCCCGCATCCGCGCCTTGCCCGGCCCACCCGGCCAGCTGTATCTGCTCGGCCGTCATGTCGACGCCGACAACTGGTTCGGCGCCGGCCTGCAGATGAGCGACACTAGCCCGACCGTCCAGGCCGATATCGTGCGCCAGCACGACGGCAAACTCGGCCGCCTGAAACAGCTCAGGCGCGCCATCGCCAGCGAGGGCCGCTTCCTCACCGTCCGCTTCGAGATGATGGGCGAAGCGCTCAGCGTCTACCTCAACGGCGAAAAACTCAGCACCGCCACCGTGCCCGGTTCGGCCATCCCCGGCGCGGTCGGCATCTACAGCAGCGGCAAAGGCTTCGAGCTCGACGACATCCGCGTGGGCGACCCCGCCAATAAACCGATGCGCATCGCCCCCGCCGTCGGCGCCAGCAGCTTCAAGGCGCAGGCCGGTGATCCGCCTTCGACCTTGCCCATCAGCGCCTTTGCCGGCGACGGCCTCACGCCGGCACGCTTCACGGTCCGCTCCAGCAACCCGGCCGTGGCCAGCGCCACGGTACGCGGCAACGCCATCGTGGTCACGCCAAAAAAAACCGGCAGCGCCAGCCTCGTACTCGCCAGCGTGGCCGACCCCAGCGTGCAAAGCATCATCGACGCCAGCATCGCGCCCGCCTTCGCGCCGCCCGCCGCAACCAGGATCGACCTGGCCGGCGCCCTCTCGCCACCCGCGCGCGCCGATGCAGTCCCGCCCGACACCCTGCTGCGCCTGCGCTTCGACCAGCCGCCCCGCCCCGGCAGCACCGGCTCGGTGCGCATCTACCGCCAGGCGGACGGCAAGCTAGTCGACATCATCCGCCCCGGCGAGGAAGTCGCGCCAATCGGCTACCCCGGCCAGGACCAGCAGCGCTACACCCGCCGCACCCCGATCGGCATCGACGGCAACAGCGCCACCATCCGCCCGCACGCCCACCGCCTTGCCTACGGCAGCGCCTACTATGTGATCGTCGAACCGGGCCTGTTCGCCGATGCCAGCATCAACGGCGTCCCGTTCGCCGGCATCGGCAAGGCCGCCGGCTGGACCTTCCGCACCCGCGCCACCGCCCCGTCCGGCCCGACGCTGAGCGTGGACGACGATGGCCCGGCCGATTTCCGCACCGTGCAGGGCGCCCTCGACCACGCAATGCAGCACATCGGCCAAGCCACGCCGGTCACGGTCGCCGTCAGGAACGGCCGCTACGACGAGATGCTGTTCATCCGCGGCAAGGACAACCTGACCATCAAGGGCGAAAGCCGCGACGGCGTGCTTATCCACAACGGCAACAACGATGGCGTCAATCCCGGCTCGGGCGCAAGCCAAAGCCCGCAGTCGCCCTCGTTCACCGGCGGGCGCGCGCTGCTGATGGCCGAAACGTCGGACTTGCTCACGCTCGACACGCTCACCCTCAAGAACACCACCCTGCGCTCCGACAAGATCGCCGGGCAGGCGGAGACCGTCTTTTTCAATAACGATAGCGGCCGCCTGATCGCGCGCAACGCCAGTTTTTTCAGCGAACAGGATACGATCCAGGTAAAAGGCTATGCCTGGTTTTACCGCACCCTGATCGAAGGCAACGTCGACTTCATCTGGGGCGCAAACCGCGCCGCCCTGTTCGAGGAAAGCGAGCTGCGCTCGGTCGGCGACAGCGCCAATCCATCCAGCGGCGGCTATGTGGTGCAGGCGCGCACGGTGGGCGCGCTCGATCCCGGCTTCGTGTTCCTCAACAGCGCGCTGACCCACGGCCCCGGCCCGGGTCCGCTGGCCAACAAGGTCCCGCCCGGCGCCACTTACCTGGCGCGCAGCCCGGGCACGGCGGCCACCTGGGATAACGTGGCTTACATCAACTGCAAGATGGGCGAGCACATCGCTCCGGCCGGCTGGGCCGGCCAGGGCGTGCAGCGCGAGCCGGCGCCCCACCCGGCCGGCGCGACAGCAGCCAGCGGCTGGCGCGAGTTCGGCAGCACCGACCTGGACGGCAAACCGCTCGACCTGTCGCAACGCGCGGGCGGCTACCTCCTCAGCGCGCAGGAAGCGGCGCGCCTGGCGAGCCGGGCGGCGGTGTTTTCCGGCTTCGACGGCGGCCGTGGATGGGCCCCGCAACCGGGGCAGGAAGCGCCCTGAGCGGCGTTCGTGATACGCTAGCGGCCTGTTTCAGCCGCGCGGCCATCGCCCGCCCGCGGCGCCCCTATTGCCCAGAAATCAAGCCATGCAAAAACTCAATTCAAAAGCCCAGCTCAACTGGATCCTGCTGCGCGGCGCGATCGCCTTCGCCCTCGGCGCCGGCGTGGTCGTCACGCGCGGCATGGATGCCAGCGCCTGGCTGGTCGTCACCGCCGTGCCCGCCGCGCTGACCGCCTTCAACGTGTGGCGCTGGCGCCGTTCGCGCATGGCGGCCAACGACCCGGCGTTTTAATGGGAAATTCCCCAGCTCCGTCGCTTCCGGCAATGCCAGCGACGACGAGGGGATGCCCGGGAGCGACGCTGCCGGCTATTGACTGACCCGGAAATAATCGACATCGGCGTGGCCCTCGGTGCCGCCCGCGCTGAACAGGCCCATCTGCGCGCCAACCCAGCGTCCCATGCTGGCCGTGAATGGCTGGCCGGCATCGATGAACTTGCTGTTGTCGAGGCTGTACGAGAACCTTGCCACGCCGTCCGCCACAGTCATGCGCAGGTAGGCCGCGCTCGTGTCCACCGGCACCACCAGCTGGTCCTGTTCGGTACACCGGTGTTCGTCGCCTTCGCACACGCCCAGCACCAGTTGCGTGCCGCTTGCGGCGCGGCGCAGCCCCAGCCACGCATATTTCATCCCCAGCAGCACCAGCCCGGCGCGCTCGCCCTCCCGCGCGGCCGACAGCTCGATGCGCGTGTCGACCGTAAACGCCGGCGCCGGCAGCTTCTGCGTCAGCACCGATGCCATCTCGCGCAGATTGCTGCCCGGCTGCGCTTGCAGGCGCAGCTGGCCGGGCCGGGCCGCCAGCGAATACCACGCCGGCTTGCCATTCGCGCTCCACTGCCATTGCAGCCCCAGGGCCGCGCCTGAAAACTCGTCGCCCGTGGGCGGTACCCGCACCGGGCCCGCCACCAGCGGCTTGGCATGGCGCGCGAACGGCTGGCCCACGCCGCTGGTGTCGACTTCCTCGCCGATCAGCGGCCAGCCATCCTTCCAGCGCAGCGGCTGCAGGTGCACCACGCGGCCGTAGGCGCGCCTGTCCTGGAAGTGGAAGAACCAGTCGCTGCCATCCTGCGCCGTCACCCACGCGCCCTGATGCGGGCCGTTGGTGCCCGATTTCCCCTGCGCCATGACGATCCTGTCTTCGTACGGACCGTCGACCTTGCGCGAACGGAACACCGACTGCCAGCCTTCCTCGACCCCGCCGGCCGGCGCGAACACATAATAATAGCCATCCTTCTTGTAGAACTTCGGCCCTTCCAAGGTCTTGTAATTCGGCAGCTTGTTGCCGTCGATGACGATCTGGCCGCCGGCATCGAGCAGGCTGCGTCCGTCCGGGGCCATGCCGCGCAAGGTCAGCACGTTGTTGAAACCGGCCCGGCTCTTGGCCCAGCCGTGCAGCAGGTAAGCCTTGCCGTCGTCGTCCCACAGCGGGGCCGGGTCGATCAAGCCCTTCCCGCCGGCCAGCAGGTGCGGCGCGCTCCACGGTCCCTGGAAGTTGGTGGCGGTGATGACGTAGATACCGAAGTCCGGATCGGGATAGAAAATCCAGAATTTGCCGTCATGAAAACGCAGGCACGGCGCCCACACGCCCTTGCCCGGCTGCGGCGTGGCGAATACCTTCTCCGGCACCAGCCTGGGCAGCGCGTGGCCGACCAGTTCCCAGTTGACCATGTCGGTCGATTGCAGCAGCGGCAGGCCGGGCGTGTTGCTGAAGCTCGACGCGGTCATGTAATAGCTGGCGCCGACCCGGATCGCATCGGGGTCGGAATAGTCGGCGTGCAGGATCGGGTTCTGGTACTGGCCGTTGCCCAGGTCCGCCGTCCACGGCGCTTGCGGGGTGCCGGGCGTGCTCTGGCAGGCGGCCAGCGCCAGCGGAAGGATCAGCGGCAGGACCCGCAGTGCGGTCCGGCGCAGGAGGTGCGTTGTCGTCATGGTGCTTTTCTCGTTATTGTTGGGATGGGAAGCTCGGTGTGCATGAAGGCGGCCATGGCGTCGGCCGTAAGCATGATCCACGGGTCGAACAGCCAGAAGGAGTGCGGGGAGTCGGGCAGCACCGCCACCCTGGCGGCGGTGCCGGCGGCGTGCATCTTCCCGACCATCTCGTCGCGTCCGACCGAAAAGCGCGCCTGGCCGCTGCCGATGAACAGCATCGGCGGCGTGTCACGGTTGACGTAAAAGGTGGGCGAGGCTTCGCGCCACAGCGCGGCCGCGTCGGCGTATGTACCGCCGAACCAGAAACCGGCCGCCGATGGTTTTTTCGTCGGGTCGTCTTCGTTCGCGCGCGCGGCCGGCGAGGTGAAATCGGACAGGCCGTCGATGTTGATGACCGCCTGCGCGGCGCTCGACACGGCGCTGGCGGCGCCATCGGGATCGAACTTGTCGATGCCGTTGGTGACGCCCACGAGACTGGCGATCTGCCCGCCGGCCGAACCGCCGGCCACCGCGATGCGTTGCGGGGCTATGCCGTGGGCCGCGCTGTTGGCACGCATCCAGCGCAGGGCGGCCTTGACGTCGTGGATGGCGGCCGGGTAGCGCGCTTCGTCGGCCAGGCGGTAATCGATCACGGCGGCGGCGATGCCGCGCGCGGCCAGGCGTGCCGCCAGCGGCGCCATGTTGCCGCGCTCGCCGGAACGCCAGCCGCCGCCGTGGACCAGCACCACGGCGGGCACCGGTCCTGTGTCGCGCGTCGCTTGCGCGGGCAGGAACAGGTCCAGCTGCAACAGGTGCGCGCCACGCCGCACATAGCCCATGCCGCTGATGATGACGATCTCGGCGTTGACGCGGGTGTCGGCGATCTGAATGAAGGGATAGGCCTTCACCAGCTTGGCGTAGGTTGTCGCGGCGTTGTACGGAACAGCGGCAGGCACACTGTGCGCCGTCATTCGCGCGGCAAGGCGGCGCTCGGCGGGACTCGAAGGCACCTTCGAGTCGCCGGCAGGGCTTGGATTCCCGCCTGCGCGGAAATGACGGTCTTTAGGGCTTTGGCGAGAGGTATCTGCGCAAGCTGATAGCAGCATCCCGGTAAATACGACTACCAAGCATCGAACAGCATTCCCCATCGCCGGCCTTCCCAGTTCATCCACGTATCGATAAAGTATGCCATGGGCCGACGTAAGTGGCTAGTCCGCCTTGCGTATTTGGCCTGACCAAATTAGAATGGCCTGACCAAATAGCGCTTAAAAAATCATCACTGATAACAGGGGACAATGTGAATACAGCACTGAAACTGTTTGCCGCCATCGTCGTGGCGGCCGTCATGGGCAGCCCGGCCCACGCCGACGGCCCGTACCGCAACCCGGACAACAAGAACCTGCAAGACCCTGGCGAAGGCGGCTATCCGGTCCCGTACAAAAAGCCCGTCGTGGCCGAGATCAGCGCCGCCCTGCAGCGCATCCGCGGCTTCATCGACACAGCCACCCCGACCCGCGTGGTCGACAAGAAAACCGGTGCGCCCATCGTCGACTTTCAAACGCCGAACGCCAACGCCATCACCGAAGCGAGCCATGCGGACATGGGCATCATGGTCTACGAAATGGGCGTGGTCCACGCCGGCATGTTCAAGGCCCGCGAAGCGACCGGCGACAAGCGCTTCACCGACCTGAGCGCGCGCCACTTCAATTTCTTCGCCGACAAACTGCCCTACTTCCGCGCCCAGGAAAAAGCCTTCAAGCTCGAACGCGCCAACAGCTTTTCGCGCTTCCTCGACCCGCGCGCGCTCGACGACGCCGGCTCCATGTGCGCCGCCATGATGCGCGCCCGCGCCCTGAACATCGGCCCGGACCTGTCGCACATCATCGCCACCTGCAGCGACTGGGTGGTCAACAAGCAGTTCCGCCTGCCCGATGGCACCATGGCGCGCGAACGCCCGCAAGCCGTCTCCCTGTGGGCCGACGACCTGTACATGGCGGTGCCGGCCCTGGCCGAACTGGGCCGCATGACGGGCAAGCGCGCCCACTTTGACGACGCCGTCAAGAACGTCACGCAAATGACCGGCTACCTGTTCAACAAGCAGCAAAACCTGTACACCCACGGCTGGAACGCCAACAACCCCGACGCCCCGAATTTCTTCTGGGCGCGCGCCAACGGCTGGGCGGTGATGAGCATGTCCGACCTGCTCGACGTGCTGCCGAAAGACCATCCCGGCTATCCGCAGGTGCTGGCGCAGTTGCGCACGACCTTGAAAAGCATCGGCGAGCGCCAGTCCGGCAGCGGCCTGTGGCACCAGATGCTCGACCGCAACGATTCCTACCTCGAAACCTCGGCCAGCGCGATGTTCGTCTACGTGTTCGCGCACGCCATCAACCAGGGCTGGATCAGCCCGACGACCTACGGTTCCATCGCCCAGGCCGGCTGGGCCGGCTTGTCGACCCGCATCAACGACAAGGGCCAGGTCGAAGGCACCTGCGTTGGCACCACCTTCGCCAGCGACCAGGTGTATTACTACAACCGTCCGACCAGCCCGTTCGCCCTGCACGGCTACGGCCCGACCCTGCTGGCCGGCGCCGAGATGATCAAGCTGATCAACAACCCGGACATCGACGTCCAGTACAAGGTGCGCACCTATCACTACATGCCCAAGGGCACCGGCCAGACCAACTATCGCGAACATCACTGAGAGCGCCATGTCCCCATCACTCGCCATCCTTACCCTGGCCGCCGCGGCGGCTTCCCCGCTGGTCCAGGCCGGCCCCGCCGCCACCATCACGGCCAGCCATGAACTCGACATCGAACGGCCGTCGGAAACCATCGTCCTGCCCTGGAGCGAGATCAACCGCGCCCTGCCCGGCGCGCTGATCCAGCGCATCGCCGTCAAGGATGCGGCCGGCAGGATCCTGCCTTACCAGGTGACCAATATCGCGCCGCTGGCCAAGGACCCGAAAAACATTGGCATCGCTTACGGCGAGCTGATCTTCCAGCACAACTTTGCGGCCGGCGAAAAGCGCGCCATCTTCACGGTCGAAAAAATCGACACGGTGGCGCCGCCATTTCCGGTGAAAGCCTTGGCCCGCTTCGTCCCGGAGCGGCTCGACGACTTCGCCTGGGAAAACGACAAGCTGGCGCACCGCACCTACGGCCCGGCCCTGGGCGCGCCCGCTCCGGCCGGCAGCAGCAAGGAAGTGCTGGTCACCAGCGGGCTCGACCTGTGGTTCAAGCGGGTGCCGTATCCCATCGTCGAGCGCTGGTACAACAAGGGCCACGACCATTATCACAAGGATGAAGGCGAAGGCATGGACATGTACAACGTCGGCAAGACGCGCGGCGCCGGCGGCACCGGGGTGTGGGATGGCACCGTGCTGTTCACCAGCAAGAATTTTACCGGCTGGAAAGTGCTGGCCAACGGCCCGGTACGCGCCGTCTTCGAGCTCAGCTACGACAGCTGGGATGCGGGCGGCACCGCCGTCTCCGAGGTCAAGCGTTTCACGGTCGACGCCGGGCACTATCTGGACCGCATCGACAGCACCTTCACCTTTGCCGGCAAGCCGGGCATCGACATCGCCGTGGGTTTGAACAAGACCCCGACCGACAAGGGCCAGACCCCGCAAATTGCCGTGAGCAACAAGGCACCAGGGATCCTGATGCAATGGGTCGGCCAGGCCAGCAACGGGGCCATGGGCACGGCTGTCATCCTGCCATCGGCCACCGGCTTTACCGAAGACCCGCTCAACCACCTGGTGGTGGCGCCGGTGGCCTCGGGCATGCCCTTGCGCTATTACGCGGGCGCGGCGTGGAGCCGTTCCGGCGAGATCCTGACGGGCCAGGACTGGGACCGCTACCTGGTCGCGGCGGCGGCGCGCGCCGGCAATCCGGTCAAGGTGAGTGTGGCGGCAACACCATAAAGCCCACAAGACAGCCGCACTCCCACAACGACCACATTTCCCAACCGGGGTCAGACCTCGGTTAGGAAAGATTTCTCATCCGAGGTCTGACCCCGGTTGGGCAACACATGTGGCAGGGGACCGCCCTGCCCATCAGAGGCATCCTGGGGTCCGGTTAAGATATGCTCTGCCTGGAGAACACTTCCGGTTTTTCTTACTCGAAGGCAGCCCATGATGTTTCCCGACCCGAAGCGCGCGCGGCCTCGCGTGCAATCCCACCCGTCGTCCTTTCCGGCAATTCAGATCGGACACGACCAGGTGCGTTCAGCCTCGAGCGCGTTGCGGCGCTTCGATGAATTGTGCGGTAGTGAAATCATCCATGCGAGCTTCCAGCAGCGCTCGTTCGCACCGCACACCCATGACACCTGGACCATCGGCTGGGTCGAGCAAGGCGCCAACCGCTTCCGTCGAGGCCGCACGCAATGGCTTGCCGGGGCCGGCACGGTCTGTGTCGTGAACCCAGGCGAGGTCCACACCGGCGGCGGGGATGCGATGACGTACTGGAACCTGATGCCGAGCCACGCGCTGCTGGCGCAGGTCTTCCCGCAAACGCCCCCGGAACACCTGTTCCTGCGCGATGCCGTCGTCGCAGCCCCCATGGCCGTCGAAGCGATCCGGCGCCTGTTCGCCTCCTATGCCAATGCCAGCATTCCCCTGGCGCGCGAACAGGCTGTGGTTGATGGACTGGTTGGCCTGTTCATGAGCAGCAAGAGGATCGCAGCGGGCGATCGACGCAAGGACAAGGTGCCGCCGGCTGCGCGGATCGCACAGGATTTTATCGAGGCGCACCTTGACGAGTCCATCTCGCTGGCCACATTGGCCAGCGTCACCGGATTGAGCCTGTTTCATTTCTGCCGCGTGTTCGAGGCCGCCCATGGCATGCCGCCGGCCGCCTACGTGCGAAACCGCCGGGTGCAGCGGGCCAGGCAACTCATCGAGACCGGCACCGCCCTGGCCGACGCAGCCGCGCGCGCGGGCTTCGCCGACCAGCCGCACATGACCCGCCAGTTCCGTGCCGTGCTGGGCGTCACCCCCGCACAGTGGCGAGCCTGAGCAGCAAGATCGTTCAAGACGGGTTGGCGCGACTGCCCGACAATGCGCTTCCTTCCACGAACGCCGTCCCGTCATATGCAAACACAAAAATGCACGGCTTACCTCATGATGGCCGCCGCCATGGCCACCGTCGGCAGCACCATCGTCGCCAGCAAGCTGATGGGAGAGATGCCAGTCTTTATCGCGGCCTTCCTGCGTTTTGCCGTCGCCAGCCCCCTGCTCGTGGGCATCGTGTGGCTCAGCGGCAAACGCTTGCCGCGGCTGACCTGGCGCGAATGGGCGACGCTCTGTATCCAGGCCGGCCTGGGCAGTGTTGGATATGCGGTGCTGCTGATCATGGGTCTGGCGCGGACGCGCGCCTCCGACGCCAGCGTCATTGCCGGTACGCTGCCGGCGGTGGCGGCGCTGTTATCGTTTGTCGTGCTGCGCGAACGGCTCGGCGGCTGGACGATACTGGCGATCATGCTCGCAACGCTGGGCGTGGCCGTGCTCAGCCTGGACAATCCGGCGGCGCCCGGTGACAGCGGCCAGCGCTGGACCGGCAACGCGCTGGTGTTGTGCGCCATCATCTGCGAGGCGGTCTTCCTGCTGCTGAACAAGAGCATCAAAACGCCTGTCGATCCCCTGCTGGTCGCTGCAACGATGTCGGTGCTGTCGCTGGTTTTTTGTGCGGTACCGGCTTTGTTCCAGTGGATACATGCGGCCGGACCGACACTCTCCATCCGTGCTGTCGGCGCCGCGGTCTACTACGCCCTGGTGCCGACGGTTCTCGGCTTTCACCTTTGGTACCGGGGCGCATCGAAAGCCAGTGGCGCCGAGGCGTCCCTGTTTACAGCGGTCTATCCCGTGGCAGGCCTGTTGTTATCGGCATGCGTGCTTGGCGAAACCATCGAAACGCAACATTGGATTGGCGCGGCGATTGCTGTGTTTGGAATCGCAATCGGCGCACGCCCATCCAGGCGCTGATTCAACCGGGGTCTGACCTCAAATCAGAAATATTTCTAATCAGAGGTCTGACCCCGGTTGGGAAACTATTGCCGCCGCGTCCAGCGCAGCGCCAGGGCGCCGTGCGTGATGCGGCCGCGCGCGGCCGTGAAGCGCCAGTGCCGTCCGCCCGCCTGCCCCGGGACGGCCGCCCCCTCGTCCCACGCAATCTCCACCCGGCCTTCCAGTTCGAGCACGGCGCCGCTAGTGTCGTCGATGAACAGCAGCGCCGCGCGCGCATCGAGCAGCAGATTGCCCATGGTGTTGAAGAAGCGGTTGCCGCCGAAATCGGGCACGGTCAGGGTGTCGCCTTCCACCCGCACGAAACCCGGCGGCCCGCCACGGTGCGAGATGTCGACCCCGTGCGCCCCGCCGCTGGTGGCGATGAAAAACGTCTCGGCGCGCGCAATCATGGCGCGCTCGTCCAGCCCATCGAAGGCGCGCTCCAGCGCCGCGCCAGGCGCCACCGCCCGCACGTCGCGCACCACGATGTGCTGCGGGCAGTTGCCGAAACTCTCGCGTACCTCAATCAGCACCTCGCCGCCAGCCACCTTGCGCACCACGCCATTGGCACGGTTGCGCCGCCGCGTGCCGAAGTCGAGCCCCAGCAGCCCGACCGCCTGCCCGGCGCGCAGGGCGCTGTCGTCCACCGCGATGCGCAGGGTGGACGGATCGGGACTGTCGATGAAGCCGGGCGCCCCGCTCAGCACCCGCGCACGCGGGCGCCCATCGGCGTCCAGGGTGGCCATCAGCACGAACGGCAGCGCCGCGAAAAAGTCCCGGTGCTGGTCCGGCAGGAAGGCGCGGATGCCGTTCCCCGAACTGCTCACGCCGGCCAGCGCCTGCGCCCGCAGCTCGCCTTCGTGGAACGGCGTGTTCATGCGGCTGCCGGCAGCGGCGACGCCGGCAGCGCCACGAAGCCAGGCAAGGCTTCGATGCGCGCCAGCCAGGCGCGCAGTGCCGGATACGGCGCCAGCGCGATGCCGCCTTCCGGCGCGTGCGCCACGTAGCTGTAGCAGGCCAGGTCGGCCACCGTGAC
Source organism: Massilia antarctica (assembly GCF_015689335.1). Classification (GTDB taxonomy): domain Bacteria; phylum Pseudomonadota; class Gammaproteobacteria; order Burkholderiales; family Burkholderiaceae_D; genus Telluria_A; species Telluria_A antarctica. The sequence continues at coordinate 2,629,407 of NZ_CP065053.1, read as the reverse complement.
ATGCTCGGCCGCCAGAAAGCGGCGCGTGCCCAGATGCTGTTCCATGAACGCGAGCAGGCGCTGGGCCACGGCGCCCGCCTGGACCAGGTCGGCCGGGACTTCCCACAGCGCGTTGGCGCGCGCCTTGGCCGGACCGAAGGCCAGCTCGCCGGCGGCGATCGACAGCCAGCGCTGCACGGCGGCCGCGCCAGGCGGGTCTTCCGGCAGCCAGTCGCTGCCGGGCGCGTAGCGCTTGGCCAGGTAGACCAGGATCGCGTTGCTGTCGTTGATGACCAGTTCGCCATCCTGCAGCACCGGGATCTGCCCGAGCGGATTGAGCGCGCGGAAGGCGGCGCTGGCGCGCACCTCGGCCGGCGCCGGCGCGAAGGTGAACGGCAGGTCGAGCATGCGCAGCAGCAGCTCGACACGGTGCACATGGCCCGACACCGTCAGGCCGTGGAGGATCAGGGAAGGGGTTTGCATGGTGTCTCGATTCAAAAAAAGGAAGAGGAAACGCATGCTATCTCTTGCATCAACTTATGAGAATAGTGGTAAATTGAAAATGATTATTTCAATTATCGGAAAAATGAATGGACCGGTTTGATGAGTTGCAGATTTTCGTGGCGATCCTCGACGCGGGCAGCCTGAGCGGCGCGGCGCGGCGCCTGCGCCGCTCGGCCCCGGCCGTCACACGCGCGCTGGCGGCGCTGGAAGAGCGGGTCGGCGCGCGCCTGGTCGAACGCACCACGCGCCGCCTGGCCGCCACCGAAGCGGGCTTGCGCCTGGCCGAGATGGCGCGCCGCGTGCTGGCCGACTACGACGACGCCGTGCGTGAGGACGACGACGCAGTCCTGCGCGGGCGCCTGCGCATCACCGTGCCCACCGTGTTCGGGCGGCGCCATGTGGCCCCGGCCATGATCGAGTTCCTCGACCTGCATCCGGCGCTGCAGGTCGAGCTGGTGTTCAACGACCGCAACCTGGACATGATCGAACACGGCCTCGACCTGGCGGTGCGCATCGGTCCGCTGCCCGATACCGGCATGGTGGCGCGCCAGGTGGGCCAGGTGCGGCGCATGCTGGTGGCCAGCCCGGCTTACCTGGCGCGGCGCGGCGCGCCGTCCAGCCCGCGCGAACTCGACGCTCACGACATTATCTTTTCCGAGCAGCGCACCAACACCGAATGGCGTTTCCTCGAAGCCGGAAACGAATTCGCGGTACGCCTGGCGCCGCGCCTGATCGTCAATGAAATCGACACCATGCTGCTGGCGGTACTGGCCGGACGCGGCATCGGGCGCCCGATTTCTTACCAGGTGGCCGAACAGCTCGCCGCGGGCACCCTGGTGCGCCTGCTGCCCGGCTACGAACCGGCGCCGCTGCCGGTGCAGCTGCTGGTGCCGGGCGCACGCCACATGGCGCCGCGCCTGCGCGCCTGCATCGACTTCCTGGCGCCGCGCCTGACCGCCTTGCCGGTGCTCCAGCCGATCGCCCCCGCCAACAGCGCTTGACACGGCGCCCAAGCTTCGGCATGATTCGAACCTACTAGTTGGTAGGCAAACGGAGGCAAGATGGAAAAACGATTTGCGACATTGTCGGCCTCGGCGGAGCGGGTGGTCGACGCGGCCCAGCGGCTGATCCAGCAGTACGGCTATAACGGTTTTTCCTACGACGACATCGCGCGCGAAATCGACATCAAGAAGCCGAGCATCCATCACCATTTCCGCACCAAGGCCGACCTGGTGCACACCATCGTGCAGCGCTATGGCGACCGTTTCGCGACCCTGCTGCGCGCCATCGACGAGACTGGTGAGGATGCGCCCGCGCGCCTGGCCCGCTACGGCGAACTGTTCGCGGCCACCTACCGGCAAGACCGGCGCCTGTGCGTGTGCGGCATCCTGGGCGCGGAAGCGGCGGCCATGTCGCCCGAGGTGGCGCTGGAAGTGCGCGCGTTTTTCCAGCTCAATCTCGACTGGCTGGCCAAGACCATCCTCGACGGCGAACGGGCCGGCCTGCTGCGCGTGCGCGGCGGCGCCGAGGCGCAAGCCTACGGGTTGCTCAGCGCGCTGGAAGGGGCGATGATGGTCGGGCGCGGCTGCGGCAGCGACCACAGCCCGGCGCTGGCCGGCACCACCTACGTATCGAACATGCTGGTCTGATCCGGCATCACCATTGCCGGCATTGGCCGGCATTTTTTTGGCAACATCAACCTACCAACTAGTTGGTATAGAAAGGCATCATATGAATAGCGCATTTGCAGGACAAACTCTTCTGGCCATCGGCGGCAACAGCGGCATGGGACTGGCCTCGGCCCGCATGGTTGTACGCGGCGGCGGCACGGTGGTGCTGCTCGGGCGCGACGCGGCGAAGAATGCGCGCGCCGCCGCCGAGCTCGACGCCCCCGGCAGGGTGCACACCCTGGCCGGCGATATCGGCAAGGAGGCCGACCTGGCCCGCCTGCGCCAGCAACTGGCGGCCGACCATCCGCACATCAACCTGATCCTGAACGCGGCCGGCATCTTCTTCCCCAAGCCCTTCCTGGAGCACAGCGCAGCCGACTACGACCAGTACCAGGCGATCAACCGCGGCATTTTCTTCCTCACCCAGTCGGTGGTGGCGTCCATGGTGGCGCGCGGCGCGCCCGGGGCGATCGTCAACATCGGCTCGATGTGGGCGCGCCAGGCGGTCGCCGCCACGCCCTCATCGGCCTATTCGATGGCCAAGGCCGGCATCCACGCGCTGACCCAGCACCTGGCGATGGAGCTGGCGCCGCACCGGATCCGGGTCAACGCCGTCTCGCCGGCCGTGGTCGACACGCCGGTGTACGAAGGCTTCATTCCCAAGGACCAGGTGGCGGCCGCGCTGGCGGACTTTAACGGCTTCCACCCGATCGGCCGCATCGGCACGGCCCAGGACATCGCGCACACGGTAGCCTTCCTGCTGTCGCACGAGGCGGCCTGGGTCACGGGCGCGGTGTGGGATGTGGATGGCGGCGTGATGGCGGGACGCAACTGACGGCAAGCAGCGGCGAACAGACAGCGGCGAAGCGTGCCCCGCTTGCAAAGCGGGCATCGATCCGGGATGATGGGGCATGAAAAAACCGACACCCTCCTCCTTCCTGCGCCTGTGGTTCGCAGCCGCACTGATCGCCGCCGGCACCGCCTGCAGCGAACCGTCCAACACGCCTGCGGCGGCCACGCCGGCCAAGCCTGCAGCGGCCGCTCCAGTGGCTGCGAGCGCGCCGGCCGCGTCGCTCGGCGCGCGCATTACGGCCGAGATTGGCGACCTCGCCTGCGACAACGCCAGCCAGTGCCGCACCCTGCCGGTCGGCAGCAAGGCTTGCGGCGGACCGGCCGGCTACCTGCCATGGTCGGCCAAGCGCAGCAATGGTGAACTGCTGGCGCGACTGGCGGCCGAACAGGCTGCCGCCGAAAAGAAAGTGAACGAAAAGAGCGGCGTGATGTCAACCTGCTCGATCGAACAGGACCCGGGCGCCACTTGTAGTGCGGGCAAATGCGTGCTGCAGCAACGCGGCCTGGGCGGCACCGACGCGCGCTGACCGACCGCTGCGAGTGCGCGTGTAGGGTCAGCGCGCTCGGCGCATTCCGCGTCGCCGCCGCGCGCATGGTGGCCGATCAAACGGACATTACCTCAGCCAGTCGTGACAGGCTGCTGTCGGCCAGGAGCCGCCGTTCGCGAAATTAATGATGAGGCAACAATTGAATATTGATGACGACGATGACCTGAGCGTTCCGCTCGACGATGAGGATAAGGCAGCTATCGCCGCGTTATCCGTGGACGAGGTTGCCGCGATTGATCAAGCAATCTTGTCCGCGCTAACCAGTCGGTGGCAAAAGACAGCACTAGTTGTAGGAAACGCAATGTACGCGTACCCAAGTCGATTTGACGACATACCTGACGTGTTCTATGGGCAGCGCCTGCTGCAACTTTCCTCTGACGGACTATTGTCGGCTCAAGGAAATTTGCGGCGCATGCGTTTCAGCGAAGTGCGCAAGTTAAACCCTGAGCACGAGGCTCCTTCACAGTAAAGTGTCGGGCAACTGGAGTCGGCCAGCAGCAGACATCTGGGAATCCAAAGAGGTGTGACAGAAAGACTTCTATGACGACACAAAAAAAGTACGAACGTATCGGCAAATTCATTTACAGCGCATGCCGATACGGTGCGGACGTATCTGATGTCTATAACTGGATGGCTAATGACCTTGGGGTTGCACGCCCGGATACAGGTGACGAGTTTGCCTTGCGCGAGCTCTGCACCGCATTTCTTGCTAAACACATTAGCGACGATGAGCTCCATGCGAATTATGAACGCTTTGTGAAAGCCATAAAAATCGTGGTGCGTAAGCCAGCATCGACCTGTACGACTGCTTTGGGGCGGCAGCTGCCGAAATCGGACAGCGCCGTAACCGTCGAGTACAATCGGCAGCAGGCGGCCATAAGCGGTCCTTCAACCAGTATAGATGAGGTGTAAGGTGCAATCAAAAGAAGCTGTAGTCACGGTTCGCTACCTACTAAGCGAACAATCGCCGGAACGCCTAGAAAAGAAGGTGATGGAACCAGTTGAACGCATTCTTGTTGCGCTTGCGCGGGTATCTAGTGTTACCTCTACCGCGGGTCATGGTTACGTAAACTTTCAGATTCAGTTTGAAGGGGGCGCCACCGAACAGCATCTAGCCTGAATGTTTCATAAACTGCTGCCGCAGTGCCGGTTCGGCGATCCATGAGCTTCTCGGTGACGATCACGATGTCGCGGGCAATAGCCCGCCTACCCGATCAATCGGCATATCAAATGCAGCGGTATGAGGTTGATGTTGGCGACGGAGTGGTCAATTCTCGGCAGACCGGACGTGTCTTACTCAGGACGAGTTCAAGGACTTGGCGGGCGTTGCCAAATACAGTCTTTCGGTCAACGTCTGCAGCAGATCTCTGACTGGACAGGCACTTGGTAAATGTAGAACGATCTTGTTCTTGCACTGCCTGACCTGCACGGCGATTTTGAACAGTTTGGAAATGACCGTTGATGGCTGCGCCTGCGACAGCGCGGTATGCCGCAGCCCTTCGGTGCGCAGTTGCTGGTGCAGGATGTAGGCCGCCGCGTGCAGCAACAGGCGCATGCAATTGGCGAGAAAGCTGGTGCAGGAGGTACGGTCGGCGGCGAGGTCATCCTTGAGATGCTTGATATAGTTTTCGGCCTGACCGCGCGCGCAATAGATATCCTCGTACAACATGCCGGCATCGAGTCCTGGCAGCGAGGTGACGATGAAGCGCGTGTTCTCGCCAAGGGCCATGACCTCGGCCTTGAGCAACACGCGCCAGGCTCTCGGCCAAGAACGCGCCTGGTAAGCAAATTCGTCGAACAGACGCACCGCATTGGGCACCACGTCCTGCGATTGTGCAGCCACCCACCGGTCAATGGCGCGAAGTCTGGTCGGCTCGGCCATCGCAAGGAGCTTGGGGTTGCAGGCGAAACCAAAAATGAAGTCCACGTTCGACATGCTGTCGATCAGGCTCATTAATTCAGGCCCGCTAAAATGTCCGTCGCCACGTACGAGAATATGAGTAGCGGGGAAGTGCTGACGAATCCGCGTCAGAACGCGCCGCATGATCATCGCGTTCTCTTCGCCAAATGGTCGCCTTCCGGGCCGCAGCACCGCCGCGATCAAGCCGCCCGACTGGCCGTCGAAAATCATCAGCGGCAAGTAGCAGGTCGAACCATAGTGGTGGTTGTAGAACGCCAGCGGCTGCTGGCCGTAGCACGCATCCTCGGAGTGATCCAGGTCGAGAATCAAGCTCTTTGGCGGGCTGGAAAAGCTGGCGATGAACTGTTCCACGAGCGCTTCGCTGACGCGGTAGATGTCCTGGCGACTGGCCGCATGTTCGAAGCGCGAGATCGTCGCCCCGGACGCCAGCGCGGCCTCGTCGTCGAACGGCAAACGGGCCGCGCCAAGTTTGAACATCGGGTCGTGGCGCAGGCTGTTCGCGTCATTGCCGTCTTCGTAACCGCAGCCGATCTGGTAGATGCGCTGTGTCAGAAGATCGTGATACGAATGGCTGACGTAACTCTGATGACGGCGGTCAGGCAAGGCCGCAGCGAGGCGCTTGGTCAAGCCAATCTGGAGGTCGACTCCGCGCAGCAAAACTGGACCGAGATCGGACGACAAACCCCCACCGGCGAAATCGGCGCGGACGCTGTGCGCGGGAATGGATGCAAAACGGAGCTGCTCTGGGGTAGAATTCATGTCGGGCAAGGTGGCGTTTTTGTTGACAGGGTAGGTTTCTAGATAACTCCCATTCTATCAATCACTTACGGCATTCTTGCCCTTTTTTATGCAAAATTCAGGCTAGCGGCCGTGGAAAAACAGGTCGAAGAAATGGTATTCAGTAGCGAGGTTGTTGTTACGTCTCGAACCGTACTGCTTAATTGCGTCACGGCTGCTGAGTAGGCTTTGGGGAGCGGCTCTGAACGGCAGCGGCGACCCGGCAGCAGTGGATTTGCTGTCGAGTACAATCGGCAGGAACCGGCCAAAAGCAGACGGTGGATGGCAACCACTTTATTCAGTAGATCTCTTAATAAATGCTAAATAAATATTGCTGCCAAAAATCATTCCCAACCCACGATGAATGGTATTTGAAGTGAGTAGCTCCCTACATTGACGCCTTCGACAGGAACAATATGCTCCCACCCGACGTTCTCGAAGCATTACGCCCTCATTTATTTTCTGGGCATTACAATCTGCTGTTAGGAAGCGGCGTATCTCTGGATAGCACGAACCACCTAAATATTCCACTGACGAGCGCTGGAAACTTGGCGGTTGAATTGTATGGTCTAAAAGACGTTCCGGAAACGACTCCACTATCTCGTGTAAGCCTTTTACTAGACAGTGATGAGATTGATAAGTACATAACGAGACCCTATTCTCACTGTCGTGCTGGGGAAACGGTAAAACGGCTGACGTCTTTTGTCTGGAGGACAGCGTTCACGCTGAACGTAGATGATGCATTGGAGGCGGCGTACGAGACGACAACGCATGCAAAACAAACAATTGAGCCGCTCAACTACGACTCGCTGTATAAGACGCCTACGAATAAGAGTACTCTACCAATCGTGCATCTGCATGGATTTACCCGTGAACCAGAGAAAGGGTATGTTTTCTCTACAACCGAGTATGGCAAAGTTACTCGCGGTATGAATCCATGGATGCACGTCCTCTCTGAACTAATTGCCAGTGAACCATTCATTATTGCAGGTACTACATTAAACGAACCTGATCTTGATTACTACCTTGCCAGCCGCACCCCTGCGGCAACGACAAATAATCGCGGCCCGTCCCTGTTCATTGAACCGTACCCAAACAAAATTACTGAAAACTTGTGCGCTCGGCACGGTCTGCTGTTGGTCAAGGCTAAACTCTCAGAATTTTTGGCATGGCTCTCGCAAACTTTAGGTGTAGCACCGACAGTAAGCCAACTAATCGTACCGAGCCTACAGGGCATCTTTAGAAAAACGCCACCTGCAGACGCACAATTGTCGTTCTTTACGGCTTTTGAATTAGTGAGGCCAGCCACCAAAAACCCCCACGGCGACGTCTCTCCATTTCATTATGGGAAAAGTGCCCGCTGGTCCGATCTTGAATCCGCTCTGGACGTTCCAACTTTTGATGAACAAAGGTTTAGTGCTAAAGCTAGAAATGCTGTAGGCAATACAACCGGTTCTCATTTCAAGATACTCTGTGCAATTGCCGAGCCAGGAAGTGGTAAAACCACACAGATCCGCAGAGCGGCTTACGATTTGGCAAAACAAGGTCAATTAGTTTTCAGTCTCAATGCGAAAGAGATCATTGATTCAGAGAATGTGATACTAATTCTTTCATTGATAGACAGACCGGTAACCCTGCTTATCGACGGCATAGCAGACCACGCGCCTGCTATACGTCAAATAGCAACAGCGCTAAAGCACGGCCTGCCTATTTCAATTCTCGCGGCAGACCGGGATTATCGAACAGATCATGTGGACCGAATCTTAGGTGACCTAGATATAGAATGGTTAACGCTATCGCCCTGGCAAGCAAGCTCATACCAGCAGCTACTAGAACGGCTGCGCAAATCAGGATTGCTTGGTGATTCAGAAGCTGTTCACAATCCGGCAAAATTTGCGTCTCGATTAGAGGGCGATCCTGTTGCCATAGCTACTTGCCGGGCGCTGAACAACTTTAAACCTCTTGAAGTGATACTTAAATCGCTGTGGAATGATGCCGGCGACAGTGCCCGCAAAAGCTTTGCCATTGCCGCTTTGGCGGAACATTGCTACTCGGGCGGCATCAGCTATCCTGTGCTTGAAGCAGCATATCCAAACCAACAACTAGCGCTACAACTGCAAATAGACTGTCCGTTACCTTTAGCATATGATGATGACGGCGACTTCGTTCTGCCTTTAAACGCACCTCGTTATACACAAATCTTGCGCGGCGCCGACCGTTCTGAAAATCTGTTTACATTCAATGGCTTAACGCGCCCCCTTGTAAACTCGCCGCGTTTCAGGTTTACTCTCGTCTTTTGCGTGGACGAATTGGCGACAGTACCTGCACCTTGGACCGAGACGGAATTTGAACAACTCGACCTGGGCGATGCGCGCCTGAACAAACGAGCGAGGATCTTGATGGAGCGATTTGCGGCTGACCCGACGGCGAGCGTGCCAAAGGCGTGTCAGGGCTGGGGCGAGACGATGGCGGCGTATCGCTTCTTCGACAACGACAGCGTCGACTGGGAGGCGATCATGGCGCCGCACTGGCAGCAGACGCAGCAACGCATGGCCGCGCTGCCGGTTGTGCTGTGCCTGCAGGACACGACTGAACTGGACTTCAACGGCCAAGGCGCGTTCGGCCTCGGCCCGTTGAGTTACGAAGCCCAGCGCGGCATGTACCTGCACCCGACCTACGCAGTCACGCCTGCGCGCGAGCCGCTGGGCATCATCGACGCGTGGATGTGGGCGCGCGAAAAGAAGGACAAATCAGGTGCGCGCGGCGGGCCGAAGGAGAGTTTGCGCTGGATCGAGGGCTACGAGCGGATCGCGGAGGTGGCGGCGCAGTTGCCCGGCACACGGCTGGTGTATGTGGCCGACCGCGAGGCCGATCTGGTGCCGTTGATGCTGCGCGCCCAGGAACTGGCCACGCCGGCCGACTGGCTGGTGCGCGCCAAGCACAACCGCTGCCTGCCCGACGGCGAGAAGCTGTGGCAGCACACGAGTGCGGGCGCGCCGATCGGCGAGCTGACGTTCGCGATGGCCGCGCGGCACGGGGTGAAGGCGCGCACCGTGCGCCAGCAACTGTGGGCACGCACGGTCGCCCTGCCTGCGGGCAAAGGAAAGAGCGTCCTCGCCACGTGCGTGATCGCGCGCGAGATCGACGCGCCGGACGGCGTCAAACCAATCGAGTGGCGCTTGCTGACCAACCGCAAGGCCGCCACGCCCGAGGCGGTCGTCGAGCTGATCGACTGGTACCGCGCGCGATGGGAAATCGAGATGCTGTTCGACGTGCTCAAGAACGCCTGCCGCGTCGAGGCGCTGCAACTGGGCTCGATCACGCAGCTTGAACGGGCCTTGGCGCTGTTCATGGTGGTGGCGTGGCGCATCGCACGCCTGATGCGCTTGGGCAGGACCTGTCCGGATTTGGATGCGGAACTGTTCTTCGACCCGGACGAGATTCAAGCAGCCTACCTGCTGCGCAAAAAGACGCCGCCGGAGAAGCCGCGTCTGAACGACGTTCTGCGCCAGATCGCCTGCATCGGCGGTTTCCTCGCCCGCAAGAGCGATGGCGAGCCCGGCGTCAAGACCATCTGGCTCGGACTGAAGGATGTTCACGTGGCGGTCGAAACGATACGCGCGCTACGGGGAATTGGCGCGCTGAACACTTGTGTATAACGAGGTGCTTTAAACGCCATTGTTGGTGACCGAACTCTCCACATGCTCGCAAAGGAAAAACCAAAATTACTTCTCGACATGTTCTGCGCCCTTGCAAACGCACTTTCGCCTTATGTAAATCGAAGAACCTCGATAGATCGCATTCCTGAAGCACGCCTTGCGGCTCGCCTATTCAATTCTGAACAAGTAGCTCGGCCATTGCTGGGCCCCCTAGCTGAGGAATTCTACGTTGCTACGCGAGAAGCGTGGCAATGGAATTCGCGGTATTGGGAGCAACGTGCCATTTATACTCAAGCCAGCAGTATCGACACTGCAATTCAGTATGCCCGCCATGCAGTCGCTATAGAAGATCATCCGTTCCCATGGACGACTCTCGCATCACTGTTAGCAAAAAAAATGGAAAAGACTACGGTCGGAATTCAGGCATTGTTCGACGAAATTTACGATCTCTTGATCCGAGTATTTAAATATGAAACTGCACGGCAATGGCGTCCCACACCCCACCCATACGTGGCGCTATTCCATGCAGTCATGGAGTTTTTAGTGAAAGGTGGGCAACTCGCCCCACGAAAAAAAGACTGGATTAAAGAAAAGATAAAATATTGCGAGGGGGCCTTTTCAAGGGATATCAAGTTAATACAGGTAGCAGGGGAAATTCGTCTGCGCTTAGCTTAATCCGGCCTCGATCATAGCAACCGGCGGCATATTTGAGGCAGCTAAAAATGTCCGCTATGGGGCGGCAGCGGCCGAGATCGGCCAGCACCGCAGCCGTCGAGTAGCGGCCGTTCGTAGGATGCATCTGTTCGGAAAATTTCACTCGCCGCGCGTCATCCGCTCTTGTGCGGAAGCGATACGCTCACTCCCATTAGACTTCTTTCTAGGTGCCGCAAGCTCAGGCATATTTGCCATTACTTCAGCTATCAAATGCTTCATAGATACCTCGTCCATTCCATGCGCCTCTGCCTGAGACAAAAAAGGGTCCATAGGAAGCCCACCCATGAGCGACTGTCGGATTATCTCTCGCAAATGCACACGCTGCTCTCTCAAGCGTCTGGACTGTTGAAAAGTTTCCCTCGAGAGACTGGGCTCACCAAACTGCTCACCAATTTCAAGCTTCCGGATGCGCTGGGTCATCCCTCGAACGCCCTCCAAAATCTCTTCGAGAAGGTCATCTTTCGTTCGTATTTCAACAGGTCCAACCTGTGGATTAGATTTCAAGATATCCTCGAAGCGTTCCTTGAAGGTCGGCCAGTAGGCGCCGAAGGCATCCGACAAGACGTTGTCATCAAGCTTACCCGCCCCGAGGTTGTTATTGAGCGTTCGAGCAAGACGCCGCATGTCATCCTCTGTCGGAAGCGTATGGTTGAATTGTGCTAGAGGGTCTTGAATGTCCTTCGGTTCTAGGTCTACGAGGAATGTGCATACGCGGCTATTAGAAAGCCCTTTAGCTAGCGCTCCCGCCTCGAACAAAATCCACGGCTTGTTCTTATTTTCGTGCGTTAAACAAACAATCCCTACGGCGGTTTCCGCCAAACCTTCAGTAATTGTCGTGAACCACAACGCTCCACGATCGACATCCTCCGTGGAAATCCAGGGGCGCGAGGCTTGAATCACACATCGCGTCCACCATGCCAACAGCTCAGCCACGGCTTTACTGCGCTGACCTGACCAGCTCATAAACACTTTCATAAACGATCCCTCTTGATTTTTAGTTCATTGATTGTACGCTATCCTATGGGGCTAAATTCTCAGTCTCGATGTCTGCAGTGGGGCGTAAGCGGGCGGTGAAAACGGAGTGTAGGGACAAATAGCAAGGATAGGCAGTTAACGCACCTCGTTATACACAAATCTTGCGCGCGGTGCCGACCGTTCTGAAAATCTGTTTACATTCAATGGCTTAACGCGCCCCCTTGTAAACTCGCCGCGTTTCAGGTTTACTCTCGTTTTTTGCGTGGACGAATTGGCGACAGTACCTGCACCTTGGACCGAGACGGAATTTGAACAACTCGACCTGGGCGATGCGCGCCTGAACAAACGAGCGAGGATCTTGATGGAGCGATTTGCGGCTGACCCGACGGCGAGCGTGCCAAAGGCGTGTCAGGGCTGGGGCGAGACGATGGCGGCGTATCGCTTCTTCGACAACGACAGCGTCGACTGGCAGGCGATCATGGCGCCGCACTGGCAGCAGACGCAGCAACGCATGGCCGCGCTGCCGGTTGTGCTGTGCCTGCAGGACACGACCGAACTGGACTTCAACGGCCAAGGCGCGTTCGGCCTCGGCCCGTTGAGTTACGAAGCCCAGCGCGGCATGTACCTGCACCCGACCTACGCAGTCACGCCTGCGCGCGAGCCGCTGGGCATCATCGACGCGTGGATGTGGGCGCGCGAAAAGAAGGACAAATCAGGTGCGCGCGGCGGGCCGAAGGAGAGTTTGCGCTGGATCGAGGGCTACGAGCGGATCGCGGAGGTGGCGGCGCAGTTGCCCGGCACACGGCTGGTGTATGTGGCCGACCGCGAGGCCGATCTGGTGCCGTTGATGCTGCGCGCCCAGGAACTGGCCACGCCGGCCGACTGGCTGGTGCGCGCCAAGCACAACCGCTGCCTGCCCGACGGCGAGAAGCTGTGGCAGCACACGAGTGCGGGCGCGCCGATCGGCGAGCTGACGTTCGCGATGGCCGCGCGGCACGGGGTGAAGGCGCGCACCGTGCGCCAGCAACTGTGGGCACGCACGGTCGCCCTGCCTGCGGGCAAAGGAAAGAGCGTCCTCGCCACGTGCGTGATCGCGCGCGAGATCGACGCGCCGGACGGCGTCAAACCAATCGAGTGGCGCTTGCTGACCAACCGCAAGGCCGCCACGCCCGAGGCGGTCGTCGAGCTGATCGACTGGTACCGCGCGCGATGGGAAATCGAGATGCTGTTCGACGTGCTCAAGAACGCCTGCCGCGTCGAGGCGCTGCAACTGGGCTCGATCACGCAGCTTGAACGGGCCTTGGCGCTGTTCATGGTGGTGGCGTGGCGCATCGCCCACCTGATGCGCTTGGGCAGGACCTGTCCGGATTTGGATGCGGAACTGTTCTTCGACCCGGACGAGATTCAAGCAGCCTACCTGCTGCGCAAAAAGACGCCGCCGGAGAAGCCGCGTCTGAACGACGTTCTGCGCCAGATCGCCTGCATCGGCGGTTTCCTCGCCCGCAAGAGCGATGGCGAGCCCGGCGTCAAGACGATCTGGCTCGGACTGAAGGATGTTCACGTGGCGGTCGAAACGATACGCGCGCTACGGGGAATTGGCGCGCTGAACACTTGTGTATAACGAGGTGCAGTTAACGTCCTTGAGCGTAGAGGCAAGCGGATGGTTGACGATGAGGGGAAGCCGGCAGCGCTGCGCTGGGTGTTCCGGTGCCCGCCAAATAGCATTAGTCGACGCCCAGATCTGGAAGACAAGCATGCTTACTGCATTAACAATCCAATCGCGGGGACGGCGGGGACATTTTGGACCGTGTAGCCCTTTCAAGTATACTGATCGCCCTATCTTCGAGAATACGAAAATGAAAATACTGCTCCTCATTGCATCGCTGTTGTTGTCCACTCACGCACTCGCCGACGAAGCGAGCAAGCGTCAAAAAATCCGCGAGCTGGCCAGGACGCAAGGACTGGAGCAAATGTTTCAGGTGCAGATTGATCAAGGGAAGATCAGCACGAGCAAGATGGGCGTTGAATTCTTCGACAAGTTAGCGAAAGACAGCGGAGTCGAGGCGTATAGTGGATCCACATTTTGAGACAGTGGCCACGGGGTAGTTTAAGCTATCGTCCTTGAAAGGATGACAGCAAATGGGTGAAGCAAAAAAGCGCAAGGTACACACGGCCGAGTTTAAGGCGAAGGTCGGCCTGGAGGCGGTTCGCGGGGTCAAGACAATCAGCGAGATCGCGCAGTCATACGCCGTGCATCCGCAACTGGTCGGGCAGTGGAAGAAGGAAATTCTTGAGTCCGCAGGGGCGCTGTTCGAGGGTAAGCGCGGGCCCAAGCCGGCCGAGGACAAGGGCGACGAAGAGCGGCTGTATGGCGAGATCGGGCGGCTGAAGATGGAAGTCGATTGGCTCAAAAAAAAGTTGGGGGTGTGAGCCAGGAAGCCAGGATGAACTGGATCGACGGCGCCGAGGAACTGCCTCTGAGCCGACAGTGCGAGCTGGCCGAAGTGCCGCGCGCGACGGTGTACCGGCGACTGACTGCCAAGGTGCCGGAAGATGCTGGTGCCGAGGACTTGCTGTTGTGCCGGCTGATCGACGAGCAATACACGAACCGGCCGTTCTACGGCAGCCGGCGCATGGTGGTGTTCCTGCGCGCGGCGGGCCACGTCGTCAACCGCAAGCGCGTGCAGCGACTGATGCGCCGCATGGGGCTGGCCGGGATGGCGCCGGGGCCGAACACGAGCAAGGCTCATCCAGAGCACAAGGTGTATCCGTATCTGTTGCGGGGCGTGCCGGTGACGCGGCCCAACCACGTGTGGTCGACAGATATCACCTACATCCGGTTGGCGCGGGGATTCGCCTACCTGGTGGCGGTAATCGATTGGTACAGCCGCAAGGTCCTGTCCTGGCGGCTCAGCAACAGCATGGATGCGTCGTTCTGTGTGGACTGCCTGGAGGACGCCCTACGCGAGCATGGCAAGCCCGAGGTGTTCAACAGCGATCAGGGTTCGCAGTTCACGAGCAAGGCGTTCACGGACGTGCTCAAGCGCGAACGGGTGGACATCAGCATGGACGGGAGAGGGCGGGCCCTGGACAACATCTTCGTCGAGCGCCTGTGGCGCAACGTGAAGTACGAGGACGTGTACCTGAAGGGCTACGCCAACATGGCCGAGCTGATGGTGGGATTGGCCCAGTACTTCGCGTTCTACAACGCGGAGCGTCCTCACCAGTCCCTTGGCTACGAGACGCCCGCCAGCGTCTATCGCAGCGGGACCGGCGGCGGAGCGCTGATCGTCGACAAGTATGGCGACGCCGAGGCGGTCGTTGAGGGAACGGTGTGCGGGTAGAAAGCCCTGCCGGGGGCGGCCACTGGAGGATGATGCCCTCCAGCGGCATGATTAGAGAATCACGGGGCAGCGCCGACCAGCTGCAGCGGTGGAAACGGACACAGCTTAAACTTGCTGAATAATTGTCTTGACCGATGGGTCCACTTTAGCGAGCCCTGACGACCCCGAAGTCCGCAAGCTCTTCACTCAATTGGCGGAACGGCTTGCCGCCTTGCACACGGCAAAAGAATACATGGACGCATGGAGCCGCTCGTACGGTAAGGAGCTAGCGGAATCGGACATCGACAATATGTTGAAATACTATCGTTCGCCGGTGGGCAAGCGTGACATCCGCGCGTCCCAGTCGGCCATAGCTGCTTTCAGTCAGACAATCGCGAATGAGCAGATGGTTCGCATGACGGCGCTGACCGAAAATATGGTCAAGGAACTGAAGGCGATCACGACAAAATAGTGCGGTGACAGGCTAGCACGAGGACTTGTCAATGGCACGTTCTCGCCGCCAGCAATCTCAACCTATCGAAATCCGACGAGGGCGAGCGTTCAGGCCTCCGTTCCACTCTCGCCTGCTCCGCAGCGCCCGCCTTGTCGGGGCCCATACCGAAGCGTTGAACGGCGGCTACGGGGCGACTCCGGCCGGTCGTGACAGTATGTGAATTTTCCGTGTTGGCAAGCTGATATGCTGGACCAGACGGCCGGGTTCGGCCGGAAGTGGACAGAAAAAAGGGCCAACACCTTGGCAGGGTGGCGATACGCTGTGGCCAAATTTTCCGTCAATGGCGTGCACCGCAGCGTCGACAGGCACAAAGCCGACTTTGCAGCCCCCCCTGTGGCCGCGCTGTTTCGAAGCGCCCAGCTGCCCCTCTTGGCTTGGCCGGGTCAATGCCGTCAATGACCGCTGCCGTGTGCCCGCGCGCGTACCGACCGAGCATGCGCCGATCACGACTGAACCGACGTCGCGATACCCGGGATACCGGTCAGTAGCGGCCGGGTCCCGCCTTAGACCAATGCAATTTGATGCAGTGTCAGGAAGGCGTCAACCCCCGTTGCGTAGATCATCGGGACGGATCCCCCGGACAGCCCCATCCCTACGCGGTCGAAAATTGCCACGCATGGCTCCCCCGACTAGCGCGAGTTAAAATAGATGCCATCGAATGTTTGGACGTGCTCATGCACAGCCTGGCTCCACAGGTTCGGGCCTTCGTAATCGCCGACCGTCAAAATCTGCGCACTACCGCCAAAATGGGGCAAGCGACTGGGTAAAGTCGGCAAGTCGAAGTGGCCGAGCCGGCTCGGCCACCACCCGCGAGATGCTGCGGTCGTCGAATTCCTGCGCCTCGATCAGCAGCGGCGCAGCCACGCCCCTGAACCGGTCCCTGACGATTGTTTCGAAAACGCAGGAGGACAGCGAGAAGCCACCGTAAAGGACGCCAAACTCTTCGTGCGGCGGCAGATGTACTGGCACATCGAACCGGAAACGCGTCTTGCTGATCGACGGCCGATTGAAATAGACCGGACCGCGAACGTTGCGGTGGATCCGGTACAAGGGTCTGGCGGTGAGGTCGACGACAATAACTGGCAGAGGGCGATTGCGAACGTCCGGCGGCGGTGTCGGGCAATCCTCAGCTGCAGTCGTCATCCGCCCCCCTGGTCGCTGGTAAAGCGGGCGCGTGCTACCTGCAACACTTTGTTGAGATCCTTGGAAGGATCGGCTATCCACTCACGCGGCGCCATTCCCTCCAAGTCATGGCTGGGGGAGATCATAAAAATATGGATGCCCCACCCGCTCACTGACGCCTCGCATGTAATCTGCAACACGGTCGAGAGCCGGTCTGCCGGCGCGCCGAACTGCCAGCGCGGAAAGCGGTAACCGCGCTGCTGGCCATGCGGCAGCAACGCGTAGTATTTACCATCGTTGCGCCGTTCGTTGACGATCCTGCCCGAGACGCCAGATTGTTCGGCCGCCTGGTCGAGGGTCAAGTTGTCCACTTTCGCATATTCTTCACGCGCCCAAGCATTGCCGCGCTCTCGCGCTGCGGCGACTGCCGGGCTCGGCGCAGGCAGTCGCTGCGCCAGCTTTTCCTCAACGCGGCGGTCAATGAGCGCTTCCAACGCCTGGCCGACCGGCCGCACCAGCAGCCGTTTAAGACGCCACCGTGCGCGTTTGCGCAGGAGCGTGCCAGGCAAGGTCGTCGAGGCACGCTCGACATCTAACGGCTTGTCGGCGAACGCTGTGACGCCAACTTGCTGGGCCTGGCCAGTTGCAGCGAAATTACCCGCGCCCGCCGTCGTTGCGGATGCCGCACTGGTAAGTGCGGCAGGACGCGACGGGCCGCGCCTGCGGTTTTTAGCTTGGAGGGGGCGGGAGGAAAAATAGTTCATGAAGTACAGTATAGTTCATGAAGTTCGTGAACTCAAGCATCGACAAAAAAACACAGACCAGAGATGCCTATTTGCCAACCACCATCACCCCTCATCTCAGGTTCAGTAGCTTGGCGTTCCCGGCGACAGCTGACCTAAAGCCGTTGTCGACAAGCGGCTGAGGCCGAGCTGCATCCCGACCACCCAAGGTCCGTCACGCCCATGACCTTACATCACCGCACGAATAGAGGCGCAAGCTGGCCGATTCTATCGGACAGCCATCCGCACTGGGGCACAAGCGGCCCTATCAAGCTAGACATGATGTATTTGCAGTAAGCGCGAGCTCCCTGGCGCCGCATGCGCGCCGGCGCCATGGCTTGCGGGCACCTTGCAGATAAGGTGAGCACGGCCATTGCGTCATTTTCAGCAGAAGAGCTTGAGCTGAAAAACGGGTCGCATGCCGGCGTCGCCCATGTCCAACGCGAACCGTGGCAGATTGCGCCGCCCCACCAAGGCGGCGCTCCATAAAAAAAGGCTGCGGGCAAATATGCCGCAGCCTTTTTTCACAGGCGCGCCGTGCGGCGCGCCTGCCTTTCCCAACTTACTTCGCCGATGGCGCAGCGCGACGCGGCGCGTCGAACTGTGGCAGCGGATCGTTGGTGTTGACTTCGACCATCGTCATGCCCTGGGTGGCGCCTGCGACCACATAACGCAGTGCGCCCAGGTGACGCTGGTTGGCCGCCAGGCCCGACCAGCTCATGCTGACCGTGCCGGTGCCGCCGACATACGAATACGCCGGTACCAGTGCCTTGAAGTTGCCGGCGGTGGCGCCTGCCGGCAACACCCACGACGACAGCTTGTAGTCGGCCTGGCCGCCGGCTGGCTCGTAACCGATCACGCACACCTTGTAGGCACCCGCTGCCGGACCGACCAGCTCCACGCGCTCGTTCGAGCCGCCGTTGCCGCTGGAAGTGATGGCGCCGTTCGGGCCGACCACGATCAGGTCCAAGTCGGAGGCTGCGCCGCCGCTGGTGTCGTCGTTGAACAGCGAGAAGCGCGCCGCCATGGTGTTGGCGGGCACGTTCACCGTGTGCACGTTGACGCCAGGGCCGCCGCCGGCCAGGCAGGCTGCCTGGTAGACGTCGGCATCGGTGCCGGCCGCGCCGATGGTGCGCGCTTCCACGACCGCTGGCAACAAGCCCGACTTGACCGCCGTCATGGCGCCGGTGAAGCCGGTGCCGATGGTGATCAGCTTGCTGCCGGTGGCGAATTCGCTCGACACCGACGCCGCTGCCGCCAGGGCCGAACCGCGCACGGTCAGCGGGCTGCGCACCGTGGTGCTGCCGTCGGACCAGACCAGGCTGCCGTAGGTCCAGGTATCGACCGGGGCATTGGTGCGGGTGACCTTGACCTTGAACGTGGCCTTCTGGCCGGCGCCGATGGTCAGGGTCGGCGGTTGCACGTCGACCGTGTAGCCAGGCAGGGTGGCCGTGGCGTTGTAGGTCGCAGTGCTGGCGCCGACGTTGGTCACGGTACGGGTCATGGTCAGGCTGCCCAGCACGTTACCGGCCGTCAAGGATGCCAGGTTCAGGTTGTACGGCTGGACGGTGCCGACCGCCTGGCACGTCGCGGCGCTGTACACGCCGGCATTCAGGCCGCACAGGAAGCGTGCGTAGTCGATCTCGGTGGCGTCGTACACCAGGCCCGGATTGGCGGCCGAGTTCGGCGTTACGTGGCCGGCGCCCTGGCCCCATGGCAAGGTGCCGGTGGCTTTGGCGGTGGTATCCCACTTCACGCCGGCGGTCACGCCATCCGGCTGGGTGTTGCCGGCGGTGGTCATCAGCGCCGATTTGATCGCCGCTGGCGTCCAGGTCGGGTGCAGCTGCTTGAGCAGCGCGGCCAGGCCGGCCACGTGCGGGCTGGCCATCGAGGTGCCCGAGTAGAAGGCCCAGTCGGACACTGGCGACGGCGCGCCGGCGGCAACCGCATCGCGCTGCTCGCGGGTCAGGCCGGCGGTGACGGCGGCCAGGATATCGCTGCCCGGTGCGGTGACGTCCGGTTTCAGGATGTTGGCGTTGGCCACGTTCGGTCCGCGCGAGGAGCTGCCGCTCATCACCGGTGCCGGCACGTTCGGATTGACCACGCCTTTCAGGTCGCCCAGCGAGGCGATGGCGCTGGTCGGGTTGGCGGCCATGTAGCTTTTCAGGGTGGTGCCGTCAGCGACCTGCAGGTGCACGGTCGAGAGCGAGTGCGACTGGTTGATGATGGTGTTGTTGGCCGCGCTCACGTTGGTGATGATCATGCCGACCGCGCCGGCATCCTTGGCGTTCTGGCTCTTGTTGACCAGCACGTTGGCGCCGCGGTCGCATACCAGGATCTTGCCGGCCACCTTGGCCGGGTCGATCATGGCTTTTTCGCCATCGGCCGGGCCGAAGCATTGCAGCAGTTTCAGGGTGGTCGGATCGACTCCGGCCACGCCGGCGTCGCGCGACAGGATCAGCGGCGCCGAGGCGGTCGCGGCATTGCTCGAGGAACCGGTCAGCTTGGTGCCGTTGCCCAGGGTCGCGGTGCCGACGAACAGGCGGTTGTGGGTCGAGTTGCCGACCGTGGTCAGCCATGGGCTGATGTGCGAGACCGGGGCTGGCGTCGCCACGCCAGGACCGGAATTGCCGCCCGAGGCCGCCACGAACACACCGGCGCTGGCCGCGCCCAGGAAGGCCACTTCGGTCGCTTCGTTGAAGGCGCCGCCGCCGGCGTTCGGGCCGATCGAGAAGTTGATCACGTTCACGCCGTCTTTGACGGCTTGCTCGATCGCGGCCACGCTGTTGGAGGTGCCGCAACCGTTCTTGCCGCTGGCGGCGTCGGTCCAGCACACCTTGTAGGCGGCGATGCGGGCGCGCGGCGCCATGCCGCTGGCCAGGCCGAGGAACAGGCCATCGTTGACGATCGGGGTGTTGGCATTGCCGCCCGCCGTGCTCGAGGTGTGGGTACCGTGGCCGCCATGGCCTTCGGCGCCGGCGACCGAGTCGCGCGCGGAATCGAATTCGGTCCAGTGCAGGGCTTGGGTCGGCGGCTTGAAGTAGCGCGCACCGATCAGTTTATTGTTGCAATTGCTCACGGCAAAGCCTTCGCCGGTGTCGCATGCGCCTTTCCAGCTGGCCGGCGGAGGACCGTAGGCCAGGGTGGTGCCCGAGTGGCTCGGCACGCCCTTGGCGTCGACCTTGTCGGCGTAAGAGGCATGCTCCGGCCAGATACCGCCATCGACGATGCCGATGATGATGTTCTCGCCCGCGGCCGCCTTGCCGCCGACCTGCTCCCACAGGCCGCCGGCTTTGTCCAGGCCGAGGAAGGTCGGGGTGTAGTTGGTGTCCATCTCCATGATGGAGTCGGCCGTGATGTTGGCCACGCCGGCATCTTTTTTCAGCGCGCGCACTTCGGCGTCGGTCAGCAGGGCCGAAAAGCCGTTGAAGACGACGTTGTATTTGTTGGTTACCTGGGCGGCGTCGACGGTGCTGATGACTTTCGACTTCTTGGTTTCGAGGTAGGTGATGTAGTTCTGCACATCGGTGGCGTCGACGTCCAGGCGCTGGCCTTCGGCCGGCTTGGTCGCTGGCAAGCCTGCGACCTGGCCGGTATAGGTGGCGACCGGCTTGTCGACCAGTTGCACGATGTAGGAACGGCGGACTTCGTCAGCGGAGGTGGTACCGGCCAGGCCGGCCAGCAGCATCATGACGGCAAGGGAAACGGGGCGGAGTGTCATAGTGGAATTCCTTGCGCGCTTAGAGGGTGACCGGGGTCGATGGGGTGGCGCCGGCCTTGCGGCGGCGGGTCAGGCTGATGGCGCCGATGCCCAGGCCCACCAGCAGGAACGATCCCGGTTCCGGCACGGCATTGAAGCTGATATTGTCCAGCGCGAACTGGGCCTGGCCGTTGGCCGGGTTGGCCAGCGAGTTGTAGCAGCCGCCGTTGCCGTCGAACAGGCAGGCGTTGACGGTCAGGCTGGTCAGCACTTCGTTGCGGAATTTCTGGTCGATCAGGGCCGAACCGAAGGTGAAGCTGCCGCCCGCGTTCTGGCCCGGAAAGGCCGAGGTGCTCGAGACCACGGTGCCGTCGGCGCGCATGCCGGAAAATTGCAGCAAGCCATAATCGCCGTCAGGGACGCTGACCGGTGGCAGGAACGCCAGGCTCAGGCCGCCGATCTGGAACTGGTGGCCGGAACGCGTGAATTTCACGCCGCCATCGTTGATCACCGCAAGGAAGTTTCCGCTGGCGCCAGCCGGGCAACCGATCGAGAAACAGGTGTCCGGATCGTTGCTGTTGGCGACCGTGGCGAAGGGGCCGGTCAGGTTCAGCTCATTGGCGATCGGGCTGCCGAGAACCAGCATCTGATAGCCGCCCTCGCTGACCGATTCGCCGTTGACCAGGGCGTTCGGCTGGACCGATTCGAAGGTGATTGGATTTGCCATGGCCGGCAGCGCGCAGATCAGGGCGGCTGCTGCGGCGATCGTGTGGAGTGCGCGGGTGGCGCGCCGTGGGGTACCCAGCGGGGTGACTGTGCGGTTCATCTCTTGCCTTATGTTTGAATTATTCGATCAATGGGCGTACAGGTCGAGCTGCCTGCTTGCTACTTTTCTTAAAAGTGCAAAAGACTATAGCAAAGGAAATAATTGTTGTAGCAATATTCTCAACGAAAATAATTCATATTTTTAATGTTTTCACCAAAGCTTGTTTCGTTTCCTCTATGAAAACATGTAAAAAAGGTCCGTGACAATTTCACCACATTTGCCAACATTGTTTGTGTTAGCTGTACTTGACTCTTTTTCCGTTTGCGCGCGTAATTGCGTGCGCGCGGCGCCGAGGGTGTGTATGATGGGTATTCGTTATAAGCGTAAGGATCGATCATGAACCCACGCCGCTCCTTTCTGAAGAGTTCGGTTGTACTGGCATCGGCACTGAGTCTTCCCGCCATGGCCCGTACCTCCAAGGCTGTACCAGGCGAACGCACCTTGCGCCTGTATAACACCCACACGGGCGAAAGCCTGCGCAGCGTGTTCTGGGCCGAGGGCCAGTTCCTGCCCGAATCGCTCACCGATATCAACAAACTGTTGCGCGACCACCGCAACAACACGGTTGCCCAAATCGACCCGCAACTGCTGGTGCTGCTCAACAAGGTCAGCACCCAGCTCGGGCGCGACCCGGTCTTGCACGTCATTTCCGGTTACCGCTCGCCCGAAACCAACCAGATGTTGGCCGAGGCCAGCGATGGCGTGGCGCGCCACAGCATGCACCTCGAAGGCAAGGCCATCGATATCCGCATGCCGGGCCAGAGCCTGGCGCATGTGCACAAGGCGGCGCTCAACGCGCGCGGCGGCGGCGTCGGCTACTATCCGGATTCGCAATTCGTCCACCTCGATACCGGCCGCCTGCGCCGCTGGTAAATGCCTTGCCCGGGCGGCTCGCCGTACGGCGCGGGCATGCCTGCGCGCGCCACCCCGGCGCTTGCGCCGCATCGCCGGGGCCGCTAAGCGGACGTATGTCCTTGCCATCATTTTCGCGCTGCCTTGTTGCCATCCTTGCCATGGCATGCCTGCCCGCGGGCATGGCGCAGGCGCCCGCCCCCGCTTCCGCCCCCATCCAGAGCGTAACCGTGCCCTACGTGCGCGCTCCGGTCGACAAGTCCTACCGCAAGATGCTGGCCGGGGTCGCCCGCTTCGAGCGCGACCATGCATTCGCGCCCGCCGCCAGCCTGCGTTTCCGCCTGCTGCCGCGCCTGCCCGCCACCACCATGGAGGGCGTATCGCTGCGCATCGCGGGCGAGCGCATCAGCGTGCCGCTCGCGCTCGATGCGGACCATCGCTTCGCGCTGCCGCACAACGCCGAGGCGGAGCGCGAAGACGCCGCCGTGCTCGCCAACCGGCGCGCCGACAGCCTGACCTGGCGCGCCGCCATCCACAGCCCCGGCGTGGCACAAGGCACGCGCCGCCTGGGCGACCTGCGCCTCGAATGCCGGGTCGGCATCGAAGCGGGCCTGGTGTCGAACAGTTCGCCGATCTTCGGCTGGCTGTCGGACGCCCTGGGCAGCGCCGACCAGGTGTGCACCAGCGCCGACGGCAACTACCTGTTCTTCGCCGACCGCCCCGTGTTCTCCGTGACCGTGCGCCATGGCGCGCGCGCCGACGTGCTGCCCTTCAGCATGCTGTACGCCGGCGGCCGGCTCACTGCCGCCGATTTGCGCTTTTGCGACTGCCAGGTGCTGCTCGACCGCAGTTACTATGCGCCGATTTTCGACCCCGCCTGGCCCGACGACAGCATCGTCGAATTCGCGTACATACAAGACGCGCCGGTGGCCGCGCCATGAGCCGGCGGCGGCTAGGCTGCGCATGGCTGGCGCTGCTGCTGGGCGCCTGCGCCAGCACGCCGCCTGCGCCGGGCACCTTGGTTTCCGCCGCCCAGGTGGCCGCCATCCGTCCTGGTGTATCGACCCGCGCCAGCCTGCTGGCCAGCCTGGGCCCCACGCACAAGGTCGTCTTCGACAGCGGGTTCGAAGCCTGGCTTTACCAACTGGCCGTGCCCGGCGCCGGCGTCGATGAAGTCGTGGTGCTGCTCGACGCGCGCGGCGTGGTGACCAACATGCGCCGCCGCGCCGACATTTCCAGGCCGGCAGGGGAACCTATCCGGTAAGGCGGCATCCAACTGGTTCCGTCACCCGTTTGCAAGCGTAGGCGCATGAACGATCACCTGGTCCAGTTTTACGAGGACGACGTTTTTCTCATCAAGGGCTTGTCCGATTACATCGGCAGCGCCCTCGAACGTGGCGACCGGGGCATCGCCATCGCCACCAGCGGCCACCTCGACATGCTGCACGAAACCCTGTGTGCGCGCGGGCTGGTCGATGCGCAGGGCCGCAGCGCGGACGGCAGCTACCTGGCCCTGCACGCGGACCGCATGCTGCCCATGTTCATGGAAGACGGCTTGCCCGACGAGCGCCGCTTCCGCACCGCCATCGGCAACGTCATCCGCAAGGCCAGCGAGCAGCACCGCGGGCGCGTGTGGGTGTTCGGCGAAATGGTGGCGATCCTGTGCGCCACCTCGCACCGCTCGCTCAACGCCGTGGGCAAGCATGATGCCGCCATCCGGGTCGAGCGTTTCTTCAACAAGCTGCAGCGCCAGTTCGATTTCGAACTGCTGTGCGCGTATCCGCTCAACGCCTTTCCCGCCGCCGCCGACGCCCCCATGTTCGACGAAGTGTGCACCCTGCACACCCACGTGCTGCCGGCCGAAAGCTACGATCCGGCGGCCAATGTGCACATGCTTCAGCGCACCATCGCCGCCCTGCAGCAGCAGGCGTATTCGCTCTCGACCGAGGTGCGCGACCGCCAGCTGGTCGAGCAAGCCCTGCGCGAAGTGAATATCGACCGCCTGACCGGCCTGCCCAACCGCAATGTATTCCACGACCGGCTGGAAATGGATATCAAAAAAGCCCACCGCAGCGCTCTGCCGCTGGCCCTGCTGTTCATCGACCTCGACCACTTCAAGGAAATCAACGACACGCTCGGCCACCAGGTCGGCGACATGCTGCTCAAGCAGGTCGGCCAGCGCCTGCAAACCTATGTGCGCGAGAGCGACACCGTGGCGCGCCTGGGCGGCGACGAATTCACCATCACCCTGAGCGGACTGAACAACGTCGACACGGTCACCGACGTGGCCCAGAAAATCCGCAACGACCTGGCCAAGCCCTTCCTGCTCGGAAATGAGCTGGCGTATATCTCGGCCAGCATCGGCATCACCCTGTACCCGCGCGACGCGCAGACGGCGGGCGAGCTGCTGCGCAACGCCGACCAGGCCATGTACCAGTCCAAGGACAATGGGCGCAACCGCTTCACCTACTTCACGCCCAGCATGCAGGAGGCGGCGCAGGCGCGCATGGCGATCAGCAACGAGCTGCGCCGGGCCATCGACGAAGGCCAGCTGGCGGTCCATTTCCAGCCCATCGTCGACATGCACGATGGCCGCATCCGCAAGGCCGAAGCGCTGGTGCGCTGGCAGCATCCGGCGCGCGGGGCGGTCAGCCCGGTCGAGTTCATTCCCATCGCCGAGCACACCGGGCAGATCGTCGCCATCGGCAACTGGGTATTTCGCGAGGCGCTGGCGCACGCGCGGCGCTGGCGCGAGCTCGACCAGCAATTGACGGTCAACATCAATGTATCGCCGGCCCAGTTCTACCACACCAATGGTGACAATTGCCGCCACTGGCTGACCGACAATGCCATCGACATCAATGGCGGCGCCGGCCCGCCCGCGGTGGGGCTGGAAATCACCGAAGGCTTGCTGCTGGCGTCCAACCACGCGGTGATGAAGCAGTTGCTGGCGTTCCAGCAGGCGGGCATCAAGATTTCGCTCGACGATTTCGGCACCGGCTATTCCTCGCTGTCCTACCTGCGCAAGTTCAACCTCGACTACCTCAAGATCGACAAGTCCTTCGTCTACAATCTGGAGCATGACGCGGCCAACGTGGCGCTGTGCGAGGCCATCATCGTCATGGCGCACAAACTGGGGCTCAAGGTCATCGCCGAAGGGGTGGAAACCGAGCAGCAATACGACATCCTGCGCCGCGCCGGCTGCGATTACGGCCAGGGATTCCTGTTGGGCGAGCCGCTGCCGCCGGACGGCTTCGAGGCGCTGCTGCACGAGCGCATGATGGCCAGTGCCCTGAACCGCCCCGCCGGCACCGTCCGCTCTCCTCATCGGTGAAAATAACATGACCGTCAGCAATATTTCTCGCTTGCTCGTACAATCGTCGGGTGCGCCCTTGCGCCAACTACGCGCAAGCAAGCCACTCCATGGACCGCCCTCCCCGCACCGCCAAGACCGTCGCCATTCTCGCCCTGACCCAGATCCTGTCCTGGGGCACCCTGTACTACGCCTTCGCCGTGGTGGCCCACGATATCGCGCGCGCGCTGGGCTTGCCGGCGGCCGCCGTGTTCGGCGCCTTTTCCTGGTGCCTGCTGGTGGCCGGCCTGGCCGCCACCCCGGCCGGCATCCTGATCGACCGCCACGGCGGGCGCCTGGTCATGGCCGGCGGCTCCTTGCTGTGCGGGCTCGGCTTCGTCCTGCTGAGCCAGGCGCGGGGGGCGGCCGCTTACTACCTGGCTTGGACCGTGCTCGGCGTGGCCATGCCGGCCGTGCTGTACGAAGCCGCCTTCGCCACTCTCAACCGCTTGTTCGGCATCGGCGCCCGCAAGGCGATCTCGACCATCACCCTGGTGGGCGGCTTCGCCAGCACCGTGTTCTGGCCCCTGACGGTGCACCTGAACGGCAGCGCCGGCTGGCGCACCACCTACCTGGCCTACGGGCTGGTCCAGTTACTGTTGTGCATGCCGCTGCACTTGTTGCTGGACACGCCGCCCCGCCCAGCCCGGGTCGACAAGCAGGCCGCTGCGGGCGCCGATTTCAGCCTGGCCCAGGCGCTGCGCCATCCCGCCTTCTGGAAGCTCGCCTTTGCCTTCTCGGCCAACAGTTTCATTTTCTCGGCCTTGTCGGCGCACCTGATTCCCGTCCTGCAATCCTACGGCCACCCCCTGTCCGAGGTGGTGTGGATGGCCGCGCTGATCGGGCCGATGCAGGTCGCCGGCCGCATCGGCGAGATGCGCCTGGCGCGCCACCTGCGTCCGCAGGCGAGCGGCACCTTTTGCTTCGCGGTCCTGCCCGGCGCCATGCTGGCCCTGCTGTTCTGGGGCCAGCACCAGGCGGCGGTGGCGCTGTTCTGCGTGCTGTACGGCCTGTCCAACGGCATCCTGACCATCGTGCGCGGCACCCTGCCCCAGATCCTGTTCGGCACGCGCAACTATGGCGCCATTTCCGGCGCCCTGGCCGGGCCGGCCCTGCTGTCGCGCGCCGCCGGCCCGATCGCCATCGCGGCCCTGCTCCAGTTCAACGCCGCGCCTGCGCTGCTGTTTTCGCTGCTGCTGGGCTGTTCGCTGGCCTCGCTCCTGTTTTACCTGATGGCCGTGCGCAGCGCCGCCCCTGCCGCCGCCACTGCCCGCTGAACGGCGTGCGATGGCGCACAGACCATCGCCGGCATGGCCCGTATTGTCAATCGCTCAAGACACTGCGGAGGATGACATGCTCACACCCCGGTTGCGCACCATCCTGGCCGCGCTCGCCATGCTTGTGCTGTCCGCCTGCGGTGGGTCGGACGGCGGCAAGCACCAGGCCGGCAACGGCGCCCTGACGATCAACCTGGCCAAGCTGCCCGCCGGCCTGCCGGCGGCGGTGCGCATCAGCGGCCCGGCTTCCTACGCAAAAACCATCAGCAGCGGCCAGACCTTGTCCGGACTGGCACCCGGCAGCTACACCGTCAGCGCCGACAGCGTCCTCAGCGGCAACCTGAGCTGGAGCGCCAGCGCGCCGGTCCAGAGCGCCACCGTGGCCGATGGCGCCACCGCCATCGTCAACGTCAGCTACAGCAGCAGCACCCTGACCTTGGCCGTGCGCGACGTGGCCAGGGTGGACGGCGCCGTGTTCCTCACGGCCCCGGCCGGCGATCCGCGCCAGTTCATCGTCGACCGCAGCGGCCGCATTTTCGTGATGCAGGATGGCGCCCTGCTGGCCACGCCCTTCCTCGACATCCGCAACCGGGTTGCCGCCAGCGGCGAAGGCGGCCTGCTGTCGATGGCCTTCCATCCCCAGTACGCCAGCAACGGCTGGTTCTTCATCTATTACACCGATGCCGGCAACAACATCGTGGTCGAACGGCACAGCGTGTCGGCCGCCAACCGCAACCTGGCCGAACCATCGGCGGTGCTGGAAATCATCCGCATTCCCCACCCCGGCGCCACCAACCATTACGGCGGCCTGGTCAGCTTCGGTCCGGACGGCTTCCTGTACCTGGCCACGGGCGACGGCGGCGGTGCGGGCGACCCGGACGGCAATGCGCAAAACCTCAATGTCCTGCTCGGCAAGATGCTGCGCCTGGACGTGGCCAATGCGCGCGGCGCGCAGCCGTACGTCATTCCAGCGACCAATCCCTTCGCCGGCCAGTCCGCGCGCCGCGCCGAGATCTGGGCTTCCGGCCTGCGCAATCCCTGGCGCTATGCCTTCGATACGGAGCGTCTGTACATCGCCGACGTCGGCCAGGCCAGGCGCGAGGAAGTCGACATCGCCGGCCTGTCCCAGGCGGGCCTGAACTATGGCTGGAGCATCTCGGAAGGGTCGCTGTGCTACAACGCGGCCATCTGCAACAAGTCCGCTCTGACCATGCCCGCCTTCGAGTACGATCACGGCAGTGTCAACGGCTGCTCGATCACGGGTGGCTATGTGTACCGCGGCAAGGCGATTGCCGAGCTGGCCGGGCGCTACTTCTATTCCGATTATTGCGGCGGCTACCTCAGGAGCTTCCTGCTCAGGGACAACAAGGTCACCGAGGAGACCAGCTGGACCATTCCCGACATCGACGGCGTGCAATCGTTCGGCCAGGATGGCAATGGCGAGCTGTACCTGATCGCATCCACCGGCAAGATCTACCGGCTGGTGCGCGCGGGCTCGCCCTGAGACGGCGGCGCGCCAGCCGGCGCGGTAGCCGACGCGGTAACAAATCGGCCGGGCCGGGCATGATCCGCTAAAATCGGCGTTTGCCCCGTCCACCATGCAATCGGTATCCCTATGGCCCGCCTGATCCTCGATTTCCCGGAAGAACAGTATTACTACACGACCCCGCTCACCGTCAGGGTGACCGACATCAACGGCGCTAACCACCTCGGCAACGATTCGATGATTTCGATGATTTCCGAGGCGCGCGCGCGCTTCCTGTACGAATTTGGCGTCGCCGAAACCGAGCGCGACGGCACCGGCATCATCGTCACCGACCTGGCCACCACCTACCGCGCCGAAGCGCATGCGCGCGACCAGTTGCTGTTCGAAGTGGGCGTCATGGATTTCAACAAGTACGGCGGCGACCTGATCTTCCGCGTGACCCGCCCGCGCGACAAGAAACAGATCGCCATGGCCAAGTCCGGGTTCGTCTTCTTCAACTACAAGAGCACGCAAGTGGTGACGATGCCGGACGAGTTCCGCGCCAAGTTCCCGCGTGTGAACTGGATCGATTAAAAAATAGTTGGAACTTTTTCTTCCCCGGGCGGCAATACAGGGACGAGACCACCATGACCATGCCGCCCATACCTGCCGACACCGACCTGCTGCACCAATTGCGCGATGGCGCGGGCGCCGCATTCCAGACCCTGTACCAGCGCCACCAGGCGCCCCTGTACCGCTTCGCCCTGCTGCGCACCGGCTCGGGCGACACGGCGGCCGACATCGTCCAGGAAGTGTTCATGGGTCTGCTGACCGGGAGCTTGCGCTACGATCCGCTGCGCGGCCTGCTGCTGCACTTCTTGTTCGGCGTGGCGCGCAAGCTGATCCTCAAGCACGAACAGCCGCGCCTGCGCCTGGCCAGCCTGCCCGATACCGACGACGATGACGAGGGCGCCTTCGACCCCGGCAGCGACGAGGGCGAACCGCTGGCGCGCCTGCTCGACAACGAACTGGCCGAACAGGTGCGGCGCGCGCTCAGCCTGCTGGCGCCCCACTACCGCGACGCGGTCATCCTCTACGAGCTGCACGACATGTCCTACCTGGAGATTGCCGAGATCTGCCAGGTCGATATCGGCACCGTACGCTCGCGCCTCTCGCGCGGGCGCGCCGCGCTGGCCAAACGGCTGGCGGCCCACCGTCCCGCCTTGCACGACTGATTGCCGAAAGAACGCCATGAACCACGATTGCCCCGACCCCGACCTGGCCGCCCCGCTGGCCGCCCTGCGCAGCGCCAGCGCCGCTTGCAGCACCCCCGCGCGCGTGGAACAGGCCCTGATGGCCGCCTTTGCCGCCCAGTTCGCGCCCAGGCGCTGGTACCAGCGGCTCTCGCCCGCGCAATGGGGCCTGGCGGGCAGCGCAATGGCGGCGACCTTGGCCCTGCTGGTCCTGCGCGCCCCCCTGCCCGGCGCGGGCCAAGCGCCGCTGCTTGATGACGGCCTCGCCTTCATCGCCCTCGCCTCGCAGGAACGGATCGAGCAGGAACCGAGCCCGCGCATGGTCGAAACGAGCTTGCCGCGCACCGAACTGGCGGCGCTCGGGGTGCCGGTCAGCCCGGATACGGCAGGCGACTCGGTGCGTGCCGAAATGCTGGTTGGCGCCGACGGCGCGCCGCTGGCCCTGCGTCTGAGTTCACAGTAATCCCCTCCAACCGCGAAAGAACCATCATGCACACGACCCGACTCCTGTTTGCCGTCCTCCTCGGCAGCGCGCTGCTTCCCGCCGCGCACGCCGCCGTGGCCACGCCGCCCGATCCCCTGCGTTTTACCGGTCCGCTGATGCCGATGCACGGCAAGGCCGTCAAGAATGCGCCCTACAGCGCCGAAGCGGTATCGGAACACCTGCAGCGCCTGGCCGACGGCAACGAAATCAGCCGCACCAGCATTTCCATGAATTACCGCGACAGCGCCGGCCGCACGCGCCAGGAGATCCGCGATCCATCCGGAGAAGTGCGCACGATCACCCTGTACGAACCGGCCGACGGCATCACCTACCTCCTCAACCCGCGCCAGAAAACGGCGACCAAAGTGGCCGACCCGAGCGCCACGGCGCGCGCCGCCGCCCAGGCCCGGGCCGCCCAACTGCGCGCCGAGGGCAAGCCGCCCGAACGCCGCCTTGATGGCGCCGACGAGGTGATCGTCAAGGACGTGGAACGGGCCGGCGGCGACGAGCGCAAGCAGGTCCAGGAAAAAGTGCGCATCCGCATCGCCGACGGCGCAGCCGGCGCGCGCCTCGGCCCGGCCATGGCCGGGGCCTTCGGCGACATGCGCTGGGCAGCCAAGGCCAGCACGCGCGAATTGGGCAGCAAGGAAATCGACGGCATCAAGGCCGACGGCAAGCTGCGCACCTACGAGATTCCCGCCGGCGAAGTGGGCAACCGCAATGCCATCGTGGTGTCGCACGAGAGTTGGTATGCGCCGGACCTGAAGGTGACCATGTACAGCAAGCACAGCGACCCGCGCAGCGGCGAACGGATTTACCGCCTCACCAATCTCAAGCGTGACGAACCGGCGGCGTCGCTGTTTGCCGTGCCGGCCGATTACACGGTCAGGGATGTGACGGCCGAGCGCGCCAAGGCGGCCGGCGGCCGCTGAGCGGCTGCGCGCCGGCGGGCAAGGCCAGACCTTGCCGCTACGCTTGCGCCGCGATCACGCCGATGCCGTTCAGGATCAGATCGACCCCCGCCAGAAAATCGGCGCGGTCGTCGTGGATGCGCAACTGCCCGGCCATGCTGCGCGCAAACGGGTAATCCGCCGGGCTGAGCCGGGACCAGGCCGCCGCCACCTGATCCAGCAGATCGCCCCTGGCGACGTCGTCGCCGCACACCCGCTGCATATTGGCGGCGTTCTGCCCGCCCACGCCCAAAATAAAGTGCAGCAAGGCCGACACCGTCAGCCACTGCGCCTGGGGCGGCACACCCAGCGCCTGGACTTGCCGTCCGAGGCATTCCAGCACCCGCACCACCGGCAATTGTCCTCCGGCGCGGATGAGCGCCGCGCCCGCCCACGGATGCGCTTCCATCGCATCGAACAGGTCCAGCGCCAGCGCCCGGATGGCATCCCTGGGAGCGGCGCCGGACGCACCCGCCTGCACTGTGCGGGCCACGATGGCATCGCACGCGGCCGTCAGCAAATCATCCTTGTTATCGATATGCCAATAAATCGCGCCCGGCCCGGTCGCCAGCATGTCCGACAGCGCGCGAAAGGTCAGCCCGCTCTCGCCGCTGCGATCCAGGATGTCGATCGCGGCCTCGATGATGCGCTCCTTGGAGAGCGATTCCTCGCGGCGCGTTCGTCTGGGTGTTTTTTTATCCATAAGCGCATCTTGACACAAATGGAATCCTGTTCCAAGATAATGGAATGTCGTTCCATTGGACCCGGTGGAATGCGTCGTCCACATGAGGAATGCAGATGAACAAGGAAATCACCATTATTGGCGCCGGACTGGGAGGCTTGATGCTGGCCCGCATCCTGCAGGTGCACGGCATCGGCGCGACCATCTACGAAGCGGAAGCCTCGGCGCAAGCGCGCACCCAGGGCGGACTGCTCGATATTCACGAGCACAATGGCCAGCTGGCGCTGAAAGCGGCCGGGCTGTTCGAGCGCTTCCGCGAGATCGTCATTCCGGGCGCGGATGCGCAGCGCATCGTCGACACGGCCGGGGCTATCCTGATGGACATGCCCGACACGGGAAGCGGCGCCCGCCCCGAGGTGGACCGTGGCGAGTTGCGCCGTCTCCTGCTCGCTTCGCTGGCTCCCGGCACGATTCGCTGGGGACACAAGCTGAGCTCGGTACGCGCGCTTGGCGATGGCCGCCACGCCCTCGCTTTCGCACACGGAGCGACCGCCACCAGCGACCTGCTGGTAGGCGCCGACGGCGCCTGGTCGAAAGTGCGTCCGCTCGTATCAAGGGAAAACCCCGCCTACACCGGCACCGTGTTCGTCGAGACTTACCTGTTCCAGAGCGACACCGCGCACCAGGCCAGCGCAACGCTCGCCGGCCATGGCACCATGATTGCAACGGCACCGGGAAAAGGCATCTTCGCGCATCGGTACGCGGATGGCACCTTGCACGCTTACGTGGCATTGAACAAGCCGCTGGCATGGATGGAGCAGCTCGACTTTTCCGATCCGGCCGCCGCGCTGGCCCGCCTCGCGCGCGAGTTCGACGGCTGGGCACCAGGACTCACCCAGCTCATCACCGGTGCCGACAGCACCCCGAGAATGCGACCGATCCACGCGCTGCCGGCGGCGCACCGCTGGGAACCGGTGGCCGGCGTGACCTTGCTGGGCGACGCGGCGCACCTGATGTCACCCTTCGCCGGCGAAGGCGCCAACCTCGCCATGTTCGACGGCGCCAGCCTCGGGGAAGCGCTGGCTGCCCATCCGGACGATATGGCGGCGGCCCTGCACGCCTACGAAACGGCGCTGTTTCCGCGCAGCCAACAGGCCGCTGCGGAATCGGCGCGCAACATGACGATCTTTTTCGACGAGCATGCCCCGCAAGGCGTGATCGACCTGTTCACCCGCGCCGGCCAGGATGGCGCTGGCGCACAGTCGGCCGCTGATCCGCGCGCGCAGGACGC
Source organism: Massilia antarctica (assembly GCF_015689335.1). Lineage (GTDB taxonomy): Bacteria > Pseudomonadota > Gammaproteobacteria > Burkholderiales > Burkholderiaceae_D > Telluria_A > Telluria_A antarctica. The sequence goes on along the minus strand of NZ_CP065053.1, from coordinate 2,595,935 downwards.
TTAGGGTGTGTCTGACTAATCGGCGCGAACAGATTCCATTTCGATACCGTTAATTCGTCGTTCCCGCGCAGGTCCCAGTTTCTATGAAACTCCTCAAATCTCTTGGAACTGTGCAAAGTGCGAGGGCGCTTCCAAATGGCGCTAACCTAAGCTCCGTCATTCCTGCCATTGGCAGAAATGACTTCCCGCGCAGCCTCCAGTTTCAAGGAAACTCCTCAAATCTCTTGGAACTGTGCAAGCTCAGAGGCCGGTGCCAAATGGCGTTAACTTAAGCTCCGTCTTTCCCGCGCAGGCGGGAATCCATAGCACCTTCGCTCAGTTGAGGTGCTATGGGTTCCCGCCTACGCGCACTGTCGTCCGGAATAATTTTCTTGACGCGCTCACGAGAAGAGGCATCCTTGAATTTCTGCGAATTCGTGCGCCGCTTGTCGTCGTCGGCGATCATGTAAATCTTCGGTGTCCGTACGTTGAAATAGGGTTGCGCGGACGAAGCAAAGGCAATCCCACAGGGTCCGTTTCACACGGTTGGACTCGTTGAACAGTGCAACCAACAAATAACTGATGAGAGCGGTAAGTATCTGAATCCGGACCGCATTTTCAGATCGTCCGAGGAACTGCTTGATCTTGAGGTGCTGCTTGATCCATTTGAAGAACAGCTCGATTGCCCAGCGCTTTTTGTAGTGCTGGGCAATTTCCATGGCACTACTGTCGAAGTCGTTAGTAGCCAGAACGATGGGCGTATCTTTGTTCGGCCGCGCCACGATGACACGGCGCAAAGGCTTCCCAAAGTAGAGATTGATCCGTTTTCCGCCGAGCCGTTTGTGCTTGAAAGTAACGATTTCGTCGCTGAGCACGATGTGCGCATCATCAGCAGGGATGTCCGATTTCTGCAGGACGTTGACAGCGGCGTTGTTCTTGAAACGAGTAACAAAGCGCGCGTTGGCCTCGTCAATGGATTTCCACCAATTGAAATCGCAATAGCCCTTGTCAAATACATAGAGCGCGTTCGCTTCGAGCGGTACGTCAACTGCCCGTTCAACGTCATTGACGTTGGGGTGGCTAATGTCGTGCCAGACAGGGATTGCATCATGGGCATCATACAAAACGTGCAGCTTCAAGCCTTGCGTATTGCGAGTGCTATTCTCGGGCGTCCACCTCTCAAACTCCCGTCCCTTCAACGTCAACGAGGTGGAGTCAAGCAAATACATCAGATCATTGCTTTGCTGGCGCAGCTTACGCGACACCTTCCCCATCAACCAGGCAGCGGTATCACTAAACACCGTGTCAGATCGATTCTCATTGGCGTCAGCCAAGGTGGAGCGCTTGATCGCTGACGTACCAAGATGGTAGTGATGCGCGACATGACTGTTGAAGCCAGTCTCCAGTGGTCGCAACCCCTTCGCCTCACTGATCTGCGCGTAGAGCATGGCAATGAGATGATCCCAATGCCCGAACTTCTTGCAATATTTGTCGGCATTGTGCCGTTCGACTAGTTGAGCGAAGGTTCCTCGCGGGAGCCCCTTCATTAAACGCTGAAAAGTAGTTATGCTGAACATGTTGCAGGTTTGGTTTTTAAGTTGGCAAACAGAGGTTAACCCTCGTAAACCAATACCTGCAACCCTTTTAACGTTGTCAACCCACTTTATTCCGGACAGCAGTGCGCCTACGCGGGAACGACGGTTTTGACGCCTGTGGTCGCAAAGCTGCGTAACTTAGCGGCAAAGGCTAGTTCCTGGAGAGGCGGGAATCCATAGCACATTCGTATATCGACGGTGCTATGGGGGAAACGCATGCGTTTCCGCCTGCGCGGGAGCGACGGTTTCGAGGTTTGGAGTCGCAAAGCTGCTCAAATTAGCGGCAAAGACTAGTTCCTGGAGAGGCGGGAACCCAAGTTCCTCGAGCCGCCAGTGGCTACTGTGCGAAATTGGGGGGAACGCATGCGTTCCCGCCTGCGCAGGAACGACGGAACAAAGTGCGGTTTTCCCTTGGATTCAATCAGACAACCCTAGCGCGGCGCCACGAACTGCTTGAACCAGTCGTCGAGCATCTGCTTCTCGTAGCGCAGCAGCTCGTTGTTGCCGTACTGGTTCATGCGGTTCAGGTACTGCATATTGCTCAGCTTTTCCTCGCCCGACTTGATCACCTTGTCGCCCTCGGCGATGCTGTAGCGCAGGTGAATATGCGGCCAGTCGGCGCCGCCGTTCATCACCCGCACATCCTGGCCGCCGCGAAAATTCGGTTTGACCTGGCCGGCCAGGTCGAGGTCGAGCACCTCCACCTTGAGTTCCTGCCCGGGCGGCAGACTGGCCGCCAGTTTCTCGACATGGGCGGTGAGCTCCTTGAGCACGCGCTCCCTTTCCCACGGCGCGAACGGCACGTCGGTAAAACGGTCCGGCTCGACATACGTCACCGTCGCCGCGGCCGTGGCGGCACTGGCCGGCAAGGCCAGCACCGCCGCCAGCGCACCGGCCTGCAAGATCTTCATCAATACGTTTTTCATGTCCATCCTTTCAATGCGCACAGCGCTTCTTTCTACTGAATATACGCGCTTTTGACAGCGGCGTCGGTCACCAGCTTGTCACGCTTTGTATCGAAATGTTAGTCGCCGCACACTGCCATTCCTGCTTTCAATCCAGAATCGGGAAAAAGGAGATCACCGTGCCCGAAGGACCATCACTCGTCATCCTGCGCGAAGAAACCACCCGTTTCGTCGGCAAGGAAATTGCCCGTGCCAGCGGCAACAGCAAGACTGTCGACCTGCCCAGCCTGGAGGGACAGAAAATCGTGTCGCTGCGCAGCTGGGGCAAGCATTTCCTCATTGAATTGCCGCACACGGTGCTGCGCATTCACTTCATGCTGTTCGGCAGTTACCGCATCGATGAACGCAAGGACAAGCCACCGCGCATGGCATTGGAATTTACCGATGGCAGCGAACTGAATTTCTACGCCTGCTCGGTCAAGCACATCGACCCCGACCTCGATGCCATCTACGACTGGGACGCGGACATCATGTCGCCGACCTGGGATCCGGCCAAGGCGCGCAAGAAGCTGCGCGCCGCGCCGGACATGCTGGCCTGCGACGCCCTGCTCGACCAGACCATTTTCGCCGGCGTGGGCAACATCATCAAGAATGAAGTGCTGTTCCGGATCCGCCTGCATCCGCTCTCGACCATCGGCGCGCTGCCGGCGCCCAAGCTGCGCGCCCTGGTGGAGCAGGCGCGTCAATATAGCTTCGATTTCCTCGAATGGAAAAAGCAATACGTGCTCAAACAGCACTGGCTGGCGCACCGCAAGAGCACCTGTCCGCGCTGCGCCATTCCGTTTTCAAAAGGACACCTGGGGCTGACAAAACGGCGCGCATTTTACTGCGAAAAATGCCAAAAACGCTACGGCTGATAGCGCGCCTGCAACAACGCTGAACGAATCGTCGCGCATGCGGGATGGGTTTCGTATTGCATGTTGTTAATAGGGTGCAGTCGGACTACAATCGAACGGTGCTCCTTGTGTCAGCGGCAGCTGCTTAGCTACCGATGTGCTTGCCTTGCAACTACCGGTATCGGAACTTGTTCATGTCATTTCTGTCATCCGCCACGCCCAAACTCGCGCCATGGAAAGTGTTGCTGGTCGACGATGAGCCGGACATCCACGACATCACCAAGCTGACCCTGAGCCGCTTCCGCCTCGACGGCCGCGCCCTGACTTTTTTGCACGCTTACACCGGCGCCGAGGCCAAGCAAGTGCTGGCGCGCGAGAGCGATATCGCGCTGGTGTTTCTCGACGTGGTGATGGAGCACGACGACAGCGGCCTGGAAGTGGCGCGCTGGATGCGCGAAGACCTGGGCAACCAGTTCACCCGCATCGTGCTGCGCACCGGCCAGCCGGGCCAGGCGCCGGAAGAGCGCGTGATCGTCAATTACGACATCAACGATTACAAGGAAAAGACCGAGCTCGACCGCACCAAACTGTTCACCACCACCTTTGCCGCCCTGCGCGCCTACCGCGACATCATGAAGGTCGAGGAAGCGCGCCTGCTGCAAGCCAATTATCGCGAAGGGTTGGAGCGGGTGATCGCGGCATCCTCGCACATTTTCCAGCAGCGCAATCTGAAAGACTTTGCCAGCGGCTTGCTGCAGCAAGTCGTGGCCCTGCTGCGGCTGGAAAAAAGCATGCTGCTGCGCCTGTCGGGCGCCAGCGTGATCACCGGCCAGAGCGAGTATGAAATCCTGGCCCAGATTGGCGACATCGGCGAGAGCCTGCTCGGCCCGGAACTGATGGCCCAGCTCGACGACGCACGCAGCAACCGCATTTCGCGTTTGCATGGCGACACCTATGTCGGTTACTTCCCCAACAACAGCGGCAAGGCGTCTTTGCTGGTACTCAAGGGCGTGGAAGAAATCGCCGACATCGATGCGCAACTGCTCGAAGTGTTTTGTTCGGGGGTGGCGATTGCCTTTGACAATATCCTGCTCACGCAAGAGATCACCGATACCCAGGCCGAGCTGATCATGCGGCTGGGCGACGTGGTCGAATCGCGCTCGAACGAGGCGGGCAACCACGTGCGCCGCATGTCGCAGGTGTGTCATATGCTGGCGCAGGCGTCCGGCATGCCGGAGGATGAAACGGCGGTGCTGATGCATGCCGCGCCGATGCACGACATCGGCAAGATCGCCACCCCGGATGCTGTGCTGCTCAAGCCCGGCAAGCTCACGCCCGAGGAATGGGACATCATGAAGCAGCACCCGACCGTGGGGCTGTCGATCCTGGATGGTTCGTCGCGGCCGATCTTGAAGGCGGCGGCCGTGATCGCCCACCAGCATCATGAAAAATTCGATGGCAGCGGGTATCCGCAGGGTTTGATCGGGGCGGACATTCATGTGTACGCGCGCATCGTGGCGGTGGCCGATGTGTTCGATGCGCTCAGTCACAAGCGCTGCTACAAGGAAGCCTGGCCGCTGGACGAGGTGGTGGCGCACTTGCGCGAAGTCTCCGGCCAGCACCTCGATCCGGTGTTCGTGGAGCTGCTGATCACCAATATCGATGCGGCGGTCGATATCAACCGGCGCTGGCCGGATTGAGCGGGTAATTTATTCGGAACGTTTGCGTTGTTTGGGTGTCCAACTTAGACTGAAACCGCTCACAGCCAAGGGCATTTTATGTCAGCAGCAACCGTCCCCCAACCGGGCGCGCCAGCAGTCGATGCGGTCAGGCGCGCCAACGAAGAAGCGACAATGCGTGCGCTCGCGCGCGGTGACGCTGTGTTGGCGAAATGGATTCAGGATCGCGTCCTGGTCGACACCAACGCAGTGGCGCACGCTTGGAACATCAGCAGCCAGGCAGTGCATGCAGCACGCAAACGCGGAGAAATTTTTGCCGTATGGGCTAACGGCAAGCACTGGTATGCGCGCGAAGCGCTCAGATTCGAACGCGGCAAACTGGCGCGTATCAACCGCACACTGGGCGATGTCGACCCGTCCAGCAAGCTGCTGTTTTTCCTGCGTCAGCACGGGGCATTGGGCGGTAAAATCGTTGCCGATGCCATCGCCGGTGGCAACCTTGACGATGTTCTTCGCCTCGCGGGCAACTGGGCCCGCACTTGAGTGCCAGATGGGACTTCAAGGCTGCCGCCGCAGCAGGAATCGTGCACATCTTGCCCCTTCACGTGAACAGGCTTCTGCGGCTGAGCCGTTTCCCGGCAACCGAACCATACTGGGGAAAGAGCAAAGCATACCGCTTCGACGATCCTGCCGAGGTGTTCGGGGTGACCTACGCCGCGCTGATGCTGGACGTAGCTTTCGCAGAAACCATCTTGCATCAAAGCGGGCAATTTTCGGATGGCGCGTGGTTCATCGACGAAAAAAATATCGCCGCAAGGCACATTGTGGGCTACCAGCGCCCGAACAAACCGCTCCTTGCATTGGTGAATCTCACAGGCTCCTGTCTCAAAGCCCTTGGGCTCAACAACGATCTTTGCTCGTCCGACGATTATACGGATTCCATGCTTGTTAGTGCCTCCTTGCATGACCAACTTCCAGATGTAGACGGGATCATGTATGTCAGTCGGCAAATGAACACCGGCCGTGCAGTCGCCTTGTTTGAAAGGTCCTGTCTACGGCGATCATCGACAGTCATGCCATTGAAAAATCATCCGGCATATGGCGCGCTGCTCAGCAAGTTTAATGTCGCTATTCTGCCCAGTGGCCGAACATCCACACCACGGCATTGACCCGACCAGCAACGATCCGACAGATGGCTAAGCCGCCGCCGCTCCGGCACCCGCCTGCTTGCGGCTCTGCGGAAAGCGCAGCCGGTAATGCAAGCCTTGGCCCGGCGCGCTGTCCACCTTGACCGACCCGCCCAGCGGCCCGGTCACCAGGTTGTACACGATATGCGCGCCCAGCCCGCTGCCGCCCTGCCCGCGCCGCGTCGTGAAAAACGGATCGAACAACTTCGCCAGGGTTTCCTGATCCATGCCGGCGCCGTCATCGCTGTAGTCGAACCACACCTGCCCGCCGTCGAGCCGCACTTCCATCCGGATGGTCCCCGCCTGCTCGCGCGTAAAACCGTGCACCAGCGAATTCATCACCAGATTGGTCACGATCTGCGACACCGCCCCCGGAAAACTATCGAGCACGATCTCGTCCGGACAATCGACCTCCACCTTCAGCGGCCGCCCCTTCAGGCGCGGCTGCAAGGACAGCAGCACTTCGGCCAGGTAGGCCTTCATGTTAAAGCTGCGGATATCCTCCGACGACTGGTCCACCGCCACTTGCTTGAAGCTGCGCACCAGCGCCGCCGCGCGCTGGGTATTGGTGGTCATGATGCGCAGCGACTGGTCGATGATGTCGAAAAACTGCTGCAGGCTATCTTCCGTCATCTCGCCAGCCGCCATTTCCTCGCGCGTCAGTTTCAGTTCCTGCACCAGATGGCTGGTGGCGGTCACGCAAATGCCCAGCGGCGTATTGATTTCGTGCGCCACACCGGCCACCAGCCGCCCCAGGGAGGCCAGCTTTTCCTGGCGCACCAGTTCGGTCTGGGCATCGCGCAGCGCCGTCAGCGCCGCGTTCAGGGCGCCGTTCTGCTGCTCCAGGCGCTCCTTGGCCACCCGCACCGCGCGGTCGGCCTGCATGCGCGCGATCGCCACCGCCACGTGGCTGGCCATGAAGGCCAGCAGCTCCAGATCGGCCTCGGTGTAGACGATGGCCGGGTCGTAGCTCTGCACGATGATCACGCCGTACGGCTGGTCATGCACCAGCATCGGCGCTCCCATCCAGCTGGCGATCTCGACGCTGCCCAAGGGCTCGCCCATGTTGCGCTCGGCCACCAGGCGCGCATAGCTGGCCGAATCGTGCAGGCAAGCCTGCTTGCTGTCCAAAATGTAGGAACTCATCCCCACCCCGTAAGCGAAGCGCTTGACCGGCGCCTCGGCGTGCTTCTGGTCGACGAAATACGGAATGCTGAACTCGTGCGTTTCCGGGTGGTACAGCGCGATCAGGAAGTTGTCGGCGACGATCAGTTCGCTGATGATATTGTGCAGATTGCCCGACAACATCTCCGCATCGACCGCCGACGCCGACAGATTGGCGATCTCGTACAGCGCGTGCTGGACCGCTTCGGCGCGGCGCCGCTCGGCCACTTCGTGCGCCAGCAAGGCCGTGCGCTCATGCACCGCGCGCTCGAGCCGGTCCACGCTCTGGATGCCTTGCAGCGCGTTCGAGACGTGGTTGGCGATCAGCGAAAACAGCGCCTGGTCTTCCTCGCTGTAGGTATGCTCGGGGCTATAACTTTGCAGCACGATGGCGCCCAGCGCCTGGTGCTGGTGGTCGAGCAAGGGGCAGCCCATCCACTGCTCGGCGCGCGTGCCGCGGCCCCAGGCATGGCCATCGACCTCATGCGCGGCGCTTTCATCGCCCGTCATGACCAGATTGCGCCGGTTCATGATCACCCAGGCGGTGGGCGATTGCTCGGGCGAGGCCAGGCGCAGCTTTTCCTGGGGATCGGGCGTGGGATCGCGTTCGTCGACGTAGTACACGAAGCGCACCGTGTGCTCCTCGCGGTCGCTCAGCGCCACATAGAAATTGGCCGCATACATGATGCGGCCCAGCGCGCGGTGCACCGCGCCCACGAATTCGCTGATGTCGGTGCACCCCGTCGAAATTTGTCCGATGCCCAGCAACATGGCCTGGACGGCTTCCAGACGGTCGAGACGGCTCTCCATCGCATTTCCCTTTAGCAGTGCATCAGGGAAATACTAGCAGGTCAGGAAGGCTTGCGAAAGTCGTTTTCGACCCAGGCTGTGGCGCTGGCGGGGGTTAATTTGAAGCTGGCGGAAATGCGCACCTGGGCGATCCGTTCGCCCTCTTCGTCGATGGCGGCCAGGAGCGCGTAAGGGTGCTCGTCGTCCGGCACGATATCGAGGGTGACCTTGATGTCGGCGCCTTCGTGCGAAACCACGGTGCTCTTGTGCAGCATGGCGTGCAATTGCTGCTCATGGCGGCGCAGCACTTCGGCGGCGGTCTTGACCAGGGTGTGGAAGGCATTGGTGTCGAGCGGCTTGGGATTTTTTTTATCCCTTCCCATGGTCCACGGGCCGACCAGGGCCGGCTCCGGCTCGCCATCCTTGATCATGGCCACGGCCCAGCCTTCATCGTCTTCGTTCTTGATCACGCGCGCGGTCCAGCCATTGCCTTTCCACAGGCGCGGCTCTTGCACGGGCGCATCGTCGTCTTGCGGGCTGTCATCGGGAAAATCGTCTGTCATGAGATCGCATTCATGGTGCGGGCGTGGCCCGAAAGAAGAATAATAGTCGAATTCCACGCATTCCACAGCGCCGGGCCGCTATGGCGCCCGGGTGCGCCGCTCGCCCGGAATTGGCCGCAGGCAGGAATTAGAGTCCATGCTCTAATTTGGGAATCGCTTCCACATTGAATTAAAGGTAACATTGCTGCGCGCATATATTGCACTGCAACATCCTCTTTCGCAGTCCACAGGTATCCCATGATCGCCCGTCACCTTCGCCTCGCCGCTACCGCCATCGCCGCCACCGTGTTCGCCACCCAGGCGGCGGCCACGCCGCTGAGCACCCAGCAAATCCTGCATGAATTCAACGCCGTGGTCTTGACCGACGTGAACTCGCAATCGCACGTCGATGGCCGTACCTGGGTGGGCGGCACGGCCACCGGCGGCGACTATGCCCAGCACGTGAACGACATGCCGGCGTCAAGCTACGCCGGCCTGACCGTCATGGGCAATGCGCGCGAGGTGAAGGTCAATGCCGGCGGCGCCGTCATCGGCGGTAACCTGAACGGCGCAAGCATCAATGCCGGCAGCGGCGTGATCTACGGCGATGTCCGCAACAGTAATCTCAACGGCGCAGCCTGGATCGGCGGCAGCCTCAGCGCCAGCAACACGAACGGCGGCCGCGTGGCCGCGCGCGACAGCGCCATGCAGGCCAACGCCGATGCGGCGCACTCGACCGATTTCTCGGCCTCCCTGGGCGCGCTCTCGGCCAGCCTGAGCCAGATGGCCGGCACCGGCAGCACGGTCACCTTCAACGGCTACGGCAAGGCCACCTTCAACGCCGTGGCCAACGCCAGCGGCGTGGCGGTGTTCAACCTGATCGACGCCGGCGTGTTCAAGGCCAGCGAATTCGAGTTCAACCTCGGCGACGCCACCACCGTGATCCTGAACGCGAGCGACGACAGCGCGACCATCGGCGCCAACTTCCTGGGCGGCTCCGCACAAACCCTCGGCAGCAAGCTGATCTGGAACTTTCGCAACGCCACCAGCATCGTCACCAACGCCCAGTTCGGCGGCGCCATCCTGGCACCCTCGGCCCGGCTGACCAACAACCAGAACATCGAGGGCGGCGTGTTCGTCAAGTCGCTCGACCAGCGCGGCGAGCTGCACCTGCAAGCGTTCGACGGCTCGCTGCATCCAATACCGGAGCCGGCCAGCGGCGCCTTGCTGCTCGCGGGCTTGCTGATGCTGGCCCTGACCCGCCGGCGCACCAGCTGAACCCAGGCGCCCAATGACAAAGCCCACCGGTGACGGTGGGCTTTTTTCATGCGAAGCGCTGGCGCGGCGGCGCGGGCGGCTGCAGCGGCGGACCGGGCGGCGGAATGCGCGGATCGATGGCCGGCGCCGGGGTGCCGTAAGTGAAGGGATTGATGATAATCGGTGGAATGGCCGGAGGCGCCGACGGCGGCCCCTTGGGACCGCCACCGGCGAGCAGGATGCGCAACTGACGCGCCACGAAGCCGCCCGCCGCCAGCGCCCACCGGTCCCCTGAATAGTGTACAAATTCCATATGCTTCTCCATGCGACAGAGAATTCAGTATAGGCAATGATGAGGGAATTTCAAGGTGGGAAATTGCGTTTTGGGTAAGTCGGGCATGCCCGCGCCGCAAGGTGCGCGCACGCACAGACACCCTTGGCAAGCACCGCCCACCCCGCCAAACCTGCAGTCTGTCGCATGCGCATGGCGCCGCGCCGGCGGCCTCGCTACAGTGCAAGCGTACCAAGTAACTACCTTACCCCAACCGAGGCCACTGCCATGAAAAAATACGCTCCCCTGCTGCTCCTGTTCCTGTTCATCATGGTCGCCTGGGAGGCCATGGTCGGCCCGTCCGGCGTATCGGTCAACATCGACGGCGATGAACTCGGCGGCCCCGTCGGCGCCCTGGTCGGCGTGCTGTTCGCCGGCGGCGGCCTGCTGATCGCGGGCATCGTGATGCTGTTCGTGGGCGTGCTCCTGGCGCTGCTCTTCGCCGGCCTGGGCGTGCTGGCCGTGGGCGGCCTGGCGCTCGGCGCCCTCGTGCTGGCGCTGATGGTTTCGCCGCTGCTGCTGCCGCTGGCCATCCCGCTGGCCATCGTCTGGTATCTCGCCAGCCGCGCGCGCAAGCAGCGCGCCGTTCACGAAGCCGTCAAGCCTTTGTAAGCGCGGCCGGTACGGGCACGTCGGCGTGCTCGCATACCCGGTCGCGTCCTTCCGCCTTGGCGCGATACAGCGCCTTGTCGGCGCGGATCAGGGCCGCATCCGGGCCCGCATCCCCAGCCTCGATGGTGGCGATGCCGATGCTCACCGTGATCGCAATCTCGCGCCCGTCGCCATGCAGGGGCGTCCCGGCCACGCTCTGGCGCAGGCGTTCCGCGTACTGGCGCGCCGCCGGTCCGGCCGTCCCCGGCAGCAGCACAGCGAATTCCTCCCCGCCGACCCGGCCCAGGATATCGATCTTGCGCTGCCCCGAACGCATCAAGGATGCCATGTGGCGCAGGACCGCATCGCCCGCCGCATGGCCGAACGCGTCGTTGACCCGTTTGAAGTGGTCGATGTCGAGCATCAGCACCGACGCGCAGTCGTCCACGCTGCGCTGCAGGCGCGCGAACTGGTCGTCCAGGCGCGCCATGAACACGCGCCGGTTCGGCAGCCCGGTCAGGAAATCGGTACTGGCCAGCGCCTGCAGTTCCTTATCGACGCGCTTGCGCTCGGTGATGTCGACCGTCGAGGCAATCACGAAGTCGAGCGATTGCGCGTGTCCCGGCATGACCAGCAAGGTCAGTTCGTGCTGGCGCGCCACGCCGTCCACCCGCAGGAAGCTGCTTTCGCATTCGTGGAACAGGGCGCCGCCGGCCAGCGCCACCAAGGCGTCGATGAAGGCGGCGGCGTCCAGGCTGCCGAAGTTCTGCGCCAGCCCCAGGATGCCCGGCTCCTTGGCGGCGGCGCCGACGTGCACCAGCGCTGCGCCGTTGACGTCGGTGATGCGCACCAGCGCTGCCAGGCGGCGCGCTTCCTCGGGATGCTCGCGCAGCCACCCGCCCAGGTCGTTCACCCCGCACGCCTGCAGGCGCGCCACCTCCTCGCGCGCGGCCGACCAATCCTGCTCCCACAGCGCCACCGGGGCGTGGTCGTACAGGCTGCGAAAGCGCTCCTCGCCCACGCGCAGCGCTTGCGCGGCCTGGGCCTGTTCCAGCGCGATGCCGGCCAGCTGGGCGGCCTGCTCGATCAGCACCACGTTGGCCGCGCTCGGATAATGCGGGGTGCGGTGATAGATCGCGAAGGTGCCCAGCACGCGCCCGGAAGCGCCGCGGATCGGTTCCGACCAGCTCGACGCCAGTTGCGCGCGCGCGGCCACCTCGCGGTAAGCCGCCCAGTCTGGATGGGTCTGGATATCCTCGACGATGACCCTCTGTCCGCTGGCGGCGGCGCTGCCGCAGGAACCGAAGCCGGGAGCGGCCGGCAAGCCATCGACGGCGGCGTTGTAGAAGTCCGGCAGGCTGGGCGCGGCGCCGGTGTGCAGGAAGCGGCCCTCGGCATCGAGCAGCAGGATCGCGCACAGCATGCCGGCATTGGTCGACTCCACTCCCAGCACCACCGCGCCCAGCACCGCTTGCAGCGGCGCGCCATGCGCCAGCAGTTCGAGCACATGGCGGTGGGCGCGCTCGCGCTGTTCGATCTGCTTGCGTTCGGTGATGTCGCGGAACGACCACAGGCGCGCACCTTCGTGGCCCAGCCGCACCGGGCGCGTCAACTGTTCGATGAAGCGCCCATCCTTCAGGCGCAGCAGCTCGCGGTGTTCCTCGTGCCCGGCCAGCTGCAAGGAGCGGCTGTACAGCAGCGGCCCCGCCTGCACCAGCTGGCCCAGCAGGTGCGCGACCACGGCCGCGTCGTCGCCGCCCAGGTCGAGCGCATCGGGCACGCTCCACAAGGTGCGGAAACGCTGGTTCGAGGCCAGGATGCGGCGGTCGCCATTGTCGACAAGGATGGCGTCGAAGGTCGAGTCGAGGATACTGCGCATCATGGCCTGGGCCCGCTGCGCCGAATCGGCCAGCGCGGCCAGGCGCTGCTGGCCCACGGTCAGCTCGTCGGCCAGCAGCTGCGACTTGCGCAGCGCGCGCCCGGCCCTGGCGCTGCTGCGCGCCAGCATCCAGGTCAGCAAGGATAGCAGCGCCGTCACCCCCAGGCCGAGCGTGAGCACCAGGTGCGGGGCCTCGCTCTGCTGCCCGGCGCCGAAGCCGTCGGCGGCGCTGATGACCAGGGTCCAGCGCCGTCCGGCGATGCCGAGACGCTGTTCGGTGCGCAGCGCCGGCGTGGCGGCCGCGGCGGCAGGCGCGCCGGTGGCCATGCGCGCTTCCGGCGTGACCCGATTGCCGTCGTAGAGCGCCAGCGCCAGGCCGGCGGCGCGCTCGCCGCCCACATGCGCGATCAGGTCTTCCATGATAAAGGATGCGTAGATCCAGCCGCGCAGCAGGTCGCGCCGCTGTTCGATGCTGTCGGGCGCCTTGCGGCCGATGTACACCGGCAGGGCAATGAGCACGCCATCGGAGGCGCCATCGCCGCGTTCGCGCGCCACGGTGGCCTTGCCGGACATGACGGGCTGGCCGCTGTCGCGCGCCTGTTCCAGCATCAGGCGCAGGGGCTCCTCGGAAAACATGTCGTGCCCGAGCCCGCGCAGGCGCGCGCCCGTGAATGGTTCGAGGTACATCAGCGGCGCGTAGGCGGGCCGGGTGCCGGACGGCGCGATGGCGTAGTCGGGCAAGCCGCCACCGCGCACGCGCGCCAGGTGGGCGTCGCGCTCGGCGTCGGACAGCGCGAGGACGTAGCCGAGCCCTTTCATGCCGGGATACTCGGCGTCGGTATGCTGGATGCGCACGAAATCGGTGAACGCCTGGCGGGTCACCTCATCCGAACTGGCGAACAATCCCTGCACCCCGCGCAGCATCTGGACATGGGCCGCCATGCGCAGCGCCAGCTGGTTGACCACCTCGCGCGCACTGGTGTCGAAATCGGCACGCAGGTCGCGTTCGGCGTCGCGCTGCGCCGCTTCCCACAACTGCCAGGTCAGGACCAGGCACAGCGCCATCACCAGCCCGGCCAGCGTGGCCGCGCCGATCCACGCGGGTTGGCGCAAGCCAAGGTGCGGCGTCGGCACGGCCGGGGCGGGGGCGGCATGGTCCATGAAAGCGATCCTGGTGCGGGCCCGTGGCGGGCCTCTTACTAACTGATAGTACGTTAGCGAACGTTGCGTTGCAATAAGACTATTGTCAAATATGCGGATTGGCAACGGCGGCTAAATACCCTCAATCAGACGCATCGCGAACACAATCGGCAAGCCGGCGGCGATCACGCGGCGCGCGGCGGCGCCGTTGTCGTAGGGGATGCGGAAATACACCAGTTCGCGCGCGATGTCGTCATACAAGGCGTAGCAGGCGGCGCTGTTGCCGTCGCGCGGCTGCCCTACCGCGCCCGGGATGACCAGGTACTGGTGCTGCGGGGCGATCGAGATGCGCGTGCCGGGCACCGGTACGTGCGAGCCCATGCGCCCGTCGTCGGCGCGCCGGTATAGCGCCGGCGTGTGCACGTGGCCGGAAAACACCATGCGCTTGCGCGCCGCGCGCAGGCTGCGCTCGGCCGGCTCAAGGCCGGTCACGTACTCCCACTTGACCGGATCGTGGGCGCTGGCGTGGACGAACAGCATGCGCTCGAGTTCCTGGGTCAGCGGCAAGGCGGACAGGAAAGCCATCTGTTCGGCACTGAGCTGGCCGCGGGTCCACTCGATCACCTCGCGCGCCTCGAAATGCATCTGCGGGCGCGTTTCGTGGGTGACCGAATAGTCATGATTGCCCTGCACCGCCAGCGCCCCGCGCGCCACGTGCTCCATAACGGTATCGAGCACCCAGGCCGGATCGGCGCCGTAGCCCACGAAGTCGCCCGTAAACGCATACTGGTCGGCCTTCTGGGCGCGCGCATGCGTCAGGCAAGCATCCAGTGCTTCGCGGTTGGCGTGCAGGTCGGTGAGCAGGGCAAGGCGCATGGTGGGGGACGGCGTCGCTTGGCGCGGAATAAATATTGTAATTTTAAAATGAATGACTGGTGTTCAACTTGATTATAGCGTGGGATCTATTGCCGAGGCCGCCTGTTCGGCTGCGGCGCGACTGGCCAGGCGCGGCCTGGCGCCGCTGCCTGCCTGTCGCTCCCTGCCTGTCGCTCGGGCCTGGCATTGGGGCGCTGCTGGCGGTGGGCGGCAAGGCCGCGTTCGCGATCCGCTGTTGCGCCAGTGGCCGCGTGGGCCGGGAAAGCGGCGACACCCGTTGCGGGCGCCGCCGCGGAAGGCGGAATATGGCGCGCGATGGCCATGCCCGCCCTGGCGCGCTCACGCCGCGGCGCGCTCCCACCCTTCGCTCAGGCGCCGTTGCCAGAACCCCGACCCCGGCCAGCGCTGCTCGTTCGCATACAGGTCGCGCCGGGTCGTCACATACGACTGGAAGTGATCGAGCAGCGCTTGCCGGTAGCCCTCCCCCAGCCCGCCGCCCCGCTCCACATGCGCATGCGCCACCCGGGCGGCATGGATGCCCGAACTGAGCGCATGCCCGATCCCCAGCGACGACACCGGATCGAAGCTGGCCGCCGCATCCCCGGCCGCGGTCCACGCCGCATTGGCAGGCAAGCGCGCCACCCGGCTGTGGATCGGATACTGGCGGAATGCTTGCGGCGCCGGCAATTGCCGTACCAGCGCGCCGATATGCCGGCTTGCCAGCGCGTGGCGATGCCATTGCCCCGGATCGAGCAAGTCCAGGGTGCGCAAGGTGTCGGCATCGGTCATGAAGGCGAGCGCCGTGCGCCGCCCCGGCAGCGGCGCCAGGTAAAACCAGCCGTTTTCGGTGGTTTCGACCAGGGTGCGCTGCTCGCGCTCCTGGTCTTGAGCGGCCTCGTAGTAGGCGTACACCCCCACCATGCGGTCGGTCTGCAGCACCGGGCACCGCTGCTGGCGCACCATCACGCTGTTGCGCCCGCTGCAATCGATGACGTAGGCGGCGCTCAGCTCGCGCCGCCGTTCACCGTGGCGCAGGGCGACAGTCCAGCGCGTGCCTGGTGTCAGCGCCAGCAGCTCGGCCGGCTGCAAGACCACCGCGCCCAGCTGGCCGGCCTGGTCGAGCAGCATGCTGTCGAATGCCATGCGGTCCAGGTGCAGGCCGCTGCCCTGACCATTGAACAGGAAATCGCGCACCACCAGGTCCGCGCCGCCCCAGGCCGCGGCGTGCGCGTACGATTGCAGATGGCGCTGTTCGAACCCGGCGCGTTCGATGCCCAGGTAGTCGGTCAGCGCAAACAGGGCCGGCGACACGGTCTCGCCGGGACGGAAGGGGTCGAACTGGCGCCGCTCGACCAGCGCCACCCTCAGCCCGGTAAAGCGGCGCAGGGTGATCGCGGCGGCGGCGCCGGCCGGCCCGGCGCCGAGGATGACGACGTCGAACTGCGTGTCGTCCTCCCCGGCGCGCGGGCCTCCCATGTCAGCGGCGGCTGGTGCGGCCATGGGACGAGGTGAGGATCTTGCGCGGCTTGTCGCCCTGGCGCGTCTGCGGTGACGGATCTTCATCCTTGAGGAACCAGGCCGGATAGAAGTTCGAGTCGTCGCCGGTGACAAAGCTGCTCACATTGCCCACCGCCACGCTGGCCAGGTTGAAGCGGTCGTGGTTGCGCTCCTGCTCCGCGAAATACGGATACTGGCGCCCGTAAGCCGGATCGGGATTCTGGTTGGCCACGAAGCCTAGATACTTCCACGAGGTGATCATTTGCGTGAAGCTGTTCACCCCGCGGCTGTACAAGACCTGCATCCCGGCCGGCACCCCGGTCAGCTTCTGCTCGGCCGGCGTGTAGGCGCCGGCGATGACGTTCCACGGGCTTTGCGGCGGCCACCAGTACGAATAATAGGTGGGCGGCGTGGGGATCATCGAGATCGGGTTCTTGACCTCGTCCGGATTGTCGAAATTGATGAACTGCACCGAGCAATCGAAGAAATCGGCCTGCCACGGAATGGCCATGCGCTTGGTCAGGTCGCCCGGCTCGCAGCCGGCACCCACGGTCGGCGCTTCCCAGTCGATCGGCGCGGTCTCGTCCTCGGACCACGACAGGCCATTGCTGAAGTAATACGCTTCGTCATGGCGGTGGCGGATCTGGTAGGGCGCCGCATACACGGTCGGATTGCGCACCGACCAGGTCACTTCGATGCCGGGACACATCGGCTCGCCCACGCAATTGCCGATCCCGGCCCGGTCCAGCGGATGGATATTCGGAATGGTCAAGGCAGGCGCGTCCGGCGCGAACTGGCCGGCCGCCCATTGCTTGAGCAGGAAATACTGGGTATCGGTCAGCACCGAAAACTTGTCGATCACATTGTTGCGCACCGAATTCGAGCCCGAATTCATCGGCACCAGCGGCAAGCCCGTCACGTCCTGCAAGCCGCTGCTGAACAATTGCTGGTTCTGGCCACCGCTAAAGCCGGCCGCCTGCTCCAGGGTGGCGTCGCGCCGCGCCGGCGGCTGGCGGAAGTAGCGCAGGAATTGCTCGCGCTGCGGCTTGGCGGCCTCGCTCGCATCGCTCGGATCGAAGGGCGGATTGATGAACGCCGTCATCGAGGGCACCGTCGCCACCCACTGGTAGTCCGCCATCCGGTTCAGGAAGGGCTTGATGTCTTGCCAGTAGTTGACCTTGTACTCCGGATTCCAGCCCTCGCTGGCGGGCCAGCGCGCCAGGTCGTACACATCGGGCCGGGCACCCTGGTATTTGAGCGCGCAATCGAGCGCGACATCGTCCCAGGTCGACACATTGACCAGCTGGGGCGCGAATTTGGGCGAACCGATCACCACCCAGGCAGACAAGGTGACCTGGGTCTTGTCCTTGAAGGTGACGACCGCCGTCACCGGGCCGTCGGCGATATCGTCGTTCCAGGTATTGCCGCCGCCGAAACCGGTGATGCTCTCGTTGCCGCCGGCATGGCCGAAACCGCCCAGCACCAGCAGGTTGGCGCGCGAATCGGTGCGGATTTCGCCGAGCGACTTGACCGGCAAGCCCTGGCTGACGGTGGTCGGCGGGAACGATGCGTGGGTATAGCCTTCGGGAACCGTGTCAGCCGTGAATTCCACCGGCGCCGCCAGCGCGCCGCTCACCGTGCGCGGTCCCGGATCGATGATCAAGCCCTGGCGCGCATCGCCGGTGGTGTCCGAATTGCGGTAACTGGTCCAGGCGCTAGATCCGACATCCCAGGCCGCGGGCGGTTCCTGCCAGGTTTCGTAACTGTTGTACTTGCCGAACATCAGGTCGCCCAGCAAGGGCACGAAATCCCACCACGCCGATTTCTTGTTGGCCACATGCACCGACCAGACCACCGATTCGACCAGCTCGCCCGTCAGGTCCAGCTCGACTTCGCCCAGGCCGTCCGGCGTCGACTGGTAGATGGCGAAGGTGGCCGCCTGGCGCTTGATGCGGCCCTGCGCATCCTTGAACTGGGTCACCCGCTTGGGTGCATTGTTTTCAAACAGCGGATCGCCATTGGCGCCCGCTTCGATCGGCAAGCCGCCGATGCTGTCGGGGGCGAGGTAATACGAATCGAGGCTGTTGCCGACACGGCCGACGCCGATCGACGGGTGAATACGGTAACTGACGGGGGATGGCATGTAATAAAGTCTCCTGATTGATTGATGGACGAACCATGTAAGTCAACAGCGGAAAGACTAGAACCAGGACGCGGCGGCGGTGACGGCTACGCGGGGCGTAATGGGCTTGCCGGGCCGGTAAAAACCAGCCCTCGCCTGTGCGTCACCGGACAATTGCACCTGTCTTGAATGTACTACGGGGGTGTTTTTTATTCAACAACATTATCATTTATGCAAAACGCATGGTATTTGTGCCGCTTGACCACAGCGCGCCACCTCACTCCCCCGGCCGATACCAATCATGGGATAATTATTTCCACACGCTAATATCCTGCAGCGCTCCCGCGTGCCGCCTTCCCACCCCATCCTCTGTTGCAGAGATCGGACATCATGCCTCTCCCGTTCAAACCAGCCTGCGCGCTGCTAACCGGCTTGCTCCTGCTGCTGGCCTCCGGCCCCAGCGCCGCCTTCAACCACCTGACCCGCGCCGACGATCCGCTCGCGCGCGCGCCCAAGGCGGACGAAGGGACGGTGGTGGTCAGCGTGAGCACGAATATGGTGGCGGTGCTGGACATGACGTCGGTTCGCATGCGCCGCCTCGGCGGGGCCGGTGAGAGCCAGTCCGCGCCGGACGATAGCGGCGAGAACATCTTCGAGCTCCTCCAGGTCGCACCCGCGCTGGCCTTCGACAGCGCGGTGTTTGTCGGGGTGCTGCCGGCAGGCGATTACCAGATGGTGCAAGTGACAATGAAGTCCTACCAGGTCGAGACGGTCGACCGTTTGCTGGGCTGGAAGCTCACCGTCAACCGAACCATCACGCCCACCATCGGTTCCCGTGACCTCGACCTGTTCGGCATGTTCACGGTCCGGCCCGGGCAAACGGTGGATCTGGGCCGCACGGTGATTACTCCGCTCAACAAAATGACAATCATTGGCCGCAGCGCGCTGCTGAGCGACAATCGCCAGCTGCTCGAGCGCAAATCGCCGCCGCACGCCCGCTTGCTGGGCCAGAACGCGGCGCCCGGCTGGACCACGCCGCCCCTGCGCGACGACTTCGCCGAAGCGATCGCGCTGCGCCGCCCCGTCGGCGCCGGTTGCTTCAGCGAGTATCCGGACGGACGCATCGCCGCCGCCGCCAAAATGGGCACGGTGCTGCTGCGCTCGACGGAGGGCAAATGGACCGCCGTCCGTGGCACGGACATCAATTCCCTGGCGTGCGTGCTGCCGGTCGCGCTGCCCAACGCCACCCTGATCGGCGTCGGCGAAGCGAACACCATCGTGCGGCTGGCGCCGGGCGCCACCACCTTGACCCCGGTCGACCCCGGCAACCTGCCACGCGGCAACTTGATCTATGTGGCGGGCAACGAGCGCGCCGGCTGGTATATCACCTTGCACAGCGATGAGCAGGTGAGCATCTTCCACGCCCGGGACATCGAAGGCGGCAATTGGAAGCGGGTGGCCAGCGTACCGCTGAAGAAGGATTTTTGGTGGGGCCAGTCGGGCTTCTGGCCGTGGCGCACGGAGCGCGGATTCGGCTTCGCGGTCGACGAGAGCCTGCATGTGCTGGACTACGCGAGCGTCCAGTGGGTCACGCGCAAGATGCCGCAAGGGATGAAAGTGGCGGCGGCCCAGGCCAGTCCGAACGGCACCATCGGCGTGCGCGGCAAGATGTTCGGGGGCTCCTATATCAGCAAGGACGAGGGCCTGAGCTGGCAGGAAGTGCCCACGCCGCGCAACGCCGGGGTGCCCCTGCAATCGGGCGATGCCGCTCTGTGGGTCCCCAGCGCGCCGCTGCCGGGCGACCTGTCGGCCGGTCCGATCCTGCATACCAGCGGCGACCTGGGCCGCAAATGGACGCAGGTCGGTCAATTCCCGGGCGGCACACTGGACATCCTGCCCTCGGGCGCCATGCTCACCTATGGCAAGGAGCGCGACTTCTACACGATTCGCCGCTCCACCGACAATGGCTTGAGCTGGAGTACGGAATACCACAACTTCGTGCGCATGCCCTGACGCAGCGGCACCCGGGCCGCCGGCGCTTGCCGGAGCGGCCCGGGCGCTGGCACTTACTTGACGGGGCGCGCGTTGATCAAGTCGACCAGTTGCGGCACCAGCGACAGCACGGCGTCGCGCAGCGCCGGAGCGGCCACGGGAATGTCGGCGACCAGGGTATCGAACTTCATGTACTGGTAACTGAAGCCGCTGTTGCTGAACTCCAGGGTCTGGCGGCCGAGGAATTGCTTGGTGCGGCCGTTGTACAGGGCGACCCCGAGCGTGACATTGCGCCGGTACGCGTTCAAGCCGCCCGGCGCCATGTAAAACGCAACCGGGCTGACCTGCACCAGCAGGTCGGCGTCGACCGCGGGCGAGGAAGCCAGCGGACCGAGCGGATACTTGTTGCCGTCCGCATCAGCGGCGGCCCAGCGATGGCGCGGATAGTTGCGCCGTCCGGATTGCGCGATCGTCACCGCGATGCCCTGCGCTTCAAGCGACTTGCGCAGGCTGGCGAGAAAGTCCTTGCGCATGTCGAAGTCCGGAAGGCGCGCCAGAACGGCGCCATGGAAACCTTCGGCGCGTTTCTGGGTCGCCGCTTCGGAGCCGGCCACCATGCCCACGATCAGCCCGTCCAGCAAGCCGGCGCTCTGGTACTTGAACATCGGGGGCGCGTCGGCCGGCAACTCGTCGAGCTCATCGTCCATGTAGAAAAAATCGGCATTGCGCGAAAAATGAAAGCCCGGGAAGGCGTACGACTTGGGCACCACCACGCCGATCACGGCGGCCGCTTTCATATCGGGGAAATCGTCGATCACCACCGACTTGGGCGCGCTGTATTTGCTGGTATCGACCATCGGAGCATTCAGGCAACCGCTCAGCATGCCGAGCATGGCGGCGCTGGCCGCCAGGCCGCGCAACGCAGGGGAGAAAAGGTAGGGAATTTTCATATTGATGAGCTCATAGAGGGGCTGGATGGAGATGGAGTGTGACGGGATGGGTATCGGGCGCGGCGGCGCGCCCCGTCCGACTTCCATTATTGCACTGAAGAACCATCATCAACCGGTCGCGGGGCAATAAATACAGGCTGCGCGTCACATTGGTCGATTTGCCACACTTCCTGTGCCTTACCTGCCCTAGCGCAGCGACAGTACCACCCATAGAGAGGCGCCAGACAACACGATCCACAGGCAGGCGGCGGCCACCGTCAGGCGGGTGTTGGGGCACGGCGGGGCGCCGTCCCGGTTGGCCAGCTTGCTGCCGGGGATGAGGGAGAGCGCGGTGGACATCAGCGCAGGCAGCAATTGCAGCGCGCCAAACATCGGTACAAACGCCGACATCAATGACGGCACGAACAGCAGCGCGGCCAGCCACCACGGCCAGCCGATATCGCGCAGGCGGCGCGACGCAATCACGGCCAGCATCGCCACGGTCAGCAGCAGCGACAGCGAACCCAGGTTCGCTGGCACCGTCAGCCAGCCCTGAGCCACGCACACCCACACGCCGAGATTGAGCAGGACCGGCGCGATCGAGTACGCAAAGTAGCGCACCCGCCCGATGCGCCCCGTCACCTGGAACAAGCGCGGCTGGTAGCAGGCGGGCGCGCCGCCGGCGTTCAGGCGGCGCGCACGTATTGCAGGTAGCCGCGCGCGCGCAGGGCGCAGGCCGGGCAGGTGCCGCAACCGTAGCCCCAGGCGTGCAGCGCGCCGCGCTCGCCCAGGTAGCAGGTGTGGGTATCTTCCCGGATCAGGTCGACCAGGGCCTCGCCGCCGGCGGCGTGCGCCAGCTGCCAGGTCTGCTTCTTGTCGATCCACATCAGCGGCGTTTCCAGCTTCAGGCGCGTGGCCATGCCCAGGTTGAGCGCGACCTGCAGCGCCTTCATGGTGTCGTCGCGGCAGTCCGGATAGCCGGAAAAATCGGTTTCGCACATGCCGCCGACCAGCACATTCAAGCCACGCCGGTAAGCCACGGTGGCGGCCACGGTCATGAACAACAGGTTGCGCCCCGGTACAAAGGTATTGGGCAGCCCGTTGGCCTGCATCTCGATGGCCACGTTGCTGGTCATGGCGGTGTCCGAGATCTTGCCGATCAGGGACAGGTCGACCATGTGATCCTCGCCCAGGCGCGCATCCCATTCACCCTTCAAGGCGCGCATTTTCGCCAGCACCGTGGGGCGCACCGTCAGTTCGATCGCATGCCGCTGGCCGTAGTCGAAGCCGATGGTTTCGACGCGCGCATAGCGCTCCAGCGCCCAGGCCAGGCAGGTGGCGGAGTCTTGTCCGCCGCTAAACAAAACCAGTGCGCCGTCAGCTTCTTGCATAGTGTATTTTCCAAATCATTAGACGTTCGCCATCATGTCGTCCGATCCGGTAAGATGCCTCAGCATTTTCCCGAATGGAGCGCCATGTTTCCCGCAACACCAGACAAAACAATAGCCCGGACGCCGCGCCAGCGACGAATTTTGGCACAAATCGCCGTGACCGTGTGCCTTGCGGCCCCGGCGGCAACGGCGCTGGCGCAAGAGCCGCCAGCCGCCCCGCAACAAGCCGCCGCGCGCGGCATCGATTACTCGGTCAAGGTAGACGCTCCCGGCCCGCTCGACGACCTGCTCGAAGAAAATCTCGACCTGGTGCGCTGGCAAGGCAACCCGCGCCTCGACCTCGTCCAGTTGCAGCGCCTGGTCAAGGCCGCGCCCGAGCAAGCTAAAACCCTGATCGCCACCGAAGGCTATTATTCGCCCAAGGTCAGCGCGGGCCTGGACACCAGCGGCGGTAAGCCCGTCGCGCGCATCACGGTCGACCCGGGCCAGCCGGTGCTGGTGGGCGACGTGGATCTGGTGCTCAAGGGCTTCGAGCCGGTCGGCGCCGACTCCAAACCGTACGATTCGGCCGACCTGCGCAACCACTGGGGCATGCCGGTGGGCCGCCGGTTCCGCCAGGCCGACTGGGAAGGCGCCAAGCGCAACCTGCTGCGCCAGGTGATGATGGCGCGCTATCCGCGCGCCCAGCTAGTTGAATCGAGCGCCATCGTCGACCCCGACATGCACCGCGCCCTGCTCAAGGTGGTCCTCGACAGCGGTCCCGAAGCGCGCTTTGGCGAACTGCACGTCGAAGGCTTGAAGCGCTATTCGCGCACCATCGTCAGCAACCTCAATCGCATCCGCCCCGGCCAGGAATACAACGAAGCGGCCCTGCAAGCCTACCAGGCGCGCCTGCAGGACACCGGCTACTTCAGCACCGTCGAAGTAAGCGCCGACATGTCGGCCGCGCTATCGGAAGACATCGACGCCATGGGCGACGACCAGAAAGCCATCCCGCGCCCGCCCGTGGCCAACCCGGCGATCCTGCCGGTGCTGGTACGCGTGACCGAGAACAAGCAGAAAAACGTCGACGTCGGCCTCGGTTATTCGACCAACACCGGCGCGCGCGCCCAGCTCAATTACGACGACCTCGATGTGCTCGGCCTGCGCATGAAAAGTAACCTGATCACGGAGCAGAAGCGCCAGACCGCGCGCGCCGACTTCTATTTCCCGACCACCGAAAAAGGCTACAGCGACAGCTTCGGCGCCGGTTTCGAGCGCACCGACCTGCGCGGCGAAGTGACCAACGTCGCCACCGTGGCCGGCCGGCGCGCCTGGGGCTCGCCGCTGCTCGAACGCAGCCTGACCCTGGAATACCTGAGCGAGCGGCGCCTGGTCGAAGGCATCGAAACGCGGCGCAGCAACAGCGTGCCGCTGACCTTCAGCTGGACCAAGCGCGCGCTCGACAACCTGGTGCTGCCCACGCGCGGCTATGTGCTCAACGCGCAGTTCGGCGGCGCCGTGCTGCCGCTGCTGACCGACCAGCGCTTCTTGCGCGCCAGCACGCGCTTCATCAATTACCGTCCGCTCGGACCGTCGACCAACCTGATCGTGCGCGGCGAAGCCGGCGTGCTTGGATCGAGCCATAAAGCCGGCGTGCCGTCGACCTTCCTGTTCCGCGCCGGCGGCGACCAGTCGGTGCGCGGCTACGGCTACCAGGAACTGGGCGTGCGCGAGGGCGACGCCATCGTCGGCGGGCGCTACCTGCTGGTCGGCAGCGTCGAATACCAGTACTGGTTCAAGCCGCCGTGGGGCGTGGCCTTTTTCTACGACGCCGGCAACGCCGCCGACAAAATCAGCGACCTGAAACCGGAATCGGGCTATGGCATCGGGGCGCGCTGGCGCAGCCCGGTCGGCCCGATCAACGTCGACCTCGCCTACGGACAAGCGCTCAAAAAAGCGCGCCTGCACTTCTCACTGGGCTTTACATTCTGATGACTACCGCCGATACCCCTACCACCCCGCCGCCACGCCAGCGCCGCTGGCCGCGCCGCGTCGCCATCGGCGTCGTCGTCAGCGGCGCCCTGCTGGGCGGCGCCTACTGGTACCTGGGACGCGAAACGACCCTGCAAATGCTGGTCCAGCGCGCGGCCAACGCCAGCGGCGGCAGCATCGTCGTCACCGGCGTGAAAGGCTCGCTGTACGGCGCCATGCACCTCGATAAAGTCGTCTACCGCACCCCGGAAAAGGTCGTCACCGCCGAGAATATCGACATCGACTGGTCGCCCTTCCAGTACCTGAGCCGCGGCGTGGCGATCAACAAGCTGCACGTGGCCATCCTGCGCATGAATACCCTGCGCGAAGGCGAACCGGCCAAGATGCCGGCCAAACTCGCGCCGCCCTTCAAGCTCGAAGTCGACGATGCGCGCCTGTCCAAAGTCATCCTGACCAATGCGGCCGTTGCGGGCGCCGAAACGGTGATCACCGACGTGCGCTTCGAACTGCTGGGAGACCAGCAAAAATGGGCTTTGCGCAAAGCCAGCGCGATGACCCCGTGGGGCAAGGCCATGGCCGACGCCAGCATCGGCACCGGCAAGCCGTTCAAGCTGGCCGGCAAGGCCAGCCTGACCCAGCTCGTGGTAGCGGCCGGCCAGCAGCCGGCGCAGATCACCCTGGGCGTGGGCGGCGACCTGGAAACCACCCAGCTCGACGCCAGCGCCGTCTCGGGCAAGGCCCAGGGCGACGCCAAATTCACCTTGGCGCCGTTCGACCCGATCCCGCTGCGCGCCATGACCATCCATGGCAAGAACATCGACCCCGGCTTTTTCAATCCCGAACTGCCCAAGGCCGATTTGTCGCTGGCGATCACGGCACGCATCGAAGCGAACCGCAATATCGCCGGCAAGGTCGCGATCGAGAACGCCGGCGCGACCGGCCCGATCGACCTGCAACGCCTGCCGCTGCGCTCCATGCGCGGCGAACTGAAAGGCAATCTGTCGGCGCTGGACATCGGCGCGGTGCTGATCGACCTGGGCGAAGCCGGCAAATTCACCGGCAACGGCACGGTGGCGCGCAGCGCCACCGACAAAGGCATCGGCAGCGCCAGCTTTGCGCTGCACACCGACGGCATCGACATCAAGCGCATCCACAGCCGCATGAAGTCGACCAAGATCGCCGGCGACATCACGGTCGCCAACGCCGGCAACACCCAGACCTTCACCACCAAACTGGTGGAAGCGGGCATGCGCCTGGAAGCGAAAGCCACCCTGGCCGACAACGTGCTGACCGTGCAACAGGCGCGCCTGGCCGCCGGCGGCAGCAGCGTGGGCCTCTCCGGCAGCGCCAACCTGGCCGGCAAGCGCGAATTCAAGGTCAGCGCCAGCGCCGTCAAGTTCAACCCGGCCGCCTTCGGCGACTTGCCGAAGGCCGACATCAATGCCGATATCAACGCCGCCGGCCTGCTGTCGCCGGCATGGAAAGTGGCGGCCGATTTTGCGCTACGGCCAAGCCGCCTGTTCGACCAGCCGCTGTCGGGCAAGGGCAAGCTCAATGCCGACGCCGCGCACATCAGCGCTGTGGATGCCACCCTCGCGCTGGGAAACAACACGGCGCAATTGAAAGGCAGTTTCGGGGCGCCCGGCGAAAAACTCACGTGGAGAGTCAACGCCACCGATCTGGCGGCCGCGCGCAGCGATTTGTACGGCGCGCTGGCCGCCAACGGCGTCGTCACCGGCACCATGCAGGCGCCGCGCACCACCTTCGAGGCCGATGCGACTGGCCTCGGCTGGGTGGCGGCGGCGCGCAAGGCCAATAACAGCCTGCTGCACGCCAGCGGCGAGGCATGGCTCGACGGCGGCGCGGTCGACGTCAAGGCGGCCGGCACGGCGCAGCGCTTCAATCCGGGCGCCTTCGGCTCGCCGCTGGCGGGCAGCATCAACGGCACCTTCGACACTGCCGGCCGCTCCGGAGCCGACTGGCGCGGCAACCTGAATCTGGCGCTGCAGCCCTCGACCCTGGCCAATGCGCCCTTCTGGGGCTACGCCAAACTGGCGGCGGACGCGAAGCACGTCTCCAACGCCGACGTCGACCTGCATGTGGGCCCGAACATCGTCGCCGCCAAGGGCAGCTTCGGCCTGGTGGCCGACAAGCTTGACTGGCGCATCGACGCGCCGCAACTGGCGGCACTCGGTCCCGACTACGGCGGCGTGCTCAAAGGCGGCGGCACCGTCTCGGGCACCCTGGCCGCGCCGGCCGTCAGCGCCGCGCTGGAAGGCCAGAACCTCAAGGTGCTCGGCAAGCACCAGGTCAAGACCCTGCGCGCCAGCGCCAGCCTTGGCAGCGGGCGCGGAGCCGACGATCCGCTGGTGAGCGACATCGCCATCACCGAGTATGTCAGCGGCGACACCCGCATCGACAGCGCGCACCTGCAAACGAGCGGCACGCGCGGCGCCCACGTCCTGCATCTGGACGCGCGCGGCGACAGTTTTGATGCGGCCGGCGAGGTTCGCGGCGGCTGGGCCAACAGCGCATGGAGCGGCACCGTGGCGGCGCTCCAGAACAAGGGCCGCTACTCTTTCGCGCTGCAGGCGCCCGTACCGCTGCGTATCGCGGCCATTACTGGCGCCGGGGTGGCCGGCCTGGCCAAACCGCAGCAGATCAGCATGAGCAATGCCGTGATCAAGCTGCCCGACGGCAGCGTGAGTGTGCAGTCGCTGGAAAAGAACGGCCCGCACTGGACCAGCAAGGGCGTGGCCGCCGGCGTGCCGCTCACCTACCTGGCGCAATTTTCGCCGGGCATGCGCGAGGCGATCGGCGGCAACCTGCTGCTGGGCGCCGACTGGTCGCTCGACATGCAGGCCCCGGCTGGCGCCACGCCGGCCCTGAACGGCATGGTGCACGTGTTCCGCGAGAGCGGCGACATCATCGCCGGCGCCGACGTGCCGGTGGTGCTGGGACTGCGCACGCTCGACCTGCGCGCCGACGTCGCCAACAGCGCGCTGCGCGTGCAGGCCAAGGTCGATGGCACCCGGATCGGCCAGGCCAGCGTGGACGCCACCGCGCAAATGATCGGCGGCCGCCTGGGCAACGCCAGCCCACTGACCATGACGGCCAATGCCGACATGGTCTCGATCGCGTGGCTGGCCCCCTTCAGCGGCCAGCCGGGGCTGGAACTGGACGGCGCCTTGAAGTTGGCGCTGACCGGCGGCGGCACGGTCGGCACGCCGACCCTGAACGGCAGCGTCAACGGCGACAAACTGGCGCTGCGCTGGGCCGAACAGGGCGTCAAGCTCGGTAACGGCCAGTTGCGCGCCCAGTTGGCGGGCGACCAGCTGCTGCTGCAGCGACTCAGTTTCGACGGCGTGCAGGGCACGATGCTGGCCGACGGCGCGGTGCGCTTTGCCGGCGGCGAAGCGACCATGCAGTTGAAACTGGTGGCCGACAAGCTTGAAATCCTGTCGCGTCCCGACCGCACTGTCGTCATCAGCGGCCAGAGTACCTTGGTGCGCGACGCCAAGCGCTTTTCGCTCGAAGGCAAATTCAAGGCCGACCGCGCGCTGATCGAACTGGCGCCGCAAGACCGCCCTACCCTGTCGGACGACGTGATCGTGCTGGGACGGGCCGGCGTGGGCACGCCGGCGGTCAAGGGCGAGCCAAGCATGCCGCTGGCGATGGATGTGGAGGCCGACCTGGGCAACGCCTTCCGCCTGCGCGGCATGGGTATCGACGCCGAACTGGGAGGTTCGCTGCGCGTGCGTACCAGCGGCGGGCGGCCGCCGCGCATCAACGGCACCATCAGCGTAACCAGCGGCACATACAGGGCCTATGGACAGAACCTCGATATCGAACAAGGCGTGCTGACCTTCAGCGGCCCGTCCGACAACCCGGCACTGAACATCCGCGCGTTGCGGCGCCGGCCTGAGGGCGAGCAACTGTCCGAGACCAACGTCGAAGCCGGTGTCGAAGTACGTGGTTCGGCCCTCTCGCCGGTGGCCAAGCTGGTATCGAAGCCGTCGGTGCCGGACAGCGAAAAGCTGTCATGGCTGATGCTGGGGCATGGGATGGAAGGCACCTCGGGCAAGGAAGCGGCCTTGCTCAGCGCCGCCGCCAGCGCCCTGCTGGGCGGCTCGGGCAGCGGCGGTGGGTTCAAGTCGCGCCTGACCAATTCGCTGGGAGTCGATGAACTGGGCCTGTCGCAGGCCAAGGGGCTGGAAAGCACCGTGGTCACGGTCGGCAAGCGGATTTCATCGCGCGCCTACCTCAGTTTCGAGCAGGGAGCGACGACCGCATCGAGCCTCGTCAAGCTGCGCTACAAGCTCAATCCGCGCATCACCTTGCAGTTCCAGACCGGCACCAACACCGCGCTCGACGTGCTCTATTCCTGGGCGTTCGACTAGCCGGGGTTCGGCCAGCCTAGTGCAGGAAAAAGGTGCTCGGCTTCGGGTCGGGCACCGGATCGTCATCCTGCGGATGCTTGACCGGCGGGTGATGCGGGTGGGGATTGTCGAACGGCTCGGGAGATGGCTCCTCGACCGGCGCCGGGTCCGGTGCGCGATGGGCGTCAATGGCTGCTGGATTCATGTGGGTCGCTCCTGGATGATGAAGCGGAGACATTAGCACATGCATGGCGGCGGGGCCGTACGCTTGACCGGCCTGGCGCGGCCGCCGGAAGCGGCCACGCCGGCGCTCACGGCTTGGCGTTCTTGACGTATTTGTCGAGCCAGGAATTGGTCTCGTACAGCATATGCATGATCGATTCGCGCGCGCGGTAGGCGTGGCTTTCGTTGGGCAGCATCACCAGGCGCGCGGTGCCGCCCAAGCCCTTCATGGCCTGGAACATGCGCTCGCTCTGCATCGGGAAAGTGCCCGAATTATTATCCTGCTCGCCGTGGATCAGCAGCAGCGCATCCTTGATCTTGTCGGCGTTATTAAACGGCGACATGGCCTGGTACACCTCCCTGGCCTTCCAGAACTCGCGCTCCTCGGACTGGAAGCCGAACGGCGTGAGCGTGCGGTTGTAGGCGCCGCTGCGCGCCACGCCGGCCTTGAACAGGCGCGTGTGGGCCAGCAGGTTGCCGGTCATGAAAGCGCCGTACGAGTGCCCGCCGATGGCGATGCGGTGGCGTTCGGCCACGCCGCGCCGCACCACTTCGGCCACCGCCGCTTCGGCGTTGGCGACCAGCTGCGGCAGGTAGCTGTCGTTCGGTTCGGCCTCGCCGGCGCCGACGATCGGCATCGACGGGTTATCGAGCACCGCATAGCCCATCGCCAGCATCGGCGCCGGGCCCCAGTAGCTGATCGCATTGAAGCGGAACGGCGAACCGGTGGTCTGGCTGGCCGCGCTGGCGCTCTTGAAGTCTTGCGGATAAGCCCACATCAGCAGCGGCAGTGGGCCGTCGCGCTTTGCTTCGTAATTCGGCGGCAGCATCAGGGTTGCGGTCAGGTCGACGCCATCGGCGCGCTTGTAGCGGATCTGCTCCTTCTGCACATCCTTCAACTGCGGGGTCGGATGCGGGAAATGGGTGAGCGCGGTCAGTTGCGCCGCGCCGCTGCGTTTCAGGTCGCGCACATAAAAATTCGGGCGCTCGGTGGGCGACTCGCGCGTGGTCAACAGGCGCGTGCCATCGTCGCTGAGCACCGTCACGAGGCTCTCGTAATAGGGCGCCTGGCTCTGGAACAGGCGCTCCGTGGCCTTGCTGGCCAGGTTGAAGCGGTCGAGGAAAGGACGGTCACCCTCGTTCGAGGCGCCGCTGCCCCCCAGCAGGATGGTCGAATCGGCGCCCACGATCAGGCGCGGACGGCCCGCGCTGTCGGGCATCGTGACGGGCGAGCCGGGGTTGTTATAGCGGTCCTCGGCGGAATACGAAAACAGCAACTCGGGCGGCATTGTGTCGTGCTCCGGCCGGATACGCCAGATCTTGACGGCGCGCGTCTTGTACCAGTCCTCGCCCAGCAAGGCCACGTCGCCATTGCCCCAGACCACGCGGTCGTAGCGCGAACCAAGCCTGGCCAGCACCTTCGGCTCGCCGGCGAACGGCGCGGCGTGGGCGTACACAATGTCGCGCACCTCGGCCGCCGTCGCCGGATCGCCCCCATCCTGGGCGACGGCCCAGACCAGGGTGGCCGGGGCGTCGGCGCGCCAGCTGACCTTGCGCACACCTGCGGACACGGCATCGTTCCCCGGCGGCAGACCTTCTTCGAGCGGCTTCTCGACCACCAGGTGCACGGACTTGCCGCTCAAATCGCGCACGTCCATCCGGCGCGGGAAAGCCGACGCCGGCACCACGTACGAGAAGGGGCGCTGCAGCACGGAGGCCAGCAGCAGCTTGCCGTTAGGCGCCACGGAGACGCTGGTGAACAGTTCGGGATTGCCGATCAGGCGCAGCTTGCCCGACAGGTCGACCAGCGCCAGCTGCGAGCTGGCGTAATGCTCGAACAGGCGCGCGTCTTCTTCGTTTTTCAGCAGGTCCTGGTAGGTGCGCAACTGGCGCGCGCCCACGCTGACCTGGCTGTCCAGCAGAATCGGGCCGCCCGGCACGCCGGTCGACTGCGGCGCCTTGCCGCGCCCGATGGGTTTCAGGTGCAGCAGCAGGCCTTTGGCGTCCGGCATCCAGGTAAAGCCCGAGCCATCCAGGTAGGACAGCGGCTGCGCGCTCAAGCGCCGCGCGATGCGCGTATTGATATCGACCAGCCACAGTTCGACGCCGGACGCGCCATCGCGGTCGGCGTAGGTGACGTGGGTGAAGGCCAGGTAGCGCTGGTCGGGCGACCAGGCGCTGTCGGCCAGGCGCAGCTCGCGCGGCAAGCCCATGATCTTGATTTCCTTCTGCGTGGCGATATCGAGCAGCTTGAGACCCGTGCCGAAGGAAAAGCGGCTCGGCGAATAGGTGCGCGGATTGATGCGCAGGCCGGCCAGCTTGAGTTCCGGCTGCGCCACCTCGGCGATGCTGGGCAGGGCCGGCGTATCGACCATCATCGCCAGGTCGCGCTGCGGCGACAGGCCCAGCGCCGGCGCGCGCGGCGCGTCCACGATGGCCTGCAACTGCGCCGGCGGCAATTGGTACTGGGAATGCGCATTCGGTGCTGCGGCGAGCAGGGACATGGTCAGCGGGACGATGGGGAGGCGATGGCGCATGGCGGGTTCTCGGGTGAAGGCGATCCGCCATCTTGCGCACTAGCGGCGGGCTTGTCAATCGGCTCTTCTCCCGTATTTACTGGGCGTATGGTACGTACGGCGGGTGCGGGCGGCGCGGTGCGGCGGGCGTTTATAATGCGTGTTTTCCGGACCGGATCCACAAATCGCCATGTCAATTACCACTCTCGCGCTGCTGGTGCTCGCCCCTTTCCTGGTGTGGCGCTTTTACCAGCGTCTCAAGGCGATGATGATGCGCCAGCGTTCGATCGTTTCGCGCCATTACACGGGCGTGGGCGTGTTCGCGGCGATGATCCTGGTGGCGGGTTCGGAGCTGATTGCGCGGCCGGCGCTGCTTGGCTGGCTGGGCGTGGGTACGGCGGCCGGCATCGCGTACGGGATCTGGGGGCTGCGCCTGACCAGATTCGAGAACGATACCTGCTACTTCACGCCGAACGCGCGTCTGGGGATGGTGATCGCGATGCTGTTTTTTGCCCGGGTGATGTATATCGGGGTGGAGATTTATGCGAACCAGGGCAGCAATGTGCCGACGCCGGGGTTCACCGACAGTTTTATCACCCTGCTTGCGCTGGGGCTGACGGCGGGGTATTTCGGGACCTATTCGGCGGGATTGATTCGCTGGCGCCGGGCCTTGAAGAAGGCGGTGAACGCGGCGTAATCAACGTCGTTCCCGCGCAGGTCCCAGTTTCTATGAAACTCCTCAAATCTCTGGGAACTGTGCAAAGTGCAAGGGCGCTTCCAAATGGCGCTAACCTAAGCTCCGTCGCTCCCGCGCAGGCGGGAATCCATAGCACATTCGTATATCGACGGTGCTATGGGGGAAACGCATGCGTTTCCGCCTGCGCGGGAGCGACGGTTTCGAGGTTTGTAGTCGCAAAGCTGCTCAAATTAGCGGCAAAGACTAGTTCCTGGAGAGGCGGGAACGCATGCGTCCCCCCCAAGTTCGTGCTGTAGTCATTGGCTGCTCTACAAGCTTGGGTTCCCGCCTGCGCGGGAACGACGGAGCTAAGGGCGACGAACAAAGGCAGCTATAACGTCAAACCGCCACCGCAGGCGTGACGCGCCGCTGCAGCACGAAAATCGGCTGCGCCCACGGCATATCCTTCTTCTTCTTGCTGGTGATGAGGGTCAGCTCCGACGGGTCGTACACGTCCGTGTTGTGCGTCAGCGGCGTCGTCATCAGATACTGCGCCTCGGTATTCTTGAGGAACTCGCCCACCAGCTGGATATTCCGGATATCCAGGTGCGCAAACGGTTCATCGATGAACACAAACCCGCCCGAGCCGTCTTCCGACTTGAGCAAGCCAATCAGCAGCACCAGCGATTTCATGACCTGCTGCCCGCCCGACGCTTCGCCGTCGTTCATCCCGATCTGGTCCTTGCCGTCGAACTTGAAGCGCACGTGCAGGCCAGCCTGCGACAACTGCACGTCTTCATTCTCCAGCTTGACCGGATCGGCATGCACTTCGATGCCCGCCAGTTCCCCCAGCTCCTTGATGTTCTTGCTGTAGGTCTTGATGGTGTAGCGCAGCCGCTCGATGTAGGCGCCGCGTGCGTTGGCGGTCGCTTCGATCGCGCGGTTGTTCTGGTAGCGCCGTTCGTCGGTCTCGGTCTGGCGGCCCTGTAACTGCTCGTTCAGACGGTGATGCTGGTCGATGACCGTGGCATCAAGCTCCCAGTCGTCGCGCGCGAGACTGTGTTCCAGGGAAGCGACGCGCAGGTCGACCTGATGCGCGTTCTGGTGTTCGGCCACCAGCGAGGCGCGCCGCGCCGGACGGCGCCAGCCTTGCGGCAGATGGCGCCACGCGCGGCGCAGCTCCAGCAAGGCGCGCGCATGGTCGGCGCGCTGCTCGATCTGGCGCTTGTGGCCGAGCCGCAGCCCGGCTTCGGCTTCCGACAGGGCCATGCGCGCGTTTTGCCATGTGGTGTCGGCGCGCGTGCGCGTCACCGTGGCCGCCTTGGTCAATGCCTGCAATTCGCCCAGGCGCGCGCCGACTTCCAGGCGCTCGGCCTTGAGCGGCACCGTGCCGCGCAAGGCTTCGTCGAATTCGGCCTGGCGCGCGGCCAGTTCCTTGGCCGCGTCGACACCGGCAATGCGGGCCTTGAGCGCGCCGACTTCATAGGCCAGCTTGCTGATGGCGAGGGTGAACGCGTCTTCCTGCGCTTCCAGCGCCGGCAGTGACTTTTGCAGCGCTTCCATGCGCTGGGTGCGGCCGGCCGTGCCGAAGCGGTAGCGCGACACTTCGACGAACAGCGAACGCCCGCCGCGCCGTTCGCGGTGGTAGGCGTCCGGCGTGATCCACTCGGCGTCCTTGTGCAGCTTGAAGCCCTTCTCCACCGAGTCGACCCGCTCGATGCGCGCCAGCTGGTCGATCAGCCATGGCGGGGCGGCGGCCGAAAAACGCACCACCGACAGCAGGCTGTCATCCTTTACCGCCGGTGCCTTGATGCATTCGGGGACGATGAAGTGGCGATAGCGCTCCTTCTCGGCCAGCCGGTACGCGGCCGCGGCATCCTTGGCGCGTTCGAGCAGCACCACCGAGGCGTACCCGCCCAGCACACCTTCCACGGCGCCCTGCCACTTCGGATCGGTCACCTCGACGATATCGGACAGCATCGCATGCGGGATGCCGTCGTCGCGCAGCGCGCGGCGCATGCCGCGCACGGCGTCCGGCTCGGGCATGGCGCTCTTGCCCTGCAAGGCCGAGATGGTCGATTTTTCGGTCAGGATGCGGCTGGCCAGCGCGTCGCGCAACTGGCGCTGGCGCGTCAGTTCGGCTTCTTTCTGGTCCAGCTGGGCCGCCACTTCGGCGATGTCGGCGCCCGAATCGGCGGCCAGCTTTTGCAGGCGCTCCTTCTGCTCGAGCAGGCTGTCGAGCGGTTTCAGTTTGGCGTTGACCTGGGTCAGGCGGCTGCCCAGCACCGTCGCCTCCTGCTCCAGCAAGGTTTCCTGCTGCTGCGCGTCCGACAGCGCCTTGGCCTGCGCCGCCAGCGCGTTGCGCTTTTCGGTCAGCTGCGTGTCAGCCTGCGCCATCGGTTTGCGGGCGTCGCGCAGCACGCGGCTAGCCGCGGCAGCCTTTTCGCGCGCCTCGTGGTATTCCAGGCTGGGGAGAACCTCTTCCAGCAGGTTGCGCCGTTCCTTGTGCAAGTCTTCCCACTGATGGTAATTGACCACGCGCAGGCGCAAGCCTTCCAGGTTGGTGCGCGAGGCTTCCAGTTCGCTCTCGAAGCGCTTCAGTTCCGTCTCGGTGTCGCGCTGGTGGCGCTTCGCTTCGTCGTAGGCGTCCAGCACTTCCTTGTCGCCGAAGACCTGGAACACCAGGTCGAGCAGCTGGCGCGGCGCGTATTCGCACAGCTTGTCGGTTTCACCCTGCTCCAGCGCCAGCACCTTGGCCATGGCCGGCGACAGGCCGGCATTGTGCAGGCGCTTGCGGTAGTTCTCGACGCCGAGCCAGTCGGTGGCGTCGTCGACTTCCTCGATCTGGATATTCCCCGGACGCATAAGGTACTGGCGCTTCCAGTCGCCGCCATTCTTTTCGATCTTGCAGAACAAGGTGACTTCATCGTCGCTGAAAAAGCCCGAGCTGCGGAACGGCCGGTTCGACAGCTGGCGCCCCACCGCCTTGTTGTCGACCACGGAACGGATCCACGCGGTCTGCTGCCCCGAGTGGCGCGCATAGTGCTTGTAGGTGCGGCCC
Organism: Massilia antarctica; assembly: GCF_015689335.1. Lineage (GTDB taxonomy): Bacteria > Pseudomonadota > Gammaproteobacteria > Burkholderiales > Burkholderiaceae_D > Telluria_A > Telluria_A antarctica. Next base: position 2,560,366 of record NZ_CP065053.1, on the reverse strand, counting down.
ATCGAGCAATCGAGCCCGAACAGGGTGCGCAGCGCGTCAAGCAAGGTGGTCTTGCCGGAGCCATTCTGGCCGGCGATGGTGATGATCTTGGCGTCGAGCGGGATGTTCTTGATCCGTTGCCAGTAATCCCAGTGGACCAGTTCGAGCGATTTAATATGGAACATGGGCTAGCCTCGGGTTGAAGTATCGGCGTCCGCATCGGCGTCCGCATCGGCGTCGGCGGCGCCAGGATCGGGCTCGATGGCGGCGGGCGCAATTGTGTCCGCCTCGGCATCGCGGATGGCGCTGGCGTCGCGCATGGCGGTGGCGTCGTTGGCGGCCTCGCTGGCGGCCGGCCTGGGCACCACCACCGCCACCGGCGCTCGCTTGAAGACGTCGGCCAGGGCGCCGTTGATGATGCGTTCCTTGAGCACGTCGGTATCCATCAGCAGGTCGAGCAGGGGACCTTCGAGGATCACGTCGCCGCGCCGTTCGATGAAGCCCATGCGCGAGAGCGCGCCCAGGTTCATGTCCATGCGCGTCTTTTTCCCGAGCTTGTCGCCGAAGTCCGACAGCAGCGCGGTGTACGAGATGCCGATCGAGGTGTCTTCGGCGCGCGGCATCGGCTTGTCCTTGTCGAACAGGTCGTTCTGGTCGTCGTCGGCGTTCTGGTGGGTCTCCTGGCGTTCGCGCTTGGGCAGGATGATCTGCGCCCACAGCACCACCAGCAGCGCCACGCCATCGCGCGTGAGGCCGAAGTTATTGTTTTGCCAGATATCCTTGGCGCCGAAAATCTTCGGTTCCACGGCGCGGTGCAGCGCCAGGGTGACGTGGTCGGCGTAGACGTTGTCGAGCAGCTTCAGGCCCGATTCGAGCAATCGCTTGTCGACTTCGGCGCGAAACAGTTCGTCCGACAGCACGCGCTTGACCAGTTTGTCGTCGCGGCGCAGGGTCTGGTGCGTCAGCAGGCGCGCAATCAGGATTTGGGAGTCGTCATTTATCATCGGCCGGGCCGCTTTCCAGATCAAGTGAGAGGGTGGCGATCGACATCGCGAACACGTGCGGGTCGTTCAGCTGCACCATCTCGTCGGTGGGCGTGAAGGTGATCGGCAGGCGCGCCAGTTGCGCCGTGGCGCCCTGCAGGCTGGCCTCGGCGGCGTCGCCCAGGAGCGGCAGCATCGAGGCGCGGTAGGAGGCCACCGCGAAGCTGGCCGGCAGCAGCGAATCCTGGATCGGCACCGTTTTCGGACCGTGCTCCGAGAAGCTGGGGAAGTTGCCGAGGTTGGCAAAGTCGGCCAGGCGCGCCAGCCAGTCATCGAGTTCGGCCTGGATGGCCGGGCCGTCGTTGATCGTCAGCGGGGCGTCCTCGCCCTGCGGCAGGCCGCTCGGGCCCATGCTGGCGCTGCGCTCGGCCAGCAGTTCGGTTTCGGCGACGTCGATCATTTCGGCCGGGGTAACGAACAGCGGCATGACCGGGCGGTCGATGGCGCCCTGCGCCAGGCTCGATAAATCCTCGTGCGCCAGCAGCCAGCGCTTCACATCCGTGGTGGACAGGCCGGACTGGCCCAGGTGCACGCGCTGGCGCTCGATCTGGTTCAAGGCGCGCGAGAACATGCCCTGCATGTTCAGCAGCGCGCTCTGGGCGCGCCCGATGGCTTGCGCGGCCTTGTGGGTGGCCGAGTCGGCCCGTTCGTCGCTGGTGATCGCGCGCAGGATTTCGGAACCCTTCTCGACCCAGTCGCAGGCCATGTGCCACTTCGCTTGCGAGGTGCGCAGGCGGAACTCGGAACCGGAGGCGATCGCGTCGCGAAATTCCTCGGTCAGTTCGACCAGGCGTCCCAGCAGGTGCTTGAGCTGGTCGACGGTGACCCCGCCCACGGCCTGGGCGCCGGCCACCTGCGAAAGCAAAAAGCCCATTTCGGCGTCGTCGTCGGCCTGGCCCATCGACAGCAGGGTGTCGAGCGAGGAGAGCACATTGCGCGCCATCGGCGTGACCCGGTACACGGCGGCCTGGGCATCCCAGGCCAGCAGGCCGTGCGTACGCAGGCGGGTGAGCACCGTTTCCAGGCTTTCGGGCAGCAGGTAGGCCAGCTTCTGGTTGATGTCGGCGCGCGAAAACGCGGTGGTGCTGGTATCGGCCGCCAGTTCGCGCAGCACCAGCAGGCGGATCAGCACGCCGTCGGCGCCGCCATGGAACAGGGCGGTGAAAGCTTGCAGGGTCGGTTGCGCCCGCTTCAAATGGAAGACTTGCTCGATCTCGTCAGCCGAAATGCCGGCGTGAAAATGCGCCTGCAAGGAATCGTGCTCGTCTTGCCCTAAAGTCAGTGGTTCTGCAGCCACGCCTGCCGTCGTTTCCATCATCGTGTTCCGGTACCAGTTTCTTGCTATGGGCAACAGGTCCTGCCCTTGGGGGCGTCAGTATATCAGTTAAGCCACGGCAATCCGACCAAATGGCCCCACCCTGTTTGCAATCTTGTTTCATAATTACAATAATTGTTGAAACTAAAGTAATATCACATCATTAAGAGGAGAGATGCGTGGATCAAGACGAGTTGCAAAGGATTACTACCTTGCCCGATTATTTGCCATCTCCGCAGGTGGAGAAGGAACTCGCCTCCCTGCTGCGCTCGTTCCGGAACGGGGTGCCGGACCCGGCGGAAAAGTGGATGATGATGCAAGCGCTGTCGCAATTGGCCGACCGCCAATGGCAAACCTATGAAATCCTGCCGCATGCGGCCAGGAAGCGCCTGAGCGCATTTGCGATCGGGGTGTGGGACCGGGGCGACCTTGGATCGACGGCGCTGATGCTCGCCATCATCCGCTCCCTGGGCCTGGCCGATGCCCTGGCCTACGCCGTGTCGGTCGATCCGGCAACCCTGGAGAGCGCCATCGCCGCCCGCATCCGGCACGCCTATGCCGCGTTCGGCGATACTGTGGACAATCCGTATGCGCTGATCAAGCAGCGCCAACAACAACAACGCTGAAGCGGCCGGGGCACCAGCTCACACCGTTTGCGGCGCCCGCTTCTCGCAGGATACGCGCGCGGAACGGGCAAACAGCGGCAAGGCCGCTGCGGCACAGGCCGCCCCGACCAGCCACACGCCGACCCAGCCGGCCAGCGCATTGATGTGGGGAATGGCCGACGAGGTCGCAAAGCACGCCACGAACACGCTGGTATTGGCCATTCCCAGGGCCGTGCCCGCCCTTCCCGCGCCCGCCAGGGTGACCAGCTCGGCATAGGCGACGCCGTGCCACGCCGACACGCACACGCCGCTCACGGTGAGCGCCACCATCGCCAGCGCCAGCAGGGGCGGGCGCTCCGTCACCGAGGGCGCCAGCAACAGCGACACCAGGCCCAGCATCACAAAGCACAGCACGCTGCCCCACGCGGCGGCGCGCAGGAACCAGGCCCGATTGCCGTGGCGGTCGGTCCAGCGGCCGCTCCAGACGCGCATCGCCATCGCGCCACATTGCAGGGCCACCATGGCCGCCGTGGTCGCGCCCACACCCGCCCCCAGCAGGTCGTGCAGGAACACGGTGCCGAAACTGAGGATGCCGAATTGCGGCGCGCACAGGATGCCGATTGCCCCGACCATCGCCCACAGCCGCGCCCGGTCCGGCGACGGCGGGGGTACAGGCCCGGCCGCGCTGCCGGCGGGTGCCGCCGCGGTGTCAGGGTCGCGCAGCCAGCGCCACGTCAGCAGCAGGCTGATGGCGCACAGGGCCGATAGCAAGCCGTACACCGCGCCAAAGCCGGCCTGCCGGGCCAGCGCGGGCAGCACCAGCGCGCCCAGCGCGCCGCCGAGCGGGACGGCGGTCTGGCGGATGCTCATCGCCATGCCGCGCTCGGCGCTGCCGAACCACACCATGACGGCGCGTCCGCTCGATCCGTTGACGCTGCCGCCCAGCAAACCGACCAGCAGCAAGCCGGCGCCCACCAGGCCCAGCCCGGGGATGCCATGCGCGCCGGGCGCGGCCCACAGCGCCATCAGCAGCAGCGCGGCCGCCGTGCCGCCCAAGCCGGTCAAGAGCACTTTGCGGTCGCCCCAGCGGTCGGTCAGCACGCCCCACGGAAATTCGCTGCAGGCGATGCCCAGGCCCATCAAGCCGAGCGCCAGGCCGAGCGCCGCGTCGCTCAGCGCGTACGCCGAGCGCAGCATGACCGCGGCGGCAGGAATGCCGGCGAAGGCGGCGGCAAAACTGGCGTTAGCGGCCACGCCGACACCCAGGACTTTCCAGCGGTGACGATCCGGCGCGGGCATGGCGATGATGGTGGGCACTATAGCTCCTGTGGATGAAGGGAGCTTGATTGTCGGCCCGGGCAACCATTTTGAATATCAGATAATATCGAGGTCATCATGCCGAAAAACAGGACAATCATGCGGACAGTGAACTTTGAACTCGACACCCTGCGCAGTTTTGCCACCGGTATCGACCTCGGCAGCTACGCCAAGGCGGCCGCGCAGCTGGGCCGCTCCACGTCGGCGGTGAGCGCACAGTTGAAAAAGCTGGAAGAACAGGCGGGGGTCGTGCTGTTTCGCAAGTCGGGACGTGGCCTGGCGCTGACCGATGCCGGCACCACCCTGCTGGCCTACGCGCGCCGCATGCTGGCGATGAACGACGAGGCCGCCCTGGCCTTGCGCGGCGCCAGCCTGGCCGGCGAAGTGCGTCTCGGGCTGCAGGAAGATGTGGGCGAAGCCTTGCTGGCGTGGGTGCTGGGGCAATTTATCCGCAGCCATCCCCATGCCCGCATCGACGTGTGCGTGGCCAGGAGCGCGCAATTGCAGCGGAGGGTGGCCACCGGCCAGCTCGACCTGGCGATCGCCTGGGATGCCGGAGCGGAAGACGCGCGCGGCGAGCATCTCGCCACCCTGCCCCTGCACTGGATCGGCCCTGGCGGAGCCGCGCAGGCGATGACCACTGGTCCCGGCCCACTGCCGCTGGTGTTGCTGGAAGCGCCATGCGCGCTGCGCGACATCGCCACCGATGCGTTGGACCAGGCCGGCATCCGCTGGCGTTGCGCGTTTTCCAGCGCCAGCCTGTCGGCGCTGTGGGCAGCCTCGGCCGCGGGGCTGGGGATGACGATCCGCACCCGCATCGGCCTGCCGCCGGCGCTGGCGCCGATCGATCCGCTCGCCAACGGCCTGCCGGCCCTGCCCACCATCGACCTGGCGATGCACCGCCGGCGCGGCGACGACAGTGCGCTGACCACCCTGCTGGCCGACCTGCTGCGCCAGGCGGTGCACGAGCTGGCGGGCGCCGGGCGGCCGGCGGCGCATCCACCGGCGCGCGCGGCGTCCCTTACTTCTTGCTGATCTTGTCGACCGTCTGCTCGATGAACTCGCCGTCTTCATCGCTGTAGCGCAGCTGCACCGGATACCAGTCGTACGCCGGCGCCAGCCACAGGTCGACGGTCTGGTCCTTGTCGCCCGGCGGCGGCGCCTTGGACAGGAGAATAGCCTCGACTTCGCCGATGCCGGTGACGATCTTTTCGCGCTTGACCACCTTGAACGACCAGGCCTGGGCCTCCTTGCGCCCGGCCACGAACATGTGCCACTCCGAGCCCGGAATGAATTTGTCCGGCTGGGCGCGCGCCAGGGCCGCCAGTTGCCACTGCGCGCTGCTGCGGTCCTGCTCGCCGCCGAGCAAGGGATAGATTTCCTTGCCGGCGCTGAAACTCATGGTCTTGGCGGCGCGGTCGAAGGTAGCCGTGGTCGCTTCCTTGTGAAAGCGCTTTTCCACGAACTGGAGCGGCGCGATGCCGTAGTTATCGATCAGGCCTTCGCTGCGGCTGTCGAGGATCTTGCCGAATATCTGGGCCTTTGTTTCGGTGACCAGGCTGTACTTGCCCTCGCCCGCGCGCCAGGTCACCTGGGCTTCGCCGCCCAGGGACAAGCCTTTCTGGCGCGCCTTGAGGATGTAGTGCAGATCGGCCGAGGGCGGCACGTTGACCGGGCGCAGCAGCGCTTCATGGTCGGCCGCGGCGCCGCTGGCGCTGGACAAGCTGCCGGCCAGGACGGCGCCGCCCAGCAGGTGTGTCAAAAGATGTGCTCGCATGGTGATTTCCTTAGTCGGTGATGAGAATCTTGCGGATGGTCTGGGTCGTGACCGAGCCATTCGACTCGGTATTGCGGATCTGCACCGGATACCAGTTGTGCGCGGGCGCCAGCCAGATATCCAGGCGCGAGTTGTAGGCCCCCGGGCGCGGCGGACGGGCGACGTGCCAGGTCGCCATCCGCCCCATCCGGGTATCGATTTCTTCCTTCCCGACCAGCACGAAGCCGAAGGGATTGGCATCCTTTTCCTCGCCCACGAACAGCTCGACGCCGCTGGCCAGCTGGGCGCTGTCGGCGCGGCCGATGGCGGCCAGCTGGATCAGGAAGCTGGCCTTGTCCTGGGTTCCGGCCAGCATGGGATAGCTGCGCTCGGACGCGGAAAAGGTAATCTTGCCGTCCGGCCCGCCGAAATGGGTGGCCGTCTGGGTCTTGCCGCGCCGCTTTTCGGTGGACAGGCGCGGCGCGATGCCGTCCGCGCCGACCGTGCCTTCGCTGGTGAGCAGCACCAGGTTCACATGCGCCACCAGCAGGCTCACGCTCGCCTCCATCGACAGCTTGTAGGCGCCGCCGGCCTGCTTCCACGAGATGGTCGACAGCCCGGACCAGGTGCCGCCGTCGCGGTCGGTGCGCGCCACCTCGTAGTTCAGCTCGGCCGATGGCGGCAGGCTGACCTTGAGCGCCGGCTTGGCCGGTTCCGCCGGGGCCGCTGGCGGCGGTGCCGGTTCCGGCGCCGCTTCCACGGCGGGCGCCACCTCGGCAAGGTTCATTTGAACGGGCGCTGGCGCCGCATCGGTGGCGGCGGCCGGGCTGGCCTGCGCCGCGGGCTGCGGCTGTTCGCTGGCCTCGGCGACGGGCGCCGCCGGCGCAGGCAGCGGCCTGGCAGGCGGACGCGGCCGCGCCGCAACCGGCTTCGGCTTCGGCTTCGGCGTCGGCGTCGGCTTGGGCGGCGCCACGGGCGCGGCCGGCGGCGCCGGCGCGTGCAGCGCGGCGAAGATGGTGAGCGGTTCCTGGTCCGGCGCATTGGCGGGCGCCAGCCCGATGCGCGCGCCGACAAAACTGATCGCCAGATAATGCAGCAGGACTGTCGCCGAGCCGATCACCAGGGCGCGGCGATGCCGGGAGAGAAAGGATGCGATCGTCATGGCGACAGTTTAACGTGTCTGGCGCTTTTAACGCTGACACCGCCCAGTGTAGCGTTCGCTGCCCGCACATCATTCTTTGATAGGATGATAATTATCTGCTACGCTCAGGCTTCTACTTTACGGAGACTTCCATGCTGAAACCACCCATGCCCAACATCCCCGGTGTCGGCGCCGTGACCGACACGCTGGACTTCGTCAAGAATTTGTGGGGTAGCATGGCCGTGCCGGGGATGTCCTTCCCCAACCTGGCCATGCCGCCCGTCTCGCTCGACGAGCTGGACAAGAAGATCGCCGACCTGAAAGCCGTGGAAGCCTGGCTCAACATCAATGTGTCCATGCTGCGCGGCACCATCCAAACCATGGAAGTGCAGCGCGGCACGATCGCCACCTTGAAATCGATGGGCGCGACCCTGGCGGCCGCCGTCAAGCAACCTGGCGCGGATGAGAAATCGGTGCTGGCCGCGGCCCCGTTCGCGTCGGCGTTTTTCAGCCAGCCCGCTGCCGCGCCCGCCAAGGCAGCGGCACCCGAGCCGGCCACGGAACACAAAGAGGCAGCGCCAGCGAACGCGATGAACAATCCCGTGGCGTGGTGGAACATGCTGCAGGAACAATTTAATCAGGCGGTAACCACGGCGATGACGCCGGAGGCGGGTGCGGACAAGGGAGACCTTGGCGGGAAGCCGGCCCCGGCGGCGCAGAAGGCGGCAGAGGAACCGGCGGATACGAGCCCCGGCGAGCCGGAGAGTGCTGCCAAGGCCGCATCCCGGCGCGCCAAGCCGAAAACCGGCGCCTGACAAGGCAGGCCGCCCGAGGGGGCGGCAGCGCTTGCCGTGTTACAGGGATTGCTTACGCCAGTCGCTGAATCCGGATCGCATCGATCAGGCCGTCTTCCTGGCGTTTGATGGTCGAGATGGTAATCAAACCCTCGTCCGCCATCTGTTTGACTTGCTCATGCACAGCCTGGAATTCGGGCACGGTATCGCCCTTGGCCGCCACTGGCCGTATCCATGCACTGCTGCCTACACGCATTTTTTCATAGACTTCATTTGCGATGTCGCGCATGGTCGTCCCTTTCCTGTTGAATGCGGAAACTTCCGCGCAGCGATCAGTTTATCACCAGCAAGCGTGGGGACAAACGCAAACGTGAAAACGGCTCAGCCTGGGTCAAGCTCGGCGGCCTCCTCTCCCGCTCGCGGCGCAAGTGCGGCGAGCTGTTCCATGAGCTGGGCGAAGCGCTGTTGCCCGGGCAGGATCTTGTCCACGTGCAGCAACACCTCGGTGGCTTCGGCCGCCAGGGCGGGGTCATGACCGAGCTGCTGCATGTGCGAAATAATAATCTGCGCGGAGTTGAACAGGATGCGCAAGTTGTTCGGCAAGCTCATGCGTGCGCTGCGCATCCAGGCCACCGCCTCGGGCAGCTTGCCGGTTTTCCATAGCGACACGCCCTGATTCATCAGGTCGCTTGCTTCCTTGCGCGACGAGCGGATCAGCGCCAAGCCTTCCTCGCCCATGTGGGCGTGGTCGAAGATTTTTTGTACGTCGTCGAGCAATTGCAGGTTATCGTGATTGTTCTTGATCACGTAGCACAGCAGTTCGACAGGCGAATCGCGGTGCCCGACGGAAAACAGCAAGGTCGCCAGTTCCAGGCAGGTGGGCGTATCGGGCCGCTCGGGACTGCCGATGAGCAGCTCGTCGAGCTCGTCGCCAGCCTTGCGCGCGCGCTGGAAATCGCCGCTCTCGTGGTAGACCATGCCCTCGGTAATCTTGCTGCGCAGCTGAATCTGTTCGCCCGCGAACTCGCGCTGGGCCAGCACCAGCAATTGCAGCGCTTCCTTGGTGTCGTGCTTGAGCCCGCACACCCGCGCCAGGCCGAAATACGCATCGACCGTTTTCATCACGGAATATTCGCCGATCGAAATGCATTTCCGAAAAGCTTTTTCCGCCATGCCCACATTGCCGAGCTTGAGCGACACCTGACCCAAGGAGCGCTGCCGCAGCACTGAATTGGGCGACAATTTGGCCGCGCGTTCGAGCACGGCGCAGGCTTCCTCGTTCTGGCCCATGCTCTGATAGGTGAGCGCCAGCTGGTCGTAAGCGTCGATGTAGTAGCGGTTCTCGGCGATGACGCCCTGGAACATCTGGCGCGCCTGCTCGTATTCGCCATTGGTCATGCGGATCTTGGCCAAGCCCGCCTTGGCCCACTGGTAATCGCGCTCCTGCAGCACGCGCTCATAGGTTTCGCGCGCCTTTTCCGGTTCGCCGCTTTTGAGCATCAGGCGCGCCTTCATGCGCAGCAATTCCATTTCATGCAGCTTGTTGGATTCGATCTGGCTGTCGCACATCTTGGCCGCGCGCAGGTAATCCTTTTCGGCAAAGGCCTGGTCGATTTGCTTGAAGACTTGTTTCTTGTGCCACACGCGGTTCAGGCGGGTCAGCAGCACGCCCTCGGTGATTGGCTTGATCAGGTAGGCGTCGGGCTGGTGCTCGGCCGCGCCCATGACCGATTCGACGCTTTTTTCGGCCGACACCATCAGCCACACGCTGCTCGGCAGCAGCAAATTGCGCACCCGCGCCTCTTCCAGCACTTGCTGGCCATTCTTGCCCTCGCCCAGGTTGTAGTCGCACAGCACCACGTCGTAGCGGATGCGCGCCAGCATGGCGATGGCTTCGCCGCCGCTCGATGCCTGGTCGATATTCTTGGCGCCCAGGTTACGCAAGCTTTCGCGCAGCAACTGGCGAATGCCGATGAAGTCATCCACCACCAGGTAATTTTTGCCTGCCCAGTCGACCAGCTGGACCTTGGTGGCGAGCTTGGCGCTCGCTTTGGGGTCGACGATCATGGCAGGCTCAAAACAAAACAGGCGCCGCCATACGCGCCACCGTTTTCCAGGCGCAGGCGGCCCGCGCGCTGGCGGTGCTTGTGCATCTTGGCCACTTCGCTGGAGAAATACAGGCCCAGGCCCGTGCTGTTGGTCAAAAAATTCACGCAAGCGCTGCTGCCGTGCATGGCCGACACGCCGGCCTCCAGCATGGCAGCCGAGTAACCGGCGCCATTGTCTTCGATCCGGATCTCGAGGTCGCCGTCGACCACCGCGATGGCCAGGCGGATCGTGTCTTTGGTGTAATGGATGGCATTGTTGATCGCATGCCCGAGCACGCCGACGATCAAGTCTTCGTCCAGATGCCAGACCAGGTCCGGATCGGCGCTCGTTTCCAGCTTGATATGGCGCGAGTCGAGCAGGATGCGGCTGGCAGCGGCCACCTGCGCCACCAGGTCGCCCATCGCCAGCGGCTGCATGTCGAAAGGATAGGCGGGTTTGCCGACCTGCTTGTACAGGGCCAGCAGCTGGATCAGGTTATCGTTCAGGCGCTTGGTCTGGTACAGCATGTGCGCCATCTGCGGGTAGGCCGTTTCGGTGCCGGGCGCGGCTTGCGCGAGCAAGGTTTCCAGGGTGCCGCTGAGCACGCTGACAGAATTTTTCATATCGTGCGCGGTGGACGCAAGAAACAGAAACAGCTCGTTCGACTCGGGCGCATCGTCCATCGTGATCGGCTCCCGCCACGCTGGGCGCGGCGATCGGTTGCAAGAATGTTGCTACAAACCAATTATAACCGGATGACGCTGCCCGGTTCGCTATCCTACCTCGCCACGGCGCCGTTCGCGCAACAGAAAACGGGCCGGATCGAGGGCCGCGACCAGGTCGGCCTCCAGCGGCAGCGGCTCGCCGTTCAACTGCGCGGCCAGCAGTTCGGCCGCCAGCGGCGCCCAGGTCAGGCCGCGCGAGGCATAGCCCAGCAAGCCGTACACACCGGCGTGGCGCGGCACGTCGCGCAGGCGCTCGATGCGGCTCGCCGCGTCGGGGTCGGGCAAGGCGCCCGCCAGCGGCATGCGGTCCGGCGCAACGCAGCGAAAGCCGACCCGTCCCTGCAGCGGCGCAGCGCGCCCGAGGGCAAGGTCGCCCAGCATGGCGCCGATCTTGGCCAGGTTCTCGTCCTGGCTGTCCTGGCGCAGGGCCGGATCGGCATCGTCGTCGTAGCTGGCGCCCAGGCTGTGCCAGCCGCCCACGGCCGGCGTCAGATACGCTTCGCGGCACAGCACGAAGGGCAGCGCCGGCGCCGCCCCCTGCGCCAGATGGGTGACCTGGCCGCGCACGGGAGACAAGGGCAGGCCGGCGGCGAGCGGCATGTCGGCCGCGCCGGTGCCGTTGGCCAGCACCACCACCGGCGCTTGCGCCAGCACTTCGCCGGCCACGTCGATGGCGCACCAGCCGGCGCCGCGCTGCTCCAATGTCACCTTGCCGGCACCGAAGCGGCGCACCAGCGCATCGCCGCAGGCGGTGAGCATGGCCCCGCAGGCGCTGGCGGGGCGTACCCAGCCACCTTGGCGGAACAGCCAGGCGCCGTCCGGCGCGGGGGCGCCAAGCAACTCGCCCGCCGCCGGCGCTTCCAGCCATTCGGCGAAATCGGCGGGCCAGGCGCGGCTGGCCGCGATGGCGCGCTGGACGTCGGCATGGGCCGGATCGCGCGCCAGTTGCAGCACGCCGCAACGGGCGCTGTCGATGTCGTTGCCGCCGATGCGGTCCCAGTAGGCTTGCGCATACAGGAAGGCGGCGCGCGACAGGCGCGTCATGAGGTTGTCGTCTTTCGAGAGCAGCGGCATGGTGATGCCGGCCAGGTTGCCGGACGCTTCGCGCGCGGGCTGCGCGTGGCGTTCGATCAGGGTGACCTTCCAGCCGCGCGCGCACAAGCGTTCGCAGGCGGCGGCGCCGGCCAGGCCGGCACCGATCACGATGGCGTGGCGCGCGCGCGGCGGCGCCGGCGCGGCCTGCGGACGGCGGCTGGCGAAAACGGCGCGCTGCACCCCGGGCTCCCAGGCAAAGCCGGCGCGCGCCAGGGTCGCCATCTGCGCGTGCGGGAGGCCGTCGGCGTCGAGCAGCGCGCCGGGTTCGGCCAGCTTGCCCAGCGCGTGGGCAAAGCGGGTGCCGGCGTCAGCGGCGCCGCGCAGCCAGATGGCATCGAGCCGCGCGCTCAGTTGTTCGAGCGCGCTGTCGAGCGGCGCGGTGAGCAGGTCGAGCGTGACCGCGTCTTCCACTTGCGGGATGCGCCGAAAGCCCGGCAGCGCTTCGTTGGCCAGCGCAATGTAATGCAGGCGCGCGGGCCGCCGCGGGTCGTTGCGCCAGGCGTGCAAGGTCTGTTGAAAGGCCGCGCCGTCGCCGTAGGCGGCGTCGAATATGACGAAATGGGTGCGTCCGCCCCAGGCAGGTTGCCAGTTCACGGCATCAGCGCCGCTCTTTGCGGAAGCACTGCGCGCCATGGTCGTCGATCATGCCGATGCCCTGCATGTACGCGTAGACGATGGTCGAGCCGACGAATTTGAAGCCGCGCTTGAGCAAGTCTTTCGACACCCGGTCCGACAGCTCGGTCTTGGCCGGCAAACTTTCGCCGACCTGGTAGTGGTTGACGATCGGCTTGCCGTCGACGAACGCCCACAGATAGGCGTCGAGCGAGCTGCCCTCGGCCCGCAGGCGCAGGTAGGCCTGGGCATTGGTGATGGCGGCGGCCACCTTGAGCTTGTTGCGCACGATGCCCGGGTCGGCCAGGAGCGCAGCCACCTTGGCAGTATCGTAGCGCGCGATTTTTTCGGCGTCCCAGTTGTCGAAAGCGAGACGGTAGGTATCGCGCTTGTTCAGGATGGTCTCCCAGCTCAGGCCCGCCTGGGCACCTTCTAGGTTGAGCATTTCAAACAGCGTGTTCTCGTCGTGGCAAGGCACGCCCCACTCGTGATCGTGGTAGTCGAGGTAGCGTTGATTGGCCGATCTGGCCCAGGAGCAGCGTTGAGTAGTCATGATGCAAGTATAGATCAACGCGGCGCTTTCAGCACCGTCGCCAGTACCTCGATGCCCTCGACGATTTGCGCTGGCGTGAGCGACGAAAACCCGAGCAGGAGGCCCGGTGCGAACGCGCACGCGGGCGTGGCCATGCGGTTGGCATAATAAGCCAGCGCACGCGTTTCGACGCCCAGTTCCAGCGCCCGCGCCACCACTGTGGCCTCATCGTGGCCGTGCCGGAAATGCACGGCCAGATCGAGGCCGGCGTCGGACGGTCCGGCCACGACCCGCTCGCCCAGGCGCGCGTCGATCGCGGCCAGCAGCGCGGCGCGCCGTTCGGCGTAGGCGTCGCGGGTGCGCCGGATATGCCGGCCGAAATGGCCGTCCGCCATGAAGTCGGCCAGCACCATCTGCGGCACGATGGCTGTGTGGCGGTCCATTACCGCCTTGGCGCGCACGATTGGCTCGACCAGCGCCGGCGGCGCCACGATGTAGCCGAGGCGCAGGCCGGGAAACAGCACCTTCGACAGGGTGCCGACGTACAGCACGCAGCCGGCGCGGTCCAGGCTTTGCAGGGACGCCAGCGGCGGGCCGGTGTAGCGGTATTCGCTGTCGTAATCGTCCTCGATGATCCAGGCGCGCTGGCTGGTGGCCCAGCGCAGCAGCTCCAGGCGGCGCTGCAAGCTCATGGTCACCCCGAGCGGCAACTGGTGCGAGGGCGTGGCCAGCACCATTTTCGCGTCCGGATAGTTGGCCATGCCGTAGGCGATGTCCATGCCGTCGGCGCCCACCGGCACCGTGCACACGCGCGCGCCGGCGGCGAACAGCGGCGCGCTGGCGCCCTGGTAGCCGGGCGACTCCACCCACACCTGGTCGCCCGGCGCGAGCAGCAGTTGCGACAGCAAGAACAAGCCCTGTTGCGAGCCGGAGGTGATGATCACCTGTTCCGGTGTGCAGCTCACGCCGCGCGAAGCGCGCAGGTAGACGCACAGCAGCTCGCGCAGCGGCGCGTAGCCGGCCGGATCGCTGTAGCCCATGTGGTGGTCGGGGTGGCGCCAGCGCCGCCCCTCCAACCGGCTCCAGACATCGAACGGGAACAGCTCGAGGGAAGGCATGCTGACGCGGAAAGGACGCAGTTTCCCTCGATGGAAGCCGACGTTTTCCATGGCCGTGGCGTAGGCCTCGCCGCGCGCGGACAGGGGGCGCATCGGGGCGTGCGTGGCATCCGCTGCGGGTGTCGCCTGCGCCAGATAGCCGCTGATGAAGGTGCCCTTGCCGACCGCGCCATCGAGGTAGCCTTCGGCGCTGAGCTGGTCGTAGGCGTTGAGCACCGTCTGGCGCGACACCGCGAGCAGGCGCGCCAGTTCGCGCGTGGGCGGCAGCTGCATGCCGGCGCTGAGCGTGCCGCGCAGGACGGCCTCCTTGATCTGCGCGTAGAGCTGGCGGAACAGGGGGTCTGGCGTGCCGCGCGCAAGGGGCAAGGCGGCGAGGATATCGGTAACGAGCATGGCAGTCCGGTGATTGGTCTTCACATAATCGCGTGAATTGGATATTTGAGCAAGCCAAAGCGGGGCATAAGATCAACGTCCACCCAATCACCACCGGAGCCACGCAAGATGCAGCAATTCGAAGCACAATTATCCTGGCAGCGCGGCACGCAGCCATTCCTGGACAACCGTTACAGCCGCGCGCACGCCTGGGCCTTCGACGGCGGCCTGCGCGTGCCCGCTTCCTCCTCGCCGCTGTCGGTGGCGCTGCCGATGTCCGACCCGGCCGCCCTCGACCCCGAGGAAGCGCTGGTCGCCTCGGTATCGAGCTGCCATATGCTGTTCTTCCTGTCGCTGGCGGCGCGCGCCGGCCACGTGGTGGACGACTACCGCGACCACGCCGTCGGCACTCTGGACAAGAACGCCGACGGCAAGATGGCGATGACCCGGATCGTGCTGCGTCCCGCGATCAGCTTCGCCGACGGCACGCGTCCCGACGCCGCCCAACTCGACGCCCTGCACCACGCCGCCCACGCGCAGTGCTACATCGCCAACTCGATCAAGGCCGACGTGGTCATCGAAGGGAGTGCATGACATGTATCGCCCTTCCTGCTTCGACGAAATCCGTCCATCGCTGCTGCTCGGCCTGATCGACGCGCACCCGCTGGGCACCATCATCACGCACGGCGACGGCGGTCTCGACGCCACGCACATTCCGTTCGAGATCGATGCCGGCGATGAGAACGCGCCGTACGGCATCCTGCGCGCCCACGTCTCGCGCGCCAATCCGCTCTGGCGCCACGACGGCGACACCTTGGTGGTGTTCCAGGGGCCGTCGGCCTACATCACACCAGCGCTGTACGAAGACAAGAAAATCAATGGCAAAGTGGTCCCGACCTACAACTACGCGGTGGTGCACGCGCACGGCAGGCTGCGCGCCATCGAAGACCCGGCGTGGATACTCGCGCTGCTCGGCCGCCTCACCGCGCGCCACGAAGCGGCGCAGGCGGTGCCCTGGTCTGTGGACGATGCACCGCCCGATTTCATCGACCGGCTGCTGACGATGATCGTCGGGATCGAGATCCCCATCGAGCGCATACAGGGCACGTGGAAGGTGAGCCAGAACCGCTCGCAGAACGACCAGCGAACCATCACGGCGGCGATGGATGCGCCGATGGCGCGGGAAATGGAGCGGCGCTCGGCCTAGCGCGGCGTCACTTTATCGGCGGCGAGCACCAGGCGCCGTGTCTTGGCGCCGGCTGCCACCTGCACCTCGTCGATATTGGTCACCAGCCTGGCCTCGCCGTCGGCCAGCGCCTGTTCGAGGTAATGAATCAGGCGCGAGAAAACCCCGTCGTGGCGCGTCTCCGGCGTGCTGTAGATGCCGGCCCAGGCATTGCGCCCCGAACGCTTGACCAGGTACAGGCCCTGGTCGGCCAGCTCCACCACTTCGGACCACGACAACAGGCGCGGTTCTTCCTGCACGAACGGAAAGCAGGCGAATCCGATCGAGCAGGTCTTGCGCAGTGCCGTCCCGTCGGGCAGCACGAAGTCGCGGTTGGCGACCGCCTCGCGGATGCGCTCCGCCACCACTTTCCCGTCGTCGCGATGAGTGGCGCGCGCCAGCACCAGGAATTCCTCGCCGCCCCAGCGGATCAGGTAATCGGACTCGCGGAACACTTCGCGCAAGCGCTCCTGCATCTGCACCAGCACCGCGTCGCCGGCGGCGTGACCATACCGGTCGTTGACTTCCTTGAAGTGATCCAGGTCGACCATGAAGAACACCAGGTCCTTGCCCGGCGCATTCTCGCGTTCCGGCGCGCCGTGGCGCAAGGGGTCGTCGTAGCCGCGCAGGCTCATGACCACGTCGGCGTCGACATGCTGCAGGAAGAAGCGGCGGTTGCGCAGGCCGGTCAGCTGGTCGGTCAGGCTGACTTCTTCCAGCGCCTTGTAAGCCAGTTCCAGTTCGACGTTCTTGTCCAGGAGCTGGGCCTGGGTCGCGCTCAGGGCCTTGAGCGTGGCCGCCACCTGCAAATAGGCGCCTGCGTTATCGAGGGCAATGGCGCCGTACGCGCACAAGGTGCGGAAAATCAGGCGCTCCCGTTCGTGATAAGCGCTGGGCTGCAGCGACTGCACCGTCATCACACCCAGTACCCGCTCGCCGATCAGCAGCGGCGCAAACAGCAGGCTCAGTGTCGGCAGGGTACCCGGGATCAGGTTCGGCATGTCGTCGCCAGCGTTCAGGTGGAGCAGGATTTCGCGCCGCTCGCGCACGCAGCGCGCCGAATTGGCATGTTCGTCGGTCAGCGAAAAGCAGGTGGCCGGCAGCGCCTTGCCCGCTTCCACCCCGAACGCGCAGCGCAGCGAACTGCCGTCCGGATCGATCAGGAAGACGGAAAAGTGGGTGGCGTCGAGCAGCCCGTGCACGTGGCGGTCGAGCGCGCGGAACACGGCGGCGGCGTCCAGATGGGTGGTGATTTCCTGCCCGATGGCCGACAGGTGTTCGAGCGTGGCGCTGGTCTGCTGCAGCACCTCGGCGCGCTTGGCTTCGGCCGCGGCGAGCTGGCGGTGATGCTCGCCCTCGGTCTTGGCGCGCTCGGTCTGGTACTGCACCTGCATGGCGACGGCGCGGTTGGTCGCTTCCTGGCTATGGGTCTTGTCGCGCGCGGCGCCGGCGCGCAGTGCGATGTCGTACGCCTGCGGATAGTCGCCGACGCTGGCGTATTCACGCGCCACGGCGTCGTACAGGTCGCCCGGCACCGTGTAGCCGTCGATGGTGGCCGCCACCGCCATGGCCTGCTGAAGGTAATGCAGCGCGGGACTGGGCGCGTCCAGCAGCGCGGGGCCGGGCAAGCGGTGGCGCGCGTGGATCTCCGCCAGCACCTTGAGCGCGGCGATCTGGTTGTAGGCGTCGCCGTGTTCGCGCGCCAGCGCCAGCGCCGCCGCAGCCTTGTCGAGCGCATCGCGAGGGCGGTTCATGTGCGAGAGCGCATGCGCCTGGCCGCGCCGCGCGCCGCTCTGGAAATCGGCCTGGTGCAGCGCTTCGCCGCGCGCCTCCAGGCGTGCGAAGCTGGCCAGGGCCGCCGCATAGTCGCCGCCGTCGAGCGCCAGGTCGCCCTCGTATTCGAGCGCGATGGCGTAGGCGCGCGAGCCGGACATGGGCGCCAAGGTCGCCAGCGCTTCGTGCAGCAGTTCCAGCGCCGCTTCGCGCTGGCCCAGCTGGCGCAAGGTTTCGGCGGTCTGCATCAGAGCCAGGCCGATGCTCATCGGCCAGCCGGTCGGACGCGCCAGATCCAGCCCGCGCTGCATCCATTCGAGCGCGGCGTGATGCGCATTGAGGCTGGTGAAGGCGTTGCCGATATTGGTGGCGACGTTGATCGCGCGCCGCACCTGGCCGGTGGCCAGCGCCGCCTCGAAGGTGTTCATCAACAGGCCGATGGCGCGCCCGAAATCGCTGGCCTGGAAGGCCGAGGTGCCGAGATAATCGTTGATCCAGCCGGCGGCGGCCGGATGCAAGCCTTTTTCGGCGGGGTCGAAGCGCTTGCCCCAGTGTTCATTGGCCGAGTGCAGATTGCGGAATACCGCGAACAGGGCGGCGGCGGCGTCGATCACGTCGGCGCGCAGGCGGTCGCCGGCGCGCCACACATCGTGCGCGGCGGCCAGCAATTCGGCGTCGCTGGCGGCGGCATTGCCGCGATCGACCTCGATCCAGGCGCGCAGCCAGCGCGCGTCGGCGCTGCCGATGGAGTCGTCCTGGCGGTGGAACTCGGCCCAGGCAGCGTCGGCCAGGGTACGCGCCGTGTCGAGCTGGCCGGCCAGCCAGGCTGCTTCGCCATCGATCAGCTGGCAGCGCGCCAGTTCAAGGCGGCGCTCGGGTTCGGGAAGCAAGGTCAGCAGAGGCGCGGCGTCGATCGCCAGCGAGCGGGCGCGCGCGGGGTCGCGCTGGCGCAAATGCCAGGCCAGCGCCAGCATCGGCTTGACGCGCGCGACACCGTACTGGGAAGAAAGCTCCTCTTCCAGCCGAATCAGATCCTGCTCCACTGCAAACATTTCCAGCAATCGAACCCCCAGAATGTGCCGCCACACCGTCGATGGGACATGCTCCTTATTATTTCACAAACAGGCTATCAGAAGTCGTAAATATTTCATATAAGCAACGATACGGCTACCGAAAAGCTCAGGAAGGACAACGCGGTCGATACCAGGATGATGCGCGCCACCCGGCCCGTGTCGGCGCCGAAGCGCTCGGTCAGCAGCGCCACGTTGCTGGCACTGGGCAGGCAGGCGACCAGCACCAGCACCGTCAGGGCGGCCGGATCGATGGGAATGCCCAGGCCAATGGCGGCGTGGCCTATGGCGAGCAGCAACAAGGGGTGGATCAGCAGCTTGATCAGGGCGATCGGGACAACATCGGCCAGCGCGGTGGCCCCGCTGGCATTCATCTGCGAGCGCGCCAGCACCGCGCCGATGGTGAACAGGGCAACCGGCGAGGCGGCGTCGGCCAGCAGGCCGACGGTCTTCATCAGTGGCGCGGGCAGCACCAGTCCCACGCCGGACGCCAGCGCGCCGAGCAGGATAGCCCACGGCATGGGGTTGCGCAGCATGCCGGCCAGGGCATTGCGCAGGGCGGCCGCGCTACTCTGCCCGCCTGCCGGCCCCAGGCGCGACAGGGCGATGCACAGCGACGTTGTGATGACCAGGTCGACCACCAGCGCCACGATCACCGGCCCGGACGAGCGCGGCCCGAGCAGGGCCAGCAGCAGCGGCACACCCATGAAGCCGGTGTTCGGAAAGGCGGCCACCAGCGCCCCGAAGGCGCCATCGTTCCAGCCGGCGCGGCGCAGGGTAACCAGCATGGCCAGGCCCACCGTCGCCAGCGCGCACAGCAGGTAGACGCCGAACAGCCCGGCATCGAGCAGCTGGGTCAGCGGCGTGGTCGAGCCGAAGCGGTACAGCAGGCACGGCAAGGCGAAGTACAGGACGAAGCTGTTCAGGCCCGGAATGGCCAGTTGCGGCAGCAAGTGGCGCCGCACGGCAAGGTAGCCGCACAGGACCAAGGCGAAAAACGGAAAGGTAATGGCGAGGATGGCGAGCATGAATGGTCATTGTAGCGTTACCGCTCAGCTCGCGCTCGCCACCCTCCCGCCGCCGGCATCGACAGCATTCGCGCGCGGGACTTGCCCGCTTTGCCTATTGTCCCGACTTCTCCGTCCCCGTTCTGGAGTTGCCCATGGCGGTATTTTTATTGCCGTGCAACTCCTGCGCCGCGTTCAGATGCTGTTCCACGGTAGGCGTCATGCGCATTACCAGCGCCTTGACGTCGCCATCCTTGGCGCGCGCCTGCGCCCGGGTCAGCATGCCGTGGGTTTTCTTGTGCTCGGCCACACCAGCCTGCGCCATGTAGGCGCGGTCGAAGGCATCGCCCGACAGCGCGGCCAGCTTGTCGGCCCTGGCCTTGTGCGCGCGGTCCAGGGTGGCGGGCAAGGTGATGCCCCTGGTCTGCGCCAGTTGCTGCACCTCGTTCAGCGCCTTGGTATGGTCGTCGATCATTTGCTGCGCGTATTTCTTGACCTGATCGTCCTGGCTCTTGCCCTGGGCGGTGCGCGCCACCTCGATCTCGGCCATGTTCGCCATGGCCAGGTCGGTGACGATCTTGCGGTCCGTGCTGCTGATGGTGCCGGTTCCGCTGCCGCCGGCGCCGCTGGCCGTGCTGCCCTGGGTGCCGGTCTGTCCGCCGCCGCCCTGGCTGCCGGACTGCGTCCCGGTGGTCTGGGCCTGGACGCCCAGGGTGGCGCACAGCGCAGCCGCGGCGCAAATGCCGATCAGTCCTTTTACTGGTTTCTTGTTGAGCATGTCGATCTCCTGATGAGGTTGGGATTGAAGCCCGCGCGCGAGCACTTGTCACTTTTTGACAGTGCGCCGGCCCCGCAAGTTCACCCTGGCCTCATCCGAATGATGAAGATGACGAATGGCATCCCCAAATGAAAACACCGCCGGCAAGCGGCGGTGCTGGACGGCGGCAAGCGAGGATCAGCGCTGGTACATCGCGGCGTACTTGAGGCCGTAATAGATGACGAACAGGTAGCAGGCGGCCGGCACCAGGAACGACAGCTGCACGCCGAACGCATCGGCCAGCACGCTTTGCGCCAGCGGCACCAGCGCGCCGCCGACGATGGCCAGAAGACGCGGCCAATCGCTCACCTCAGCTCCTCGCACTTGAGCGCATCCTTGTCGAGCGCCGCCCCGCCGGCCACTTCGATATTGGCAAAGGCCGCGCTGAAAGCGGCGTCGCTGGCCACCGCGAACGGCGTTTCTACTTTGGCCAGGTCGACGCCCCTGGCCGTGAAGCAGGCGAGCGGAATCTTGACGGTCTGCCTGGCCTTGCCCACCAGACCCTTGAAGACCGCAGTCAGGTCGAGCGCGGCGCCGTCCATCGACACCAACACCTTCCCGGCGGGCGCGGTGCTGACGATGGTATCGAACTGCAGCGCGCCATCCTTGGTGGCGAAGGCCGGCAAGGCCACGGCCTTGGCGCCGTGCGCTTCGAGGCGCGCAGGGCCGCTCCAGGTGACGCTCTTGGCATCCTGCTGGGTATTGACCTGGGACGTTTCGATCTTCACGCCGGACTGGGTGAACGCGTTGTTCAAGTCGGCGCCGAGCGCGCTGCGCTTGTCGCCCACCACCGCGTACAGCGGCCAGGTGGCGCGGTCGGACTGGTTAAATACGGGATACAGATTGGTCACGCCGCAGCCGCCGTCAGCGTAGCTGGCGCCGAGCTGGCCGACTTGCTGGCGGCTGGCGTAGGTCAGGCCGTAGCCGGTCTTGAACAGCGGCGCGTAATCGGCGCCGCCCACGTTCACGGTGGCCTGGCAGATCGACTTGGGCCACGAGAACGACAGCTTGCCCGTGAAGCCATGGGCGCCCTTGAACAGCACGTCGGCCACGCCCTTGCCTTCCGAGCCAGGCAACCAGGCGGCGACAAAACTGTCGGACAGATTCATCAGGTCATTGGTGTACAGCGCGCGGCCCGACACCAGCACCGTGACCACCGGCTTGCCCTTGCCGGCGACGGCCTTGAGCACGGCCAGGTCTTCCGGATAGCGTCCGCTGTGGCGCAGGGTGCCGGACGGGCCGATGTCGCCGCCGAACTCCGCGTACGGCGTTTCGCCGATCACCGCCACCACGGTATCGAAAGCGGCCACGTCGACCCCTTCGGCGGTGGCGCTGTAGGTCACGTTGGCGGCGCCGGCGGCTTCGCGGATGCCGGCGAGGATGGTGTCGCCGTTCGGGAAGTCGCTGTTCTTGTTATCGGTCCCCTGCCAGGTCAGCGACCAGCCGCCGGTCTGCAAGGACAGGCTGTCGGCGCTTTTGCCCACGACCAGAATCTTCTTGCCGCGCTGAAGCGGCAACGTTGCGCGGTCGTTCTTGAGCAGCACCAGCGATTCGCGCACCATCTGGCGCGCCAAGGAGCGTGCCTGCAGCGCCTCCGGCTTGCCGGCGTACATGCCGGCCGACGGCTTTTGTCCGAACAGGCCCGCGCGCATCTTCACGCGCACGATGCGGGTGACGGCATCGTCGATGCGCGTCATCGGAATCTCGCCCGCTTGCACCTGCTTGATGGTGTTGGCGATGAAGGCTTTCCAGTCGATCGGCACCATCACCATGTCGATGCCGGCGTTAATCGCCTGGGCGCAGCTGTCGTTGCGGCAGCCCTTGACCTGGCCGATGCCGTCCCAGTCGCTCACCACCATGCCGTCGAAGCCCATCTTGGTCTTGAGGATATCGGTCAGCAGTTCGCGGCTGCCATGGACCTTGCCGTAATCCTTGCCGGACGAGACATCGTTCCAGCTGTTAAACGACGCCATCACCGTCTGGGCGCCCGCTTCCAGCGCGCTGTAGTAGCCGGCGCCGTGGATGTTCATCATTTGCGCGGGCGTGGCCTTGGTGATGCCCTGGTCCTTGCCCTGGTCGGTGCCGCCGTCGCCCATGAAGTGCTTGGCGGTGGCGATCACGTTGGCGTCGTCGCGCAAATTGCCCTGCATGCCGCGCACGTATTCGCCGGCGTAGCTGTTGACCAGTGCCGGATCTTCCGAAAAGCTCTCGTAGGTGCGGCCCCAGCGATCGTCCTGCGTGACCGCCAGGGTGGGCGCGAACACCCAGTTGATGCCGGTCGCGCGCACCGCCTTGCCGACCGCCTCGCCCATGCGCAGCGCGAGCTTCTTGTTGTGCGCCGCGCCCAGGCCGATATTGTGCGGGAACAGGGTGGCGCCGTACACATTGCTGTTGCCGTGCATGGCATCGATGCCCCAGATGACCGGCACTTTCACTTTCATGTCGGTGCTCATCGAGGCGTCGTAGAACTTGTCGGCCAGCGCGACCCAGTCGGCCGGGGTGGCGTACTTGTTCCCGTTCGGCCAGCTGCCGCCGCCATTCAAGACGGAGCCGATGTAAAACTCGCGCACCTGTTCGGGCGTGATGGCCTTGATCTCGGGCTGGGTCATCTGGCCGATCTTCTGCGCCAGGCTCATGCCGGCCACGATGCCGGCGACTTTCGCTTCGAGCGTGGCGTCCGGGGCGATGGCGCTGCGCACGCGCGGCCAGTCAGTCAGGGTTTTGGGAGCGGCGCCGGCATGGCTCGCGTGCAGCAGCGCGACGGCTGCGATAAGGCAGGAATTCTTGATCATGGTATCGGTGCGAAAAAGTGGAAATGCCTGCCGGTGAACACCGGTGCCAGGACCCGATCTGCTGCTGTCATAAATTGGAAACGCTCCCAATCGAAGATCAATAGTGCGACGATGAAGAGATTTTGTCAATCATAAGATTGCGTAATTCACGCGTTTGCCGTCGTCGTCATCGTCGCCATCGCCGTCGTTCCCGCGCAGGCGGGAACCCAAGTTCGTAGCGCAGCTAGAGGCGGCTCAATAAACTTGGGTTCCCGCCTGCGCGGGAAGTCGTTTCTGGCAGTGCCAGGAACGACGGGGGGCGCGAACGACGGTGGTAGAGGTGATGGCGGTGACGGCGGTGGTGGAGGTGATGGCGGTGACGGTGGTGGTTGCAATGATCGTGGGAGTAACGATCAAGCGGCGCAGCCGCCTCCTCCCCTACTCGGCGCGGCGCTTGGCCGGCTTGCCCAGCGAGGCGCGCACGGTCACGCTGATCGGAAAATCGCGCTCCACCGGATGCGCGCTGCCGTAGCAGCGGTTGAGCAGCGCATTGAGCCCGCTCAGGGTCACGTCGCGCCACGGGATGTGCACGGACGTCAGGCGCGGCGCCGAGAACTGCGCGCTCGGCGTATCGTCGTAACCGAGCACCGACACGTCCCCCGGCACCGACAGCCCCACATCCTGGAAGTACGACAGCGCACCGACCGCCATTTCGTCATTGGCGCAAAACAGCGCCGTGAACTTGTGTCCCGAGGCGACCAGTTCGGCCGCCGCGGCCCAGCCGCCTTCGGGCGAAAAATCGCTCTCGGCCACCCACATTTTTTCGGTGTTGATGCCGTTGCGCTCAAGTTCGCCCATGAAGCCGGCGATGCGGTCGACGTTGTCGGGCGAGGTGGATGGTCCGGCGATCACCGCGATCTTGCGGTGCCGGTGCTCCAGCAACGCGCGCGCCGCCGCGATGCCACCCTCGGTATGGTCGGCCGAAAAGCACTGCTCGGCGATGCTGGCGAAGCAGTGGTTCAGCACCACCACGCGAGACTGCTTGGGCCCGAGCGCGGCGATGTCGTCGTCCGACAGGTGATTGGTCAGCAGGATCAGGCCATCGCAGCCGCGCTCCATCAGGAAGTCGATGCCTTCGATGGCCTGGCGCCGCGCATCGCCCGAGCCGACCCCGAATGCCACCACCATGTGCAGGCCGGCGGCGCGCAGCGCGGTGTCGATCGATTGCAGGATCGGGGTGTAGAAGGTGCCCTTGAGGACGGGAATGTACACGCCGATCATCTGCGAGGTGCCGGACAACAGCGAGCGCGCCGCGTGCGACGGACGGAAATCGAGTTCCGCGATGGCCTTCTTGACCCGTTCGAGCGTCGCGGGCGAGACCGAGCCCTTGCCGCTGACGACGCGCGACGCGGTTCCCAGCCCAACGCCGGCAAGGCGTGCTACGTCTTTGATATTGGCCACGACTTCCTTTGATCGGTCAGATTAGTAAACACAGCGAAAGCATACCGCAAACCGCGCATCATGCATGCCTGGAGGATCCCACCCAGGAAAAACTCACAGGCGCTGCCCGCTGGCCTTGTCGAACAGCGACACGCGCGCGGCGTCGACCGCGAAGCGCACCGGCTCGCCCAGCGCGAACACGCGCGTGTCGTTGACGATGGCCGAGAGCTGCTGCCCGGCGCTGGCGATCCATACGATCTGGTGGTTACCCATCGGTTCGACCAGCGCCACCGTGCCCTCCAAGGCGCCGTCGGCGCCGATGCGGATATGCTCGGGACGGATGCCGAGCACCAGCGCCTGGCCGGCCGCCGCACCCACGGCGCCCCCTTCCAGGCGAAAGCCCTTGCCAGCAAAGCAGCCCTCAAGGTCGATCGCGCCATCGATGAAGTTCATCGATGGCGAACCGAGAAAGCCTGCCACGAACAGGTTGGCGGGGCGTTCGTAGACGTCGGCCGGGGCGCCGATCTGCTGGATTTTACCGGCCCGCATGACCACGATGCGGGTGGCCAGGGTCATCGCCTCGACCTGGTCGTGGGTCACGTAGATCATGGTCGAGCGCAAGGTCTGGTGCAGCAGTTTCAGTTCGCGCCGCAGTTCGGCGCGCAGCTTGGCGTCCAGGTTCGAGAGCGGTTCGTCGAACAGGAACACGCCCGCTTCGCGCACCAGCGCACGCCCGATCGCCACGCGCTGGCGCTGCCCGCCCGACAGCTGCGCCGGTTTGCGCGACAGCAGGGGTTCGAGATGCAGCATCTCGGCGGCGCGCGCGATGCGGCGCGCAATCTCCGCCTTGGGCGTGCCGTTGATGCGCAGCCCGAACGACATGTTTTTCTCTACCGTCATGGTCGGATACAGCGCATACGACTGGAACACCATGCCGATATGGCGCTCGCTCGGGTCGGCGAAGGTCATGTCCTCGCCGCCGATTTCCACCGTCCCGGCGCTGACCTCGATCAGCCCCGCGATGCTGTGCAACAGGGTCGATTTGCCGCAGCCGGAAGGCCCCAGCAGCACCAGGAATTCGCCCTCCTCCACGGCCAGGTCGAGGTCCTTGATGATCTCGTTGCCACCGAGGGTGATGCACAGCTTGCGGACACAGACATTCGACATGGATTACCCTTTTACCGCGCCGGCGGCGATTCCGCGCACGAACCAGCGCCCTGAGATGAAATAGATCGCCAGCGGCACCAGCGACGTGAGGATGGTGGCGGCCATGTTGACGTTGTACAGGCGCGTGCCGGTGGTCGTGTTGATCACGTTATTGAGCTGCACCGTCATCGGCGCGTTGTCGCGCCCCGCGAACACCAGTCCCAGGATGTAATCGTTCCACACGCCGGTCACCTGCATGATCGCGGCCACCACGATGATCGGCAGCGACATCGGCAGCATCACGTGGATAAAGATGCGAAAGAAGCCGCCGCCGTCGATGCGCGCGGCCTGGAACAGTTCGTGCGGGATGGCCGCATAGTAGTTCCGGAACAGCAGGGTCATGACTGGCATCGCGAAGATCATGTGCACCACCACGATGCCCGGCAGGGACCCGAACAGGCCGAAGGCGGCCAGGACCCGCACCAGCGGATAGATCATCACCTGCAGCGGAATGAAGGCACCCACCATCAGGATCGCGAACAGGGTCGATGCGCCGCGCGGCTTCCAGAACGACAGCGCGTAGCCGTTCAGGGCGCCGATCAGGATCGGCAGGATCGTGCTCGGCACCGTGATCGCCACCGAATTCCAGAAGCCGCCGCGGATGCCTTCGCACGAGGCGCCGGTGCAGGCACCGCTCCAGGCGTCGCTCCAGGGTTGCAAGGTGATTTGCAGCGGCAGCGCGAAGATGTTCCCGAGCCGGATTTCTTCCATCGGCTTGACCGAGGTGACCAGCATCACGTACAGCGGCAGCAGGAAGAACAGCGCGGCGCTGATCAAGAAGGCATAGACGCCGATGCGCGCCGGGTTGAAGTGCGAAAGGCGCTTCATGCACGCCCCTTGCGGCTGCGCGCATACGCGTACGGCGCCAGCATGGCCAGCACCGGCACCAGCAGCACCACCGCGCCGGCCGAGGCCAGGGCGATGTTGGCGCGCCCGAACAGGTGGTCCATGATGAACTTGGCCGGCACTTCGCTGGCCGTGCCGGGACCGCCCTGGGTCATGGCGACGACCGCATCGAACAGCTTGACCACGGCGGTCGCGAGCAGCAGCAGCACGGTGGCAATCGTCGGCCACATCATCGGCAGCACGATCGACACATACACGCGCCAGGTGGGAATGCCGTCGAGCCGCGCGGCCTTCCAGATTTCGCCGTCGATGCCGCGCAGGCCGGCCAGCATCATCGCCATCACCAGGCCGGAGGCCTGCCACACGGTGGCGATGACGACCGTGTACATGACCATGTCCTGGTCGACGATCCAGTCGAACGAAAAACCGGCGAACCCGAACTGGTGCGCCGCCTGTTCGATGCCGTTGCCGGGCGTGAGCATCCACTGCCAGACCAGCCCCGTGGCCACGAACGACATCGCATACGGATACAGAAAGACGGTGCGCAGCACACCTTCGCCGGTCACGTTCTGGTCGATGAACACGGCCAGCAGGAAGCCGATCACCAGGCAGGCGCCGATGAACAGCACGCCGTACAGCGCCAGGTTATGCAGCGACAGCAGCCAGCGTTCGTTCTCGAACAGGCGCGTGTACTGCGCCATGCCGACAAAGGTGTCGGACGGGAAGCTGCGCGAGTTGGTCAGCGAAATGTGCAGCGACCAGAGCACCGTGCCGAGGTAGCCGACGATCACCGTCAGCGCCATCGGCAGCAGCGCGGCAAAGGGAATGACCCGGCGCAACGGGTGGCGGATGCGCATCGGTCAGCCTTTCAGGGCGGCGGCGATATTCTTCTGCGCCTTTTCGACCGCCATGGCGGTGTTCCAGTACGCGGTCAGCACGTCGACCAGCGCACCGTTCTGGTCGGGTGTCAGATAGACCTCGCCGTTACCGACGTGGCGCGTGCGGTCTTTCATCACCACCAGCGCGGCCTGGGCGCAGGGGTCCAGCGCGGAGGCGTCGAGGTCGGCGCGCACCGGCAGCGAACCCTTGACCCGGTTGAAGGCGGCGACCGTCGCTGGCGCCACCATCACGCCGGCCAGCAGCTTTTGCGCCCTGACGGTATCGGCGTTGGCGCTCTTGGGGAAGATGAAGGCGTCGCCCTGGATCAGGAAGGGCGCCCTGGGGCCGAAGCCGGTGATGCAGCCATACTCCTTGCCGGCGGTGAGTTTGGCCGCATTCAATTCGCCCTTGACCCAGTCGCCCATGATCTGCACGCCGGCCTTGCCGCTCACCAGCAGCGCAGTGGCGTCGTTCCAGTTGCGCCCGGGCGAGCCGGGATCGACATACGATTTGAGGCGCTTGAACGCCAGCAGCACCTGCTTGAACGGTTCGGAGGCGATCGCGCGCGGGTCGCGATCGCGCAACACGCTCAGGTACAGGTCCTTGCCGCCCACATTGGCCAGCACCGCCATGAAGACGATATTTTCCTGCCACGACTGGCCGCCGTGCGCCAGCGGTATCAGGCCGGCGGCTTTCAGCTTGTCGAGCGCGGCGAACAGTTCGTCCATCGTGGCCGGCTCTTTGGCGACGCCGGCTTGTCTGAAGGCGGCCCTGGAATACCAGATCCAGGTCGGCATGTGGACGTTCAAGGGGACCGCGTAATAGTGGCCCTTGACCTTGATGACGTCGCGGATGGGCGCCGGCAGGGTGCTGTCCCAGCGCTCTGTGGCGGCGATGTCGTCGACCTGGTTGAGCATGCCCTGCTCGACCAGGTCGAGGAACTGCATGGAGGCGTTGAACTGGGCGGCGGCGGGCGGATTGCCGCCGACGATGCGGTTGACAGCCACGGCGCGTGCCTGCTCGTTGCCGGCGACGGCGGTGTCGACCCAGACCCCGCCGGCGGCGCGGTAGGCGTTGGCGATGGTCTTGACGGCGGCCGATTCGCCGCCCGAGGTCCACCAGTGAATGACCTCGGCCCGGGGCGCGCCGGCCTTCGGCCGTTCGGCTTGAGGTCCGGCCGCGTGCGCCATGGCGCAGGCGCCCAGCGCCAGCGCTGCCGCCAGCGCCAGCTTGTGTGCTCTGTGCATCCTGTCTCCTTGTGTGCGGATCTGTGTCCGCTCGCCGGGGTAACGCCGGATTGGAAACGTTACCATCGCAAGCACACGAATATAACACCCATCGATTTTAGGTGTCAACGAATTAACAGTGCACCACAGCGTCACCCGGAATGCGAGCGGCCAGGCTGGCGCAGCCTGGGTCGCCGGCGCAGGACGCGACGATGAAAATCAGCGCGATTTTGTTAACGTTTCACAACAGCCGGCCCCAAAAACCGGGCCTTGGCGCTAACGGAAAGTGGGTCCGGCGGAATGAATGATGTCGCGCCAGGATGAACGGGCAGTCGGTGGCGTGCCCGGCACCATCTGCGGCACCGTGACCATGTCTTGCGCGGCCTCGGCATCGCGCAGGGGTTGCGGGAGCGCGGGAGCGGCCGCCTGGGCGGCCGGCGGCGGTACAGGGTTGGGAGTGGGAGCGGCCACGGCCGGGGGAGCAGCTGCGGGCGCGGGAGCGGCGGCAGGCGCGTGTACAGGCGGCGCCACGGGCGTGGGGGGCAGCATGGTGTACGCCTCGTCGCTGACCCCGGAACGCACCATGCCGCGCCGGTACGGGGTCGTGAGGACGCGCCCGGTCACGTCGAGCGGCACCCCGCCCGAAGCCAGGTAAATTGCGGCTTGGTGAACCGATACGGTGTCCTTGAGAAGGATTGCCTTCTCCACCGTCGCGGCCATTGCATGATTCTTGCGTCGCTCTTCCATTGCTGCTCCCTTTCGGCAACAATATACAGCCCGATGGATTTCAGCGCAATCCTTGCCGCCGACTTCCCCGGGTTACCCTCTTGCCTGGCCGCGCGGCTTGGCCGCCCACTGGCGCACGCTGTCGCGCTGCCACTGCGCCGCGCAATAGGCCTTGAGGCGTTCCGGCACCGGATCGCCGTTCAAAATCAAGCGGTTCAGCGCCAGCGCCAGCTCGCTGTCGGCGATGCACCATTCGCCGAACAGGTGCTCGCCCTTCACCAAACGCTCGGCGATGCCGGTCAGGCGATCCGCGGCAGCCTGACCGGCCGCCGTCAGCGGCGCTTGTGTCGGCGCGCAGAACACCACTTCGGTCGAGCGCTCGGCGCGCAGGGCCATCAGGTCGCTGCGCAGCCAGGCCATGACCTGGCGCGCGCGGGCACGCTGTTCCAACCCGCCCGGCAGCACGGCTTGCCAGGCCGGCGGCGGAAACGCTTCTTCCAGATACTCGACGATGGCGCTCGACTCGGCCAGCCTCAGATCGCCGTGCACCAAAAGTGGAACACGTCCGGTCAGGCCCAGGTCGCGAAAAGGCGCCTGCTGCTGCTCGCCCTTGTCCAGGTCGACCGTGTGCAGGGTGAACGGCAATTGCTTTTCGGTCAGTGTCTGGAACACCGACAGCGCCCACGGACTGGTGAAACGGCTGTCGACGTACAGGATCAACTCTTGCATGATGGGCTCCGGTAGTGAAAAAGTAAGAAACGAGCCAACCATGGTATAGCAAAGATTGCAAGATTGTAGCTGCCCCCTCAGAAGTGGTAGGCCACCCGCACCATCGGCGTTTTGGCGCGGTAGCCCTGCCCGCCCGTGGTCGCCGAGGTGTTACCGAATTTATTGTTCCAATACTGGTATTCGAGGCCCACGCGGAAGGTGCGCTTCTTGTAGCCCATCGCGGCGCCGGCGTCGAACATGAGCTGCATGTCGATGTTGGTTTCGGCACCGGTGTCGGCCCCGGTTTCGCTCTTGCCCTTCGAAGCGATGAAGTTGGCAAAGCCCTCGAAGGACCACAGCTCGCCGGCCGGGATGCCCCAGCTGGCCGTGAGCATAGGATGCAGGTCGTAGGTGTAGCGCCCGCGCACGTTCGATATCGGCGGGAAGGCGCCGCTCGGCGCATTGCTCTCGCGTAGCAGCAGCAGGCTGGTCGACAGGAAGCCCGGCACGTCCCACATCAGGGTCGGGCCGGCCACCAGCATCCGCTTGCGCGAGTTGTAGCCGACGTCGTTCTTGGCGTTCCAGTCGAAACCGACAGTCACCCCGGCGCCGCTCACCGGGCCGAATTTGACGGGGGCGCCGCGCAGCTTGCCGATGTCGAGCGTGTGGCGATACACCAGGTAGGCTTCCTGGGCGCCGTCGGTCTGGTTCAGCGAACCGGGGTCCTTGCTGTCGGAAACGAGCATGTCGAGGTTGAAGAAATTGCTGCCGTACTGGTAGCCGCTGGCATGGGTCAGCGCGAAAATGTTCTTGCCAACATTGTCGCGGTTGAAGGGTTCGCGAAAGCGGTTGCCGGTGCGCCAGCTGATCGCCGTGTCGCTCCAGTCGGCCGCCTGGACGGCGCCGCCAGCCAGGCTGGCCGTGGCGAGGATCCAGGCCGCGGGAAGGCGGCGCAGGATGGTTGCGGTCATGATGGTCCCGTGGTTGAGAGTGTCGAAAACAAATGGACGGCGGTCAGAATTCTTCCCAGTCGTCGCCGGCCGGCGCGGCGGCTTTGGCCGGCGGCTTGGCGGGCGGCTTGCCCGTCGGCTTGCTGCCCGGCTTGGCGGCGGGCTTGGCGGCCTGGTGCGGCGCCGGCGCGCGCGCCACGGCGCGGGTGGCGGGCACGCGCCGCGCCGGCGCGGCAGGCGCGGCCAGCGGCGTGGCGCTCTCGTCGAGCTTGAACACGCTGACCACCTTGGCCAGGTTGGCGGCCTGGTCCTGCAGCGACGCGGCCGCCGCCGCCGCTTCTTCCACCAGCGCGGCATTCTGCTGGGTGGCGTCATCCATGGCGCTGATCGACTGGTTGATCTGGCCGATGCCCTGGCTCTGTTCGAAACTGGCGGCGGCGATCTCGCTCATCAGGTCGGCGACCTGCTGCACCGAGGTGACGATCTGGTGCATGGTGACGCCGGCTTCGTCCACCAGGCGGCTGCCGGCATCGACCTTTTGCACGGAGTCGTCGATCAGGGTCTTGATTTCGCGCGCCGCGCCCGCCGAGCGCTGCGCCAGGTTGCGCACTTCGGACGCGACCACGGCAAAGCCGCGTCCCTGCTCGCCGGCACGGGCCGCTTCCACGGCCGCGTTCAGGGCCAGGATGTTGGTCTGGAAGGCGATGCCATCGATGACGCCGATGATGTCGGCGATCTTGCGCGAACTGTCCGTGATCGATCCCATCGTGCTGACCACCTGCCCCACCACTTCGCCCCCCTTGACGGCGTAGGTGGAGGCGGACACGACCAGCTGATTGGCCTGGCTGGCATTCTCGGCATTCTGCTTCACGGTCGAGGTCATCTGTTCCATGGCGGCCGCGGTTTGTTCCAGGCTGGAAGCTTGCGCTTCGGTGCGCCCCGACAGGTCCATATTGCCGGCCGCGATTTCGCTCGACGCGGCGGCGATGGTTTCGGTGCTGCCGCGCACCTGGCTGATGGTCAGGTTGAGCGAGGAGACGAAGCGGTTGAAGGCCTCGGCCAGTTCGCCCACCTCGTCGCCGCTTTCGACCGGCATGCGGCGGCTCAGGTCGCCGTTGCCGCCGGCGATGTCGCTCAGCATGTGGGCGGCGCGCGCCACCGGACCGGCGATCGCGCGGCTGATCAGGTAAATGACGAACAGGCCGATGCCGCCGCCGATCAGCGCCGCCACCAGGGCCGAAATAGTGGCGTCGCGCGCCACATTGCCCAGCACTTCGGCTTGCGGCACTTCGGCCACCACATACATATTCAGTTCCGGCACAAAGGACGACACCACCATGCGCCGCGCCGCCCCGAGGTCGGTTTCGGCATGGGTGAATTTGGCGCCGCCCAGCAAGGTCTTGCTCAGCGCCTCGTCGTAACCCGGCAAATCCTTCAGATAGTGCTTGCCGTCAGCCAGGGCGGCATCGCGGTGCACCAGCACCAGGCCGTTGGCGCGCACCAGCGAGACGAAGCCGGACTGGCCGATGCGGTAGGCGCGGATGGTGTCGGCCAGGGCGGTCACCGACAGGCCCAGGCCGGCCACGCCGAGCTTGCCGCCCGGCGCCTCGGCGCGGGTATTGATGAACAGCATGAATTCATTCGACCCGACTTCCTTGTCCAGGTCCAGGGTGTAGGGCTTGCCGCTGGCCAGGAAGCCATAGAACCACTGATCGGTGCCGGCGGCCTTGTCCAGGGTGCGGCTCAAGCCCTGTTCGGTCATGTATTTGCCGCTCGTATCGGAAATCCAGAACACGGTGGCGGCCTTGTTCTTCGCCTTGATCTGGCCGGCGTAGGCTTTCCAGGCTTGCATGCCGCTGTCGGGCAAGCCCTCCGCTTCCCATGCCTGCACATACGTGTTGTTGGCCAGCGCCAGCGAGGTCGCCAGCGGCACGGCGATCTGGCGCAGCACGTCGTTGCGGATTTCGCCGATCACGGACGGCAATTCCTGGTTGACGACCCGCTCGCGGATGCCGCGCCCGGTCATGGTGATGCTCAGGGTGGAGGAAATGACGACAAACAGGAGCAGACAGGCTGCCATGCTCAACATCAATTTCTTTTGGATCGAGAGGTGGCGTAACAAGGTCAAGGGGTGTCCTTTCGGTGACAGGCAGTCACAACGTAAGAACATAGTCCTGTCTGGCTTGCGTCAGGTCAAGACCAAACGCAATCGCGCGTGTTATCGCCCCGGGAAGTGTTGCGTGCCTGTCGGAAGCTGGACAAACACGCAACTATTCAGCCGGCGCCGAGATAGATAAATTTGAACAGGAACACCCCCGCGATCACCCACACCGCCGCCTTGACTTCGCGCCAGCGCCCGGTCATCAGCTTGAGCACGGCATACGAGATGAAACCGAAGGCCACGCCCATCGCGATCGAGTAGGTAAACGGCATCGTCAGCGCGGCAATCGCGGCCGGAATGCTTTCGGTGGTGTCGTTCCAGTCGATCTCGCCCAGTTCGCGCAGCATCAGGCAGGCCACGTACAGCAGCGCGGGCGCGGTGGCGTAGGCCGGCACCACCGACGCCAGTGGCGACAGGAACAGACAGCCGAGGAACAGGATCGCCACCGCCACCGCGGTCAGACCCGTGCGCCCGCCGGCCTGGACCCCGGCCGCGCTTTCGATGTAGGCCGTGGTGCTCGAGGTGCCCAGGGTGGCGCCGGCCACGATGGCGCAGCTGTCGGCCATCAGGGCCTTGTTCAGGCGCGCCATCTTGCCGTTGACCAGCAGGCCGGCGCGGCTGGCCACGCCCATCAGGGTGCCGGTGGCGTCGAACAGTTCCACCAGAAAGAACACCAGCACCACGTTCAGGATGCCGACCGAGAGCGCGCCCATGATGTCGAGCTTGAACAGGGTGGGCGCCAGGGATGGCGGGGCCGAGACCACGCCCTTGAATTGATTGCCCGCGAAGAAAAAGCTGAGCACGGTGACCAGCAGGATGCCAATCAGGATCGCCCCCTTGACCTTGAGCTTGTCGAGGGCGACGATCACGAAAAAGCCGGTGATCGCCAGCAGGGCGGGCGCCGCATGCAAGTCGCCCACGCCGAGCAGGGTGGCCGGATTGCCCACCACGATGCCGGCGTTGCGCAGCGCGATCAGGCCGAGGAACAGGCCGATCCCGACCGTGATGGCGACCCGGATCGAGGGCGGAATGCCGTTGACGATGAGTTCGCGCAGGCGAAACACGCTCACCAGCAGAAACAGGCAGCCGGAAATGAACACCGCGCCCAACGCCACCTCCCACGACAAGCCCATCTGCTTGACCACGACGTAGGCGAAATAGGCATTCAAGCCCATGCCGGGTGCCAGCGCGATCGGATAGTTGGCGTACAAGCCCATGATCAGGCTGCCGAGGGCGGCCGCCAGGCAGGTGGCCACGAACACGGCATCCTTGGGCACGCCGGCGTCGCCGAGGATCGAGGGATTGACGAAGATGATGTAGGCCATCGTCAGGAAGGTGGTCAGCCCGGCCAGCAACTCGGTGCGGACGTCGGTTCCGTTTTCCTTGAGTTTGAAATGGTTTTCAAGTAACGACAAGATGGTCTCTCCTGGTGATTATGCATGGGGAATGAAGGCGGCCGGGGTGCCGTCTGCGACCGTATCCTACCTGCTCGCGGCTGAACCGTATGAGTTGCGCATAAGCGCTATCCGATCCGGCATATGGCTGGCGCAAATACAACAGTTAACTGTTGCAGCAACGCAAATTTGCCTTAAACTAAAGCGCCCTTGCCATAAACGCTATCCGTTTGCTTAACATCAGCAGTTTGCCTCTCACCCGACCAGAAGGAAAAGGACTACGCATGAAACTAAGCCATATCGCATTCGCAGCGGTGACGCTGTGCCTCGGCAGCGCCACGTTGGCCGCCGAGACCATCAAGATCGGCGCCATGCTGCCGCTGACGGGCGGATCGTCGCCGCTCGGCCTGGCGGTGCGCGACGGCCAGCGTCTGGCGGTCGCGCACATCAATGCCCGTGGTGGTGTGCTGGGACGCAATCTGGAGCTGGTCGAGATCAACGACGAAAGCAAGCCGGAAAACGCGGCGCAGAACATGAAAACCCTGCTCTCGAAAGGTGTGGTGGCTTGTTCCTGCGGCGTGAACACGGGCGTAGTGCTGGCCTACCAGCCGGTGATGCAGGCGGCCAAGCTGCCCAATATCGTGCCCGCCTCGGCCGGCACCAAACTGACCAAGGCCTTCCAGAACGCGCCTGAAGGCAACTACACCTTCCGCGTGCAAGCGTCCGACACCTTGCAGGCGCAGATGATGGTCGATTACGCGGTCAAGAAGGGCTACAAGAAAATCGCGCTGCTGCATGACACCACGCCCTACGGCATGGGCGGGCACGACGACATGGTCAAGCAGTTGCTGACCCACGACGTCAAGGCCGTTTTGGAGGCCAGCTTCAAGGTCGGCGACACCGACATGTCGGCGCAGTTGGCCAAGGCCAAGGAAGCCGGGGCGCAAGTGCTGCTGGTGTATGGCATCGGCACCGAACAGGGCCATATCGCCACCACCGGCGCCAAGATGGGGATGAACCTGCCGATCATCGGCTCGTGGGCGAATGCCACCGATTCCTTCATCAATGTGGCCGGAGCCCATGCCGAAGGGGCGATCTCGCCGCAGACGTTCGTGGAAGGCGCCAGCTCGGCGTCGGGACGCGAGTTCGAGGCGGCTTACCGCGCCGAATACAAGCGCCCGCGCCTCACCAATCCGACCGCTGTCGCGGGCGGGCACGATTCGATCCTGCTGCTGGCCGCCGCCATCCGCCAGGCCAACAGCACCGAGGGCCCGAAGATCAAGGCCGCGCTGGAAAAACTGAGCACCCCGGTGCCGGGCGCGATCGCGACCTACAAAACGCCGTTTTCGGACGACGACCACGAAGGCGTCAACCTGAGCAGCGCCCTGATGGCGATCTGGAAAAAAGGCGCAATCGTGCGCGCACCGCTGTAACAGCGTCGCGTAGCGCGGCGTTCAGCGGGCCGGCCTGGCCAGTTGCGCCAGCGCCTGCGCGCTGCCATTGAACAGGTCGAGGTCGACGGCGCCGGCAATGCCGTCGAGCTTGCCCGTTTGCGAGTGCTGCCAGATCGCATAGCTGCTCACGCCCTGCGGCAGGACCGGGGCGGCGGCGCTGGTGTACTCGGCGATCCATAGCGGAAAATCGGTCAATGCCGCGCAGCCGGCCAGATTGCTGTTCCAGAAGCCGCCCGAGGAATAGATGATCGGGGTGCAGGACAAGGTCTTGCGCACCTGCGCCAGCCAAGCCAGCGCGCACGTGTCGATGGCCGCGCATTGCATGCCGCAAGCCGTTTCCACATCGAGCATGGGCGGCAGGTCGCCCGCTTGCGGCTCACCCAGCACGTCCAGGAAATGACCGGCTTGTGCGGCCCCATCCACATCCGCATGCAAAAAATGATAGGCCCCGCGCGCGATGCCGGCCGCGCGCATGGCCGCGTAGTTGGCGCTGAAACAGGGATCGGTGACACTATTGCCTTCGCTGGCCTTGGCGTAGGCAAACTGCACCTGGCGCGCGACCGTCACCCAGTCGATGGTCCCCTGGAAATGCGAAACGTCGATGCCCTTCAAGAACGTGCTGCTCATGGCGACCTCCTGGCAAGAACCCGGACGGCCAGATTATCATCCTTCGGCGCCGAAACAAACTGTGCACGTGCACAGCTAGCGCAGCGGCAGCGGCCCGGCGATCTCGCGCCGCAACTGCTGCAGGCGCCGGATTTTCTCTTCCACCCTGGCGATCTGCGCCGCTGAAATGCCGGCTGCGCGGGCCCGCTCGACATCGGCCTGCAAGCGCGGCACTTCCAGCTCGGCGGCGCTGGCGAAGGCGGCCAGCACGCGCGCCTCCTGGCGCGCTTCGTAGGCCCGGTAAGCTTGCGGATCGGCCAGCTGGGCGGCGCTCGGCCCGCTGCCGGGCAGCGCCGCAGGGGCCAGCGGCGGCGTATGCGGGTCGCCGTGCCGGCGCGCATCGGCCATGCTTTCCCAGGCGGGGCTGGGCGCGCTGCGCGGCACCTCGCCCAGCCATCCCGCTCCCGCCGCCTGCACGGCCCGGACGGGCGGCGCCTGGGCCGTGGCGGGCGCTGCGGCGGGCCGCTCCGCCAGTGCTGCGGCCGGCACTCCGGCTTGCGGGAGCGCCAGCCACGCCGCGCCAGCGGCCACCACCAGCGCGGCGATCAGTGCGCCGGCCTTCACGCCGGCCCTCCGGCAGCGGTGGCGATGTCGATGCGCGCCTTGCGCAGCAGTTCAGCGCGCAGCGCCGTCAATTGCGCGGCCGCCGTTTCGCGCGCCAGCGCCCGGCTGGCCGCATAGCGCACCGATTCGGAACCGGCTTCCTGGTAGCCCAGCACGCGCTGCTCGACCAGCACGATTTCCCACGGCGCCTGGGCGTACGGCCCGGCCGGGCTGCGCACCGGGGATGAGACCTGGCCTTCGGCCTGGGCGAACAGCAGTTGCGCCAGCCAGTCCGGGCGGCCCTGGTGGCGCACCCAGCCCAGCGCGCCGCCGGCGGCCGCGTCCTGCGCCACCGAATGGCGCCGCGCCAGGGTAGCGAAATCGGCGCCGGCGGCCAGCGCGGCCGCGACTTTTTGCGCAGTCGCTTCGTCGGGCAGGCGGATATGGCGCGCCCGTACCCGTTCGATGCGCACGAAATCGTCGCGGTGGCGCCGGTACCAGTCGCGCACCTGGGCCGGGCTGACCTGACTGGCAAGCTGGTCGAGCAGGCGACTGCCGGCATGCTGGTCGTCGCCCATGCCGTGCAGGCGCAGCATGGCTTGCGCATCGCCCTGGTCGGCCAACACCCGGCGCAGGTCGGCCACGGCATCGGTGCCGAAGCGGCGCCGGCTCCAGTCCAGCACATAGCGCGCCGCCACCTGCACCCTGGCCTGGCGCAGCATGAAGTCGCGCTCGCGCGCGAACAGGGCCACCCTGCCCTGCACGTTCTGGCGCCGGACCACGTCGCCCAGGGTGATGCTGCCGTCGCCGCCGTGCGGCAGCGCGAAACGCAGCAACACCAGCCTGTCCGCCTGCGCCAGTTGCGCGCTATCGAGATCGAGATCGAGCCGCAGTGCGCCGGGTTTGCCGAACACCGTGTCGAGGGCGGCGTCGCTCACCGCCTGCGGGTGCAGCAGGCTGTCCAGGCCCGCGCCGGGCAGCTGGCGCAGGTCTTGTTCCATCTCGCTGCCGTACAGGGTGCGCAGGGTACTCGCCAGCTGGTCGTCGATGCTCACGTCGCGCGCGAAGCCGACCCGCTGGCCGGCCGACAGGACCTCCTCGCCGAAGCGCTTGCGCGCCGCCTCGGCCAGCAGGCGGTTGGCGATCAGCGCGTCCAAGGTGGCGCCGCGCTGGACGGCCGGGTCGGCGGCGCGCGCCATGCGCCAGCTGCTCTCGACGCTGAACGCGAGCAGCGGCGCGCCATCGATGCGGGCGGCCGCCGTGCCCTGGTCCAATGCCGCCGCGGGCCAGGCGCAGGCCAGCCAGACGGCGCCGGCCAGCGCGCGCAGGGTGGGTGCCGGGTTCAAATCGCCAGGCGCTCGGCGGCGCGGTTGAGCACGTGCACCACCATCGCGATCGCATGCGGCACCATGGCGCGCGCCACCGTGCGGCGGTCGGCGTGGTCGGTCGAGGACAGCACGATGCCGCCGTTGGCGTAGGAATAGCTGCCGCCCTGGGTCAGCAGGGCGCGGATATCGGTGGCGCCCGGCGCGAGCGGCGTGAAGCTGGCCAGGGCGCCGCGCACCAGCGCGGCATCGCCCAGCTGCTCGCGGTCGTAGTAGTCACCGACCCATTGTTCCCAGCCCGAGTGGCCATTGCCCGAAGTACCCCAGCTGTGGTGCGGCTGGACCACATCGGTGGCATGCAGCACGAAGCCGAGCGACTGCGCGGTGGGGCGCGCCAGGAATTGCTGCCACCAGTACTGGCCGAGGTTGTCGATCGGCTGGAACGGCATGCTTTCGAAATCGGCGTACTGCTTGCTGGCGGAAGTGCCGCCGATGCGGTAGTTGGCCTCGGTCACGCCGAAGCTGTTGTACTTGCTGCTGTCGCCGAACCAGCCTTTCAGGCCGCCGGCGCCGTCGTCGAGATAGTCGCCCACCAGCCAGCCGGCGGCCAGCTTGTCGATATCGCCCCGATTGCTCAGTTTGGCGTAGTTGTAGCCGCCGAAGGCGTTGCCGTGCACGTCGGGGCCGGCGCTGTGGTTCTGGAAGTGCCAGTAGGAAGTGTAGTTGGCCAGCGAGGAACCCAGGCCCCAGACCGGCGCCATCTGGCAGCTGCCGGTGGTGGCGCCGCACAGGTAGGTGTCGGCGAAGTCGTCGACATCGTAGGCGCCCTGGCCCACTGCCTGGGCGAACTGCTCCATCGTGTAGCCGGCCTTGGCGACGCCGGCGGCCAGCCTTGTGTAGTTGGTGGTCGATGGATTGTTCTTCATGAAGGCGACCGCATCGAGCACGATGCGGCGGTGCGTTTCTTGTTGCCATGCTTTGGCGGGTGCGCTGGCAAACAGGGCCAGCGCGAGGCTGGTGGCAAGCAGTCCGGGTTTCATCATTACTCCAGTTGAGTCCACGACGCGGCGAGCGCGTGAATAGTTCGCGAAGGAAGAAATGTAAAAATGTAACGATGAAATGTGACGATGCCATGACTGTGGCGAGACGGGCTCAGTCGCGTTTTTTCAGTTGACAGAAGGGTGAAAGGCAGGATGGTGAGGAACGGCGGCGTTCACATTCGCAACAATCGTTTACACGCGTGTGCAGCTCGGCCAATGGTGACGCCGCAAGACAGGAAGCAAGCGACCCGGCGCCGGATGGGACGCCGGCGACAATCAGTGGTTTATCTGGGCCGACGTTGCGCCATCAAACACCGCCTGCAAGCTGGTCGCGTTGAGGCCGCGCGCGAACCATTGTTCGAGCTCTGCCTGCGTGGCTCGGCCGATACGCTGCGTTGCCGGCACTGGCAACTCGCCGAACCGATTGCGCAACAGGCTGCCCAGCACCCCGCGCAGTGCGATGACTTGTCCTTCCGCCTTGCCTTCCGCCTTGCCTTCCGCCTTGCCTTCCTCCTTGCCTTTCTCCATACCTTTCGCCATGCCTTCGGCGTTTCCCTTTTGAAAGCCGAGCTCCTCGAACTCCTCGGCCCAGATGTCTAATTTTCCCTTCATGTCGGCACCCTCCTCCACATTGCCAACCACCAACAATGCCCGTTCGCTGGCTCCGCGCGCCAGCAGAGCGTTTATCCATACCTGAACCGAGCGCCGCAGGCTGGCCTGGGGCGCGGCTGCAAACCATGTCTTCAGGGCAGGAATGACTTCGTATAAGACATCGGAACCGGCCGAAAGTTCAAGCCTGAACAGCAACGCCAGCAGGCTGGCGTTCGCTTCCAACTCTGTCCTGTCGAGGCGCTGCTGGTCGATCAGCACGTAGCGCTGGGACGGCTGCAAGGCCTCCAGCTCGGCGGGCGCTTGCATGAGGAGTCCGGACAAGTCCATGCTGGCGCTCCAGCGCGGCGCACCGTTGTAGAACACCAGCGGCAGCACCGGCGGCAACAGCAGGCCAGGGGACAATTTGTGGCCCTTGACCAGGTCCTGGTACAGTAAACCAATGTAGGTCTGCATGCGCAAGGCCATCCAGCGGTCCACGCCGGACTGGCATTCGATCAGGATGTACACGTAAAGAAATTCATCGCCCAGCCGCACGCGCCAGACGATGTCATCCTCGCGTGCCGACAGGCGCTCGCTCACATACGCCGGGTTGACCCGCTCGAAGGCCGACAGCGCGACCTCGTCGAGCAGCTTGAACGAAGTAAAATCCGTGATCAGTTCGCGCACCAGTTCAGGGTGGGCGAACAGCGAACGGTATCCGAGGTCGTGAGGGGTGGGCATGGCGCATTGTAGCGAGCGCCCATGCCCTGCCTTTGCGCTGCCTCAGGCGTGCGCGGCGGCGCTTCGGCGGCTTCCTTGCATCTGTTTCTGCAATAAACCGCCTTTCCTGCCGCAGTGCCCGCCTACCGGCCATCGTGGCGTCGTCGCGCCAAACCTGAACGGACAGCGCCGCACGTTTCCATGCAAAATCCGGCAATACCAGCCACCATATGGTCGGCAAGCATGCGGCTGCGCACGGGATCGCGGAACACGTCGACGCGCCAGCGAAAGCACAAGGCCAAGGAAGAGACAACACGCAGCCCGACGGCATTGTTGGGGACGCCGCCCGCCGCTGCACCATGCAAGCTAGGGAGCGATGCGATCTTCGAACAACATGAACTGGTTCCGCGATGGATCTTCGAGCAGGAAGCTTTTGCCACCGGGCCATTCAAACACGGCAAGCTTCCCGTCACGGTCCGGCACGAGGCGGGCACCGCTGCTGAAAACAGTCTGCGTCAGGCGTTCAAACTCGCTGTCGCAGCTATCGACGCTCATGCCGAAGAGCGGCGCGCCTGCGGTTTTTGCGGCGCGCTCGCTGATCTGCAGGCAAACGCCGGGATTGCCGGTCGCGTGCAGCAGAATGGCATTCATGCCGTAGTCCGCCGCGATCTCGAACATGCCGAATTCGTCCACATAGAACTTGATGGCGAGCGCGCATGACGCGACGTTCAACAATATATCCGTTCTCATCTCGGCGCGGACCCGGATGGGGGTCCGGCCCCAGCGCCAGCAAAGCGGCAAGGT
This sequence comes from Massilia antarctica, assembly GCF_015689335.1. Lineage (GTDB taxonomy): Bacteria > Pseudomonadota > Gammaproteobacteria > Burkholderiales > Burkholderiaceae_D > Telluria_A > Telluria_A antarctica. Next base: position 2,518,532 of record NZ_CP065053.1, on the reverse strand, counting down.
GTCATGCGCCGCCGCCATCCGGCTCCGGCTCCGGCTCCGGAAAGGCTGCGCTCATTATTTGCTGCCATACATCCTCGCCTTCTTTGCGCCACCAGTATGGCCGGTCTTCCGAAGGCCGCACATGGTCGTAGATGCCCACCAGTCCGAGCAGCTCGATGGGATTATCCCCCATGAAGCGAAACCCGTCTTTCTCGGCAATCCACAGCAGATCGGCCGGATAACAACCATCGTCATCCAACTCGCCTTCCACGTGCATCTTGAAACCGCGCTCGCGCAGAATTAACAGGCAGGTGTTGTAAACGTTTGCGTGGCTACCTAAAGGCATGGCGTTCCCGATTTTTCAACTTACGCATCAATCAACGTGAATCAGCATTTGCACTTCACGACAATCTCACCCGGCACCTCCCCGCGCACCAGCACTTCATTGTTCTTCTTCATTATCTGCACCACATCGTTCGCCTTCGCTTTCAACTTCGGATCGGCTTTCATGATTTCCTTGGCCTGTTCCGGTGTGATGGTCTGGAGTTTGCCTTCAGCCACCAAGTCCGCAATAGCGTCTTTCGACACTTTCACCGGGTCGCCGAAAAATGTCGCGCCCCGGGTTCCATTACCATTCTTTAATTGCTCAGAGAAGGATGTCAGGCTGCCATCTCCCTTGCTTGTGACATGTTGCCAGATATCGTTCGCGGTCACCCCGCCTTGCATCGGCTGACCTATCGGCCCGCCGGAATAGGCATTGTCGCCGCGAAACAGGAACCCCGCCAATCCCAAGGGGTCGACCCACCCGCTCGGGTTTGCCGCATATTGGTACAGATTCATTCCGCCCAGCAGCCCGACAGGATCGCTGGAGATAAACCGTCCGACATCGGCATCATAGTACCGGAACCTGTTGTAGTTCAATCCGGTTTCAGCATCGGCATACTGGCCCTGAAAGCGGATTCGTTGCTCGTGCAAATCAGCCTGTTGCGCGTCAATTGCCTGGCTGAACGCCGCCGGCACATCGATCATCAGCACATTGCCCCACGCCTTATATTGCCCCGCCCAGCTGACCCGGCCCTGCGCATCGGTCATTTCGCGCGGCGTGCCCACCTGGTCGGCGTGAAGATACGCCACTTGCGGCGCGTCCTGCGCCGTCCCGGCTGGCAGCGGCGCGTCGATGTGCGCCAGCGGTACAAACGATGCCGGCTCATACAGGTAAGTGCGGCTGTACATGCCCCGTGTCTCGCGCAGCAGGCGATTGCCGTCCCACGCGAAGCGGGTCGTCGCGAACGCATCGCGCTTGGCAATCCTGCGCCCGAACGGATCGTAGGCATACGTCACCGTCTGCACCGTCGGCGCCGCGGCGCCGGCCTGGCGCGTCACCACCGCCTTGACCAGCTGATGCGCGGCATTCCATGTGAAGCGCATGCGCGTATGGCGCCCGACCAGCTTCTCGCTCAGGTTGCCGTGGGCGTCGTAGTCATAGCGCTTATCCTCGAACACGCGAACACGGTTGCCCTCGATCCGGCCAGCCCCGGCAATGCTCCCGTCGAGCAGATTGTGCGCGGGGTCGAATGCAAAGCGCTCGTCGGACTGCGGCTGCAGGGCCGACAAAATGCGCCCGAGCACATCGTAGCTGTAGCTCGTGCGCCCGTTGCGCCTATCGTCGATGGCCAGCAGATTGCCGCTCTCGTCATAGTCGTACTGGCGTGCGATGAGCGGCTCGCCGCCCTCGCCCGCGCCGCTGCGTGCGGCCACCTGCGACAGCAGCCGTCCCACCGGATCGTAGCGGAACGTGCTGGCCAGCGCGCCCTGGGTGCGGCTGACCGGACGGTGCAGCTGGTCGCGTTCGATGTCGGTGATGACCTCGCCATCAATATTGATCTGGTGCAGGTGGCCTGAACCATAAAATAGATGATTCAGTACACGCCCGTCCGGCAGCACCGTCTCGATCCGGTTGCCCAGTTCATCGTAGGCGTGGCGCAGTACAGTCGACTCGCCGCCGCTGTCGGTCTGCTCGGCCACCAGCTGGCCCACGGCGTCGTACTGCATCGCCACCTCGGCGTCGGCGTTGATGGCGCGGATCATCCGGCCGGCATCGTCGTAGGCGTAGCGCAAGCGCAGTTGCTCCGCCTGCGCCGGCCCGGTGCTGCGCGTGATGATCTTCTCGACCAACTGCCCGGCGCTATCGCGCACAAAGCCGGTGTCGATGCGGGTGAACTCGGTGCGCGCACCGCTGCCATGCTCTTCCTTCGCCACCAGCAGGCCGCTGCCGTCGTAGCGGTAGCGGGTCAGGCACGCATCGAATCCGGTCTCTTCGCTCAGGCGGTCGAGCGCGTCGTAGACGAAACGGTGCGCATCGCCATTTTCGTTGATCAATGCCACCATCCGCCGCACCGGGTCATAGCGGTACTCAACCACGCCGCCGCGCGCATCGATGCGCTTGAGCGGCTTGCCGTCGCTGTCGAGCACATAACTGGTGCGCTGCCCGGCAGGATCGATGCGCGCCAGCAGGCGGCCAAGCGCATCGTATTCGTAACGCTCGGTGGCACCGTCCGCCTGCACCACCGCCAGCAGGCGTCCGAGCGGGTCGCAGGTGTAGGTGGTCGCATTGCCCTGGGCATCGGTGGTGCGCAACAGCGTGCCGTTGCCGTCGTAGCTGAAGCGCGTCGTATTGCCGGAGCAATCGGTGTAGGCGGTCAATTGCGCGGCGCGATTGTAGGCCAGCCGCTTGACGCCGCCGGCGGCGTCGGTCAACCTGACCGGCAAGCCGGCCTCGTCGTACTGGTAAGCGGTGCGCTGGCCGAGCGCATTGGTCACGCTCAGCAGGTTGCCGCGCTCGTCGTAGCGCAACGCCGTGCTGGCGCCGAGCGCATCGGTGATCAGGGCCGGCTTGGCGAAGCGCGCATCGTAGACGATGCCGGTGCCCTTGCCGTCGCGTTCCACCCGCACCACGCGCCCGCGCGCATCGTAGCGCAAACCGATCGCGCGCCCGCCCGGGTCGACGATGGCGAGCAGCCTGCCGTTACCATCGAGGCGACGCTCGGTGACCCCGCCTTCCGCGTCGACGTGGCCGATAAAGCCGCCCTCGGCGTCGAAACGGTAGCGCTGCTCGCGCCCCAGCTTATCGGTCACCACCGTTTCCCGCGCCAGGTAGCGGAAGTTCCACGACAGGCCGTTATTGGTCCAGTTGCGCACCACCCGCGCACCCGGGCCGTCCTGGTCGTATTCATAGCGCGACACCAGAGCGTCCGGCTGGGCGTGCTCGATCATCAGGTGCTGGCGGTAGGCGAAGCGGCGGGTGACCTGGTCCAGGCGGTTGCGCACTTCGACCAGGTTGCCGTCGGCATCGTAGGCGTAGCGCACCAGCACCTCGCCCTGGCCGCCGGCTTCCGGCAGCAGGACGATGGTGTCGAGGCGCGCCGCGCCGCCATGCTCGCCGAACGCCAGCAGGAAAACGCGGCCGGCGCTGTCTTCAATGCGCTGCGGCAGCTGGCCGTCGTAGCCGATGCCGAGCTGGTTGCCGTTGGCATCGACCAGCCCGACCAGGCGCGCAATACCGCTCGCCGTCGCCGCCATGGCGAACTGGCGGCGCAGCCCATCCTCGTCGATCAGTTCGAAACTGCGTTCGCCGGTGCGCGCCAAGCTGATTTTTTCGGACGGCGAGTAGACCGATGCGCCCACCTGGGGCAGCGAAAACGTGACCTCGCGCTGCCAGGCGTCGAGCACCACGACCTGGCCGGCGCCCACTTCCAAGGCATCGGAAATCGGCGTGCTCCACCCCGGCCCCAGCCATCCGGCGCGGCCCTGGGCCGAGCTGTAGCTGCGCTGCCACACCAGCCCCAGGGCCGCGGGCAGCGCGAAGTCCAGGTCGAGCTCGCCCGCCAGGATTTTGCTGCCGGAAAGCGGATTGACGGGCTGGCCCACCAGCAGGCAGGCCGGACAAGGCCGGCGCGCCTTGCCTTCGTTGGCCGGCGGCTCGTCGGCCGGCTTGGCCGGCTCCGCCGGTTTCGCGGGCTCGGCCGCCGGGCTGGCCTTGCCCGCGCCCGCCTTGGCAGCCGATGCCGCTTCGCCCTCGGCTGCCGCGATGCGCGGCTGCAACGCCGGGTGCTTCATCAGCTTGGCCTCGTTGGCCACCACCCAGTCGGCGAAGCCCGGACCGAGCTTGCTCTTGCCCAATTCCTTCATCAGCATGGACTTGCTGGCTTGCCCGCGCGACAGGTAGAGCACGATCGCGGCCAGGATCGCTTTCACCAGCAGCAACTTGCCCTGCGCGAACGATTCGCTGGCCAGGCGCAGCTGGGCCGCGTACTGGCCCCTGGCGCTGTCGGGCAGCTCGCCGGCATGCCAGGCGGTGGCGAAGCCTTCGGCCATCTTGCCGCACATCGTGGGAATGGTTTCGCCGATATACAACACCAGGCTGCCCAGGCCCATCCAGACCAGGATTTCGCCGCCGATCTGGGCGCCCAGGGCCGCGCCCCCGATCGCGCCCGGCACCGCGCCGGCGCCGGCGGCAAAGGCCCCGGCCACGCCGCCCACGGTGCCGCCCAGGGCTGCGCCGCCGCCCACGTACAACACCACTTCCTTGACCACGCCCCACAGCACGCCCCAGATCTGCGAAAAATCGAGGCCTTCGAGCTGGGTCTTGAGCAACTCCTGGAAACGGTGCTCGGCGCCATCGATGGCCAGCCCGACCGCGACCGTGCAGCGCACCGCCTCGATCCGCATGGCGGCGCGCCCGACCGAATCGACCGAGTCGGCCACCCGGTGCGACCAGCGCTGCAGGCGCCGGTCGATATCCTGCCGGACCTGGGCGCCGGCGCTGTCGTAGGCCCGCCCGAGATCCTTGAGGGCGCGCTGGAAGTCGAAAAAATGATTGGGGGAATCGGAGGTAGACATACGCGGCGAACTCTCTGGCGTCGATGCGACGCGATAGGTTGGTGCGGTTGAATAACTCGAAATTGACGAGCCTGCTTATGATAGTATATATACAATTTCTTGGGTATTCCTACTTGCAGATGCCGGCAACAGCAGGGACGGTGCGCCACGACCCGCGCGCTGCCCCATGAAGGCATTCATGGCCACACCGCCGTGCGCGGCGGCGTTGGCGCTGTTCAACGTGATAATTTTGTTCGCGCGAGCTCCCCATGACATTCCAACCTGTAGACAAATCTCCCGCCCTCGCCGGTCTTGCCGGGGCCAAGCCGTCCGAGCTGGACACCCCGCTGGCCGCCGCCAGGCTCGCCACCAGCGTTGCCGGCGCGGCCGGGGCCGATCCCGCCGCTCTCGCCGCCGGCAACACCGCGCTCGATACGGCCGCGGCCCTGCAGGCGGGCGGCGGCGTCGCCGCGCTGGCCGGGGCTGGCGCGGCCCTGGCCGCCCAGGCCAGTCCCGAGGTGGCCAAGGCGCTGGCCGTGGCGGGCCAGGCCAGGGCCCTCGCCGATGTCGCCGGCGCCAAGCTGGCCGCGCCCGCCCCGCTGGCGGCGGCGCCGGCGGCCGTGGCGGCGCCCGCGCCACTGCTCATCGCCGAACATCCCCTGGCCGGACAGGCGGTCAACGACTTCGCCACGCCGGAAGCGCTGTTCATGCCCTCGCCGATCGACCCGTCGCGCAGCGCGCCGCCGGCGGGCGAGCCGGATGCGGTGGCCGGGGCGGGTGCCGCGGCCGGCGGCGCCGCCGCCAACTTCGTCGACGGCACCCGCCTGCTGCGTTTCTATTCGCCGCTGCAGGGCAGCCGAGCCCTGCTGATCGAATCGATGAGCGGCGCCGCCTCGCTGTCGGAACAATACGTGTTCCAGCTCAACCTGCTGTCGAAAAATGCCGCGATCGATCTCAAGGATCTGATGGGCAAGAACGTCAGCGTCGGCGTCCAGCAGGCCGATGGCAGCGAGCATTTCATCAACGGTTACGTCAATTCCTTCGGCTTCACCCACTCGGACGGCGGCTTTGCCTTTTATCACGCCGAAATCGTGCCCTGGTTCGCTTACCTCAAGCGCCGGGTGAACTCGCGCATCTTCCAGGACGACACCGTGCTCGGCGTGCTCGACAAGATCTTCAAGGGCGACTACAGCGGCCTGGCCACCTATGAAGTGCGCACCAGCCAGACCTACGCGCCGGAAAACTATATCGTCCAGTACGATGAAACGGACGAGCATTTCACCAGCCGCCTGATGGAAAAATACGGCCTGTTCTATTATTTCGAACACAGCGCCTCGGGCCACGTGATGGTCATCAGCGACGACTCGCGCAACAGCAGCTTTTGCCCGCCGCAACAGGCGCATGCCGAGGTCACCTTCAATGGCGGCAACCGCACCCAGGACAGGGATAGCGTGACCGCGTTTACCGCCGAGCGCATGCTGCAGTCGACCAAGCTGGCCCTGAACACCTTCGACTTCAAGGCGCCCAACAGCATGCAGTACGTCGAGCAGCCGACCGTGTCGGTGCAGGGCGACGTGCCGCCGATGGAAATCTACGACGGCAATCCGGCCTTTTCGTACAAGAACAAGGATGACGGCAAGCGCGAAGCGCGCCAGCGCATGGAAGTGCTGGAATGGCAGGCCAAGATTTTCCACGGCGCGTCCGATTGCCGCGGCCTGGTTGCCGGCCACAGCCTGAAACTGCTGGAACACCACTGGTTCGATGCCGCCGACGGCACCGACAACGACTTCCTGGTGCTGTCGGTGCAGTACAACGCGCGCAATAACTACTTCCAGCGCGGCATGAGTGACGTCTACCGGAATACCTTCAGCGCAATCCGGCGCAAGATTCCCTACCGGCCGCGCCGCGCCCACCGGCCGCCGCAGATGCCGGGGCCGCAGACGGCCACCGTGGTCGGCCCGAAAGGCACCGAGATCCACACCGATGCCTTCGGCCGCATCAAGGTGCAGTTCCACTGGGACCGCTACGGGCGCCGCGACGAACGCAGCTCGTGCTGGATCCGCGTGTCGCAGCCGTGGGCCGGCCAGGGCTGGGGCACCATTTCGATTCCGCGCATCGGCCAGGAAGTGATCATCGATTACCTGGAAGGCGACCCGGACCGCCCGGTCTGCACCGGCCGCCTGTTCAATGCCGACCAGCCGGTGCCGTACGCGCTGCCGGACGCGGCCCACATGATGGGTTTCAAGAGCCGTTCGACACCCGGCGGCGGCGGCTTTTCCGAAATGGTGATCCACGATGCCAAGGGCAAGGAATTGATCAATATCCATTCGCAGAAGGATATGGTCACCACGGTCCAGAACAAGCAGGACAATATCGTCCATGGTCCATCCCAGACCAATACGGTGAGCACGGGCTTTCACATCACCACCGTCAAACAGCATATCGAGACGACCTCGGAAACGGCGCACATCCACCAGAAAGCCAACAAGAACATCGAACTGACGGCCGAGACCGAACATATCCACCTGACCGGCAAGACCGACATCGAGGCCAAGGCGCAGACCGGGCATGTGCTGGTGACGGCCAGTACCGACATCACCTTCCAGGTAGGCGCGAGCAAGATCGTGATGAAGGCCGACGGCACCATCCGGCTCGAGGGCGTGCATGTGGATATCGTCGGCAGCAGCCGGATCGACCTGAACAAATAAACAGATGAACGACGACAAGACAATGCTCTACCACGCGAACGACCTGATCTTCGAGCTGCCCGCCCGGCTCAAGGACAAGACCATGCACATGTTCACGCTCAGCGACGATGGCGCCAGCGAATTTTCCATGGTGGTGTCGCACGCCGAGACCCAGCCTGGCGAAGCGCTGGAAGAATTCGGCGCCCGCCTCATCCAGGAAATGATGCGCGCACTGCCGAAGTTCCAGCTGCGCCACAACCTCGATGCGGTGCTCGACAACGCGGCCGCGCTCGACCTGGCCTATAGCTGGCGCAGGGATGGCATCTTCATGCACCAGCGCCAGGTGATCGCCCTGACCCAGGGCGACTCTCCCGGCAGCACGCGCGCCATCCTGATCGCCGCCACCTGCCTGAGCGCGTTCAGCGACGAATGGAGCGCGGCCTTCGACCGGATGCTCGCCAGCGTCAAGCTGCGCCGCCCGCTCGGGGCCGCGGCGCAGCTCGCGCAGGCGACGCCGGCGCCGGCGCCGGCCCAGCCCTTCATCTTCGCGCTGTCGGAACGGCGCCGCCTGCTGCATGTGTTCGGCGACCAGGAAGAAGCCTGCCGCAAGACCGATGCGCGCGAAGTGGAACAGGATGCCTGGGCCTTCTTCGACGCCGGCGGCCGGCCGCTGCAGGCGCGCTTCATGGTGCCCAACAGCGGTTCGCTGTGGCGCAAGAGCGGCAGCTATGTGCTCGAAGCGGCGGCGCCCGGCAGCACCGCGCTGGGCGAGCGCCTGATACCGGGGCTGATGCTGCAGGGCGGCGGCGCCGGCCTGCCGTTCGCCAGCATCGCCGAGGTGCGCACCCATTTACAGGGCGCCGGCGGCGCCCGCACCGAAGGCTGAGCATGGCGCAAGCGGCACGCATTTCCGACCCGATCGGCCACAGCCCGACCATGAGCTGGCTGCTGGCCGGGCTGCTGGCCGGCGCCGCCATCGCGGTGGCGGCGGTGGTCATCGTCGGCACCGGCGGCCTGGCCGCGGTCGCCATGGTCGGCGCCGGCGCCGCCATGGGCGCCGGCCTGGGCGAAGCGATGAGCACCATGAGCTGGGCGCCCAAGGAAGTGAGCGGCATGATTTCAGGCCTGTGCTCCTTCAACGTATTCACCAACGGCAAGCCGGCGGCGCGCGCCCACCTCGACATGACCCTGTGCGCCAAGCATCCACAGGCGCCCTTGCCGATCGCCACCGGCAGCGCCACGGTCTTCATCAACGGCATGCCGGCGGCGCGGGTGGACGACACCATCGCCTGCAGCGCCGTCATCACCAGCGGCTCGAACAATGTCAACATCGGCGGCGGCACGGTCCAGACCGACAACATCGCGCCGGAAGAGCTGGTGCCCGGCTGGGTCCACGCGGCCCTGCTGGTGGTCGGCATCGGCTCGGCGGTGGTGCTGGCCGGGCCGCTGCTGGCCGTGGCCGGCCTGGCGGGCGGGCTGCTGGGCGGCCTGGGCGGCGGCTGGCTGGGCGGTGCGATTTTCGGCGAAGGCTCGGACGGCCAGAAATGGTCGGCCCTGGGCGGCAGCCTGATCGGCGGCCTGCTGGGCGCCAAGGGCGGCAGCGCCTGGGAAGCGGCGCGCGCCGCCCGCCCCAACCAGTCGGTCAGCATCATCGGCTTCCGCGGCGCCGGCAAGCCGGTCGACCTGCTGGGGGAAAACCCGCCCCACCCGTACGAGGTCACCGGCCACGTCGGCTATTCCCTCGATGGCGGCAAGACCATTTACGGTTTCGGTCCGGACGTGCCGAAGAACATGACGGCTTTCGAGGCGGTGCAGTCCCTGCGCGAAGGCACCATGTACAAGGGTATAATCACCGACGATACGGCGGTGTTCGCCGAAGTGGCGAAGAACCCGAGCATCGGACGCGACGGTACGCCGCAAGTCGTGATCGAACAAAAAATCCCGATGACCCAGGCCCAGTACGACGCCGTCGTCGCCGCGCACGAGGCGCGCGGGGTCAAGATGCCGATGGACGACCTGCTGTACGGTTTCCCGAAAGAAGGCGGCTGCACCTTCAACTGTGCAACCTATCCGAGCCAGATGGGCATACCGATTCCCGAAACCACGGGCAATATGCGCACTTACATGCCAGCCCTGGAAGAAGTCGGCGTGCCCTGGGTGCCGAAAGAGTGAGGCGATGAGCGAAGACAAAGCATTCCTGGCCGATAAGGTCGCCGGCCACGATGCCGTGCTGCTGGAGGTGCTGGCCGAGCCGGCGCCGCAGCACCTGCGCGCACGCCTGATCACCGTGTACAGCGCGCGCCACGGCCTGGCTGGCCAGGCGCCCGGTGCGCAGATCGATTTCGTGCACGCGCCCAGTTCCTGGGGCAATACCCCGCTGGCGCCGGGGGATCTGGCGATCGTGTTTCTCAATACGATATCGGGGCGCTTGTACGAAGCGGCCTGGAACGGGCATGTGCTGGTCGACGACATCGACGGCCGTCCGCATGCCATCTACAAGCACAAGGAACTGTGGCTCAACGAGGCCTTCCCGCCCGAGATCCGCGCGCACGCCCGCCAGGATCCTGCGCGGCCGTATGCCAGCGCCATCAAATTCGACGCTTTCGAGACCTATCTGAGCGGCCTGATCGCGCACAGCGCTTGAAGGATCGCACGCCGCGCCCTTGATTAATTGAATGAGGACAGCTGCCACGCCGCGGCGTGGCTGTCCCGGAGCCTGAAAATGACTACACAAAAGCTGGACCTGATGCCGTTTTGCCTGCGCGCGCGCGCTTTTCTTGCCCAGGGCCGTACCGAGGACGCCATGGGTTTGTTCAATGACGTGATCGCGGTCGATCCCGACAATATGCAGGGCTACGCCGACCGCGGCACCGCCTGGGCCATGCAAAAGCAGTTCGACCTGGCCATGGCCGACCTGGACCGTGCATTCGCGCTCGGCTATGACGAAGCGTCCGCCTACAGCACGGCCGGCACGATCTGCCTGGAACAGGCCGAGTACGACAAGGCGCTCGGCTATTTTTCCAGGGCCGCGCAACTCGATCCGCAGTATCCGTACACCTACTACAACCGGGCCAATGTGCATTACGCGATGGGCAACCGCCCGGCCGCCGTCGCCGACCTGGAAACCTGCCTGCACTTTCCCGGCGCCGCGGACTTTCGCGAGCTGGTCTTGAAGCGGCTCGCCACCGTCCGTTCGGCGTAGCAGCCCGGCTCGCCTCGCAGGCGAGACAGCCTGTGCCGGTTGACTTTTGCCATTGCCCGGTACACCATCGACAAGCATGCCAGACGCATATTCCCCATCACTTCAAGGAGTAAGGTTATGACAATGTTTATCAAGGGTGTCCTTGGCGTCGTCGCGTCATTCGCGTTCGCGCTACCCGCCCTGGCGGCCGAACCGGCCACGGCGGAGGAAGCATCGGCGCTGGTGAAACGCGGTGTCGCTTTCGTGAAGGCGAACGGGAAGGACAAGCTGCTTGCCGAAGTGGGCAACAGCAAGGGTCAATTCGTGAGCGGCGACTTGTACCTGAGCGTCTGGGATGCCAAGGCCACCGTCCTGGCGCACGGCGCCAATCCCAAGATGGTGGGCAAGAACATCATCGACTTGAAGGATGCGGACGATAAGTACTTCATGAAGGAAATCGTGGCCAAGGCCGCCAGTCCGGGCAGTGGCTGGGTCGACTATAAATGGGTCAATCCCGTCACCAAGCAGCTGCAAGCCAAGTCGGCCTATATTGAAAAAGTCGACGACATCATCCTCTCCGCGGGCTATTACAAGAAATAAGGGCAAGGCGGACCTTCCGCCCTCCTCCGGCGCATCGTCGATGCGCCCTCTTCCCTCCCCCGTTTGATTCCAGCATGCCATGACGGCCAGCGTACGGCCAGCCGCGACGTCATGGATCGCGCATACCTTGCGCCACAGAAATGTCAATACCGTAAATGCAAATGAGATTGATTAACGTTTACGCATATAGCGGATTTCGCTATAATCGTCCTCATCTATTTGAGGAGTTAATCTTGAAGCAACAACAATCGCAACAGCCAAAGAGTCTTCGTAGCAAGAGCGACATGACGTTCAATACCATGAAGAAAACCAGTATTGCCATGGGCATGTCCAGTGCCTTGTTGATGATGCCGTTCGCCGCCAGCGCCCAGAGCGCCGCGCCCGCCGCCGCGCCATCGGAAAAAGATAGCAAAGTCTTGCCCGACGTCGTCGTCTACGGCAAGTACCTCGACCCGAATCCGAACGCCGAAGTCGGCGCGCCGTACAAGGCCAAAACCTCGGGCGATGCGCGCCACACCCGTCCGCTGGCCGAAACGCCGCAGACCATCATGGTGATCACCAAGGCCGCGATCGACGATTCCGGCATGACCGAACTGAAACAAATCCTCAGCGCCCAGCCCGGCATCACCCTGGGCACCGGCGAAAACGGCAATGCCTTCGGCGACCGCTACATCATCCGCGGCCAGGAAGCGCGCAGCGACGTGTTCGTCGACGGCTTGCGCGACCCGGGCATGACGACCCGCGAAAGCTTCGCCATCGAACAGCTGGAAATTTCGAAGGGCCCGAATTCGAGCTTCGCCGGCCGCGGCACCGCCGGCGGCGCCGTCAATGCGATCACCAAGCAAGCCACCCTGGACAAGGACTTCCAGCGTATCACCGTGGGCGCGGGCACCGACAGCCACAAGCGGATCAGCGCCGACTTCAACAAAGGCTTCGGCGACAACTTTGCCCTGCGCGCCAACGTGCTGTACGGCGACGAAGACGTGCCCGACCGCGCGCCATCGAGCCGCACCCGCAAGGGCGTGGCCGTGTCGGGCCTCTTGGAAGTGAACAAGGACCTGTCGCTCACGCTCGACTACTACGGCCTGCGCACCGACGACAAGATGCCCGACCTGGGCCACTTCCTGGTCGGTACGGTGCCCAACCGCGTACCGGCCACCAACGTGCCGGTGTACGCCCAGTCCGGCGACTTCCTCAGTTCGGACGTCGACACCGTGACCGCGCGCATCAACTGGAAGCTCGCTCCCAACCTGACCCTGACCAGCCTGACCCGTTACGGCCAGTCCGGCAATGCCTACGTCACCACCGGCGCGTCGAGCAACACGCGCTATGTCGGCGCCACCGCCGATACCACCAAATCGTTCGTCAGCGCCGCGCTCGACGGCGGCCACACCGGCTGGCAGGACGTGGATTATTTTGCCCACCAGAGCAATCTGCGCTGGGACAAGCAACTCATGGGCATGAAGCACGAATTCATCTTCGGCGTCGAATACACCGACCACCAGGTCGTCTCGGGCAACTTCACGGTCGCCAACAGCGGCGCCTTCAACTGCCGCAGCGCCATTGCCGTCGGCCCGAACAACGCGCGCTGCTTCAACGACGTCAATGGCGTCCCGGTCGCCGACCTGGGCAACTTCGCCGGCCGCAGCAGCGCCCGCAACAGCTGGAACCAGGATTGGCAAGTCAAGTCCTTCTCCCTGACGGCGATGGACACGGTCGACCTGACCGAGCGCCTGACCGCCTTTGCCGGCATCCGCGCCGACCGCTTCGACCTGTCCCTGGTACGCCGCACCCCGGCCACCAACCAGATCGCGGGCGACTACAGCTACAGCGACACCCTGGTCAACGGCCACGCCGGCGTCAGCTTCAAGGTGTTGCCGAAACTGATCGTCTACGGCAGCGCAGCCAGCGCCCAGGACATCAACGGCGGCGAAGCCGATTCGGGCACCAACAGCGGCTACGGCGGCGCCGTGCTGTACCAGAACAAGATCGCCGGCGCCAAGCCGGAAACCTCGGTCAACCTGGAACTCGGTGCCAAGTGGAACTTGATGGGCGACAAGCTGCTGGCCACCGCCGCCGCGTTCCAGACCAAGAAGAAGGATGTGATGGAAGGTGCGAACTATGACACCGTCGGCACCTTCAACACCGGCAAGAACAAGGTGCAGGGCGTGGAATTCGGCCTGACCGGCAACATCACCGAAGCGCTGTCGGCCCAGATCGGCGCTGCCGTGATGAGCTCGAAAGTAACCGGTTCGTCGGCGCCGGCCGGCATCGGCCGCGAACTGGCCAACTTCGCCAGGAAATCGTTCTCGGCCCAGGGCAAGTACCAGCTGACCGATGCCTTCTCGTTCGGCGCCGTGGCCCGTTACGAGAGCGACCGTTGCGGCGGCCAGCCCGACACCGCCGCCGGCTACACCGCCGACAAGCAGTGCGCCCAGCCGGTACCCTCGTTCACCGTGTACGACGTGTTCGCCGCCTACCGCTTCTCGAAGAAGCTGGACCTGCGCCTGAACGTGCTCAATGCCACGAACAAGGATTACTTCACGGCCGTCTACCGTTCCGGCGCCTTCCTGTACAAGGGCGATGCGCGCGCGGTGCGGATGGCGCTGAACTACGAACTGTAAGCGCGGGCCGCGTCAAGTCTCGCATCTAGTCTCTTAAGCAGCCAGCAACTTCGCTACAATGCCGGGTAACTCCCGGCATTTTTCATTTTATGATGACCACACCTCTCCCAGGCGCCCAGCCGCCTCTTGGCAAGATCCCCGCTGACATCGGCTGCGCCGCCGACTACGAAACCTTGGCCCAGCGCTTCATGGCGCCGCCCAGCTACGACTACGTGGCCGGCGGCAGCGGGCGCGACCTGACCGTGGCCGCCAACCTGGCCGCGTTCGCGCGCTGGGATATCTATCCGCGCCTGCTGCGCGACGTCAGCGGCGGGCATACCCGCGTGAGCGTGGCGGGCCAGCAGTTCGCCCACCCGGTATTCCTGGCGCCGGTCGCCTTCCAGAACCTGGCGCACGCCGCCGGCGAATTGCAAAGCGCGCGCGCCGCGCATGCGGTCGACAGTTGCCTGGTCAGCAGCACCTTGTCGTCCTGCACCCTGGAAGACGTGGCGCGCGGCGCCGGGCCGCAGCGCTGGTTCCAGCTGTACTTCCAGCTGCGCCGCGACGACACGCAAGACTTGCTGGCGCGCGCCGTCAAGGCCGGCTACAGCGCCATCGTGGTCACGCTCGACGCGCCGATCCAGGTACCCAGCAAGCGCGCCGTGCGCGCCGGCTTTCGCATGCCGCCCGACTGCGTGGCGGCCAACCTGCGCGGCTACGCCCCGGCCAACACGGCGCCGCTCCCGCCCCGGCACAGCCACATCTTCCAGGGCATCATGGGCAGCGCGCCGACCTGGGACGACCTGCGCTGGCTGATCGGCCAGACCACCCTGCCGGTGCTGGTCAAGGGCGTGCTGCACCCGGACGACGCCGTGGCCCTGCGCGCCATCGGCGTGGCCGGGGTGGTGGTATCGAACCACGGCGGACGCACCCTGGACGGCGCGCCGGCCAGCCTGGACGTGCTGCCAGCCATCCGCGCCGCCACCGGCCCCGGTTTCCCGCTGCTGCTCGACGGCGGCATCCGCTCCGGCACCGATATCTTCAAGGCGCTGGCGCTGGGGGCCGACGCGGTGCTGATCGGGCGCCTGCAGATGTACGCGCTCAGCGTGGCCGGCGCGCTCGGCGTGGCGCACATGGTCAAGCTGCTGCGCGAGGAACTCGAAGTGTGCATGGCGCTGGCCGGCTGCGCCAACGTGGACGAGATCGGCAGCGGCGCCGTGCTGCCGCGGCCGGGTTCGCCATGCTGACCACCCTCGAATCGGTGTTGAGCAAGGACGAGGTGCGCCAGTTTCGCGCCTGGCTCGACCAGGCCGAGTGGCGCGATGGCGCGGCCACGGCCGGCACCCTGGCACGCTCGGCCAAGAACAATGCCCAGATCGACGATGGTGCCGAGGTGGCCGTCAGCCTGGGCAATCATATTTTGCGCACGCTCGGCAACACGCCGCTGTTCATCGGCGCCGCCCTGCCGCGCAAGATTTATCCGCCAAAATTTAATCGCTACAGTGTCGGCGAAACCTACGGCACGCACGTTGATAGCGCAGTGATGCAGATTCCAAACACGCACCTGAGCCTGCGCAGCGACCTGGCCGCCACCCTGTTCCTCTCGGAGCCAGGCGAGTACGACGGCGGCGAGCTGGAAATCGAGACCGAATTCGGCGTGCAGACCGTCAAGCTCGATGCGGGCGACATGGTGCTGTATCCGGCGTCGAGCCTGCACCGGGTCACGCCGGTCACGCGCGGCGCGCGGTTAGCCTCGTTTTTTTGGATAGAAAGCCTGGTGGGCGACGACGCCGAGCGCACCTTGCTGTTCGACCTGGACCAGACCATCCAGAACCTGACACCAGGCTTGGCGGCGGACGACCGCAACCTGCTCAAGCTGACCGGGATTTACCATAACCTGCTGCGCCGCTGGGCAGCGACCTGATTTTCAAATAGATAAGGAAATGCCATGACTTCAACCATCGCCAAACTGGCACCGCTCGTCCTCGCCTTCGCCGTCAACGGCGTGTGGGCCCACGGCGACGTGAAATGCACCACGCGCCCGAAATCGGAATGGAAGCCGCACACCGAACTGCACGAAAAATTGACCAAGGAAGGCTGGGTGGTGCGCCGCATGGAAGCGACCGCGAGCTGCTACGAAGTCTATGCCAAGGACCCGGACGGCAAGCGCATCGAAGCGTTTTTCGACCCGGTGACCTTTGCCCGCGTCGAAGAGAAGTAAGCCCGGCGAGCGCACCCTGAAGCAGGATTGGCAAAAAATCTGGGATGCGCCGGTGCGCCTGCTGCACTGGTCGCTGGTGGCGAGCATCCTTGCGGCCTGGATCACCAGCGGCCAGACCGGCATGGCGCACGAATACATCGGCTACGCGGCGGCGGCGATCGTGGCCGCGCGCCTGCTGTGGGGCTTTACTGGCAACCGCTATGCGCGTTTCGGGCAGTTCGTGCGCGCTCCCGCGCCCACCGTCGCTTACCTGCGTGCCGTGGCCAAGGGCCGCGCCGCGCGCCACCTGGGCCACAATCCGCTGGGCGGGGCGATGGTGCTGGCCCTGCTGACCTGCGTGAGCCTGCTGGCCCTGAGCGGCTGGGCCGCCACCACCGACCTGCTGTGGGGCTATGCCTGGCCGGTGCGGCTGCACGTGGGTATTGCCTGGACCCTGGTGGGACTGGTTGCGCTGCATGTGTCCGGGGTGGTGTTTACGGGCTGGCAGCATCGTGAAAACCTGATCATTGCCATGATCACAGGCAGGAAGAAGCCGCCCGCGCCAGGCGACCAGGATTGATGTGGCGGGCGCTTGGCCAGCGCGCAATGCGCATATCAATCCCAAGCCATCACCAACACTACGCGCGCGGCCTCGCACAAAACGATGATTATAGGGCGGTCGAGCTGCAACGCAGGCGATTGGCGTCAGGCTGCATGGCTTGGAAGGTACGCTAAAGCACATCGAGGCATGCCAGGTGAGCGCCGAGCTGGCCGCGGTCACGAAAGAAGTGGCGCGGCTCAACGACGTGCTGTTCGATTACTTGCTGGCGGGCGCAGCCGCCGTCCAGTAGCATACTGCCATGAAAAAAATCCCTGCTCTTGCCTTGCTGTACCTGATCCTCGGCGGTTGCGCCACCAGCCCGACCGCGCCGCGCCCCGCTACGCGCCCACGCCAACGCCGGACCTGGCCGGTTTGTGGGTGGGCAAGGAAAGCGGACAGACGCACACCTTGCTGCTGCGCGCCGACGGTACCGGCACGTTATGCTGGGAATCGATGGGCAAGTACAGCGCCATGCCATTGACGATCAGCGGCGACAAGATGATCGGTCTGACCGACGCCACCCTCAAGCGCAACGCCGACGGCAGCTTTGCCCAGTGTTCATGGGGCGTGTGCATGGAATTGAAGCGCACCGAAGATATTCCCGCCGCCTGCCGCGCGTGGCTCAAGCAGTAAGCGGCGAGGGCCGGGTTCCCGCTGCCATTCGGGGGAAGGTAGCGGGGAACACGCGCGGGCGTCGGGACGTTCAGGCGCGCCGCCTCAGCGGCGGCAGCTCGCCACCGGCGTGGGCGTGACCACAAACGCGTAGTGCGAACCATACTCGCCGTGGATCGGCTGGGTGCCCGACTTGCCGGCATTCGGTCCGATGATATAGGTATTCGCCTTGGGTATTCCGCCGTCGGCGTAGGCGGCGATATCGGTGCTGGCGTTGCCGTAGGCGCGCACGATGTTCAGGCCGACCACGTCGCGCAAGTGGCGCAGGTAGTCGGTCTTGAATTTCTGGGTATCGGGCGGAATCGGACCGCCGCCGTAGGGATTGGAGTGATAATGCCAGCGCCCGACCTTCTGGATATCGAGCCACTCCAGTCCATCCCTGGTGACCCAGTACGGGCGCCCGGTCAGGAAAATCACCTGGTACCCCTTTTCGCGGTAGGCGTTGACCACTTGCGGCGCGTAGTAATACGGCGTGGCGGTCTTGACGCCGACATAATCGGCATAGGCTTCGAAGTCATTGATGGTCAGGGTGCCGTCGATATCGAACACCACCGCCTCGCGCCCCGGATCGACCACGCTCAGATAGCCGGTGGTGCTGCTCAGATCCCCCTCCACGACGAAGCGCACGACATAGTCGCCGACCGCGCGCACGCCCAGCGGCACGTTGATCTTGCCGTCGCTGTCGGTCACGTAACTGCCGACGTACTGCCATTGGGACATGCCGGTGCCGTACAGATACGCATGAACGCGCTCGCCTTCCAGATCCTTGTGCAGCAGCGCGTCATAGTCGAACTTGCCCGTGATAGTCGCTTGCGAACCTGCCTTGACGATGGTGTCGTGCGCCATGTGCCAGGGCTTGTACAAGCCCGCCAGGATGGTATTGCCGAACTTTGAAAACGTCTTTTTCGCGGGGCCGGAGAAGGCCGGCGGATTGGCCGCGGTCGTGTAATCGGGACAGGCGGCAACGGCAGGCAAGGCGGACAAGGCACAGGCAATCGCAACACAGCGCGCAACGGGTTTCAACATGAACGTCTCCTATGGATGATGGGACTAATCGATGGACTTCGACACAAACTTTTAAATTGTGGACTGTCAACATTACGCTGCCATGAGGATTTATAAAATGGCAATGGCGCCATTTTCTTCTGCTTATTCAAAAAACAAGATCGACTGTTGCGTGAGGTGTACAGACGAGGCGCGGATGGCGCGTCGCTGCGCCGGCGTGCCGCGTCAGGCCGGCGCTTGAGCGGCCACAACTGATGGAAAGCGGACCGCCCGTAATCTGGCTGGACAGGCGCGGCTGCGCCGACATCCACGGAGCGCCCACAAGGCTGCCCGTGCGCGCGTCGCGCCTGACTATTCCTTGCCCGGCTGGCCAGTCCGTCTTGCCGCAACGGCGCGGCCGGTGGCGAGGAGTTCGCGTATCGCTTGCGGCGCAACCCATCAAGGTGAACATCATGGCTATCAGAAAAGATCTCGACGGTCTGCGGATGCAGCTACCCGGCACACCGGCAATCTACCTCATCGATCAGGGCGTGAAACGGCACATCCCCGACCCGGACACGTACAACAAGCTGTTCCGCGATTGGAATGGCGTCGTGCAAGACCCGCATCTGAACAATATCGATACGGGAACACCGCTCAGCCACGGCGCCGTGCTGGCGCAGGCGTTCGGCGATGCGGCGGTGTACCTGATCGACAATGGCGTCAAGCGCCACATTGCGTCGCCGGCAACGATGGACCGCTATTATTTTGACTGGAACAAGATCCAGCACGTGGCGCCGATCCTGATCCGCTCGATCCAGAACGGTCCCACGATTGCCTGGCCGGAGTAAAGGCCCCCCTGGCGTCCGGCCGGACCTGCGCACGTCCGGTCCGCTGCCGGCGCCCCGCTGTGGCCTGCCACCCCGCCGGCATGCTTCAGCCGCAACGGCAGAATGGCGACACGGCAATATCTCCAATCCGAAATTCGATAAGCTGGTTTTCTGTGCGGCAATTTTTGCCCGCATCTCTTGCCAAAGACTGGAAAACCATGAATTTTCGCGTCCTCCGCATTT
Source organism: Massilia antarctica (assembly GCF_015689335.1). Classification (GTDB taxonomy): domain Bacteria; phylum Pseudomonadota; class Gammaproteobacteria; order Burkholderiales; family Burkholderiaceae_D; genus Telluria_A; species Telluria_A antarctica. The sequence continues at coordinate 2,499,074 of NZ_CP065053.1, read as the reverse complement.
TGCCGTCGCTCACTCATCTCCTGCGTGTCATATTCCTGTTCGTCGCGCTGATACATGGCAACGCGCACGCGGAAAACGGCCTGCCCGAAGGAACCTTAGGCTGGACGTACTACACAGGGGTGGTGGGACCAGAAGCATATGCACCCGACCCGCTGACCGCTTGTCAGAAGACCGCGATGAAACACATGGGACGGCCGCTGAAGGCGATGCGGCCGCATGACGGTCACCGAGACTGGTATGCCTGCATCTACCCGCATTTTTTGAGGGCCGGTGGTGTGGAAGTGTATGGGGGCACCCTCCTGATGTGCACGCAGGGGTACAAGCCTTATCCTCAAGGCGTCTGCCTCAAGGAAAAGCCGGAAATCCCCGTTCCCTTGTCATGCGAAGGCTCGGCGGGGAATCCGGTTCAATTTGTCAGCGGCGCCAAAGTCCAGCATGAAACCGACCTCGTTGCAGGACCCGGTGACGCCTTGCGTATCGGGCGCACCTACCGCAGCGTGCGCGAAAACGGCCTCGGACAATCAGCCGGCATGGGCTGGTCGTTTTCCTTCGAGCGCGCCTTCCATGCCCCCAGGGACTTCGGGACCACCATCAGGCGGAAAGTCAGTGGCGCCCTCAGCGACGGCAGCTATTTCCAGTTTTCGCGCCAGGCCGACGGCACCTACCGTTCCGACTACGACAGGAGCATGACCCTGGTAGCGCAAGAGAACGATGCCGGCTGGCTGCTGACGACGCCCGACGGAACGGTCGAACGTTTCACCAAGATCGACGACGGTTTCAGGCTCAGCAGCGCATACACCCGCAACGGCACGGTGACTCATTACGCTTACGATGAGAACAAGCAGCTCGCCAGCATGACCGACGCCGGCGGCCGTGGCGTGACGATCAGGTGGGAGGGCGACACCATCGCGTCGATCTCCGGCTCCACCGGCAGTGTGCGTTACGAATACGAGCAGGCGGCCGTGCCCGGCTATGGGCCGATTGAAGGCATGGGCCGCCTGGTCGGCGTGCATTTCCTCGACCGCGCCGGCGCCGACATGGCCTCGCGGACTTACCACTACGAAGATGCCAACCAGCGCTTCCTATTGACGGGCATCACCGACGAACACGGCAAGCGCTTTGCCACGTACGCTTACAACATCGATGCCAAGGCCGTGCTGTCGGAGCACGCCGGCGGCGCGCAACGCTACACGTTTGCCTATCCCAACCGGAACAGCCGGATCGTGACCGATCCGCTCGGCAGCAGCCGCACCGTGTCCATTGCGTACGGCACCGACGGTACGGGCAGAATTACCGCGCAAAGCCAGCCAGCCGGTGCCGGCTGCGCCGCCGGCGCCAGTGCCAAGGCCTACAGCGTCAACGGCGATGTCACGAGCAAAACCGACTTCAACGGGAACAAGACCTGCTTTATCAGCGACCCGCTGCGCGGAACGGAAAACGCACGCATCACGGGGCTGGCCACAGGCGCCGCGTGTCCCGCGAGCGCACGCAAGAACAGCACGCGCTGGCATCCGGATTGGCCTTTGGCTGTCGGGCTTGCCGGGCCGGCACGCCTGGAAACCAAGGTGTACAACGGCCAGCGGGAGGCCTCCGGCAAGGTAGTCGAGTGTGCCGGGGGCGCGCTGCTGCCCAACGGGAAACCGATTGCCGTCGTCTGCCGTGCGACCGTGCAGGCGAGCACCGACGGCAATGGCGCGCTCGGTTTTGCGGCGACCGGGACCGGCCCGGTCCTTGAATGGCGCTACACCTACAATCGAAGCGGGCAGTTGTTGACGAGTAGCGGACCGGCCGATGCGAATGGCAAGGCTGAATCGGCCAGCATGATCTATTACGCCGACACCAGCGCAAGCCACCATCCAGGCGACCTGGCGAGCGTGCGCAACGGCATTGGGGAAGTCACCAGTTACCTCGAATACAGCGAGGATGGCTTGCCGACCAAAATTGCGCTTCCGAATGGCCACATTGTGGAATCTGAATACGGCCTGCGCCAGCGCTTGATATCCAGCACCATCCGCGCGGCCAGCGGAGAGGCCGCAACCACGCGCTACGAGTATGACCTCATAGGCCAGTTGATCCGCATGGTGGCGCCCGACGGTTCGGCGCTGGAGTACACGTACGATGATGCCCACCGCCTCACCGGCCTGCGCGACCGTGCCGGCAACCGGATCGACGTCACGCTCGATGCGATGGGTAATACCCTACGCCAGGAAGTAAAAGACCCGAACGGCAAACTCGTCGGGCAGAGCGCGCGCGCCTTCGACGCCCTCAATCGCCTGCAGCGCGAACAGAAAAGCGCGAACGATCCAGGTACGCGCTTCGAGTACGATTCGGTCGGCAACCTGACATCGAGCACCGATCCATTGGGGCACGTCAGCCAGGGAACTTACGACACGTTTAACCGTCTGATACAACAGGCGCTGCCCGCGGCAAATGCCACGGGCAAGCAGGCCACGATTGATTACGCTTACACGCCGCAGGATCAGCTTGCGTCTGTGGTCGATCCGCGCCACTTGCAGACGCGCTATGTGGTCAACGGACTGGGACAGCAAACGGCCCTGATCAGTCCTGATACCGGCACAACGACCACGCAGTTCGACGCAGCGGGAAACGCGCTATCGCGCCTTGATGCCGGAGGCCGCAAAACTGTCTACCGGTATGACGCGGCGGGCCGTGTGAGCGCCATCGGCACCAGCACGTTTGACTATGGCGCAGGCGGCAGTCCCGCAGCGGGCCGCGTCACGACCATGACGGACGAGGCGGGAAACACCACATACGCCTACGACGCCATGGGGAGGCTATTGAAGAAGGAGCAGACGAGCGGCGCGGCCGCAAGGCGCTTCGCGACTGCCTACACGTATGGCAGCACGGGCGGCGCGGTGGGCCATGTCACCTCGATGACTTACCCCAGCGGCAATCGTATCGACATCACTTACGACAGCAATGGAAAACCGTCCTCCCTGGACCTGACCCGCCCGAATGCGGCGCGCGTGACGATTCTCAGCGAGATGAGGTACCAGCCGTTCGGCGCCGCGCGCTCATGGTTATGGGGTAATCACAGCGCGGGCAGTCCCAACAAGTATGAGCGCCAGTTCGACCTTCAAAACCGGCTAGTGAGCTATCCGCTTGGTCACCTGATGGCTGGTGGGGCGCTGCGCACGCTCGGTTATGACGCCGCCGGGCGGATCGTGGCCAGCACCCACACAGGAAACGCCGCCTCAGGCAAGCTGGATCAACGCTACAGCTACGATGGACGTGATCGCCTGATCGGCGTTACCACCGCCACCTCCGCTCAAGGCGTCGAGTACGATGCCAACGGTAACCGGACCAAAGTTATTCTTGGAGCCAATAGCTACCTCAGCACGATCGACCCTGGCAGCAACCGGCTGGCTGCAACGTCCGGGCCGTTGCCGGCGAAACGCAATGTGTTCGACGCAACGGGTAACCTCATCAGTGATGGAACGATCCGCTACGCTTACGGCAACAACGGGCGGCTGAGCAGTGTCACGGGTGTGGGTGGCGCGGGCGTTCAATACCTCTACAACGGCTTGGGCCAACGTACGGTAAAGTCAAATACGGCTGGTTTTTCCACGTACTTTGTCTACGATGAGTCCGGGCGAATGATCGGCGAGTACGATAGCGCCGGCACGCCAATACAGGAAACAATTTACTTTGAGAATTTGCCGGTCGCCGTCATCACGCCGCGTGCTACGGGTGCCGGAGAAACTGCGTTTTATATCTACGCCGATCACCTCGGGGCGCCGCGGGTCGTGACCCGTCCCAGCGACAACAAGATAATGTGGCGCTGGGATAGCGCAAATCCATTCGGAGAAGATCCGCCGGATGAGAACCCAATGCGCTTGGGGAATTTCATCTACAACCTTCGTTTCCCTGGACAGTATTATGATCGCGAGACAAACCTCTATTATAACTACTACAGGGATTATGATCCGCAGACGGGCCGCTATATACAGAGCGATCCGATCGGTTTAAAAGGCGGAATTAATACTTATACTTATGTCTTGGCTAACCCTCTTAGCTACATCGATCCAACAGGGCTGGTGACATGGACCGGCACAGTTCTTGGCGGATTCGTTGGCGCGAGCGTTCTCTCAGCCGGACTGGATATTTATACCTTAACCTCTGAATGCATAAATGGCAAGAGAACTGTGGTTAAAGTCATATCGTTATACACATCTTTTTCCGCGCAACGTCATTTCAGCCCGGGGCGGCGATTTCCATGAGGTTTTGCCTAAAAATTAAGCGAAATGCGGGTATTTTAAGATCAACCGCACTGATTCTCTGTCGTTTCATGTCGACGGCGCCCTAGCGATGTCAGGCGCAAGTCGTTGATTTTATTATAAAAAAAGATGTGTATAACGACATGGGTTAAAGTACGAGGAATGTATTTAAGTGCAGGGCTATCGTTTCCCATTGGTTATACAGGCTCAAACGTCACATTGAATGATTCCTCATCCACCCCTGATCCGAACGTCTTTAATGGCGATTATTATAAAATGGCGGGTGGAATTTCTTGGGGCGGAGGGGTGAGCTATGGTGCAGTTAAGGTTGGGAGGGCGGGATCCGATCTGGCATTTTCCGGAGAGGCTGGAATTGAAGCCAGTTTTTCCGTGGCCCCGATAGGATCCTCTAAAGTAATCTCTTCGCGCGAAGAGACATGTTCCTGCAAATAGGTTAATTCGATGTGCGACATTCAAATGATCATGTTTATAACAACAATATCAAGTGCGATCGCGTGCACATTACTTAATATTATTCTGATAGTCCGCTTAAGAGATCGGCATTGGGATATTTACAGCACATTAAAAATGCCCAGCCTGTTTTATTTTGTGAATATTGACTGGATGTTAAAACCCGAGTTCTTTGCTTGGCTTTGGTCAAGCGAACATAGAAAATTGAAGGACGATGGCCTAAGCAAACAGGCTCTATGACGTTTTCGGTGAAACTTGACGACCGTCGCGGTATCGCCTAATTGAAACAGACCTTTTTCCTGCTGTCTGCAAGGGATTGACAGGCAAATGAGTCAGCTTGGACATGCGCAGATAGGCGATGGCAATGAAATTGGCGGCGCTGCGGAAACCGCGCGCTGCACGCTTGGATTGCTGAAGCATGCCGTTCATCGCTTCGACATAGGCGTTACTGCGGCCATCGAGCATGCCGCGCACGACGCCCGGCAGTCGCTCGCGCAGCGTCAACGCCAGCTTCTTGAACGGCTCGAGTCGACTCCGGCGAGCCCACGACATCCAACTCTCCAGCGCTGACTGCGCCACCTCCGCGTTGTTGGCGGTAACGGCCTGCCGATAGGCGTCCCGCAATGCTTCCTTCAGCCGCCACGCCCTTGCAGTCTTGAGTCGGGAGCGCTGCAAGAGATACATCGTGTCGCGTTGGCGTGCCGTCCAGCTACGCGCGTCGCGACGCATTCCCCACATCAATGCGCGGACGGTCTTGCGTTCGGTGCCCAAGGCGCTGCGAACGACACGCGGCTGTTCCGCCATTTCCAGCTTGCGGACCTTGTCCATGGCATCGTTGGCCATGGCAATGACGTGGAAACGGTCGAAGCTGATCTGAGCCTGCGGCAATTGCTCGGTGACGCCCTTGACGTAGGCCTGGCTCATATCCATACAGACATGCGCGATTCCCTGCACCTGCCCGCCATGGGCAATCAGATCGGCCTTGAAAGCGGCTACCGTCTCGTGGCCGCGGCCTTCGGTGGCGAACAGCAGGCGCTTGGCGTCCAGATCGTGAACAACAGTCACATACTGGTGACCGCGCCGAAGGCTGGTCTCGTCGATGCCGATGAGCTTCACGTCGCTCATGTCATCCTTGCCGCGCGCCACCGCGACGTAATGGCCGACGCTGCGCCACAGGCGATGCGCCGTCACACGCAGCAGCCGGGCGGTCTCGGCCACCGTCATCGTCTGGCACAAGGACATGGCCAGCGCCTCGAAAAGCAAGGTGAAATGACTTCCAGGTCGCGACCACGGCACCTCAATGCGCGAGGTCTTGCCGCAGGAGCGGCAGCGCACGCGCGGTACTTCGGCGTGCACCCAAGCTTCATATTGGAAGAAATCGAGATGTCGCCAGCTGCGCCGCATGCGGCTGTGGATCTTCTGTGCTGGTGTCTCGCAAACGGGGCAGGCCATCTCCTCGCTTTGATAGCGTACTTCAAAATCGATCCGTCGCGCCCCAGTGTCGAGCTTGAATTCAGTCACCTCCCACGGAGCTTGCAAGCCCAGCGCGGTGGTGAACAAGGTTTCCATGCTAATACTCAAACTGCCTTCTCCAGCCGGATACGCCGGCACGCCTGTTATCCATGGTCATCGCCACGGCCTGCCGCGTCGACGACCATGGCCCAGCGTATGCGCCCTACATGCCGTCAAGGGTGCGCTACGCCGGCACGCGCACAACGCGCGCCGCCCTTGACCGCATTCCGGGACGGCAAAAACTCACAGCATAGCCGATGTCAAGTTTCACCGGAAACGTCATAGGGCCAGCAAACATGTCTACCGAGTTCGAACCGGGTGGATCGCCTTTCACATTTGTTTTTTCATTCTTTTTATCTTCATCATAATTCGATAGCACATGCGCTGGTGGACAGGCGCATCGGCCCCGACGTTGCCCCCGAGATGCGGCTCGCGCCCCGAAGCGCCGAGCGCAACCCGGCAGTCCGACGGCAAAGCGAAACATGAACGCAATCACGCGCCACCCCAGTCAACGCGCTCAGGCATGCCTCCCAGGCAAGCCCCCGCCCAGCCCCGGCAGCCCACACCGCCAATCGTATTCTTGCCCACCCCCGTATGATTTCTGATAGGCTCGGGCCGCGTACCAAGCATCTAACAGGATTGAATCACATGGTGAAGGCAACAAGCAGCGTGCAGGATCGCAAGCTGAGGGAATCCGAACAGCGCCGTAAAGACATCATCAAGGCCGTCAGAAAACTGATCAAGGCGGGCGGTGCGCGCGCGATAACCTTACGCAAGGTTGCCGAGGAAGCTGGCTTTTCCACCACCGTGGTGTATGCGCTGTTCGAGGACAAGGCCACGCTCATTACCCAGGCCATGGACAGCGACCTGCTCAACCTCGCCAAGGCCATGCGCGCCGCCACCGACCCGGCACTGCCGCCGATCGACAACATCAAGCGCGCCGGCCGTGCCTACGTCAAGTTCGGCATGCTCCATCCCGACCAGTACGCGCTGGTCTTCCTGGAACGCCGGCCCCACGCGCCGGTCGAAAGCGCCAAGATCGAACATGGCAACCAGTCCCAGGACCCCTACGCCTTCGGCCGCCAGCTGTTCGCGGCCCTGGCCGAATCGGGTGTGGTGCGCGCCGACCGCCTCGACTCCATGGGCCAGATCTTCTGGGAAGGTATCCACGGCATGACCTCGCTGCGGCTCGTGTTCGGCGAATCCGAACAGTGGTTCGAACACGCCGCCTTCGACCAGCACCTGGAAGACTTGCTCGATGTATTAATGACCGGAATCCTGCACCGTTTCCGCACATAAACCCCCGCAACACTCCCAAAAATAAAACGTTGTTTTATTTTTGATACGTCGTTATTATCCAGAACATTGTTCCGATAACTATGCGGCTGCGGGGTGAACGGATGCGAACGATACTGGGCATGGCGGTTTTCGCGATGGGCATGTGTGGCTGTTCGGCGTCAGTCGACAAGCCCGCCGCGGCCGATCTGCAACGGGCCCAGGCCGCACGCCCGAGCGACCCGCAACTGGCCGAACGCTACGAACGCTCCTGCATGGCCTGCCACGCCGTCGCGGCCAGCGGCGCCCCCCTCACCGGCTTCACCCCACATTGGCAACGCCGTCTCGCGCAGGGCATGGACCAGATGGTCAGGCATGCCGCCGAGGGCCTCAACGCGATGCCGGCACGGGGCCAGTGCAACGATTGCTCGCCCGACGACCTGCGCGCACTCACCCGCTTCATGAGCGCCGGGGCCACGCCATGAGCCCCCTGTCCCGGCGCCGCAGGTTGTTCCTGAAAACCGGGGCGGTGGCCGCGAGCCTGCTGGCCAGCCGCGCCATCCCGGCGCTGGCGGCGGCAGCGCCTGCCCAAGCCGCCGTCACCTGGAAAAACTGGTCGGACAGCGCGCACTGCACGGCGCGCGCCCTGGCCGCACCGGCCGACGAAGCTGCCGTCGCCGCGCTGCTGCGCGCATCGGGCGGCGCCGTGCGCTGCGTGGGCGCCGGCCATTCGTTCACTCCCCTGGTGCCGACCTTTGGTACGATCGTCTCGCTCGACCGCCTCTCCGGCCTGCGCTCCCACGACAAGGCGGCCATGAGCGCCACCCTGAAAGGCGGCACCCGCCTGTCGCAAGTGTCGCGCCAGCTCGACGGCGCTGGCCTGGCGCTGCGCAACCTGCCCGACATCGACATGCAGTCGCTGGCCGGCGCGATCAGCACCGCCACCCACGGCACCGGCGCCGCGCTGCCGGCGCTGCATGCGGACGTGATCGGCATGCGCATCGTCTCGCCGCAGGGCGACGTCACCGAGTGGCAGCAAGAGCGCCACGCCGACCAGATGGCAGCCGCGCGCGTGTCGCTGGGCAGCCTTGGCGTCATCACCGAGCTGACGATGCGCGTGGTGCCCGCGCACAGCCTGCAGCGCAAGGTGTGGCTAAAGCCGCTCGAAGAGATGCTGCAACAGGCGCCGGAACTGGCGCGCATCCATCGCCACTTTGAGTTCTACTACCTGCCTTTCACCGGCTACGCCGCCGCCATCACGCACGACGCCTACGCCGGCAGCGACATCCTGATGCCACCGTCGCAAGACGAAGACATGCTGCGCGACCTGCGCCAGCTACGCGACTGGCTCGGCAAGTTCCCCGGCTTGCGACGCTGGAGCGCGGCCAGGCTGATCGACGCGGACCTGACCGAACACGCCACCAACCGCTCGTTCCGCCTGCTCTCGAATGTGCGTCCGACCCGCTTTAACGAAACCGAATGCCACGTGCCGCGCGAGGTGGGCATCGCCTGCGTGCGCGACGTGATCCGCACCCTGGAACGGCGCAACGACGTATTCTTCCCGCTTGAATTTCGCTTCGTTAAAGCCGATGACGCCTGGCTCAGTCCCTTCTACCAGCGCGACAGTTGCTCGATCGCGGTGCATGCGGCGCACGGCGAAGCCTACGACTACCTGACCTCGGAAATCGGCCCGGTGTTTCGCAAATACGGCGGCCGTCCGCACTGGGGCAAACTGCATAACTTCAGCGCCACCGAACTGGCCGCGCTGTACCCGCGCTGGAAGGACTTCCAGGCGCTGCGCCAGCAGATGGACCCGCACGGGCGCATGCTCAATCCCCACTTGCGCGCCCTGTTCGGAGTGCCGGCATGAGGCGCCGCACCGCGCTGGCGGCCATCGCCGGCCTGGCTGGCGCCGGCGCACTGGCCCTGCGTCCGCGCGCGCACGGCGCCCCGCACGACGCCTACTTCGCGCACGTGGCCGCGGCGTTGCGCGCAGCCGGCATCGCCACGCCGACCATGGTGCTCGACCGCGACCGCATGCTGGCCAATGCCGCCCAGGTCATGCGCAACATCGGCGGGCGCATGCACCTGCGCCTGGTGGCCAAATCCCTGCCCTGCCTGCCCCTGCTCGACGACTTGATCACCGCAATGCGCACCGAGCGCCTGATGGTGTTTAACCTGGCCTACCTGGAGCAGCTGGCCGCGCAGCGCCCGGCGCTCGATCTGTTGCTTGGAAAGCCGCTGCCGGTGGCCGCCGCCGCCCAGTTCTACGACCGTTTCAAGAATGGCGGCTTCGATCCGGCGCGCCAGTTGCAATGGCTGGTCGACAGTCCCCAGCGCCTGGCACAGTACCGCGACCTGGCACGCCAGCGCCAGCTGCAGCTGCGCGTGAATGTCGAAATCGACGTCGGCTTGCATCGCGGCGGCGTTGCCAGTGCGGCCGCGCTGCAGCAGATGCTCGACATCGTGAAGTCGGAACCGCGCCTGCAGTGGTCCGGCATGATGGGTTACGACGCCCACATCACCAAGCTGCCTAACCTGCCGGGCCTGCGCGCGCGCGCCCTGGCCGACGCGCTTGGCATTTACCGCGACTATGCCGCGCAGGCCACCCGCGCGCTGCATGGCGGCGCGGCGGCGGACGGCCTGACCCTCAACGCCGGCGGCTCGCCGACTTATCGCCTGCACGACGGCAAAGGCGCGGCCAACGAAGTGGCGCTCGGCTCGGCCCTCGTCAAGCCGGGCGACTTCGACACCGCACTGCTGGGCGACCTGGCGCCGGCCGCATTCATCGCCACGCCGGTCCTGAAAGCGCCGGCGCAATTCGACATGCCGAACGGGGTCGAATGGATCGGCGCCGCCGTCCGTGCGTGGGACGTGAACCAGTCGCACGCCTGGTTCATCTATGGCGGCAACTGGCTGGCCGATCCCGTCTCGCCGGCCGGCATCGTGCCCAGCGGCCTGTATGGAACGTCGTCGAACCAGCAGGTCCTGCTTGGCTCCGGCGCACAACAACTGCACGTGGACGATGTCATCTTCCTTCGGCCACGCCAGAGCGAGTCCGTGCTCCAGCAATTCGGCGACATCGTCGTGATGGAGTCGGGCCGGATCACGCAGCGATGGCCGGTACTGACACCCATGCCATAAGCACCAAAACCGAAGCACCACAAGGAGACGAGATGCGAGCAATAGCGATGATGTTGCTGTCATGTGCATGGGTGGCGCCGGCATGGGCCGCGCCGGACACCGTACCCGGTCTGTGGCTCAGCGCCGACAAGGCCGCGGTCATCGCGTTCAAGGCCTGCGCCGAGCCGAAGGATGCGCTGTGCGGCACCATCGTCTGGGACAAGGATGCCGGCACGCCGGACGACGCGTGCGGCGTCATGATTGCCAAGCTCAATACCTGGCAGGACGACGCCTGGCGCAACGGCTGGGTGCACGATCCCCGCACCAGGAAAAACTACAAGGGCATCGTGCGCACCAAGGGCGACACCTTGCTGGTGCGCGCCTACATCGGCACCGAACTGCTGGGAGAGACCGAGATCATGACCCGCGTTGCCAGCATCCCCGCCGGCTGCAAGTCGAAGGAGACGCCATGAACAAATTTATCGTGCTGGCCGCGCTGGCGGGCGTCATCCACACCGGCCAAGCCCACGCCGCCGAGCCGGCGATCCAGAGCTACTCGCTCGACATCGAAGCGAAGCTGCTCACCGACCGCAAGAACCGCGGCGTATCCGATACCTACAACCGCCCCGGCGCCGAACTGACGATGGAAGCGGTGCACGAATCGGGCGTGGTCGGCTATCTGCAACTGGGCACGGTCCGCAAGGAGATTTTCCCGGGCACCAATAGCTTGCAGGTGACCGGCGCGCTCGGCTACCGCTGGGGCAATCCCGATGGCTGGCACTTCGGCGCTGGTGTGGCACAGGAGTGGTTCCCGGGCGCGAAGGCCAACGACGCGCCGACCGGCATCGACTGGAGCACGGGCGAACCGACGGGCGTGACCAACACCAAATTCGATACCAGCTACGGCGTGTTCGAGTTTGCCTATGGCGCCATCGAGGCACGCTATCTGTATGTCTTCAGCGACGAACTGCGCGGCAATAACACGGCCACCATCTGCGGCACGGCTTATCTGCCGGCGGTACTGGCCGGGGGCGCCCCGGGCAAGGCGATCGCCTGCTACGACGGTGGCCTCAAACACTCGCGCGGCTCGCACCTGCTCGACGTCGGCATCAAGCACAAGCTCGATGGCAGGAACAAGCTGATTGCGCACATCGGTTTTCAAAAAATGCGCCATTTCCGCGACGCCGATCTGGTTGACTACAAGCTGGGGATCGTGCACACGCGCTGGGGCCTCGATTTTGGCGCCGAGCTGGCGGGCGCCGTGCTGCGCAACCGCGAACTGGCGGTGGTGCCCGATAGTGCGGGAAATACCAGGAAGGTGGATCGCGCGGCGCTGATCCTGTCGCTGGCCAAGCGTTTTTGACAGTCCATTCTCACCAGAACAAGGAGACTCACATGGCATCGCACATCCATTCCCTGCGCTTGACCCTGGCCATCGCACTGTCGGCGGCATGCGGCGCGGCCAGCGCCGATCCTTATCTGGTCGGACGCGGCATGTCCGACATCACCGGCGAAGCCGCCGAAGTGGGCATGATGGGTTATGCCTCGCTCTCGCAAGTGAGCGCGGGCATCCACATGCGCCAGCGCGCCCGCGCCTTTATCGTGGCCGACCAGGCCAGCGGCAAGCGCATCGTCTTCGTCAACAACGACCTGGGCATGGTATTCCAGGGCGTGCAGCAGGCGGTGCTCAAGCAACTGCGGGCCAGGTACGGCAGCCTGTATGGGCCCGACAACGTAATCCTGGCGGCCACCCATACGCACTCCGGGTCGGGCGGATTTTCCCACTACGCGCTGTACAACATCACCACCTACGGTTACAACAAACGCACCTTCGACGCCGTGGTCGGCGGCATCGTGGCCGCCATCGACAAGGCGCACCGCGACTTGAAACCGGGCTCGATCGCCATCGGCAAGGGCCAGCTGACCGATGCCAGCAACAACCGCTCGCTGCCCGCCTACCTGCGCAACCCGCTGGCAGAACGCGAGCGCTGGAACAGCCCGATTGACCCGGACATGACGGTGCTGCGCTTCAGGCAAGGCGCCGATGACGTGGGCGTCATCAGCTGGTTTGCCACGCACGGCGTATCGATGACCCCCAACAACCACCTGCTCAGCTCCGACAACAAGGGCTACGCGGCCTGGCGCTGGGAACACGACCTCAAAGGTGTGCGCTACAACGCGGACGGCGATTTCGTGGCGGCCTTCGCGCAGTCGAACGCCGGCGACATGACACCCAACCTGAACCTCGACGGGACCGGCCCCACCCGCAACGAATTCGATAACACGCGCATCATCGGCGAACGCCAGTTGCAAAAGGCGCTGGCGATCTACAACGGCGCGCTCGAGCCGCTGGCCGGCACCCTGGACTACCGCCAGCGCTTCATCGATTTTTCGCGCCTCACCGTGGCCGCCAATTTTGCCGACGGCCGCGCGCGCAGCACCTGCCCGGCGGCGCTGGGCACCGCGTTCGCGGCCGGCACGGAAGATGGCCGCGGCCTGGATGGATTCAATGAAGGGGACCTGGCTGGCAATCCCTTCTTCCAGGCGATTGGCGGCATCCTCACACCAGCGCCGCAATGGGTGCGCGACTGCCATGGCGTCAAGCCGGTGCTGCTGGCGCCAGGCGTGCAGCAGCCCGTGCCCTGGTCGCCGGAAGTGCTGCCGGTATCGATCGTGCGCATCGGCCAGCTGGCGATCGTGGCCGCGCCGGGAGAGCTGACCATCATGGCCGGCCGCCGGATACGCGAGACCGTCCAGGCAGCGCTGGGCGACAGTGTCAAACATGTCGTCATCGCCGGCTATGCCAACGCGTACTCCGGCTACATCACCACACCCGAGGAATACGACGCCCAGCACTACGAAGGCGCCTCTACCCACTTCGGCAAGTGGACACTGGGCGCCTATCAGCAAAGCTACCACGAACTGGCCACGGCGATGCGCCAGGGCGTGCCGGCCTATCCCAGCGCGCCCACGCGCGACCTGTCGAACCAGCAGCTGTCGTTCCAGACCGGCGTGGTCCTCGATAACACGCCGCTGTTCAAGAGTTTTGGCGACGTGGTACGCCAGGCCAACGCCAGCTACGCGCGCGGCCAGCGGGTCGATGTCGAGTTCTGGACCGGGCATCCGAAAAACGACCTGCGCCAGAACGGCAGCTTCCTTGAAGTGCAGCGCTGGGAAGGCGCCGCCTGGCGCACCGTCGCCACCGATGGCGACTGGAACACCATCTACCGCTGGGTGCGGGTCGATCCGGTGTGGGGCAGCTCCAAGGCCGCCATTTCGTGGGACATTCCCGCCGACGCTGCCCCCGGCCAGTACCGGATCCGGCATGACGGCAACTACAAGAATGGCTGGGATGGCAGCATCCGCGCGCTGAGCGGCACCAGCCGCACCTTCCAGGTCAACTAAGGAAGCAAACTCACGTTGGCCCATCGAGCCTGGATTTTCAACCACCGGAGATCAGTATGCCGCACGTTCTACGACTTGTTCTATCCTGCCTGTGCCTGGGCGCCCTGTTTGGCAACGCGGCGCACGCCGAATCGTATGTGTATGTCACCAACACCACCGCCGCCCCGGTCACGGTCCAGGTCAGCCAGAGCGGCGACGCGCAGCTTGCGCTGGGCAGCAGTTGGGGACGGGAAGCGAGCGTGATTCCCGCCTACGCCACCCGGCGTGTGATGTGGATGAACCGGAACATCGGCATCACCAATGGCAAGACGTTTTATTTCGACACCACCGTGAGCAGCGGCGACAGCAGCATGGTGCTGCGCCAGAAGCTGACCGGCACGCTTTTTTCAAGCAACCTGTTGCACTCCGCGCGTGGCGCCGGCTTCGACGATCCATGGTACGGCGACCGCAACGTCCATCAGCGTGACACCACGTTCGCGCAGAAGGCGTCGGTGACCTCCTACCGCGCCAAATTCACCGGCGGTTACGACGACCTCCACTACGTGGTTCACAACAAAAACGCGGTCGAGCCGGCAAGCGCGCCCGACGAATTCAAGGTCCTGACCTATAACGTATGGGCCCTGCCGGTGGTCGCCAGTAATATTTGCGCGCGGCTGGACGAGATTGCCGCCAATCTGGACGGCTACGACGCGGTAACGCTGCAGGAAATCTTCGACAATGACTGCCGCGCGCGCTTCCTCTCCAAGGTTGGCACCGCCTTCCCCTATCAGTCGCGTCTGGTCGATATTCCTTCCAACATCTTCCTCAATGGCGGCACCATGGTGCTCAGCCGCTGGCCGATCATGGCCGACGACATCATTGTGTTCGACCGCTGCGTCGGCGACGACTGCCTGGCGAACAAGGGCGCCAATTATGTCCAGATCCTGAAGAACGGCAAAGCCTACCACCTGAGCAACACCCATACGCCGTCCAGGGATAGCGATGAAGCCCGCCAGACGCGTTTCCATGCCCTCGAACAAATCCGCGCCATGCTCGACAGCAAAAAAATCCCCGCCTCGGACGCGCTGCTGATCGCCGGCGACATGAATATCAACAAGCTCAAGTTCCCGGACGATTACGCTCGCATGCAGTCGATTCTGCGGGCCTCGGCGCCGGCGAGCACCGGTTACCCTTACACGTTCGATGCGGCGGTCAATGTCAACGCCACCAGTGCGCTGTCTGGCGGCACCACCGAATACCTCGATTACATCATGGTGGCCAACGACAACCGGCAGCCGGTGCGCAAGGAGAACAACGTGCGCATCCTGCGCAGCCTGCGCGACGAGGTGTGGTACGCGCATGACCTGTCGGACCACTTCCCGGTGGCCGGCTTGTTCGCCTATTGAGCCGGCGATGCGCACCGCGATCCTGGTTGCCGCGTCGGCCACGGCTGCTTTGGCCATCTATATCGGCTTGGTCGGGCCGGACGGGGTGCCCGATCCGGTCGCGGCGCACCCGGTGGCGCTGGCGGACCAGGGTGCCGCACCGGTGGCGTCCGCGGCGCCGGGCGGCGCGGTGGGCGAAGCTGGTGTGCGCGCGTCGGCCATCGAGCGGCGCGCGAGCGCAGCGGCCACGCTTGCCGCGAACGGCCCGCGGATGCTGCGCGAGGGCCGCTTGCAGGATTGGTGGCGCGCGGGTGAGGCACAATGCGCCGCACTCGGCATCGATGATTGCAAGCGCTGGCTGCGCGCCGCGGTCGCCGCCTGGCCGGACCCACGCGCGGCGGCGATTGCGTCACGCGCCATCGAGCGCCTGCCCGCCGTGAAGGAAGCGCAATCGCACCTGGTACAGGAGATGGACACGCCGCTGTCGCAGCGCTTGCAACGCTTGTCCGCGCTGCGCGAAGCGACGATGGGACGCGAGGAAACGCAGGCGTGGTTCGGCCGCGAGAAGGCGCAGGTCGGCTTTACCGCCGCCGTGAACGAATTCGCCGCCGGCGAGGCGGCTGGCATGTCGCTGGCGGCGCGCCTGGCAAGGGTGGAAGACTTGCGCGGTCAGCATTACGGGGCGTTTTATGAGGACCTGCGCGCGGCAGAAGGGCCGATGGGGCAATACCGCATCGAGCTGGGCCTGGCCCGCCTCGACATCAGCGACGCACAGGCGGCGGACCAGCTCCGGAACCGTTTGCTCGCGCGGCATTTCCCACCCAAGCGGGCGCAGGAGATCGCGCAACTGGAACAGCGCAGCGAGCAGCAGCAGGCGCAGCGAAGCGCATACGCCGACGAGCTGGCGGCGCTACAGCGCCAATACCCGAACGCTGGTGATCAGGACTATCTTTCCAGGCTAGGCCAATTGCGGCAAAAGCACTTCCATTGAATCGGCGCGGTTTCTTCTTGCCAGCCTTCCGACTCTGCATCCAGGCATAACCCCCGCCAGGTGGATGTGCTCCCCGCGCAACGGCGAAAGGAACTGCACTTACGTCGCACGCGAGTGGGCGACGACTGGCTGGCCATGTTGGCGCCCTGCATGGGAAGGTTGAACAATTCTGAAAATAGTGCAATGATAGTGCATACAAAGTGCACAAAGGAGCAGACATGGCTACCGCAGACATGACCGTCCCTGCCGGCGAGGCAGTTCCTGTATTCGATCGCAACTTCGACGAATTCATGAATTTCCTCAATTCCGAGGCGAGCCCGTCGATTTCCCCAAAACGATTCGGACTTGTTTTCAGGGTAGATATGCAGACGCTCGCGGCGCAGGCACACGTTCACAGGAACACCGTCAGGCTGGCACCGGACACCGAGACCATCCAGTCGTACCTGCGTGAATCGGTGCGCGTGATGTGCGCTGCCACCGATATTAGCGGCAGCATCGAAAAAGCGATCTACTGGTTCAAGAATCATCCACTGCCGACATTCGACTACAAGACGCCCCAGGACCTCGTTTCAGAAAAACGCACAGACGCTCTCATCAAGTACATCCAGTCGCTACAAGCCGGGTACATCGGATGATTCTTACCCCGCTCAACGCTGTTGCCTACCGGGTCCACCAGCCGAAATGGTCATTTGCGCCGACCTCGGGGGCCGGTGCCGGCGCCTATGGCGGGCGCGCCAACCGGCCTGGTGTCAATGCGCTCTACCTGTCACTGGAGCTGGAGACCGCCCTAGCCGAGTACCAGCAGCTCGATGCGCTCCTGCCGCCCGGGCTCATGGTCAGCTATAACGTAAGCATCAACGCCATCGTGGACTTCCGCGGCGGCTTTACCAGCGGCTGGGACGCGCTCTGGCAAGATTTTTACTGCGACTGGCGGAACATGCATTTCAACCAAGGCATTGAACCCCCATCCTGGGTCATCGGCGATCAGGTCCTTGCTGCCGACGCAAAGGGAATCCTGTTCAATTCCGCGATCACCGGCGGAGAGAATCTTGTCATCTACACTGACGCGCTGACCGGCGCCGATGCCATCAACGTCTACGATCCGAACAACGATCTCCCAAAGAACCAATCGTCCTGGTAATACTCAACGGAGGCGCGATCGCCACGCCCAGGGTATCAGGCGAACCTCGAAAAATCCGGCTTGCGCTTTTCAAAGAACGCGGTGAACGCTTCCTTCGCTTCGGGCGCGAGCAGCATGGCGCCGAACAAGGCGTTTTCGGCGCCCATGGTCTCGTTGATGGCCGCAGTGCGCGAGCGCTTCATCAGCGACTTGGTCGCGCGGATCGAGGCGGCGGGCAGCGCCACCAGCTTGGCCGCCTGGCGCAGCGCGTACGGACGCAGTTCTTCCAGCGGCAGCACTTTCGACACCAGGCCCATGTCGTAGGCTTCCTGCGCCAAAAACGCTTCGCCGAGCAGCAGCTTTTCGGCCGCGCGCGGGAAACCCGCCATCTGCGGCAGCAGCAGGCTCGATGCGAATTCCGGGCACAGTCCCAGCTGCGAGAACGGCATCGAGAACTTGGCATTGTCGGCCGCGTAGACCAGGTCGCAGTGCATCAGCAAGGTGGTACCGATGCCGACCGCCGCGCCGGACACCGCCGCCACCACCGGCTTGCTGCTGCCGGAGAGCGCGCGCATGAACTGGAACACCGGACGCATTTCGGGCGGCACGCCTTCGACCGGGGCCGAATTTTTCATGAAGTCGTCCAGGTCGTTCCCGGCCGTGAAAATCTCGGGCTTGCCGGCGATGATAATCGCGCGCACCGCGTCGTCGCTCTCGGCGCCGACCAGCGCATCGGCCATGGCCTGGTACATCACGCCGGTGATCGCGTTCTTGCGCTCGATGCGGTTAAATTCGATGGTCAGGATGCCGTCGGCCTTGCTCGTCAAAATATCCATGTATTCTCCAAAAAGTGAAAAGGGCGCCGAGGTTAAACCGCAGCGCCCTTGATGACATTATTTTAACCGACGCTTATACGCGTTCGAAAATGCCTGCCGCGCCCATGCCGGTACCGACGCACATGGTGACCATGCCGTACTTGAGGTTATTCCGGCGCAGCGCGTGGATCACGGTGGCGGCGCGGATCGCACCGGTCGCGCCCAGCGGATGGCCCAGCGCAATCGCGCCGCCCATCGGGTTGACCTTGGACGGGTCCAGACCCAGGTCGCCCATGACTGCCAGTGCCTGTGCGGCGAAGGCTTCGTTCAGTTCGATCCAGTCCAGCTGGTCCTGGGTGATGCCGGCGGCGGCGCATGCTGCGGGAATCGCCACTTTCGGGCCGATGCCCATGATTTCAGGCGGCACGCCACGCACCGCGAACGAGGAAAACTTCGCCAGCGGGGTCAGATTGTGCTCGCGCAGGATTTTTTCGCTGACGATCAGCAGCGCCCCGGCGCCGTCCGACATCTGCGAGCTGTTGGCCGCGGTGACGGTGCCCTTGGCCGCGAACACCGGCTTCAATTTGCCGAGCGATTCGATGGTCGAATCGGCGCGCGCGCCTTCATCGGTATCGACCGTGCGGGTCGTGATGTCAATCTGGCCGGTTGCCAGGTTCGGCGTGCGGGTGATGATTTCGACCGGGGTGGTCTCGTCCTTGAAGAAGCCAGCCTGCTGCGCGGCGATGGCGCGGCGGTGCGACTCGACCGAGAACGCATCCTGCTGTTCGCGCGTCACTTTCCACTGCTTGGCCACGTTTTCCGCAGTCAGGCCCATGCCGTATGCCATGCCGACGTTTTCGTCGGTGAACATATTCATGTTCATCGATGGGTGGTGGCCCATCATCGGCACCATCGACATCGATTCGACGCCGCCGGCGATCATCACGTCGGCTTCGCCGACGCGGATGCGGTCGGCCGCCATGGCGATGGCGGTAATGCCGGATGCGCAGTAACGGTTGACGGTCACGCCGCCCACGGTTTTCGGCAGGCCGGCCAGCAGCACCGACATGCGGGCGATGTTAAAACCTTGTTCGGCTTCCGGGAACGAGCAGCCGATGATGGCGTCGTTGATCAGTGCCGGATCGAGGCCGGGCGCTTGCGCCATCGCGGACTGGATCGCGCGCACCAGCAAGTCGTCCGGGCGCATGGACTTGAACATGCCGCGCGGCGCCTTGCCGATCGGGGTGCGGGTGGCGGAGACGATGTATGCGTCTTGAAGTTGTTTGCTCATAGTGTTCTCTCAAAAATTCTGTGGTTCGAAATGGGATGCTGATTCACCGTTTTTCGGACAAGTACCAGTCGACCTGCACCTGCGCCGCCAGGGTACCGTGTTCGTCGAAGACGTCCACTTCCACCGGAAACGCCACCTTGCCGTCCGCTTTCAACGTGGCCTTGAGCGCCGCGATATCGCCCGGAACGCGGCCGCTGGCGCGCGTCGCGCCCTTGGCCACTTTCTGGTACTGGATGCGCGACTCCTTGGCCACCGGACGCAGACCCAGAATCAGGTCGGCGAAGGCGCCGGCCATGGCCGCGCCGGACGCCGTTTCGGCCAGGGTGAACAGCGCCCCGGCGTGCTGCGTGCCGAGGTGGTTGTTCAGTTTCGGGTCGGCCGGCATCGACACCTCGGAGGTGCCGTTGCCGATCGCGTCGATCCGGATGCCCAGCAGCCGCACGAACGGCAGTGTGTCCATCATTTGCTGCTTGATACGGTCATACACCATGCTTGGCCTCACTCGCAGTAAAAATTTAAACGCCAGGGTCAGGATCGACATTGCCGGTCGATCAGTTGCGTACCGGTTTACCGGTTTGCATCATGCCCATGATCCGTTCCTGGGATTTCGGATGATTCAGCAGTTCGAGGAATGCCTTGCGCTCCATGTCGAGGAACCACTGCTCGCTCAACTGGCTGCCCTGGTCGATGTCGCCACCGGTCACGATCTCGGCGATCATGTCGCCCAGCTTGTAATCGTGGGCAGAGATGAAGCCGCCGTCGCGCATGTTGACCAGTTGCGCACGGATGGTCGCCCAGCCGTAGCGGCCCGTCGCGGTGATCGTCTTCTTCATCGGAGGACGGTAGCCGGCGTCGAACATCGCGCGCGCTTCGACTTTCGCCACGTGCAGCAGTTCGTACGGGTTGAAGACGATGACGTCGTCTTCCTTCAGGTAGCCCATCGCTTTCGCTTCCAGCGCCGATTTCGACACGTTGGCGGTTGCGGCGTTGGTGAAGCCCGTTTTCAGGAAGTGCAGGATGTCCGAACCCTTGGCTTCATTCGAAGCGCGTGCAGCCGCTTCTTTCAGGCCGCCACCGGCAGGAATCAGGCCAACACCCACTTCCACCAGGCCGATGTACGACTCGATGGAGGCGACGCGCTTGGACGCGTGCAGCGCCATTTCGCAGCCGCCACCCAGCGCCAGGCCCGCCACCGCGGCGATGACCGGAACGCTCGAATATTTCATCGCCATGAAGGTATCCTGCAGCAGCGCGATACCTGGCTCCATGGCCTTGGCGCCGCCTTGCATGAACAATGGCAGTGCCGATTGCAGGTCGGCGCCGGCCGAGAAGGCCCCGCCTTCGGCTGCGTCGGTGTTCCAGATGACCAGGCCCTTGAAGTTTTTCTCAGCTTCGGCTTGCGCCATTTTCAGGCCGTTGATCACGCCTTCGCCGATGACGTGCATCTTGGTCTTGAGCGAGATGATCAGCACGTCGTCGTTCTGGTGCCAGATGCGCACCGAGTCGTCTTCGTGGAAGGTCACGCCGGCGGTCTTGCCGTCGGCAGCGCCGGCGCCCAGCACCGGTGCGCGGAACGGCTGGCGCTCGTACACGGCCAGGGTGGAACGCGGCACGTAAGCGTTTTTGGAGGCGGAGTACGAACCTTCAGCGGTGTGCACACCCTTCTCTGCAACCTGGCCTTCGAAGACCCATGCCGGCAATGGAGCCGAGCACAGTGCCTTGCCGGCGTCGATGTCTTCCTTGACCCAGTTGGCGATCTGGGTCCAGCCCGATGCCTGCCATGTCTCGAAAGGACCGACGTTCCAGCCGAAGCCCCAGCGCATGGCGAAGTCGACGTCGCGCGCGTTGTCGGCGATGGAACCCAGATGCACGGCGATGTAGTGGAAGGCGTCGCGGAAGATCGCCCACAGGAACTGGCCTTGCGGGTTGGTCGATTCGCGCAGCGCTTTCATCTTCTTGACCGGATCCTTTTCTTTCAGGATGCGGGCCACGATGTCGGCT